>NZ_MSTI01000052.1 GCF_001949125.1 Deinococcus marmoris
CCAGCCATCCGTCCTGTTCAGCCACGTTACGAGTGGCTCTATCTCTACGCCTTCGTCTGTCCCGAATCTGGAGCCAGTCAGTTCTGGCTCGTTCCAGAGGTCACCAAACAGGCTTACCAGCTCGTCGTTGCCGCGTTTGCGGCCAGTCTTGGCGCGGGTCCAGATCATCATGTGTTGCTGGTCGAAGATGGCGCGGGCTTCCATGTCCCTCCTGTGGAGGGACATCCCCCAGGCATTGAAACCATCACGCTCCCGCCCTATTCACCAGAACTGCAACCCGTGGAACGGGCGTGGAATTTGACCGACAGACCACTTGCGAACCGCTGTTTTGATTCTCTAGATGAGCTTCAGGATGTGCTGGGCCGCCAATGTGCTTGGCTTGAAACTCAGCCTGACCTGATCACCCAACACACCTTATTTCACTGGTGGCCGCTCTGCACAAATTAATCGGAATCCGTATGATACGGATTCCGTTTGTTTCGTGCATGAATCGGAACAGCGCCGATCCCTCCACTGCACGCCCGGAACCCGTTTTTCTCCTGCTCGCTCTCGTCATGAACAGACGCCCATGAGGACGCTCTTCCTCCCGCTCGGATTTTCAGGTGTTTTCAACATTTTCTAATCGGAGTCCGTATCAGACGGCAAAACTTGACCTCTCATCCGAGTTGGACAAGATTTTGGCCTTCGTCAGGTTGAACCCGCGTAGGTTCTGGGCCTGCCCCGCAAAATCGGGTCATCCTTAACCCCCATGCTGTGTCGGGGGGGCAGACGGAGAATATCTCTGTCAGCCGCCAATCAGACTCCAGAGCTGGATGTCTTGGGGCCAGAGAGGTCGAGAAATCAAGCCGATAAGCCACCCGAGTACGGGCGTCATCTCACTGCGGGGCTTGGTGACCAAGGGCCAGTTCCAGACCATCCAGTATCAGGTTCAGCCCAAATTCAAACTCACTGGCATACAAGTAGCCCGGCTTCAGGGCATGTTCTGTCATGAACTCCTGGAGAAACGGGTATTCCCCGGCAGGTGAACTCTGCAAGATGGTCTCAGCCACCGCCCCCACCTCCTGTTCAGTCTTGATGGGCAGATTCAGTTCCTGAAGGACAAACCCGTAAATGTAACTGTCCAGTGCCGAATAGGCGTGGGCGGCCAGGGCAATGGAGAATCCGGCCCGGCGAAGAATTCCGATCACGGCGTCGTGGTGGCGTAGGGTCGCCGGGCCGGGATGACTGCGCGACTCCAGAACGCCCAAGGCCCAGCCGTGTTGCCGCAGGGCCTGACGGACCGAGAACGCGCGCTGGCGCATAGCGGCCTTCCAGGGAGTTCTGGTGGCGGACATCTCGATCTCGCCGAACACCTGGTCCACCATGCCGTCCAGAAGCTGATCTTTATTGGCGACATGGTGATACAGCGACATCGCCTGAACCCCGAGCTGCTCTGCCAAATTGCGCATGGTGAGTGAGGAGATGCCGCCCTCATCGGCCAGCAGGAGCGCCCCGCGTAGGACCTCTTCTCGGCTGAGGGGCTGGCGGCGCGTGTCACGCGTGGCATGGGGGGGGGATGTGGACATGCTTCCTCCAGTGTGAACACCTAAGCTGCGCTGTCAACTTGACAGGCTTACATTGTAAGTCTTAACTTACATAGTAAGTCTAGCAGCACCGGATGGCGGTGCTGGGGCGTTCGATTCCTACAGCGAGGTGCCTGTGAATCAGACCATTCCATCCAGCAACATTTTCTCTGCCGAAAAGTCGGCGGCAGAACCAAAGCGGGTCTGCGTTGTCGGCGCTTCCGGCAAGCTCGGGCAGTACATGGTGCAGCACGCGCTGGACCGGGGGTATGAGGTGGTGGGTGTATGCCGTCCGCAGAGTGTGGTAAAACTGGCACGCTTCGGTGACCGCCTCCAGATTGTGCCCGGTTCAACCAACGATCCCGATGTGATCCAGAAAGCGGTAACTGGCTGCGGCGGCGTGCTGACGGTGTTGGCCCCCTGGGGCGCGCAGCAGTACTCGTCTGGAACGGCACGGGCCGTGCTGAAATACGCCCGTCCAGATGCGCGCCTGGTGTTCTCGTGTGGCTGGCACATCACGCGCGACGGTCAGGATGTCTACCCCCTGGGCCTGCGGGTCTTTGTTAAGGTGTTCGGCTGGCTAGGCCGGCTCACCCGTCTCGCCGAACTCGACGATCAGGTGGAGGCGTGTAGGCAGATCTTTGCCAGCCGCACCCGCTGGACGGTGGTGCGGGGCAGCGACCTGGAGGAAGGCGAGAGCCAGGGGCTGCCCGTCTGGAGTCAGCACGTCGGTGACGCCATGCTGGTAAGCAACCGCACGCGGCGCACGGATTTTGCCCTGTTTATGGTGCAGGCCCTAGGCGACGAGGTGCTGATCCATCAGGCCCCGGCGATTGTGGGCCGCTTGAGTCCGTCGGCGCTGAGTTACGTCGGGGCGGTGGCGAACGCATGACCACCACGGATTCCTGTGGTGTGCAGGCTAATGTCACCGTTCAGTACGTTCATCTTGATTCGCTCAAGCGCCTGGTGCGGACCACCGGGTTGCTCTATCTGTTGCTGGCCGTCCTGGGCATGTTCTCGCCGCTGGTGCTTGAGGCGCTGGTGGTGCCCGACGACCCGGCCACCACCGCCAGGCGCATTCAGGATTCACGCGAATTGTTCATGGGCAGCTTGCTGGGCTGGATCGTGATCGTCGTGGCGGACATTGCCCTATCGGTCACGCTCTACCTGCTGTTCAAGCCGATCAGCCGGGCGCTCTCGCTGGTATCATCGGCCCTGAGATTGACCTATTCCGCCGTGCTGGCAGTCTTCCTGTTGCCGCTGTATCAGGCCGCCGCGCTGCTGGGCCAAGCCGGACGCGTGTCAGGTCAGGAGGCCGCGACACTTGAACTTGCGGCCCAGACCGCCCTGGAGACATTCAGCGCCAGTTTCCTCCTCGCCCTGGTATTTTTTGGCCTTCATCTCCTGTTTTTGGGTGCGCTGCTGTACCGTTCTGGATATTTTCCTCGTTTCCTGGGTGTCCTGCTCATGTTTGGGGGGCTGGGGTACATCCTTGACAGCCTGGCCAGGCTGCTGATGGTGGACTTCGGTGGGTTACCTGGCGGACTTCTTCTTGCGCCCGCTGTGGCAGGTGAACTGGGCCTGACCGCCTGGCTGCTGTTTAGGGGCATCCAGACTTCTTCCCAGGTCCCTATCGGGCAGTGAGGACGGACAGCCACTGCAGAAAAGCCTCATAGAGCATTTGTCTCAAAATTTGTCATGTCGAGCAAAGCCGAGTTATCTTCTCGACGGCTGATACGGGTTCCGTTTGTTTCGTGCAGGAATCGGAACAGCGCCGATCCCTCCACTCCACGCCCGGAACCCGTTTTTCTCCTGCTCGCTCCGCGCGGATTACGGGTGTTTTCAACACCCTCTAATCGGAGTCCGTATTATGCAGGTGCAACTCCTGAGCTTTACCAACCAGCGCTGGAGCTGAGCGTGTCCAGTTGCGGTTTTGAGGACCTCACGCGTGAGGTCCTGCCCTGCGGTACTCTGAACGGGACAGACAGCCAAAGTTGCCTTGCTGACATCAATTCCCAACATCTGGCACGCTCCTTTCCGGGAACGACACACGCATGGATCACGCTTGTATACAGGCTCTTTGGGCTTCAGATTCCGTTCGATCTGTGGGTGTGGTGGGCAAGGGGACGCAATTTCCGCTTCAGGTTTCTTGACCTGGCGAGTAGGGGGCGTTTACCTAAGCCCGCTCCCAGCAACCATCGTTGTGGGCGTCAGGTTTTCCTGAACGCCCACAACATAGAAGCGAGAATAAGAAGAATAGGTTCCGGGCGTGGGGTTGGCAAACTGAGGTTCTCCCAGTTTGTTAACGAAACAAGCGGAATCCGTATGAGACTTCAGGCGGGTACTTTGGGCAGGGTAAAGCCGAACGTGGCCCCCACGTATGAGGGGCGCGACTAGCGGAGGAACAAGAATCCATCCTTGGCACCCAGATCACAATGCTATACGAGCAATTCCTTTGCGTGTTGGATCAGACCGGGATGTTCAGGGCAGTGGAAGGCGGGCTGGAGCGGCTTGGCACCCAGCAGCGTTGAGCCGAGGCATCGGATCAGAGGATGGAATCCCCTTGCCATGCTCGAAAGGTCACCGGGTTCTCTGCTCCAAAGTTCCTCTCTGCTCAGCCTGCTCTGTTTGTCACGAGCAGCCGCCGAAGTAACTCCATAAGCTGAGTCTGCTCCTGGGCGGACAACAGGCCCGTCACGTCCCGCTCAGCCTGCCGAACCTGGGGAAGTGTCTGATCTAAAAGGGCGGCTCCCGTTTCCGTCAGCACCACGCTGTGTTTGCGCCGATCTGACGGGTCAGGATCACGGCGCACGAAGGCCCGTTTCTCCAGCAGATCGACAGTCCGCATCACGCTGGTACGGTCCAGGCCCACCCGCATGCTCAGTTCGATCTGCGCCTGCGGCCCCTCGGCCTGAAGCAGCAGCAGCAGACCGTATTGCGGCACCGTCAGCCCGTGGTGCAGGGTCACCTGCGCCACCTGGGCATTGAGTCGCTCGGCGACTCTGTTGACCACGAAGCCCAGGTGGTTCAGGAATTCAGCCGGGATGGTGGGGACTTCCAACACCTCTACTTTGGCACGCTTAGTCATGACTGTAATCTGTCACACTTGAGATCATCACGTATGTGATTATAATTGCCATATCAGGAAGTCCGCACGGCGGCCCCTGAGCCGGGTCTGCGCTCGTCATCGGCCCATTCTCGCACCCTCGGCGTTAGACCCAGCTTCCCCGCCCCCACTCTTTTCAGTTCCTCAAGGAGTTCACCATGACCCAGCACATTCTTCTCGTCGGTGCCACCGGCATGTTCGGCGGCCGCATCGCCCACCACCTGCTCCAGCAGCCTGACGCCCATATCCGCTTGATGATCCGCGCCGCCGAGAGTGGGGCCAAGCAGGACGCTGTCCGCGCTCTTGTTGAGGCCGGTGCCGAAGTGGTGGAGGGTGACCTGACCGATCAGGCGTCGCTTGACCGGGCCACCACGGGCATCGACACCATCATCTCTGCCGTTCAGGGCGGCCCTGACGTGATCATCGACGGTCAGGTGGCGCTGGCCCAGAGCGGGGCGCGCAACGGCGTGCGCCGCATCCTGCCCTCCGACTACGGCCTAGACCTGTTCGAGGCCACGCCCGGCGAACACCTGATGTTCGATCTGCGCCGGATGGCCGATGCGCAGATCGTGGCCACAGGCATCGAGCAGATTAATGTCCTGCAAGGGGCCTTTATGGAGATGTTCGCTCCCAAAGCGGGCACCTTCGATTACGAGGCCGGAACAGTCAACTACTGGGGCGACGGCAATCAAATCATCGACGCCACCAGCGTGGAGGACACCGCCCGGATGGTGGCCCAGATCGCCACCGATCCCAGTGTGCACGCTGGCAAGTTTGCCTTCGCCGGGGACCGCATCTCGATCCTGGACGCCGCGAAGGTGATTGAGGGGCAGACTGGACGCACGTTCACGCGCCACTCGATGGGTTCAGAGGCCGAGCTGCGCGCCGCCCACGCACAAGCTCTCAAGGACACCAGCAATCCGTTCAGCTCGGTCATGCTGGCCTATCAGCTCTACATGCTCACCGGCCAGACCAACCTCAGTGATCTCCAGAATGACCGCTACCCGGACGTGAAGCTCGAAACGTTTGCCCAGTTCGCGAAGCGGGCGCTCCCTCACGCCTAGACCGCTTAACGTCAATGGACTGAGAAGAAGGTGGCCGGGCAATGCTCCGCTCGCAGCGCTAGGCCCACGCACTTGAGGAGGAAACCGACATGACCGAACCCACCCAGACCCACCTGACACCGATGCCCGGCGCTGAAGGCTTTAACCACAGCGTCGGAACTGCCCCCGCCTACTGGTGGATGGACATCCTGTGGATCGTGCTGGCCGACGCCAACGACACGGGGGGCCGCTTCTCCCTGATGGAAGAACTGCTTCCCAAAGGCTCCGGGCCAGGGCCGCACACGCACACCTGGTCTGACGAGACGTATTACATGCTCGACGGCGAAGTCACCTTTCTGGTGGGCGACGAGATCATCGTGGCCCGCAAGGGGGACTATCTGACAGTGCCGCGCGACACCCGCCACGCCTTCCGGGTGGACAGCGAGACCGCCCGCTTCCTGAACGGTTACACGCCTGCCAGTCTGGAAGCTGCTGTCACTGAGCTGGCAATGCCTGCCCCTGAGCGTGTTCTCCCACTCAAGGGCCTCGCCCCGATGCCGCAAATGACCCCGGAACAACTGCGGCGCTACGGAATGGCCGTGGTGCCTGGCCCCAATCCACTGCGCCCTGACAGCCACTGAATTCAGCACCGACGTAGAGTGGAGACTCGGTTTCCTCTCTACCTCAGTTTCAATACGCACCCTCAATCAAGGAAGTGAAGTATGACCTCCACCATCATTCTCGCCGGAGCGGCGGGCGATCTCGGCACCCGCATTGCCAGAGCCTTGGTGGCGCGCGGCGCGTCCGTGCGGGCGCTGATTCGCCCGAATACCTCGGCGGCAGACCGCACCCACCTGACCGCACTGGGCCTGACGTTGGCCGAGGCCGATCCGGCGAACGTGGACGCGCTGGCCGCCGCCATGCAGGGTGCCTCGTGCGTCATCTCCGCCCTCAACGGCCTGTACGACGTGATCGTGGAGCGCCAGAGCGTGCTGCTCGACGCCGCCGTCAGGGCGGGCGTGCCGCGCTTTATTCCCTCGGACTACTCCGAGGATTTCACCAAAACCACGCGGGGCGACAACCGCAACCTGGACCTGCGACGCGAGTTCATGGGCCGGGCGGACCGCGCCTCTATCGGGGTGACCACCATTCTCAATGGGGCGTTCATGGACATGCTGGGCAATGAAATGCCCATCATTCAGCCCAGGATCCACCGGGTGCTGTACTGGGTCAGTGCCGATCAGCCGATGGACTTCACCACCAAAGATGACGTGGCCGCTTATGTGGCCGCCGCTGCTCTGGACGACACCACGCCGCGCATCCTGCGGATCGCGGGCGACACCCTGAGCGCGCGCGAGCTGGCCGGGGTCATGAGCGAGGTCACGGGAGAGCCGTACCAGACGTTGCACGCGGGCAACCTGGGTGTGCTAGGCGTGATGATCGGGGTGGCGAAGCGGGTTGCGCCGCAGCCGGGCGATCCTTTCCCGGCGTGGCAGGGCATGCAGTACATGCGCGACATGTTCAGCGGCAAGGGCAAGTTGACGGCGCTGAACAATGACCGCTACCCGGACCTGACCTGGACCTCAGTACGCGAGCAGTTGACACAGCACCGCCCGGATTAAGAGAAGACGAGGCTGCACATAGCGGGCATTCAAGCAACTGAGGAGACCCATGACCGATTCCGACGTTCCCGCCCACTGGGGCCGCGCTTACACGGCTCCCGACATCACCGTGTATTTCGATCTGCACCGCTGCATTCACTTCGCGGCCTGTATTCGTGGTCTGCCCCAGGTGTTTGATCCCAAGGTCCATCCCTGGGTCCAGGCCGACGCCGCGCCTGCGGGGGCGGTGGCGGAGGTGGTGCGGCGCTGCCCCACCGGCGCGCTTCATTACACGTTGACCGCTGGCCCGGAAGAAGCGCCAGCCGCCCACACCACCGTCGCCGCCGTTCAGGATGGACCGCTGTTCGTGCAGGGAGACCTGAGCCTGACCACGGCTTCTGGCACCATCAATGAGACCCGCGCCGCCCTGTGCCGCTGTGGAGGCACGCAGAACCCTCCTTACTGCGACGGCAGCCACCGTCAGATTGGCTTCCAGGCCGAGGGGATCAAGCCGCAAGATCAGGAGTGAATCAAGCCTCCACACAGAGGCGATACAGCCGGTTTAGCACAGGTTCAACAGAGCAACCCCAATACCGTGCGGGCTATTTAAAGGTGTCTGCGGTCTTTCAATGTTCACTCAACCCAGGAGAGCCACGATGGATGATTTCAAAGGAAAGGTGGCGCTGGTCACCGGGGCCAACAAGGGCCTGGGCAAACAACTCGTCCGCAGGCTACTGGACCACGGCTGGACGGTGTATCTGGGCAGCCGTGATTTGGCGCGGGGCAAGGCTGCTGTAGACGAGCTTCAGGGGCCAGGCCGCGATGTCCGGCTGCTGGTGCTTGACGTGACCGACGGGGAGAGTGTCACGCAGGCAGTCAGTCATATTGAGCAAGGCAGCGGCCTCCTCGATCTGCTGGTCAACAATGCAGGAATTAGTGTGGGCGGACATCACCCATCTCAGACCGATATAGAAGACGTGCGGGCTGTGTTTGAGACCAACTTCTTCGGCCCCTTCCGGCTGAGCCAGGCCATGCTGCCCCTGTTGCGGAAATCAGAGACCCCCAGCATCATCAACGTCTCCTCAGACCTCGGCTCAATGGGCCTGATCGGCTACCCAGACGGCGCACACGCCCGAACCCAACTCTTTGCGTACCAATCGTCCAAGGTGGCCCAGAACGGCCTTACTGTGTTGCTCGCCAAAGATCTGTACGCGGAGGGTATCCGTGTCAACGCGGTCAATCCGGGCTTCACCGCCACCGACATCACGGGTTTCCGGGGAGACCGGACGGTGGAAGTTGCGGTTGAAGAATCACTCCTCAAGTACGCGCTCCAGGGCAAAGATGGCCCCACAGGCGGCTTCTTCACCGGGCGTGGCAGCCTGCCCTGGTAAGCATTGCGGCCTGCCTGGTAAGCATTGCGGCCTGCCTGGTCAACGTCACGAATGCCTCTCGTCTCAACGCTGCGCTCGCCTGCCTGCGTCGGGAAGCGACCACCACAGCCAGACGCATGCCACCAGCAACAACGCGCCTATCGGCGTTACGAATGCCAGGATCACTGCCCCGCCGCACAGGGCCAGGCCCACACCCGCACCCAAGGACGCAAGGCGCAGGTTGGGACTCGCCTCGGTGAAGTGGCGCTGACTGACTTGATAAAGCCGCAGGTACATCAGGCTGGTCAGCGCATTGACGCCCGCATAGATCGCCACCGCCACCGGAGCGCCTGGATGCGTCAGATGTTCGGCGACCAGAGCGGTGGTAAACGGTAACAGCACGATGCTCAGCAAAAATAGCCCGTTGGTCCAGACCAGTGCGGGCCGGATGTCCTGAACCTGCTGAAGCATCATGTGGTGTCCGATCCAGGCGGCGTAAATCGTGCCGAAACTCAGCAGCAGGGCGAAGTAGGAGGGCCAGCCTTCCAGCAGGGCCTGCCACAACCGCAGGGGCGTTGAGGCGGTTTCCACTGGGGGAACGCGGAGTTCAAGCGCCAGCAGGGTAATGGCGATGGCGAACACACCGTCACTAAAAGCCTCCAGTCGGCCCGGATGTTTGAAGAAAGACGGAGGTGATGTCTCCAGTTTGCTCTGGACCTTTTCGCCGTCGGCCCCAGAGGAGAGCTGGTGGGAACGCTGCTGTGGTCTATTCACTCTGGCCTCCAATGCCTCTGGCTCTTCCATCATCCAGTCGGCTCTCAGCCTCCTACGCCACCCGATGTGCGGCACAGCGTACCCAGCGTTTCAGGATTTGCAAGATACTCGCGGCTTGACACTGCACCCGATGGGTTTGCGCGCAGTTGCCGCAGCTTACTGGGCTGTCCAACGTCTTGCGCTGCGGCCTATGCGTCCACCGTACTGGAGCTGCTCAATTCCTCAGTGCCGGTTAAGGCAACACAACCGAGTCGGCCAGTTTTGCATCACTCTTGATGGCTGGGCTGTTGGAAGCATTGCCGAGACGTTGATGAATCGGCTGGGCCATCACCGCTGGGGAGCGTAGGGCGGCACCTGGGGCCGCGCCGTCATGACAACGGTGCTGGACGCGCGTCCGCAAAATCCCACAGCAGGGGAAGCAATCGCTCCGGGGATTCGATCTGCGGCAGATGCCCAGTACGTTCCATCAGGACGAACTGCGCGCCGGGAATGGCCTCGGCATACGCCTGTCCATTCTGTGGGGCGGTGATGCGGTCGGCGTCACCCCACACGACGAGCGTGGGCAGCGTGATGGCGGGCAGCCGGGCGAGCAAATCGAGGTCCACCATAGACGGCTCACCGCCATACACCGCCAGGGCGGCGCGGTTGCCCGCCATCATTCGCTGCGCTTCGGGACTCAACTGCGTGGGATCGATGCGGAAGGCGGCGGGCTGAGCGTAACTGTATTCGGCAATTTGTGGGAAGCTGAGGTTGAAAAAGTCAGCGATGGGGTGTCCGGGCACCTCCACGCCGACCGCGTCGATGAGGACGAGGCTGACCACGCTTTTGGGATGCAGCAGGGCAAGTTCTGCGGCAATCCATCCACCGATAGAATTGCCGACAACGGTGACACCTGTCAGGTTCAGCGCGCCAAGCAGGGCCGCGTACAACGCCCCAAGCTGGCGCATGTTGGTGAGCGTGACTGGACGTTTGGTGCCTTGGAAGCCGGGATGCGTCGGCGTGTAGACGCGAGCGGAACGCTCAGCGGCCAGCCGGTCGGCAAAGCCCGCAACAGACATGAGACCTGCGCCGCCGTGCAGGAGCAAGATCGGGCGGCCCTCGCCGCGAACGCTGACCTGAACGGACACGGGGCCAAGATCGGGGACTTCGACGCTTACGGTGGTGTGTTCAGTTTCGGGCATGGTGGGTCTCCTTGGGGGTTGAGATGGGGCCAAACAGCAGGCTCTGAAGTCCTGCAATCGCCAATATCTAAGTAACCTTATATCAGGAAGCTGATCAAAGCAACCTGCGCTAAAGTAGCCGCATGGCTTCTGAAGAGGACGTGACGCACATGATCAAGCGGGTGCAACACCGCCATCACCGGGCCTTCACTACCGCGCTGGCTGACCTCGGCATCTCGCTGGTGCAGTGGGACACGCTGCGTCACCTCCACCGACACAAAGGCGCGTCCCTGCACGACCTCGCCCAACTGACCTTTCAGACGGACCAGGCCTTTGGAACACTTGCCGCTCGTATGGTGGAACGCGGGCTGATTCAGCGCGTTTCGGGACCGGGAAGGGCCGTCCGCCACACCATCACGGCCAAGGGGGAGGCCATCCGGGCCGTAGGCGAACGCCGAGTGCGCGACACGACCCGGCATTCCCTGTCACGCCTGAGCGGCGATGAACTTGGTCAGCTCGCCGAACTGCTGGCCACCATCCTGGGCACCCCACTCCACCAGGAGGCCGCCCAAGACCGAAAGGTGGGTGATGAGGTCCATGTGAGTGGGGATGACCCACTCTTGGGACCCTTACGTTGATTTCCCGTAGCTTGGCAGGCTGCGGAGCCTCCCGGCTGACTGATATGGATTCCGCTTAATTACCGTATAGAGGCCACCAGTGGAACAGGGTGTGTTGGGTGAGGAGATCGGGTTGTCGGCGGCACTGTGGCGAAAAATGATGGCTGAATAGAATTTAGCGATGCTCCAGTCTGCGCTTTTTATTCGGAGTCCGTATGATACGGATTCCGTTTATTTCATGTAGGAATCGGGACAGCGCCAATTCCTACACTCCACGTCCGGCACCCGTTTCTCTCCTTCTCACTCCGCTCAGATTACGGGTGTTTTCAACACTCTCTAATCGGAGTCCGTATGAGATCAAGAAGATGTGACGCGACGATCAGAGGAATTTGTCCGTCAAGTCGCTCTCTGACAGATATGGGCTTCACGGGTGAATGGGCCTGGTTCATTGAGGCGTTCACCAAACGAGATTAAGCCTCGCAGACCGCATTCAGCGAGTGGTCAGAGCATGCCGCCAGCGTTCTCAACAGAATCAAGCTGGGCCACGAACGCTTCGAGGCGCGGAACAGCCACCCCAAGGCGCTGTGCCTCGGCCAGCACGTCCAAGGCGATGGGCCGGACTTCCCGCTCCAGATCGCCCTCGCCCACCAGGGCCGTCTCAATGACGGCCTGCGCGGGTGCGATCAGGCGGGGGGCCAGGTTGAGAATCCGGGCCGCAACTGGAAGCGGCAGGCTGAACACGCCGACGTCCGCGAGATGCTGCTTCACATCCACGCCGCGCGCCGCCAGAAGCGGCACCAGTTCCCGGACGTTGAGGACCCCCTCACGCAAATGCGCGTCCGACGCCATCAACTTTGCAAATGACCCCGCCCTGTAAGCCTGAGGCAACAGCGCGGCATTGATCAGGAAGTGAAACCACAGCCATCCCTGAAAGTCGTACTGGCGCTGAATGCCGAACCCGCTGCTGCGGAACAGCTCGCGCACCGCCTGCTCACGGCGAGTCGGGGCATGTTCAGAACTTGCTTTGGCCCTGGGGCCGAATTGACCAATCATGACGTTTTTCAGCAACCCCCCAGCCAGGACACCATCCGGCCTGAAGCCGCCCCCCGCCCGGGGAAAGCCCCACACCAGTTGTTTGGCAGGCAGGGCGGACACTGCTGCCTGCGGGTCCGTCCACAGGTTATTGAACAGCAGCACCGTCGCGTCCCCGACACGCCCGTTGAGAAAGGCCATGACCTCGGCGAATCGGTAATGTTGAACGCTCACGACAATCAGGTCATAGGTGTGGTTCAGGGGAAGGTCTTGCACAAACCGGGGTGTCATGGTGTCGTGTACCCTGACACCATGCATCCTGGTCCGGGCGTCGAGAATATCGAGGGTCACGCTTGAGCCGTAGAGCGAGGCTCGGCCCGGCCTGACGTAATACTCCACGGTGTGTCCCGCTTTCGTGAGCGCCCAGCCGTATAGGATACTTATGACCCCACGCCCGATCATCAGAATCTTCATGGTGCTCCTTTGGGCGTGCGGCAGAAAAGGGCCTGTGGAGCGCGCCATCTGCCCACAGCGCCGCTGCTGCCCACATCCAACAGCCTCCCCATCTCGTGGTATAAGCGGAGAATGACTCCAGATCAATATACGGAGACTCCCTCCGTTTGTCAATCTGAACCATCTCTTCAACGGATGGGGATATGACCAGCGACAAGGCCGCTGGCAGTGGAGCTTTACCCGAAGCGCCCAAGGCACTGCGGGCCGATGCCAGACGCAACCGGGAATTGCTGCTGGTCACGGCGCGGACCCTATTCGCTGAGGGTCAGGGTGAACTGCGCCTCGATGAGGTTGCCCGGCGGGCAGGCGTGGGGACCGGGACGCTGTACCGCCATTTTGAGAGCCGTGAAGCCCTTATCGAAGCGGTATACCGCCAGGAAATTGAGCGCCTGTGCGCCTCAGCGGACGCGCTGCTGACCACAAAGCCCGCCGATCAGGCCCTGGCCGCATTTCTGGGACATCTGGTCGACTACGCCGCTGACAATCGAGGACTCGCCACCGCGCTCAGCACCAGTCTGAGTGGCTCGCCTTCCACCGAAGCGCACAGCCTGAGCGAACCGGGACCGTTGTTGCAGGCCCTGACACGGCTGCTGGAGGCGGGCGCTCTCCAAAAGTGCCTGCGGGCCGATGTCGATCCGGTCACCGTGATGGTGGTGATGGGCAGTCTCTGCGCGGCCCAGGATCATCCGGGCTGGAAACCGCAGGCACAGGCAGTAGTCTCGCTGTTGCTAGACGGGCTGCGCGTTCAGCCGCAGGCTGGTTCCGTATTCTTGGCGACTGGGACGGAAAGTGGGGTTTGATAGGCGCTGACACAATGATCTATCCCTGCGCTGCTCAGTACCCGACAGTTTCTGCTCCCATGGTCTGGTGCGGCATCCAGAGTTGAATCAGATCAAGCAGTTCATCTCCCGAAGCCCCGACTTGACGGGAAGACGCCCGGACGAGCGACCGGAGGCCCAGGGTCACAACACTCCATGCGCGCCGTCCGTGTTTTTTGAGTGTCATATGTTGGTTGATGCCGGCCAGGACGCTCCAGACATAGGCCAGGGTCAGCAAACAGAGCAGCCGCGTCACATGACCGGGAAGCGTCATGTGGGTGTTTTCCAACTGGAACCCCTTCGTTTTCAGTGCCCGGAACAGGCATTCGATCTTCCAACGCTGGCGGTATCCCTTCAGAATGTGCTGGCCCTTGGTGGCATTGCTTGCCACGATCAGGGGTTCCCCCTGATCTGTCCGCGTTAGAACCACGTTCATCGGCAAGCCGTAGACCACTGCATTGTCGATCAGCATGGCTTTTTCATCGGGTTGGAGTCCCTCCAGCCACTCGCCCGC
>NZ_MSTI01000118.1 GCF_001949125.1 Deinococcus marmoris
AATATCGCGTTCCTGACGGGTAATTTCGAGTTCTCGTTCGAGCTTCCTGAAGCGCGCTTCTTGCTCACTGAGCGCCGGGACCCCCCGTCCGGTGAACTGGGGGCGGCGGGCCGCCCCCTTCTCTTCGTGTTGTTGCTTCCAGCGCACCACCAGGGAGGGAGGGATGCCGAGATTTCGGGCGATTTCCGCGCAGCTCTTCTGGCTGCTGATCACCAGACGGACGGCCTCTTCCTTGAACTCGGCAGTGTACTCGTGTTTGCTGGCAGTCATGTCAGTCTCCATTGTCCGTCAGACTGAACCCCTCCTCCACAAAACCCTAGCAAGATCATCTGAAATCTTTTTTATATATCATCCCTATATATTTACGGCATAACAACGAACTGTCATCTACGTGAGTCGACTCCCAATCCAATAATGTTGCAAATCATAGGTGGTTTCTGATTTCTATCCTATACTTTGGAACAACTGACATGTCCACCCACACCCACCGCCACCAGCTTCTGGAATACGCCCACCAACAGGGCGGCTACGTCACGACCGCCGAAGCAACCGTCGCCGGCATCCCACGGATTGAACTGACCCGCTCCGTGCGGGACCGTCAACTCATCCGGCTCGCTCTGGGTGTGTATCAACTCGCGAATCTCAGTGGCCTTGAAGCAGAGGACGCCGCGCTGACCGATCTCCTGGAGGTGCAGCTGCGTTTCCCCTTCGCGCGCCCCTGTCTGATCAGCGCCCTTCACCTGCACGGGCTGACCACCACCCGGCCCAACCGGCTCCAGTTCGCCGTGCCGAAAAACCGTCAGGCGCTGGTCTACGCGGGTCTGCCGGTCAGCACCTTCTACTTCGGGGATCAGACCTACGCGGCTGGACTGACGCAGGTGCCGGTGCGCGAACGCCACCTGACCACCTACACCATCGAGAAAACGCTGATCGACCTGCTCCGCCTCGCCCCGAAGTTTGGCCGCGAACTCTATTTGGAGGGGCTCAAGAACGCGCGCCGTGATGGCGCGCTGGACCGCCGAACACTCGGGCAGCTCGCCCGCACGCTGGGGGTCTGGAAAGAACTCGCCCGGGACCTGGAGGTGCTCGATCATGACCAGGACCATTAACCCTGCCAGCATACTCGCCCGGCTCAAGAACCTTCAGCGTGAGCGCTACCCGAACATGCCACCGAACACCATGCTGCAACTTTATGCGCAGCAGGGCTTCCTGGCCCGGCTTGACGCCTCCCCGTATCCCGGTGTTCGTGCGGGCGGACTCTAACCAGCGGCAGCATCTGCTGGAGATCGCCGCCACCTTCTGAGGGCCGCCCCTTTACCCGATGTGTGTGACGTCATATCTTCTTAGCGCCGAGATGGAGTCTGGAAAGGCCCTATTCTTTTCGACACTCCATCCCGGCGTTTGAGGTGCACATCGCCTGCCCCGGATGAACGAGAGGAGAGCCGCAGATTTTCCATGTTCACTGAGCGTCCTGGACGTGGTAGCGCACGGGAGTGGGCGCTCTGTTGGTCACACGTACAGGGCTAGGCTCCCGGTAGGACTCCCAGTGAGAGAATCACGTCAGGGTCCCGTCGAGAATACCAGCGCCAGTCTCCGCTGCCGTGACCAGCACGCTGGCCAAAGAGGTGCGCTGCGCTTTTGCCCCCAGTGCGCGTCAGGACGGTCCATCTTCGGCAGGGGCGTCGGTTGCCCCCATCTGCTAGAGGAGGTCCAGGTCTCAGGCGTCCTGCTCCCGCACGGCGATGGTCACGTCCTGTGCACCGTCTTCAAGCAGGGAGCGCCCGATCTGTTTCATCCGCTCGAAGTGTTCGGGAATGATCCGGGCAAAGGCATTGCCGGGAAGCCAGCCGCTCGGAAAAAAGGTTCTCCCGTAAGGACCGTAGTAGATTCCCAGGTCAAAGACCGCGTCCGTCGTTCCCGGCCATACGTGAGATGGCAGTACGGTGAAGAGCACCTGCCCCTCCAGGGGCATGATCACGGCCGCTTCAAGGGGGGTCTGTAGAAGGTGTTGGTTAGGCGCAGTGGGAAGTTGCATCGACATCTCTGGACCCGTAAACATGGCGTGCCGCACCCGAACAGTGACCGGCGTCTGCAGTGCCTGCTTCAGGGAAGCGCAAGTGACCGGCGCCATCTGCGGCTCGAGCTGGGCGTGCAATTCGCCGCCGGAAAAAGTAAAGACCAGCATCAAATCACCGCCGTTTCCATCTGAACCTGCTGTTTGAAGCGTTCAAGCTGGTAGTCCGCATGAGCATAGGCAGGCTCCTCACCGCTGACCAGGGACGCCACCAGCCGGGCGTTGGCCGGGGCCATCATAAAGCCGTTGCCGTTGAATCCTACGCTCAACACCAGTCCAGGATGGCTGTCCGGCGCGTCCACGATCGCCTGAAAATCCGGGGTCGAGCTGTAGTAGCCGTGCACGACGTGCGTGCTGTGCAGTTGGTCAAGGCCCGCCAGAACGTGTGCCCCCCGTTCAAAGGTCTGCTCTTTGAACACATCATCACTTTCGGGCAAGGTCCCCAGCGCACTCATATAAAAGGCGTGTCCCAGTTGTTTCCCGGCCCACTGATGGTCCTGCGACACGAGAAACGGAGTGCAGTAGTGGTCAGGGGCACCGTCCAGATAGTGAAGGCGGCGCTCCTCGGCATGCAGAGGCAGGTCCAGACCAACGCTGGAGGCCAGTTCCCCCGCGCCGTGACCTGCGGCAAGTACCGTGACATCAGCCGTGATCAGACCTTGCGGGGTTTGAACCCCCGTGACCTTCCCGTCGTCGGTCAGCAAGGCAGTCGCGCGGCCATGAATAAGCTGTGCACCGTTCTCCTGAGCGGCCCGCACGATGGCCTGTGTGAGGCGCACAGGATCATTCACAAATCCGTCGTCCGGGCCATAACTCGCCGCCTTCAGTCCTTCCGTCACGATGTCCGGGCACAGGCGTTGCAAAACGTCCGCATCGACCACTTGTGCGTCCACGCCCAGACGCTGCTGACGCTCGGCCAGGTGCCGGGCCGAGCGCTCACCCGCCTCGCTGTACCCCAGAAAAACGTAGCCACAGCGCTCGAAATGAAGACTGGAATCCAGTTCGGCCACGCTGTTGAAAAAGGGCAGGCTGTCCCGGACCAGCAAGATATTCAGGTCACTGCCCCACTGCTGACGTACGCCACCTGGACACCAGCGGGTAATGCCGCTGCCGGGTTCCCCAGCTTCAAGCAGGGTCACGCGTTTGTTCTGACGGGTCAGTTCCAGGGCGACACAAGCACCGATAATGCCTCCCCCAATGACCAAAACATGCTGCTTCATAGGCTCTCCTGTTGAAAATGATGGGAATGGGCGGCCACCCACCCGGCAATCCGTTCAGCCTCATCCAGCGTGTTGTAGGCGTGAAAACTGACCCGCACCACCGGCCCCCGTGCGCTGACCAGCAGGCCACTCTCCAGCATGGCCGCCGCCGTCTTCCCAGCGTCATGGGCGCCCAGCGCGATCATGGCCGCGTGACGGGCAGGCTCGGCGGGTGTGACCACAGTCAGTCCGGCGTGATCACAGGCTCGGCGAACCACCGCGGCGCAGGCGTGAACCTGCGCGAGTCGCTCCTGCGCAGGAAGCTGATTCAGGAGTTCCAGGGCGGCTCGGCAGGCATAAGCCCCGACGACATTCGGCGTTCCCGTTTCGAAGCGGCGAGCAGTTGAGCTCAGGTCTCGCCTGACCAAGTCCATGCCCATAGGATCATCTGCGGCCATCCAGCCAGGCGCATGGGGAAGGCCGCCAGAAGCGGCGTACAGGAACGCGAAACCCTCGGTGCCCAGCAGGTACTTGTGGGTGCCACTCAGGTAATAGTCCACGCCAAGCGCCGTGACATCGGTGGGCACGATCCCCAGAGCCTGGTAGCCGTCGAGGACCACCTGGCAACCCTGCGCTCTGGCGGACTCCGCGTAGCAGGCGACCTCAAGAAGTTCGCCCGTCTGAAAACTGACCTGGGCGAGGACCAGTGTGGCCGCGCCCGGCAAGGCGGCACAGGTCCGTTCGAGCGGTGTCTCACCAGGGTAGTCCGCCGTGAACCGCACCTGATACCCGTCGCGCCGCAGGGCATCGGCCAGGTAATACGCACTTGGGAAGTTGTGTTCCTCAATCACCACAGGACCGTCTGCTGCGCTTCTGGCGCGCATGGCCATGGCCAGCGCGTGACTCGCGCTGTCGGTCAGGGCCAGTTGTTCTGGTTGGGCGCCGATCAAATGCGCCAGTGCGGCGCGGGCCTCCTCCCAGACCGCCATCCATTCTCCCCAGGGAGATCCACCCGCCTGCCAGGACCGGAGGTATTCAGTGAGCGCGGCCTCAACGTCCAGACTGAGGGCACCGCGCGAGCAGTTGTTGGCATGGACGTAGGCTCCCAGCCCAGGAAAGTGACTGCGGAAGGCGGCAAGGTCAAGACTCATGTCCCACCTCCAGCAGTGCAGGCACCCTCCACTCGGCGATGGGCAGCGCGCCGACCTCGCCCACCACCACCATCTCTTCCAGACGCACGCCGCCCACACCCGGCAGATAAATGCCGGGTTCCAGCGCCAGGACCTGCCCCACCTGGACCCTGTCCTGAGCATGTTCCCTTAAGATCGGGGGCTGGTGGGTCTGATACCCCAGGGCGTGGCCGATCCCACGCAGGGTCTGGGCATCCAGCCCGGCTTCGCGGACCAGGGCGCGCGCCGCCTCGTCAATGTCGGCGGCGGTCACCCCGGCACGGGTGGCGAGCCGCGCCGCATCCAGCGCACCCCGGACGACCGACAGCAGGTGCTGGGCAGGTGAGTCCTGGCCCTGCGTGGCCCCGAACATCCGGGTCTCAGTCAGATCGGCATGCAGCCCGTCAATCACCGCTCCAGCGTCGATGGTCACCAGATCACCAGACTGCAAAGTGGCTGAGCTGGGATGGGCATGAGGAAGTGCTGTACGCGCGCCAAACGCCACGATCGGCGCAAAAGCGGGTCCCTCGCTCTCCCGCTCAATCACGCTCAGCAGCACCTGCCGGATCTCACGCTCGCTGATTCCAGGCCGCAGCGCTGCAAACGCCGCCTCCAGCGCGCGCCGCGTAACGGCCTCGGCACGCTGGAGACTGCCAATTTCTGTCTGATTCAGCAGACTGGTCAGTTCGTCCAGCACCCCGTCCATCGGAACAAAGCTGAATTCACCGCCGGGACTCAGGGTGTTGATCTCGGTCAGGGTGAGGGCTTGGGCATACACGCCGATGTGCCGGGCACCTTCCAGCGCCGAGCCCAGCACCTGCAACCGCTGCTGGGCGTTGGCGTAGGGCTTGATCTCAATCTGCGCTGGAGCCGTCACAGCCTCCTGATAGCGGGGGTCCAGCAACAGAAAGGAACCCTGGGCAGTCAGGAGGAGCGTTCCCGCAGAAACCTCGGCACCACAGAAGGCGCGGAGCTGGTACGGCGCGGTGATCAGCACGGCGTCCAGCGCGCCGAGATGGGCACGCAGCGCGGTCAGGCGGTGTGAGGTCAGATCAGCCACAGCTGCTCCTGACGTCGGCTCAACCAGCGTGCTCCAGTCTGCGTGACCACCACGTTTTCCTCGACGATCATGCTGGGCAGCGGTGACTGCACCACCGTCGGTTCCAGCGTGTAGACCTCTCCAGCTTTCACGGTGCCCTGCGGGGCCGCCCCATACCGTTCCCAGGCAGGGCCGAGCAGCGTGCCGCCGTCGTGAACGTGCCGCCCGATCTGATGGCCGGTGGCATGACTCAGTTCCGGCTGCCCGGCCTGCCGCAGAGCCGCGCGCGCAGCAGCGTCCACCTCGACCCCCTGGACACCCGGCTTCAGGGCCCCAAAGGCGGCGTCAATTGCGCCGTAAATGGCCTGAAAGACGGCCTGTAGTTCTGATGGTGCGGCGTCCTCCCCAGGAGCACGGACATAACAGGTGCGGGCAATGTCGGAAAAATATCCGTCCACACCAAGACCGGTGTCCAGGATCAACAGGTCACCGGGCTGCAGGGCCTCGTCGGTGGGGCCACGGTGGGCGAGTCCAACCCGGTTGAGGCACACCAGCGGCCCGCCATGCCCACCCAAATAGGGCGTGGTGCCGAGTTCAGCGGCCAGGTCATTCATGCGGGCCTGGATCTGGCGCTCAGTCTGACCGGCGTGCAGGGTGGGGAGCAGACGGTCATAGAAGGTGATGGTGCGGTCGATGGCCTGCTGCAGGCGGCGCAATTCCTCGGGGGTCTTGACGCCGCGTACCGTTCCCAAGCGGGTCTGACTACTCTCCAGCGTGGCCTGCGGCAGAACACGGTGGATCAACCGCTCCAGCACCAGATATTGCCCGTAAGTCAGGCCATCAGCCAGCGGGTCATGCTCACTGAAGTTGATCAGGACAGTCTGAGGCGCGAGTTCGGCCAGCCAACCACAGAACGCCTCGGCGAAATCAGTGGTGTAGGCGCGGATCTCGTCGAACTGACCCTGGTGTTCCAGATGGCCCCGGTCATAGTTGGCGCACAGGGCGAGCGACCCGCGCGCCGGATGCAGCATCAGGGCGGCCCGTCCACTCAGGGCCGTGTCGAAGACCAGTGGCACGCTGGGGTCGCTGCCCTCCTGGGTAAAAAAGAGCCACAGCTCATGCGGCTGCAAGGTGGCGAGAGCCTGAGCAATCTTTTGCCGAGCAAGGGTATCCAAGGTGACGCCTCCTTCTGGGGCCGTTTCCAGCCAGGTGATGCCCAGAGTGTAGGGAATATATCGGTCAGGGTCAATCTATTGAACTTAGTTCAATCAGTAATAATGGGCTTATACACGGGCATGTCGGGACCAAAAAAATGCCGTCAGCGAAAAAACTACCAATCAGTTCAATATCTTGACTCCAGATTGCAGCCGTGCTAACACTTAGCCACTCAAATCATGGGGTCAGAGGCAGGAGGACGAAATGTCAATACTGGGCGAACAGAAAGCGCGGCAGGCCACGGAACAGCTTCAGGACGGTGAGCTGTGGCTCTTTTTCACCCAGGAGGGCAGCGACCCTAGCGTGCCACTGGTCTTCGGGACCAACTCGGTGGGCAAGGCGGCCTTCATGCTCCACGCCAGCGGCCCCAAGGCCCTGGTCTCGCGCATCGACGCCGGACATTTCGAGCAACATGCGGCGTTTCTGGAAACGCGCAGCTATTCCACGTCTTTCGAGACCGATCTGATCGACTGGTTGCGTGAGTTAAGCCCCCGGACCGTCTTGCTGAATTTCAGTGAGGACGACATCCGGTGCGACGGCCTGACACACGGGCAGTATCTCGCCGTCGAGCGTCTGCTGACAGACGCCTTGCCACAGGCGAGAATCGAGAACAGTGAGGCGCAACTGAGTCGGGTCAGGGCCATCAAAACGCCCGAGGAATTGCGCCGCCTGCAACAGGCCATCGACCGCACCATCACCTTCTATGACCGTCTGCTCCCCACCCTGCATGCCGGTCAGACCGAACGCCAGATTCAGGCCCGCATGAATGACCTGGCCGCCGAACTCGGCACCACCCCCGACATGGGCGACTTCGGGGGGCCGCTGGTGCTAATCAACCGGGTCGGCATGTCGCACCGCGCGCCCACCGATACGGCAGTCGAGCCAGGGGACCTGCTGATTCTGGATACAGCGCTGGAAACCGAGGGCTACTATTCCGACATTGCCCGCACCATCTATTTTCTGAAGGACGGCGAAAACGAGCCGCCCGAACGCGAACAGCGGGTCTTCCAGGCCATTTACGGCGCGATCGACGCCGCCTTCGCTGCGCTGAAACCGGGGGTCCCCGGCCATCAGGTCGATGCCGCCGCCCGGCAGCACCTGCTGGATCAGGGCTATCCAGAAATCCAGCATTCCACCGGCCACCAGATCGGACGGCACGTTCATGACGGCGGCGCGGTGCTCGGACCGCTGTGGGACAGCAAGCGCCGGGCGCCCAGACTGCAAGCCGCTGAGGGGATGGTCTTTACCCTCGAACCCACCGTCTTGATGAGTCCAGATCCAAGCATGATCGTCGAGGAAAACGTGGTGGTCACCGGCGACGGCGCGCGTTACCTCAGCCAGCGTCAGCACCACCTCTGGACGGCCCGCTAGTCCATTCAAACCAACCCCCATCCACATCGCCCATCTCGCCCAGGAGGCACGCCATGCGTCATCTACTCACCCTGTCCGCCGCCCTCGTCCTCGCCAGCGCCTCTGCCCAGACTGCTGCGTGCCCCAAGATCGGCGGCACGGCCACCATCGCCCAGAACAGCGAACCGGGCAACCTCAACCCGCTGATCTTTCCCACCACCTATGACACCAACATTGAGGAACTGGTCTTCAATGCCCTGGTCAAGCCCACCGCCGACCTGGATTATCAGGCAGATCTGGCCCAGTCCTGGACGTTCTCCGCCGACAAGAAGACCATCACGTTCAAGCTGCAGCCCGGCGTCAAATGGCACGATGGGCAGGCACTGACCGCCAAGGACGTGGCCTTTACGCTGACGGCCATCGCCAGCCCGAAATACAACGGCGGCGCCTTCAGCCAGGTGGAAGTCATCACGGGCGCGAACGCCTACCATGACGGCAAAGCAAAATCCATCAGCGGCATCAAAGTGATTGACGACCGCACGATTGCGGTGACCACCGACAAGGTCTACGCCCCGATTCTGGCCACCATGGCGGGCATCATGATTCTGCCCCAGCACATCTACGGCAAGATCCCGGTGGAAAACTGGCAGAAGGACGCCACCAACCGCAATCCGGTAGGCAGTGGGCCATTCAAGTTCAAGCAGTTCCGCAGCGGCGAACTGATCGAGCTCGAGGCCAACAAGAACTACTTTGCCGGGCGGCCCTGCCTGGACCGCCTGATCGTGCGTTTCGGCGACGCGAACACCATGCTGGCCGCACTGGTGAAGGGCGAGGTTGATGCGGCCCCAGTGCCGGTCCCCAGCGTGGCGAGCGTCAAGAGCAGCCCTAACGTCAAGCTGAGTGTCGTCGATCAGTTGAATTTCGACTACGTCGGCACCAACCTGCGCAATCCCCTGCTGGCCGATCAGGCTGTGCGTAACGCGATGGCCTACGCCATCAACCGCAAGGCCATCGTCAGCGGCCTGATGTCGGGGTACGGCAACGTGGTCGACACCCTGTTCCCCAAGTCCCACTGGGCCTACCCCACCAACGTCAAACCCATTCCCTATGACCCAGCCCTGGCACAAAAAACCCTGGATGACGCCGGCTGGAAGATGAGCGGAGGCGTGCGCAGCAAGGGCGGCAAGACGCTGAAGTTCCGCATGTTCTACACCACGGGCAACCCGGTCCGGGAGCGCGGCGCAGCCCTCATTCAGGCCAACCTGCGTCAGATCGGCATTCAGGTTGACCTCCAGAGCATGGATTTCCCGACGCTGGTTACGTTCCTGCTGCCCAAGGACGGCAAGGGACAGCCCCGCGCCGTCACCACGTCCGACTTTGACTTGTTCATTCTGGGCTTCGGCATCGAGCGTGATCCCAGCGAGTACCTGTCGTACTTCACCGCCGACGGCCAGCCCCCGAACGGCTATAACTTCAGTGGCTATACCAATCCCGCAGGCGGCAACCTGCTGGTCAAGGGCCAAGAAACCGTGAACCAGGCCACCCGCAAGTCGCTCTACAACCAGTTCGGCCTGATGATGCGCGATCAATTGCCCTGGATTCCGTTGACCCAGGCACAGGCCCTGTACGGCAACCAGACCAGACTCCACAACTTTGCGCCAGATATCCGGGGGGTCAACGTCAACGTCACCCGCTGGTGGGTGCAGTAAGTTCATGCTGCCGTTCATCGCCAAACGGGGAATCCAGGGCGTGATTCTGCTGATCATGGTTTCGTTCATCAGCTTCGCCGTGATGAACCTGGCCCCCGGCAATGCGATGCAGACGTTCATCAATCCGCGCATGAGTCCGCAGGAGATTACGCGGGCTGAGAACGCCCTGGGCATCAACAAGCCGATCCCGGTGCAGTACCTGGGCTGGGCCTCAAACCTCCTCCAGGGCAACTTCGGCTACTCGGTGCGGAACGGAGAAAGTGTCACTGCTTTGCTCAAACAGCGGGCGGGGCCAACGCTGCTGCTGACTGCAACCTCGTTCGTGTTGATCGTATTCATTGCCCTGGTCATCGGCGTCTACAGCGCGGCCAGACCATACTCGCTGGTGGACTACCTGAGCACCACCCTGGTCTTTGCAGGCATCAGCATTCCCAGTTTCTTTTTCGGCCTGACCCTGATCTACCTGTTCTCAGTACAGTTGGGCTGGTTTCCCACCTCCGGTTTTGAGAGCTACAGCGCCGGCCATCAGGGTCTGGCGTTGTTTCTGGACCGTGCCTGGCACATGGCCCTGCCCGTCTGCGTTCTGACACTGACGGGCATCGCCGGAATCCTGCGTCATGTTCGCAGTTCGGTCAGCGAGGCGCTGCGCCAGGACTACATCCGGACGGCCCGCAGCAAAGGCGTCGGCGAGCGGGCCATTCTGGTCAAGCACGCGCTGCGCAACGGTCTTATTCCGGTGGTCACGCTGCTTGGCCTCTCGCTCCCCGCGTTCTTCGCGGGGTCTGTGATCACCGAGACCATCTTCGCCTGGCCAGGCATGGGCCGCCTGCTGGTCGACTCGGTGTTTGCCCGCGACTACCCGGTGTCGATGGCGATCAACACCATCACGGCCGTGCTGGTCATCGTGGGCAGTCTGGTCGCCGATATGCTCTACGGACTGATTGATCCGCGCGTGAGGTTCGACGGATGAGCGTCGCGGCAGTCCCAAAGCGTCTGGCAGGGGGGCGGGGCCTGGGACGCTTTACCCGGCACCGTCTGGCCCTGATCAGCGTGGTGGTACTGGGTCTCTTCATCCTGATCGGCGTGTTCGCGCCGCTGCTGGCCCCCTATGATCCCTATGATCTGGCCGCTGGTCCGGGCGGCGAGATCCAGTTCACAAGCGCGCCCAGTGCGGCGTTCTGGTTGGGGACCGACGCCCTGGGCCGCGACGTGCTTTCACGCCTGATCTTCGGCACTCGGGTTTCGCTCACCATCGGGATCAGCGCGGCGCTCCTGGCCCTGGTGATCGGCGTGGTGCTGGGCGTTCTCGCCGGGTTCCGGGGGGGCTGGACGGACATTATTCTGTCGCGCTTCACCGACGCGGTCGCTGCTTTCCCCAGCCTGTTCCTGATTCTGACCGTCTCCAGTTTCGTCAAACCCAGCCTCATCACCACCGTGACCATCATCGGCCTGCTGAGCTGGGTCTCGACCTACCGGCTGATGCGCGGCGAAACCCTCAAGCTGCGCCATCAGGAGTACGTCGAGGCAGCGGGCGCCCTGGGCGCAGGCGACTGGCGCATCATGTTCCGGCACATCCTGCCCAACGCCGCCGCGCCGATCATTGTGCAGACCACACTGGGCGTGGCCGAGGCCATTCTGACCGAGAGCGCGCTGTCGTTTCTGGGTCTCGGCGTCCAGCAGCCCATCGCGTCGTGGGGAAACATGCTCTCGGACGCCCGCACCATCACAGTGCTCCAGTCGCAGCCCTGGTTGTGGCTTCCCCCCGGCCTGGCCATCTTGCTGACTGTACTGGCAATTAATTTTCTGGGTGATGGGCTGCGTGATACATTCAACCCTCGTGAAAAGTAAGGTGGACACAGGCCATTCCCGGCTCGGAGAGCGGTTGCGGGCGCTGAGGCAGGCCCGTGGGATGACCTTGCAGCAACTGGCCGAGGCCTCGCAGTGTTCACGCAGTTTCCTCAGCATGCTGGAGCGGGGCCAGACTGACGTTTCGGCCACGCTTTTGCAACGTCTGGCCGCTGCCTTTCATCTCAGTGCCGCCGATCTTCTGCCTGATGAGGGGCGCACCGACACTTTGAAGATCGTGCGGCACGGCGAGGCTCCCCGCATTGTGGATCTTGGGCCTGGCGTGCAGGTTCAGGTGCTGTTTAATGATCTGCTCCAAAAGATTCAGCCCGTGCTGCTGATCCTTGAGCCTGCTTCAGAGCAGCGCAACGACACTGGCCACGCCGGCGAGGAATTCGTGTATGTGCTGGAAGGTGAAATCCAGTTGACGGTTCACGACTCCCCCACCCGGACCCTGCGGTCCGGCGACAGTGCCTATTATCCCAGCGCGCTGCCGCACTGCCTCGCAAACGCGGCCAGAGAAAGTGCGCGCATCCTGACCATGAGTACGCCGCCCCGCATCGTGTAGCAAGGTCTGCCCGAATGGGCCGCCCCAAAAGGAAGACAGCACATGCCAGATCAAACGTTTTACCAGCGGTACGCCCGGCTGGCCGTTCAGGTGGCTGTGCCGCTCCAGCCAGGGCAACGCTTGCTGATCATCAGCCCTCCCGAAACCTTCCAGCTCGCAGGAGAAATTGCCACCGCAGCGTACGCCGTAGGGGCAGCCGAGGTTGAAATTCTCTACGAGGATCCGCAGGTGCTCAGCCTGAAGGTGCAATACGCGGCTGAGGCGGCGCTCCAGAACTTTTCCTCTTGGACCGCCGATGCACTGACGGCCCATGCCTGTGCGGGCCAGCCCATGCTCAGTCTGCACTCGCCTCAGCCACACACCCATCAGGGGTTTGACGCCCGCGCAGCAGTGGCTGCGGGCGCCCGCAACGCCGCGCTGGAGGAGTACGGCATGCGGCGTTCACGGGTTCAGTTCAGCTGGTCCGTGATGGCAGTGGCCACCGCCGGCTGGGCGCAGCAACTTCGCCCTGAGTTGCCAGAAGCCGACGCGTTGGAGTGGCTCTGGCAGGTGCTGGCCCGGCTGATGCGGCTAGACGCTCCAGACCCTGTGCAAGCCTGGGAGGCCCACGCCGCACATCTGATGCAGCGCTGCGCCGCGCTGGACGCCCTACAGATCACCCAACTCCACTTCGAAGGTCCAGGCACGGATCTGCGGCTCGGCCTGCCTGCCGGCCACCAGTGGTTTGGGCCGCTGGTGCCGAGCGCCGCAGGACTCCGGGGGATTCCCAACATGCCGACGGAAGAGATCTCCACGTTGCCCCACCGCTTGCAGGCTGAGGGTCAGGTGCGAATGACCCGGCCGCTGGTGGTGCATGGACACCTGATCGAGACGATGGACCTGACCTTCGAGGGTGGACGGGTCACTGAACTTCACAGTCCTTCCGGCGAGGCCCTGTTGCGTTCCCTGCTGGGTACGGATGAGGGCGCGGCCCACCTGGGCGAGGTGGCACTGGTCAGCGAGGACAGCCGGGTGTCACGCGAACACCGGACCTTTTACAGCACCCTGATCGACGAGAACGCCTCATGCCATCTGGCGCTGGGCCGCGCCTACCCCGTGACCTTGAAGGGTGGAGCCGATCTTGAAGCCTCTGAATTCCAGGCCCGTGGAGGAAACCACAGTCAGGTCCACCTCGATTTTATGGTGGGCTCTCCAGAGCTGCGTGTCACAGCACTGACGTCAGATGGACGCAGCTTTCCTGTAATGCAGCATGGAAAGTGGGTCTGATTTCAAGAGTCCAGGCAGTTTGCACGTCAATGAAATTCTCTAATAGCTTGTTCATGCTGCATCCCAGCACAAATCCTGCCCCGACCTACTCTCAGCCGGGTTCAGCAAAGACACGGCGAAACTGCCGAGCCACCTGCTCGAAGCCCTCGGCAGTCTCGCCAGTCATGATCACGCCGTACATCAGCGCGTCTACCCCCAAACGTTGAAGGAGGCGCAGATCAACCACCGTCAGTCGTTTCTGGGTCGGAACGATCAAAGGCGCACTGGTGGCAGCCCGCAACTTACCAAGCAGCAGTAAATCAGCGGCGGTCAACGGTTCCCCATATTGTGTGTGAGGCACCACCGAAGCTTCAAGCATGGCCCTGTGGGGAAGTGCGGCAGCCCAGTCCAGTGGCGTCTGATCATCGAACGCCAGCAGAACCTCGACATCCATGTCGAAAACAGACGCAGGCAGGGCGTGGGCATATCCGCTGACGAAGTCAATTCCCAGTTCGACAGCCAGATCTAGAGACTCCTCAACCTGCGCGGCGTCTGAACCCAGTACCGCGCCCAGCGGCACTTCAGGGGCCAGATCACGCAGTCGGGGAATCAACTCCCTTTGCTCGTGCAGTGTGGGGGCCACCTGACCGCTGGCACGGTGGGTCAGGCCGAAATGTACCTTGAGGGCATGTGCCCCGCCCCTGAGTGCGGCCTGGGCATAAGCCAGATCGTTGTGGGGCAGGCTGGCGATCAGGGCCAGCTCTCCCTGCTCTCGGGCCGCCCTGATAGTCTGCGACAGCAACCGCCCCGAACCTTCAACACGTCTGTCCATGTTCGCCTCTCCCTTGTGCGAGTGGTGTGAAGTTGACAACCTGCCTTCCATTTTTGATAATACGCATAATCAACAGCCAAATGGAGGTTCCCATGAATCGTTCCGTCCTTGTCCTCGGTCTTTCCGCTCTGCTCGCTGTCTCCGTCGCCAGCGCCCAGAAGGTCAACCTGCGCTTTTCCACCTGGGCTGGTGGCGAGGGGCTCACCCTGCTCCAGCAACTGGCCCAGGAATACGGTGCCCAGAACCCGAACGTGGGGGTCACGGTAGAAGTCACGCCGTTCGCTGACTACGCCAGCAAGGTGGCCGTGCAACTGGCCTCCGGCTCCGGCCCGGACGTCGGCTGGCTGGCCGAGCAGAGCGTTCCCACCTTTCTGAAAAGCGGTTCGCTGAAAGACCTGAGCGCGCTGACCAGTGATCCGGCCTTCAACCTGGCCGACTTTCCCATCAGCGCGCTCTCTCTGTGGAAGCAGGGCAAGGGCGTGTACGGCGTGCCGTTCTCGAACTCCCCACAGGTGCTGTTCTACAACAAAGACCTGTTCAAGCAGGCTGGCGTCAGCACGCCACTCCAGCAGTACGCGAAGGGAGGCTGGGATTACGCGACCTTCCGCAGCTCGGCCAAGACCATCAAGGACAAGACCGGCGCTTTCGGCGCGCGGATCATGCGGGTGGACACCAAGGCCTGGAACAGCGGCACGCTGGGCGTGCTGTGGTCCTACGGCGGCAACGCCTACGACAACAACCTGAAATGCGCGGTCAACAGCCCAGCCAGCGTGCGCGCCTTCCAGTTCATGTACGACATGACCTTCAAAGACAGCTCGGTGCCGCGCCCTGGCGATCAGACCACCTTCCAGGGGGGACGCCTGGGCATGTACATCGACAACGTCAGCTTCAGCGCCCAGCTCAAGGACGCCGCCTTCAAATGGGGCGTCGCGCCGCTGCCCAAAGGGCCAGCGGGGCGCATCACGCAGCTTGGCCAGGCGGGGTACGTGGTCTTTGCCAAAAGCTCAAATCCCAGCGAGGCGCAGGCATTCCTGAAATTCCTGGCCTCCCCCGCTGTGATGGCACGCACCGCCAAGTTCTTCCCGCCGCCCCGCAAGAGCGTGCTGACCAGCAAGGCGTACCTGGGCAGCAATCCGGCGATCCCTGCCGCCGAACTCAAGACCGCCTTGGTCAACCAGCTGGGCAGCGCCCGCGTATTCAAGACCAGCGACAACTTCCTGCGGGCCAACGACATCTTCGCGAGCGGGATCGAACGTCTGTATCAGCCGGGAGCCAATGTCGGTAACGTCTTGAACGATATCTGTAAAGGTGTCGACGGGCTGTGACCACTGGCACGCGCCCCGCACGGCGCGGCCTGAGCCGGCACCAACGCGAGGGGTGGCTGGGCTGGCTGGTCGTCTTGCCCTATGTGCTGGGCATGCTGCTGCTGGTCACCGGACCGCTGATCGCGGTGCTGGGCATCTCGCTGACCCAGTGGTCCCTGCTCGACAGCCCGCGCTGGGTCGGAGCGAAAAACTACCTGCGGCTGGCCAACGATCCAGCCTTCCTGCGCAGCGTCGGGGTCACTGCCGTATTCACCCTGGGCATCCTGGCCGTCAATATCAGCGCGGCGCTGGGGCTGGCCTCCCTGATGAACACCCGGCTGCGTGGCATCGGGATCTTCCGCACGCTGGTCTTCTCGCCGGTGGTGATGCCCGTGGTGGCCTGGGCGCTGGTCTGGAAGTTTCTGCTGCAACCGCAGGGACCGGTCAACATGGGCCTGCAGAACCTGGGCGTCGCCGACAGCAACGTGCTGTTCAACCCCTCGACAGCGCTGTGGACCGTGATCGTCATCGAGGTGATCAAGTCGGTGGGTCTGAATGCCGTGATCTTCCTGAGCGCCTTGCAGGGTGTGCCGCCCGAACTGCACGAGGCCGCCCGCCTGGACGGCGCGACGCCGTGGCAGGCATTTCTCCGCATCACGCTGCCGCTGATCTCGCCGACGTTCTTCCTGGTCTTCATCATCACGCTGATCGGAGCCTTGAAGGTCTTTACGCCAATTTTCGTGCTGACTGGCGGCGGACCGGCAGACTCCACCACCACCTTGATTCTGTACATGTTCAAGCAGGGCTTCCAGTTCTTCGAGTTCGGCTACGCCAGCGCGGTGGCCGCCGTGCTGTTCGTGCTGGTGCTGGCCCTGACCCTGGCCCAGTGGTCATTGCGCCGCCGGCTGGTGTTCTATGAGGACTGAGTGTTATGACGGCTGAGGCGCTGAAGCTAAAGTCCACCCGGATCTCCAGACCCGGCTGGCACTGGGCGCTGTATCTGGTCCTGGTGCTGGTCAGCCTGCCCTTTTTCCTGCCGCTGTTGTGGCTGTTCATCTCAGCTTTCAAGTCATCTGGGGCCATCTTCAGCAGCCCCTTCGAGTTCGGGGCTGGGGGGCTGAGGTGGACCAACTTTGAGCAGGTGTTCACCGATTATCCCTTTGCCCGGCAGTACCTCAACAGCGTCTACATCGCTGCAGTCTCTGTGCCGGTCACGGTGGGATTGGCGGCGGTCGCTGGTTACGCCTTCGCGCGCATCCGTTTTCCGGGGCGCAATGCGGTCTTCCTCCTCAGCCTGCTCGCCATGATGGTCCCCAGCGAACTGACCGCCGTGCCGCAGTTTGTGCTGTTCAGCCGCCTGGGCCTGGTCAACACGCACGTTCCGGTGATCCTGCTCCAGATCTTTAGCGCCACCGGAGCGTTCACGGTCTTCCTGATGCGCCAGCACTTCATCACGCTGCCGCGCGAACTCGAAGACGCCGGACGGGTCGACGGCCTGAACTCGCTGGGCGTGTTCTGGTACATCATGCTGCCGCTGTCCCGGCCAGCACTGGCCACGGCCGCCATCTTTGCCGTCCTGAATTCCTGGAACGACTACTTCAACCCGCTGATCTACCTGAGCAAGGAAACGCTGCTGACCCTGCCGCTGGCGCTGGGTCGCTTCACCGATCCGCTGGGCGGCGTGTACTGGAACCTCACCCTGGCGGCCAGCGTGCTGGTGGCGCTGCCGGTGTTGCTGGCCTTCTTGCTGGCGCAGCGGCAGTTCATCGAGAGCCTGGCGGCCAGCGGAACCAAAGGATGATATGAACGAACATCACACGGACATTCTGATCATCGGCGGCGGCACGGGCGGGGTGGCCGCCGCCCTGAGCGCCTTGCGGCTGGGACGAAAAGTCATCCTGACCGAGGAAACCGACTGGATCGGTGGCCAGCTCACCTCACAGGCGGTGCCGCCCGACGAGGGGCTGTGGATCGAGACGGTGGGCTGCACCGCCAGCTACCGCGCGTTTCGGGAGGGCGTCAGGAGCTATTACCGCCAGCACTACCCACTACGCCCGGAGTCGCTGGCCGAGAAGGAACTGAACCCCGGAGCGGGCACGGTCAGTCGGCTGTGCCACGAGCCGCGCGTGGGCCTGGCCGTGCTGGAGGCAATGCTGGCCCCCTACCGCGCGAACCGGCAACTCGAAATCTTGCTGTGTACCCGCCCGGTAGCTGTGCAGATGGACGGGGACCGCATCGAGGCGGTGACTGTCGAGCATCTGCCCGACGGCGAACGCATGGTGCTGAGCGCCCCTTACGTGCTGGACGCCACCGAAACCGGCGAACTCCTGGAACTCGGCAACGTCGAGAGCGTAATTGGCGCGGAGGGTCAGGCCCAGACCGGGGAACTGCACGCGCTGGCCGAGGCTGATCCCATGAACCAGCAGGCCATCAGCTGGTGTTTCGCGATGGACCACCTCGAAGGCGAGGATCACACCATCGACAAACCCGCGTCCTACGACTTCTGGCGCGGCTACCAGGCCGACTTCTGGCCGGGGCCGCACCTGAGCTGGACGCTGTGCCACCCGATCACCCACAAAGCGGTCTACCGTGACCTGTTCGGCAACCCGGACGAGACTCCTCACGGCGGGGACCTGTGGCACTTCCGGCGGATCTTCGCGCAGCGCCATTATCCCCAGGGCCGCTACCGCAGCGACGTGACGCTGGTGAACTGGCCACAGATCGACTACTGGCTGGGGCCGGTGCTGGGTGTCAGCGCAGAAGAGAAGCAGAAGCATCTGGACGGCGCGCGGGACCTGAGCCTGAGCCTGATGTACTGGATGCAGACCGAAGCACCTCGCCACGACGGCTCCGGCCAGGGCTACCCGGGGCTGCGGCTGCGCGGGGACGTGACCGGCACCCGTGACGGGCTGGCAAAGACCATCTACGTGCGTGAGTCCCGGCGCATCCAGGCCGAGTTCACGGTCACCGAACAGATGGTGGGCGTGGAGGCGCGCGCTTCACTTCAGGGAGCCGAGGTCTTTGCTGACAGTGTGGGCATCGGGCAGTACCGCATCGACCTGCACCCGTCCACGCGAGGGCGCAACTACGTGGACATCGCGTCGTGGCCGTTCCAGATTCCACTGGGGTCATTGCTGCCCGTGCGGGTCGAGAACCTGCTGCCGGCAGGCAAGAACCTGGGGGTCACGCACATCACCAACGGCTGCTACCGGCTGCATCCGGTGGAATGGAACATCGGCGAGGCGGCGGGGGCGCTGGCCGCACAGGCGCTGAACCTGGGACAAAGCCCGCGCGCCATCCGCAACACGCCTGCGCTGCTGGAAGATTTCCAGACGCTGCTGGCCGGACCGCTGGGCTTTGAACTGGCGTGGCCCGAGGAACAGCGCCTGATCCCCTCACCCAATTTCTGATATGCCTGGTCACTGACATGCCTGAAGCCGCGCTGCCCCGCCGCAAACGCCCCACCCAGCGCGAGGTGGCCGGGCTGGCCGGCGTCTCGCAGGCCGCCGTGTCACAGGTCCTGAACGGCGGCCAGAGCGGGGTCCGTATTCCCGACGCCACCCGGCAGCGGGTGCTGGACGCCATGCACCAGCTGGGCTATGTCCCTAATGTCGCCGCCCAGCGGCTGGCAGGGGGACGCAACCGGATTCTGGGCGTGTTCACGTATGAACCAGTGTTTCCCTCTGATCGCCGCGATTTCTTCTCGCCGTTCCTGGAAGGCATTGAGGCGGCGGCAGCGGAACTGGACTATGACTTGCTGCTGCACACGCGGTCCGGTACCGTTCAGGGAGGCATCCAGACCGCGCGGCAGCGGGACAGCCGACTGCGCCTGGCCGATGGCACGGTCATGATGGGTCAGCTCGACCAGCGGCGCCGGCGCGACCTTGCCAGGCTGATCGGCGATGGGCACGCCGTGACCTTTATCGGGCGGCGGGAATTGCCTGGCTGCACCCTGAGTTACGTCACGGCAGATTACGCGGCAGCAACACGCCGGGCCGTTCGTCAGCTCGCCGCACATGGGCACCGGAAGCTTCTGTACGTCGGCGCAGAAGAGGAGCATGAGTCAGCCCAGGAACGTGAGCAGGGCTACCGCCAAGAGATGGCGTCGGCAGAGCTGATGGGCGAGACGGTGCGGCGCTCACGGATCGAGGCGCCACTGATTCGTGCGGCGATGCACCGTGGCGTGACCGGATACCTGTTTGAGAACGAGCATCTGGCCGCCGCCTGGGTAGACCTGGCACAACAATCGAACTGGACATGGCCAGGGGATTTCGGCTTCGCCGTCCTGGGTGATCCGATCTACCAGACGGTCCTTCCAGAAGGGTGGGCGCATTTTCAGATTCCGCGCATGGACATGGGACGTCAGGCCATTCAAGTGCTGAGCGCCCTGCTTGACGGTGATCATCCACCCTCCCGGTGCTTACCCTGTCGCTGGGTGGCTGGTACAAGCCTGGGATAGTAGACCTGGCTGGTCAAGCTACCCCGGGTTGCTGCACTCCAGGGGGCGTCGATCTTCCGGTTGCCCCCTACCGGCGACTTAACTCAATGCCATCGGGACAGCCCCTGTCCCACCAGTTGCGCCGCTGACTGCTCAAGATCGGCATAGATCCGGCTGCTGTGGTCCATTTCCAGAATGTGCCACAGGGCCGACGGCGCGGCATGAACAGCGGCGCGGTAATCGACCAGTCCCTCGCCCAGAGGGGTTTGCGGCTGGTCAGGGCTGACATCGTGGTGGCCGTCTTTCAGATGCAGGGCAACGACGCGGTCGCCGAGACGTTCGAGTACCCGCGCGGGGCTTTGGCCAGCGATCTGCGCCCAGTAAATGTCGAGTTCTATCTTGATGGCCGGATCCAAGTGGTCGATCAGAACGTCATAGGCCAGTTGGCCATTCTCCAGTTCGTGCCATTCGGCAGCGTGATTGTGATAGCCCAGAGTCACGCCATGCCTCGCGCACAGGGCTGCGGCAGCGTTAAGAGAATCCGCCAGGGCGATGGTGTCCTGCTGCTTGTGAAACGACTCGAAACTCGAGTTTCTCACGAGGTTTGGCGACGGAACGATGCAGAGGTCTGTCTTCAGGAGTTCCAATTCCCTGAACGTATCCGCGTCTTTCCCGTCCAGGGGGGCCGTGGCATGGACGCCCGAAACGCCCAGCCCCAAGGTCTCAAGGACAGCCTGAAGGTCACGGGCACTCTTCAGGCGCTCCTCGGCTGCCGTGGAGCGGTTCCCGATGCCGTAGGGTTCGATAAACTGGAACCCCAGCGCCGCGAGACGTTCGAGAACCTCGAATGCGCCTTGCCGTCCCTCATTCCGAAGGGACCACAGTTGCACCGAGAGCCGGGCTGGATCAGGTGGGTTCATGGTTTCTCCTCCATATTCTGGCCAGCAGCCGTCCCCACCCGTTGAGGCCAGTCCAGGGCCACTTCAAAAGTTCTCGGCCACGGGAAACTTAATTCTGGAGTGGGCCGTTCTGTCATCCAGGCTGGCCGTTGCGTCTCCCAGAGCTGCCGAAGAAGACGCTGCGCTTCGCGAACACCCTCAGTGTCCAGGCAAACGCTGTCGTGTCCGGTGTCAAGCAGGGCCGCGTTGATGGCTGGACGAGCGACTGTCTGATACCACCAGTCGTCCATCAGCCTTGTCAGGAACGCCACTTCATGGGCCGCTTCCTCTGGCCTGTCCGGGACGATCATGCTCAACAGGGTCCCAATGGCGTTCCCCGCAGTGTTCCAGGCAGCGTAGCCGCTCAGTTCGTTCAGCAGGCCCCGCCGGACCAGCGCGTGGACGAGGCGACTGTCGCCCCCGTTCGGATGGTCGAGATCGCCCACGTAGACGGCACAGTGGCGCTCAAGGGCCTGTGCCAGCGTATCCAGACCCGCTTCGATCTGCTGATCGGTGGCTTCAGGCGTATGAAGGAAAATCAAGCGGTCTGCCGCTGCCTTGCGCCGCAGACCAAGGACACGGGCCTGCCCCAGGAAACTGCGGGCAATGGACCGATCCTCGAACGGCGTGGGCTGATGGAAGGTTGCGGAATTCGTCACGCAGAGCTGGTAGGTCAGCGGCTGATCCTGGGCGGCCAGAACGGCGAGACACATGGCAGACCCCTCGTCGGCCCCCGGATGGAGAAAGGCACGGTCAGCGAGTCCCAGCGCACGCCGCTCCTGAAGCAGAGCGCGTTGCTCGGCGCGGTGGGGACCGGCGGGCGTACAGTCCTCTTGAAGCAGCAGCAGGCGCTCGATAACACCCGCCGAACACAGCTCAAGGCAGGCCCGGTTGATGTGGTGGTTACGCGCTCTGGCGGCGTCAAACTCGCCGACCAGTTCAGCAGGTAAGAATGACTGGAGCCGTTCAAATTCTGGCTGAAGATCGGGGCGCCCAGGCAGCAGTGACCGGAGCTGTACGAACTCGCCCATCGCCTCGTAGAAGGGCATCTGGGCGGCGTTCGAGGCGGTGATGGTGGTCCGCATGATCACCGAGACAGCCAGGATCCGCAGACGGGGAAAATCTGCCCGGAGTTCGGTCAGCAACGAAAGCCGTTCCAGCGCTGCGGCCAGCGGCACATGGGGTTGTCGGCCCTGAATCAGGCCGCCGTAACACAGGGCATCGACGTTGATGACGGCGGCATCGACCTGGGCGGCCTGTTCGCGGAGCCAGGACGCGGCCAGCCCAGTATCGCCAGCACGCATAAAGTGTCCCAGCGTTTCAAGGGGAGGGATAACCAGTTCCAGGCCATGCAGCGCCGCCACCTGTTGAGGCAACTGAACACTGACCGGGCGGTCGTCGAGAGGAAGCAGCGCGATCTTCATGATACGGACTCCAGAAACTTGCTGGCCATCAGACGGTGGGTCCGTGTAGAACCGGGAGATAGAAGGGTGGTTGCCAGATCAGCGTACGGACAAGCGCCAGTGGTGGGCCGTGACCGCACACCGCTCATTTGTCGCTTCCAGTGGCGAGCCCCGCAATAAATGCCCTCTGGTTGACGATGAACAGGATGACGATTGGAATGGTTGCCAGCACGGTGGCCGCCAGCAGTGGCCCCCAGTTGGCCGAGCCCTGGGTCAGGAAGACGCTCAGGCCCACCTGGAGGGTGCGCGTCTCCTCACCTACCCCCACGATCAGGGCCCACAGGAAGTCGTCCCACGCCGCCACGAAAGAAAAGATGGTGATGGTGGCCAGCAGCGGCAGCGAGATGGGCACGTAGACCCTCCAGAACACCTGGCCCTCGGTGGCCCCGTCAATGCGTGCCGCGTCGCGGAGTTCGCCGGGCAGCTCACTGAAAAATTGACGGCTGAGAAAGATCACGAAGGCGAGCACGATGTGTGGAAGGGCCAGCCCCAGATGGGTTCCCAACAGGCCGTTGCCCCCCGCCCCGGACAGGTCATTGCCCCCCAAGAGCGGCAGATGCTTGGTGATGATGAACAGGGGAATGACCGTGGCCTGGTTGGGGACCATCATCCCGGCCAGAACGGCGAGGAACAATTGATCACGGTACTGAAACGGCAGCCGGGCAAAGGCGTATCCAGTCGGGACGGCGATCAACAAATTTCCTGCAACCACCATGATGGCCACGATCAGCGAGTTCAGGAAATACAGCGGGATGTGCGTGGACGTCAGGGCATAGACGTAATGTTCCAGGGAGAGGCGAGTGGGCAGGAAGTGGGGAGGCCACGCGAAGATCTCGCTTTGCGGTTTGAACGAGCTGAGCAGGATCCACGCGAATGGGGCCAGGGTAACCAGCGCGAAGGCGATGACACCCATGTTGATTAAAGCGCGACTTTTCATCTTAACCGGCCCTGCGCACGCGCAGGAAATTGAGGAGAGCCAGCGCAAAAATCACGATTGCCAGCAGGAAACTCGTGGCGCTTGCCAGACCCATCTCCCCGTACTCGAAGGCTTGCCGGTAGATCAGCACACCGACGGTGGTGGTTGACTCCAGCGGCCCGCCCTTGGTCATCACGAACGGCTCCGCAAACGTCTGAAAGGTGCTGATCAGGCCCGTCACGACGACGTAGATGGTGACCGGCGTCAGCAGCGGCCAGGTGATATAGCGAAAGACCTGCCAGTCGCTGGCCCCGTCCACACGGCCCGCCTCCTTGACGTCTTCGGGGATCGTCTGGAGCGCCGCCAAGTAGATCACGGCGTTCCAGCCGACGCCCCGCCAGACCCGCATGATCACCAGGCTGTGCAGCGCCCAGTTGGGATCGGACAGCCAGGGCATGGGGCCAAGACCCACGGCCTTGAACGCCTGATTGAGCAGGCCAAACGTCGGCTCGTACAGCCACAGCCAGATCAAGGACACCACAACCGCGCTGGCCACCGAGGGGAGAAAGAATGCGGCGCGTAGGCCCGAGAGTCGGCGGCTGGCCGCATTCAGGAGCAGCGCCAGGGCCAGGGCGAAGACGATGTTGAGAGGGATGACTTCAAAGGCGAACTGCGCCGTGACCAGCAGGGCGCGGGCGACCTGGGGATCTGTGAGCAGCCGGGCGTAGTTGTCGAGCCCAAGCCATTCCGGCCCGCCCCGCTGCGCTGGATCGTAACTGGTGAATGACAGATACAGGGCGTAGAGGGTCGGGGCAAGGTGGGTGAACACCAGGTAAAGCAGGCCAGGCAGGACGAAGGGCCAGACGGCCCACCGTTTCTGGATCACTTCGGAAGCTCACGCTTCACGGACTGGGCCGCCGTTCGTAGTGCCTCGGCGGCGCTGGCCTTGCCGTAGATGGCCCGTTCGAGCTGGACGCTGAGAATGTCACGCATCTTCGTCCAGTTGGGGACATTGGGGTTGCCCACCGCGTACTGCATGTTCTGGATATACGACTGGAGGATCGGGTTGGATTTGACGAAACTGGCGCTGACCAGACTTTGCAGGGGCGGAATGTTGCCGGCCGCCGCGTTGAAGTCCTCGAGATTCTTGGAGGATGTGGCGAACTTGATGTAGTTCCAGGCGTCGGCCTTGTCCTTGCTGTCGGCGTTCAGGAAGAATCCGCTGAAGGAATATAGGGTGGCCTGCTCCTTGTCTTTGAGCGCGGGCGCGACCGCCAGCTTGGCGTACACGTCCGGATTGTTCACCTTGATGGTGGTCAGATCGTCGGGAACAGCAAAGAGCATCGCGGCGCGTCCCGTGACCAGCGGACTCACCGGCGACACCGGCTCGCCCAGGGGGCTGACGCCTGTTTGTGGATCGAACAACTGCTGCATGAATTTGAGCGCCTGAATCCCCTGAATGCCATCGAACTTCACCACCTTGTTCGCGTCATCAAAAAAGTCACCGCCGGCCTGCCACAGGAGGCTGGCATACACCTGCTGAAGGTTGGTGCCCGCGCTGTCCAGAAGCAGGCCCGCCCGTTGAATCCGCCCGGAACTGTCGCGGGTAGTCAGTTTGCGGGCTGCGGCCAGCATGGTGTTCCAGGTGGTGGGAGGCTTGTTCGGGTCCAGACCGACCTGCTGGAAGAGGTCCTTGCGGTAGACGAGCAGGCGGCCAGCGCCGAAAACAGGCACCATGTACTTTTTCCCAAGGTACTGCCCCTGGTTGAGGGTCTTACCGAAGTCTTTTGTGTCGATCTGTGTGAGGTAAGAATCGAGCGGCACGATGCGGCCGTTCGCCGCAAAGCCTGCTGTGGCCGCCGCCCCATGCATGAAGACGTCGGGGGCGTTCCCAGCGGCGAAAGACGCATTCAGTTTGGTGGAGAGGTCCCCCCAGGGTACGAATTCGACGCGGACATCGACTCCTGGGTTGGCCTTCTCGAAGGCCGGCACGATGGTCTTGTTCACGAGATCCATGTGGCCCTGGAAGGTGCCGGCATACCACACCGTGATGGTGCTGGCTGAAGCTGTTCCGATCAGGGCCAGGGTCAGGGTCAGAATCTTACGCATAGCGAACCTCCGGGAGACGCGCGCCGGCCTGATTGAGCGCGGCACGCAACGGCGCAGCAGGGACGGAACCCACTTCAATGCCGCGTGAGAGGGCGAGCGCTGCGGCAGTACCGGCAGCTTGACCGAGGGCCATCGAGATGGGCGAGACGCGCGTAGACCCCAGCGCCTCGTGTGACACGCTGATGCAGCGGCCCGCAACGAGCAGGCCCTGCACACCCCTGGGAACCAGGGTGCGGAAAGGAATGGCGTAGGGTTCGGTGAAGGTGTACTTGTGGAAATCGTCGCCCTGACCGGTGGGGGCATGAACGTCGATCGGGTAATAGACCTGGGCGACGGCGTCATCGAAGCTCCGCTGCTCAAGAATGTCCGGGACCGTCAGCGTGTACTCGCCGACGATGCGGCGGGTTTCACGGATCCCCACGCTGGCGGCGGCGGCCACGAGTTCAGCCTGTTCAAATCCTGGAACGTGCGCCCTGAAGAACGTCAGCAGGGCGTGGAGCTGTTCGCGGCCCTCGACTTCCGCAGCGCTCAGGCCCGCGCTGGTCAAGGCGTTCGCGCCGACAATCCTGACCGTGTTCACCGCAACCTCGGCGCTGAGAGACGTCTGGAAGAAGAGCAGGCGGTCGCGGGGAACGTTGGCCGGACCGTATTTGCGCCAGAGACTAAAAAACCCGCTGACCGCCAGGAACTGGGCGTCCGGGTCACTGCCCGCATGGAACTCCTCGGGATGGCGGCGCATGTATTCCCGGACCTGCCCCAGATCAACGTTCCCCAGTCTGAAGTAGGTGGTCAGGGGTTGAGTCAGGCCGTCCTCCTCACGCCCGAGCCAGTACCCGGCGCCCGCGCGCGCCGCCACCTCAGCGTCACCAGAAGCGTCAATGACAACGCCGGCGTTGACAACCACACGCCCTTCACGGCACCACAGCGTGGCCCCAGTAACACGCGTACCGTCCAGCGTCGGTTCGGTGAACAACGAGTGATACAGCAACTGGACACCCGCTGCCCGCAACATTCGCTCGCTGACGTATTTGAGACCTTCGGCATGGAACGGCGTGGCGCTCGGCGCGTAACCGATTCCGTCAGCCACATGTCCAGGACTGAATCCGCCCTGACGCAGTTCGTTGACGAGTTCTTGAGGATAGCCCCAGATAACCTGCCCTTTCGGCCCATGAAACGTCAGCATGGGAAAAGTGCCGTACGATGTGAGGCTGCCGCCCAGATAACCATTTTTTTCGACGAGCAGAACGGACATGCCGCCGCGGGCGGCAGCCAGCGCTGCCATCATCCCGGCGGGGCCGCCACCGACCACCAGGACATCCACGTTCATGGCGTTCCCTTCAGAGGGCGCGTCGTGTCCCGGATGACCAGCGAGGGCGGCAGGGTCCAGTGAATGGGGGCTTCCGCTTCGCCCCAGGCCAGATGGGCAGCGAGGCGCGCAGCATGCCGTCCCAGGCGACGGCGTGGCACATGAACCGTGGTGAGGTGAGCGGCCTCGGCAGCGGACACGTCGCTGTAACCGACGATCTGCATGTCGCCCGGAACTGCCACGCCCGCCCGGTCCAGCCCCCGCAGCGCGCCCACGGCCATCAGATCATGCGCGACAAAAATTCCGTCTGTTGCTCCGCCAGGATCCTCCGAACCCAGAATTTTAGCGACGGTCTGTTCACCAGCAAGCGCGGTCGGTTCGGCATGCCAGTGCCCGGCCGGTGAATAGCCGTACTCTGCAAGGGCCCGTTGAAACCCTGCCAACCGGTCACCATAGACAGGATCTTTTGGATCTGGACTCATGAACGCCAGCCGACGGGAGCCAGAGTCCAGCAGATGTCTGGTGGCCAGTTCTGCGCCTCCGATATTGTCGGTCAAGACCGCATTGGAGCAGGTATGGCGCTGATGACGCCCAACGAATACGGTCGGCAGAGTGAGTGAGTGGATAAGCCGCACGAAGTCATCAGACAGTGGGAGTCCGGCCACGACGAGACAGTCGTGACCGGCCACAACGTCCAGCGCGTCGGGCATATCCGCGACCTCGGAGTAATGAACATGACAGCCGCCAACAGCAGCCTCTTCCATGATTCCGTGAAGCACCTCCCCGAAGAACACGTCACTTGGTGGAAACTGACTTAACCGGACGAAGAGGACGTGGATGCTCAACGGCTCTTCTGTGCGCCGGTAGCGAGTCGAGGAGTAGCCAAGTTCAGCGGCGATTCGGAGCACCCTGAGACGTGTCTCGTCTCCGATGTGCGTGTTTCCTTTCAGAACGCGGCACACCGTGGCGATGGAGACATTTGCGGCTCGCGCAATATCACTCTGGTTCACACGCATGGGTAATGATCAGCGTAGGAGTTCCGCGCTCAGAATTCAAATTCAATGCAAAATTTGCACTGCGCTACCGAAAGGCAGGAGCGATGATGTGACCCGGAGAAGTTTTTGGAGCCGGCTCAGAGGTACGATTCCATTGCACTTGGACTGGATTGACCGATGGGGGAACCTCATCAGGGCCAGCTACGGAGCCGTGACCTGTCTCGAAATATGCACGTCCAGCAGATCACCCGACTGGAAAGAGACGTTGCGGTAGAGCACCTCGCCGCCCGCAGTCAGGCCCAGGGTCACGAAGCGCAGCAGTGGGCTGCCCACGGCCACCCGGAGGATACGGGCCGTCGATGGGTCTGCCGCCACGGCGGAGATGCGTGTCGAGGTGGAGGCCAGCGGGTCAAGCAGGTAAGGGGTCAGGAAGTCGATCACTCCCCGCGTCGGTTCGAAGGCGGCCCAGTCGGCGATGGCCCGGTCAATGTGCGGCGCGAACGTGTACGTCACCTGTACGGCAGGCGTCCCATCTGCGAGGTACAGCACGTCGAGAGAAGTGAGTTTGACATCCTGGGAGACACCCAGATCGGCGGCGGTGGCCGCGTCGGCGCAACCGCTCCGCCGGGTCCAAGTGTCCACCTGCGCTTCGTACCCTGCCGCGCGGATCACGTCGGGAATGGGCAGCACATGGTTAAGCGGCGCATGTAGCGATTGTGGGGGCCTGGCCTTGAAGGTTCCCAGACCATGCTGGCGGACGATCAGGCCGTCGCGCTCCAGACGGGCCAGACCTTCGCGTACGGTGGTGCGGCTCACTCCAAGTTCGGCACTCAGCGCGGTTTCGCTGGGTAAGCGCTCACCAGGGGCCAGGCCCGGCATCAGGCCGCGCAGATGTTCGGCCACCATCTGGGGCCGCGTGGCCCGCACGGCAGAGGAAGGTTGTGTATCCATAGCTGAAGACCCGGAGTTTACACGATCTATGATGTCGGACGTCCAACAACCTCCGCTATCGCCACAATCCCGCAGCCGCTTCACACGATGTTGTTCAGGAGTGCCTATGAAGACCCCCCGACATGTCCGGCTTCTCTTCACGCTTTTGCCACTGAGCCTCGCCGCTGCTCAGGCCCAGAAGACCACCCTGGTGGTCTCCGGCTTCGGTATCGCCCAGGACAAGATCGAGAAGAACATCGCCAAGCCCTTTGAGGCTGTCTGCGGCTGCAACGTCGTCTTCGAGGTGGGCAACAACGCCGACCGCCTCGCCAAGCTGACCGCGCGCAAGGCCAATCCCAATGTGGACGTCGTGCTGCTTGCCGACTATTTCGCCAAGCAGGCCAGCAACCAGGGGCTGTTCGAGAAACTGGACACGGCCCAGCTCAGCAACTACGGCAAGCTCTATGACTTCGCCCGCGACCCCCTCAAGGACGGCACGGCGGTGGCCTTCACGGTCTACTCGGTCAGCATCGTTTACCGCACCGACAAGATCACCAAACCCATCACCTCCTGGAAGGACCTGTGGCGCCCGGAACTGGCCGGGAAAGTCGCGCTGCCCAACATCACCACGACCCAGGGACCGCCCACGGTGTGGCTGGTCAACCGGGCTTACGGCGGCAAGGACAGCGACGCTTCCGCCGCCTTTGGCCAGCTCGGCAAGCTCAAGGTGCTGACGTACTACAACCAGTCGTCGCAGGTGACCTCGCTGTTCGCACAGGACGAGATCTGGGCCGCGCCGGTGGGCCGCTTCGCGTGGGGCGGACTGCTCAACACCAAAAAGCCCCTGGCCTGGGCGCGGCTATCCGACGGGCAGGCAGGACTGGTGAACGTCGCGTCGGTGGTCAAGGGCAGCAAAAACGTGGCACTGGCCCATAAATTCATCGACTTCATGCTGTCGACGCCGGTGCAGACGGCCCAGGCCCTCGATCTGGTGGACTCCCCAGTGAACAAGCAGGTCAAGCTGCCGGCTGCCGTCGCCAACCAGTTGACCGTGGGGGTCAGCCAGGTGGCGGGGCTGCGCTTCATGGACACGTCCTACGTCCTGACCAACCGCGACAACTGGATCCAGCGCTGGAACCGTGAAGTCGTGAAGTGATGCCAGGCCGAACCGTCACGCCCTGGCTGCTGGTCACGCCGGCCCTGCTGTTCCTGACGCTGGTGTTCCTTTACCCGGTGGTCAAGTTGCTGCTCAACAGTTTCAGTGTGGGCGACACCTTTGGACTGGGCAATTACACGTCATTTTTCGGCGACCGCTTCAACCTCGAAGTGCTGTGGCGAACCCTGCGGGTGGCGCTGGTCGTGACCCTGGTCAGCGCGGTGGTGTGCTATCCCGCCGCCTACGGCATCCAGTCGGTGCCGCCGCGCTACCGCGGCCTGGTCACGGCGCTGATCATCGTGCCCCTGATGACCTCGCCCGTCGCCCGCACGTACGCGTGGCTGGTGCTGCTGGGGCAGACTGGAATCGTCAACACCGCCCTGCTGCGCAGCGGGCTGGTCCAGGAGCCGGTGCGCATCCTGTACACCGAGTGGGCGGTCTATATCGGGATGGCGCAACTGTTCATTCCGCTGATGCTGCTGACCCTGATCAGCGCCATGGAGAACCTGCCCCGCGATGTGGTGCCTGCCGCGCGCAGCCTGGGGGCCACGTCCTTGCAGTCGTTTACCCGCGTGATCCTGCCGCTGACCCGCGAGGGTCTGGTGGTGGGCGGCACGCTGGTCTTCACCGGCTGTATCACCGCCTACGTCACGCCCGCGCTGCTGGGCGGCGCGCGCGTACAACTGCTCGCCACGCTGCTCTACCAGAAGGCCGGGGTGACCGTCGACTACGCCGCTGCGAGCGTCATCAGCGTGGTCATGCTGGCATTGACCCTGACCGTGGCGGGCGTGCTGCGCGGACGTGGGGGGCGAACATGAATTCCAGCCGCGTTCCCATCATCATCCTGTACCTGACCCTGGTGTTCCTGGTCGGCCCCTTTCTGGTGGTCTTCATCGCAGCCTTCGGTGGGGAGCCGACGTTAAAATTTCCGCCGACCAGCTTCTCCACGCAGTGGTTCACGAAGGTCTTCGAGGTGGAGAGCTTTCGCAGCAGCTTCCTGACCAGCCTGGGGTTGGGGTTGATGTCCACCAGCCTGGCCCTGGCACTCGGCATTCCGGTGGCCTATGCCCTGAGCCGTTTCCGCCTGCCTGGCGCAGTGGTGATCCAGACAGTGCTGACCAGTCCGGCGCTGGTTCCGGGACTGGTGGTCGGCCTGGCCCTGCTCCAGTACTTCATTAACCTCGGTGGATCGGTGTACCCGTCGCTGCTGGCAGCCCATACGGCCCTGCTGCTGCCCTATGTGGTGCGGGTGGTTTCGACCAGCCTGATCAACCTCAAGCCCGATATCGAAGAAGCCGCCATCAGCCTGGGAGCCTCGCGTCTGACGGCGTTCCGGCTGGTGGTGTTGCCCAACATCCGCGGCGGTGTGGCGGCGGCGGCCGTCCTGGCCTTTATTACCTCGTTCGATCAGGTGGCGGTCTCGCTGTTCCTGACCGGTCCCGGCGTTTCCACGCTGCCGATCTCCATGCTGACGTTCATGGAGTACAACTACGATCCCACCATCGCGGCGCTCTCCACCCTGCTGATCATCTTTTCCATCGGACTGGTGCTGGTCTTTGAGCGGGTGCTCGGTCTGTCGAGGTACGTATGACGAGGTCTCTGTGAGTCACCTGCAACTCGATCATCTGCACCTGCGCTATGGGAATGCCCCCGCCGTCGAGGACCTGAACCTGGAGGTGCAGGACGGCGAACTGGTGTCGCTCCTCGGTCCGTCAGGCTGCGGCAAGACCACCACCATGCGCGCGGTGGCCGGCCTGCTCGCGCCGGCTGGCGGAACGATCACGCTGGGCGGCCAGGACATCACGCGCCTGCCCGCCAACCGGCGCGATATCGGCCTGGTCTTCCAGTCCTACGCCCTGTTCCCGCACCTGAGCACCTTCGAGAACGTGGCCTTTGGTTTGCGGCTGCGCAAGGTCCAGGACGCGGAGCTGCGCCGGCGCGTCGGCGACGCCCTGGAAGTGGTGGGCCTGTCCGAGTTTGCTGCCCGGCTGCCCGCCAACCTGTCGGGCGGCCAGCAGCAGCGTGTGGCACTCGCGCGGGCCATCGTCATCGAGCCCCGGCTGCTGCTGCTCGACGAGCCGCTCAGCAACCTCGACGCCAAGCTGCGGCTGGACATGCGCGGCGAGTTGCGGCGCATCCAGCGTGAACTGGGCGTCACCATGCTGTACGTCACGCATGACCAGGACGAGGCGCTGGCGCTGTCGGACCGCATCGTGATCATGCGTGCCGGGCGCATCGAGCAGCAGGGCACGCCGGAGCAGGTCTACGCCCGCCCGGGGACGCCGTTCGTCGCCGACTTCATGGGCTGGCAGAACATTCTGTCTGCCGGCAACGTCCCGGAGCCGCTGCGGCGCACACACCCGGCCGCGACCCACTTCGCGTGGCGGCCCGAGTCGGTGACGCTGGGCGCCGGTCCCACGTCCGGGCGGGTCCTGGCCCGCACCTACCAGGGTGAGCATCTCGAGTTCCTGCTCGACAGTCCACTAGGCCGCGTCAAGGCTTTCGCGCCGGTCACCGCCCAGTGGGCCGAGGGCAGTGAACTGACCTTCACCCTCCCGCCCGAACGCGCCGCCGCGCTGAGGGACGCATGACACTCGATCTGCTGCTCACCGGGGCCACCATCTTCGACGTGGCCCGCAGCCGCACCTACGCGGGCTGGCTGGGGATCAGGGGCGGGCGCTTCCAGTACGTCGAGGAAGGCGAGGTGCCCGCAGGTATCGACGCCGTGGAAACCCGTGACCTGGGGGGCCGCCGGGTGACGCCCGGTCTGATCGACGCCCACATGCACATCGAGTCCAGCCTGCTGACACCCCGGCGGTTCGCCGAGGCGGTTTTGCCGCACGGGACGACCACGGTGATGACGGACCCGCACGAGCTGGCCAACGTCCTGGGCGTGGTCGGCGTGACCTACACCCTGGACGCCAGCGAGGGTCTGCCCCTGCGGGTTTACGTCGCGGTGCCCTCGTGCGTGCCGGCCACCACCGCCGAGCTGGAAACGGCACTGGGCAAGATCGACGCCGGCGACGTGCGCCGCTTGGCCGCGCATCCGCGCGTGCTGGCGCTGGGGGAGGTCATGGACTACCAGGGCCTGGCGGCCGGGGTCACCGCGCTGCCCTCCCTCATCACGGCGGCCCAGGACGCCGGCCTGCTGATCGAGGGCCACACGCCCACCCTGGGCGGCACGGTGCTTTCGGACTACACCGCGTACGGCATTCTCTCGGATCACACGCTGTCCACGCCGGAGAAGCTGCTCGAACAACTCACCAAAGGCTACACGGTGATGCTGCAGGAAAAGAGCCTGAACGCCGAGGTGGTGCGGGCGGTCCTTGAATTGCCGGACCGCTCACGGGTCCTGCTCGTCACGGACGACGTGATGCCCAACCGCCTTGAAGGCGGCCACCTCTCCCGACTGGTCAACCTGGCCGCTGATCTGGGCTGGCCGCTGGTAGACGCCGTCGCGGCGGCCAGCCTGCGTCCGGCCATGTACCTGGGCCTGCGGCATGTGGGGATCCTCGCGCCGGGCCGGGCCGCCGACTTCTGCGTGCTGGAAGCCGGCGCCGACTTCCAGGTCAACGAGACCTGGGTTGCGGGCCAGCCCGTCGCCCGGCAGGGGCAGTGCCTGACCAAAACGGTTCCTTTCCCAGCGCCGGCTGGGGGAGAGCTGACCCGGCCCACCATTGACGCGGCCGCACTGACGTTCGCCGTACCGGACGGCTCCCACCTGACGAACGTTCTGAGGGCCAACACCCGCAACACCTTTACCGTCCTCGAGCCGCAGCAGGTGACTTTCGATCAGGGCTGGCCGCAGGACGGCAGCTCGGACGACGTCCTGAACACCGTTGCCGTGTTTACCCGCCAGGGCAGCGGGCCACCGGGCCTGGGGCTGCTGCGCGGCTTCGGGCTGCGCTCGGGCGCGTTTGCCAGCACGCTGGCGCACGACAGCCACAACCTGCTGGTCGTGGGCCGCTCACGGCAGGACATGCTGGCCGCCGCCCAGCTATTGCAGCGCGCCGGGGGCGGGATGGCCTACGTCCACGGCGAGGAACACCTTCACCTACCTCTGGCGGTGGCGGCCCTGATCAGCGACGCGCCGCTGGCAGACGTCGCCCGCGACTTCGAGGCCATCGAGGCGGCCCTGCGGCGGGGCGGCGTGGTTCACCTCAATCCGGTGCTGTTCCTGACCATTTTGCCGCTGACGGTCAGCCCGCAGGTCAAGGTCTCGGACCGGGGCCTCGTCGACGTGGAGCGCCGCGCGCTGCTCCCCCTGTTCCCGTGAACGGCGCCCGTCCCATCTGGCTCGACGCCGATCCGGGCTTCGATGACCTCACCAGCTGGTTGATGCTGAGCGCTGCACCGGAGATCGAGTTGCTAGGCGTCAGTGCGGTGGCCGGCAACGCGCCGCTGGCCGACACTTTCGAAAATGCCGTGCGAGCGCGGGATTTTTTTGGGCTGAAAGCTCCGGTGTATGCCGGGCGCGACCGTCCCCTCGCCGGTGCCCTGGTCACCTCCCAGCACCTGCTTGGCCCGACGGGTCTGGCATCGGTGAACCGAACCCTGCCGCCTGGGCCATATCCGGGCGAGGCGGGAGACGGAGTGCAGGCCCTGATCGCCGCCGCCCACGCCCATCCCGGTGAGCTGAGCGTCCTGGCACTGGGGCCGCTGACCAACCTCGCCCGCGCCATTCAGGCGGACGCCCGCGTGCCAGAGCTGCTCCGCGAGATCGTGTGGATGGGTGGGTCCAGTGACCGGGGCAACCACACCGCCGCCGCCGAATTCAACGCCTTTGCTGATCCCGAGGCCGCTGATCTGGTGCTGACTTCCGGCGTGCCCTTCGTGATGGTGGGCCTCAACCTGACCCGGCAGGTCATCGTGGATCCGGATCACCTGCGGACCCTGCGCTCCTGGCCCGGTGAGCGTGCGGCGCTTCTGGCCGATCACCTGGAGTTCTACCTCGGCATCCGTTCGCCGGGACGTCCGGGTCCGATGCCGTTCCATGATCCCTGTGCCGCGCTGCGACTGATCTATCCGGAGCTGTTCACCAGCGTGCCTGCGCACGTGCGTGTAGAACTGGACGGCACCCTGACCCGGGGGATGACGGTCTGCGAGTTCAGGGTGCCGGCCCGTGGAGTGGCCAACGCCGAGGTGCTCACCCACGCCCACGTGCCCGAGAGCCAGACCGCCATGATGGCCCTGCTGCGGACGGCCCTGACTGAAGAGTCAGCGCTTAAGAATTGAGGTCCAGTTCCTAACGGCCTGACAAAAATCATGAGAGGGGAGAATCGGCGTGCTGAACAGGCGGAGCGCGTGGATGCCGAGATGGCTCAGGGTCCGGTGCTGGCGAGAGTCTCAAGCGTTGCAAAAAGGGGATACGGCGGGAGAGTCGCTGTCGAATGGCTCGCCAGCCGATCTGGAAGTCGCTCAATCCACGCTGATGGTGAGGGTCAACGGAGGTTCGTTGACCCTCCTCCACGACTTGCGTTCCCTCGCTGAACAAAAACACTGAGGTCAACGCCAGCACGAAAATCAGCCCCTCCAGGCCAGCCGTGTGTCGGAGATGGGTGTCCTCAAGCTGGAATCCCCCACTTTTCAGATCGAGGAAACCTTCCTCAATCTGAAATCGTCCGGCGTATTCGTCGAAGGTCTGTGGACCACAGGGTTGACCGCTCACGATGAACCAGGGTTCTCTGGCTCCTGGCGGGTGAATCGCCGCCAGATGGACCGGGCCGAACCTGGCCCTGGTGAGATAGACGTCCTTGAGGAAGACGGGCGTGCCATGTTGGCTGAGTTGCTGGCGGATCTGGCCCAGGGCTTTGCCCTGGGTGTCATAGACGTACACTTGGCCCTTCCCACGGATGTTCCATTGCCAGCCATACGCTATGAACACACGCATCAGTTCGCGGTCCATAAAGCCACGATCCGCGCCGATGTAGACCTCTTCAATCTGGGGAAGATGTGAGAGCAGACTATGGACACTGACCAGCACAGGCCGAATGTCTTTGATCCCTACGGTGGAGCTGGAATGACGCAACAGTCGCCAGGCCAGCGGAATGACGCGGCCCCGGTACGTCAGGGACACGCAGATGAGGCACCAGGAATGGAACAGACGGGTGGTGTCCAGAGCCAGGGTGATGCGGGCATCACCCCACTGCGACAGGGCGAGCCGCACAATATGCTGATAAATGGCCGTGCGTGGAATCGTGGTCAGCGAGAGATGGCGGATGAGCTGTCGTTCAGTACTTTGTGCCTGTGTTGCACCAGAAATGACGAAAGGATGACCACCGGGCAGGATGGATGGACTCGGAAAGCACGATGCCCACCATCATCCAGGTGCAGGCGACCAGGTGCCGGGCATCTCGCCAGGGAGCGGTACGCAGCCAGTAATTGAGCTGTTGGAATAGAATGGCCGCGTCTCCACCAACCGGGATTTTTGTTTTCATACACAACAAGAATGCCTCTTGGTGGAGGCATTCTCATCTGTTTTGTCAGGCCGTCAGGGTCCAGTTCTTTTTCGAGTGCCCGGTGTTCACGAGTCCGGGACTTGGTGGTCGATCAGTCGCCCAGGTCCTTTACTGAGCGTCATGCCCCAGAGACTCGCTCGGAGTTAAAGGCATTCACAAACGGCTTTCAACTTGCAATTGAAATTGCAAAGTCGTAGAATGCGGCAATCAAAATTGCCAAATATTGAGAGGAGGTGAGTCATGGCCCACCAGACCGCCCAGCCACATTCTTCCGTGATCGAGACTTTTGACGCGGCCCAGAACGGAGCCACGCAGACCGAACGGCGGCTCATGGCCCATATGCGCGCAATCTGGGACGAACTCCCGCTCATGAATGCCGCCGAGCTTGCCCACGACGTCGGGGTCAATCCCTCCAGCGTTACGCGCCTTGCCCAGCGCCTAGGCTACCGGGGCTACCCGGACATGCAACGCGTGATCCGCACCGAGTTGCGGGGCCGGCACGTGCCGACGGCGCTGCCCGCCGACTCTCAGGCCGCCGTTCACTGGCAAAGAGAGCTGGATCTGCTCGGTCAGATGCAACGCTTTCCGGAAAAGCCGCTTGACGATCTGGTGACGCACCTGGCTGGGGCCCGGCAGGTCTTCGTGGCGGGCACGCGCGGCTCGGCGGCGGCCGCCGCCTACTGCGCCTACCTCTGGAGCACTGTCCGTCCAGGCGTCACCCTGCTTCAGGAGCATGCGGTGGGCGCGCCCGAGCAGTGGATGGGCGCTGGGGCCGGGGACTTGCTGGTCGCGTTCACCGTCAAGCGCTACGCCCAGGCGACGTCGCAGTTGATCGGCCAGCTGCTTCAGGAGCAGGTTCCGGTGGCCCTGATCACCGACAGCGCGCAGGCACCGGGGGCGCGGCAGGCGAGCCATGTGATCGTGCTGCCCACACGGGGAGCCGAGGCTGATCAGCTCACCTCGGGCCGTTTCGCGTCGGCAACGCTGCCGAGTAGTCTGGGCATGCTGCTGGCGTCCAAGCTGGTCGACCGCCTGGGCACCGCGCGTCTGGAAGCCATTGAGCGGCAGTTTGAGGAGCAGGATGTCTTCAGCTACTGAACCGCGTGGGCTGCTGATCGAGTCCGCCGAGCTGCGCGTGCTGGAACTGCCGCTGCGCTTCGCCTTCGAGACCAGCTTCGGCGTCATGCGCCGCCGGTACGTGCCGCTGCTGACCTTGCATGCCCAGGGCCATGAAGGCTACGCCGAGGGCGTGATGGACTACCTGCCGCTGTACCGCGAAGAGACGGTGCCCGGCGCGCTCGCCTTTCTGGAACGGCAACTGCTGCCGCGTGTCCTGGGGCGGGCCTACCCCCATCCCCAGGCCCTGGCCGCCGAACTCGCCTCCTACCGGGGCAACCGCATGGCGCGCGCCATGCTGGAGATGGCCGCCTGGGACCTGTGGGCCAAGGCGCTGGACTTGCCGCTGTGGCAGGTGCTGGGCGGCAACGGTTCCAGCGTGGCGGTGGGCGTGAGCCTGGGGATCCAGCGTGACGTCGCCGCCACCCTGGACCTGCTCGCCCAGAGTGTCGATGCCGGCTACCAGCGCGTCAAACTCAAGATCAAGCCTGGCTGGGACGAGGTGCCGGTGGCGGCGGCCCGTGAGGCGTACCCGGACCTGCCGCTGACAGTGGATGCCAACAGCGCCTACACCCTTGCGGACCTGTCGGCGTTGCAGCGGCTGGACGCCTACCACCTGAAGTACATCGAGCAGCCGCTGGCCTTCGACGATCTGCTGGACCACGCGGCGCTGCAACGGGAGATCCGCACGCCCATCTGTCTCGACGAGAGCATTACCAGCGCACAGGACGCCCGCAAGGCGCTGGGCATCGGCGCGGGCCGGGTCATCAATCTCAAGGTGGCGCGGGTGGGCGGTCACTTCGAGGCGAGGCGCATCCACGACGTGACCCAGGCCTTCGGGGCGGCGATGTGGTGCGGCGGCATGCTCGAAACGGGCGTGGGCCGGGCCCACAACATCCACCTGTCCACCCTGGAGAACTTCGTCTTCCCCGGCGACACCTCGAGTGCGAGTCGCTACTGGCAGCGCGACATCATCCGCGAACCGCTGGAGGTGTCCGGGGGATGGATGCCTGTGCCGCAGGGTCCAGGGATCGGGGTCACCCTGGATCACGGCGTCATCGACGAGGTCACCCGCTCGGTGACCACGGTCCGGGCCGGCGCGCCGCCCAGCGTGGACGACCAGGCCGGTCAGCCTCCCGCCGACGAAGTGTACTGAACTCCCTTCCGATCCACCGCTTTCAAGGAGAACGCCATGAAGAACAAGCTGAGTCTGATGCTGTCCCTGTCGCTCGCCCTCTCTGCCACCGGGCAGGCCAGCAAGGCCAACGACACCCTTGACGTCGGCTACGAACGGGTGATCTTGACCCTCAACCCTTACGCGACGACTGACCGCCTGCCCCTGGTGCTGGCCCACAACTGGGGCGACACCCTGCTGGTTCGCGATCCGGCCAGCGGCAAGCTCGTGCCTCATCTGGCCACGTCCTGGAAAAAAGTCAACGCCACCACTCTGGAACTCAAGCTGCGCCAGGGCGTGAAGTTCCACAACGGCGAGAACTTCAACGCCGACTCGGTGGTGGCCACTTTCAACTACGCCGTCGATCCCAAGAATCCCAACCCCGGCGCGGACATCCTGCGCTGGATCGACAAGGCCGAGAAGGTCAACGAATACACGGTGAGGCTGATCTCCAAAAAGCCCGCGCCGATCGCCCTCGAAACCCTGTCCACCTCCGCCATCATGCTGCCCGCAAAGTACCTGAAAGAAGCCGGGGCGGCGGGTCTGGCCAAGAACCCCGTCGGCACTGGCCCCTACCGTTTCGTGTCGTGGAAGGCCAACACCATGACCTTTAAGGCCAACGACAGCTATTTCGGCGGGGCCAAGACGAAACCCAAGATCTCGAATCTGGTGGTTCACATGATTCCTGAAGAATCCTCGCGGGTCGCGGCCCTGACCACCGGCGAACTGTCCCTCGTGCGTCCGGGTGGGATCAGTTCCGATCAGGCTCCGCTGCTGGCCCGCAACAGCGAACTCAAGATCGACTCGGCGGACATTCTGCGCTTCTGGTTCCTGCAGATGGACGCGACCGGGCGCTCAGGCGTGGAGTACTTCAAAAACCCCAAGGTGCGCCAGGCCGTATACATGGCGATCAACCGCGACGAGATCGAGAAGGTCTTGCTGGGCGGTTACGCCCAGACCATCGACACGCCCTGCAACCCCGCCCAGTTCGGCTGCGACGCGAAGGCCGCCAAGACCTACAAGTACGATCCGGTGGCGGCCAAGAAGCTGCTGGCCGAGGCCGGCTATCCCAACGGCTTTACCGTGGACCTCTACGGGTACCGCGAGCAGTCGGTGGCCCAGGCGCTCACCGGATATCTCGCCAAGATCGGCATCAAGGCGAACCTGAAGTGGTACGGCGGCCAGTACGACGTCGCGTCCCAATCGCTGGCCGCTGGGAAGGTGCCGCTGTGGTTCGGCTCGTGGGGAGCCAACAGCGTCTACGACGCCTCGACTGGTATGGATCCCTTCTTCTCGCGGGGCGGCGAGTTCGTCTACATTAAGGATCCGGCGGTCCAGAACGCCCTGGCGAATGCGGGGATCACCATCAGCAGCGCCGCCCGCGCGGCCCTGTTCAAGTCGGCCATCGCGCGTGTCACCGATCAGGCGTACTGGGTGCCGCTGTTCAGCGGCAAGGTGATCGCGGGCATGCGCGCCAACCTGAACTGGAGCCCATCGAACGACGAGATCGACCGCTACTGGCTGGCGTCTTGGAAATGACCGTTGTCCTGGAAAAGTACAGGGCCGCTGACCCGCGCGCTGGAAGTGAGCCGTGACCTACGTCGTCCAGCGCCTGATCCAGGCTGTACTGGTCACGTTCATCCTGTCGCTGACCACCTTCGGTCTGCTGTACGGCGTCAAGGACCCGGCGCGCATTCTGGCCGGGCCGGATGCCACGGCACAGGACATTGTGAGGCTGCGTCAGACCCTCGGCCTGAACGAGCCGCTTCCCGTCCAGTACGGCAAGTGGCTGGGCCGGGCCACCACCGGCGATTTCGGTCGGTCTCTGTTCACCGACGAACCAGTCTTCGACGTCATCCGTCCACGCATCCGCTACACCTTGCAGCTGACCTTCAGCGCCCTGGTGTTGGCCCTGACCTTGGGTCTGTTCCTGGGCATCCAGGCCAGCCTGCGCCGGGGCTCCTGGATCGACGTGGTGGCCAACATGCTGGCCACCGCCGGTCAGGCGGTGCCCAATTTCTGGCTGGGATTGATGCTGATCATCCTGTTCGCGGTGCAGTTGCGCTGGCTCCCGGTGGCCGGCAGCGGCGGCTGGAAACACCTGGTGCTGCCGACGCTGACGCTGGCCAGCGGCCTGTTGCCGGTGATCATGCGGCTGACGCGCTCCTCGATGCTGGACGTGTTGTCGCAAGATTACGTGCGCACGGCGCGGGCCAAGGGGGTATCCGAGCGTCAGGTGACCGTCAAGCACGCGCTGCGCAACGCCCTGAACCCGATCATCACCGTGGTCGGTTTACAGGTCGGGGCCCTGCTCGGCGGCGCGGTGGTCACCGAGAGTGTCTTTGCCTGGCCAGGACTGGGCCAGCTCGCGGTCCAGTCCATTACCCAGGGCGATGTCCCGATCGTCCAGGGCATCGTGCTGCTGACCGCCCTGAGCGTCGTGATCTTCAACCTGATGTCGGACCTGCTGATCGGGCTGGTCGATCCCCGGGTGCGGTATGGCTGACGTGACTGTTTCCAGTCCAGAGACTGCGCCGCGCAAGCCCGTCTCGTTCTTCCGCCAGCTCCGGCGTTATCCCTCTGCACTGGTCGGCGGCGTCATGCTGGTCGCGATCCTGGCCGTGACGCTGCTGGCCCCGGTGCTGTTCGGTCAGGATCCCATGCTCCAGGACATCATGGCGCGCATGCGCCCACCGTCCTGGTACGCAGGAGGGGATCCCAACCACCTGCTGGGCACCGATCAGGTGGGCCGGGACACCCTGGCCCGGGTGCTGTACGGCGGGCGGACGGACCTGTTCGTGGCCGGTCTGACGGTCCTGCTGTCCGGCAGCTTCGGCATCACCATGGGCCTGATCGCCGGCTACGTGGGTGGCCGCGTCGACTACTGGATCTCGACGTTGATCTACGCAGTCTGGTCTTTTCCCACCATTTTGCTGGCGCTGGTGATCGTCGCGGTGCTGGGTGCGGGTCTGCCCAACCTGATTCTGGCGCTGGTGATCACCTCGTGGGCGCCGTTCGCGCGGCTGGTGCGGTCGCAGACCGTGGCGCTGCGGGAACGTGAGTTCGTGGAGGCGGCCAACGCTCTGGGCGCGCCCACGCGCCGGATTCTCTTCCGGCATCTGATGCCCAACCTGATGAGTTCGATCCTGGTCATCGCCACCAACGAGTTCGGGCATGTGCTGCTCTCGGCCGCCGCCCTCTCTTTCCTGGGATTGGGTGTTCCCCCGGAGATTCCATCGTGGGGCGGCATGCTCAACGAGGCCCGCAACTATCTGCTGGGCATGGCCTGGATGGCCGTGATCCCCGGCGTCGCCATCTTCGTGACGGTGCTGTCCGTCAACCTGATCGGGGACGGGCTGCGCGACCTGCTCGATCCGCGGATCAGAAACAACTGAGGTGTAAGCGATGCGTATTGAAAGTGCTGAACTGCGGCTGATCCAGCTGCCCCTGAAATTCCGTTTTGAGACGTCGTTCGGAGCCCAGACCTTCCGGACCATCCCGCTGCTGACGCTCCGCGGCGAGGGCCTGGAAGGCTACAGCGAGGGCGTGATGGAAAAGCTCCCGATGTACCGGGAGGAAACCATCGCCGGAGCCTGGGACCTGCTCGAACAGGCTTTCTTGCCCCGCATCCTCGGGCGCGATTTCGCCAATCCAGAGCGGCTCCGGCAGGAACTGGCGGCGTACCGGGGTAACGCGATGGCCAAGGCCATGGTCGAGATGGCGTTCTGGGACCTGTACGCCAAGTCGAAAGACACGCCCCTGTGGGAGCTCCTCGGCGGCGTGCGAGACCAGGTAGAGGTGGGCGTCAGTCTGGGCATCCAGCCCTCCGCGCAGGCCACCGTGGATCTGATCGGCGAGCACCTCGATCAGGGCTACCGGCGGGTCAAGCTGAAGATCAAACCCGGCTGGGATATCGAACCGGTGGAGGCGGCGCGCGCCGCTTTTCCCCACGCCGACCTGACGGTCGATGCCAATTCCGCCTACACCCTGGCGGACACCGGCGTTCTGACGGCGCTCGACCAGTACCGGCTGGATTACATCGAGCAGCCACTGGCTTTCGACGACCTGAACGATCACGCCCAGTTGCAGGCCCTGCTGCGCACGCCCATCTGCCTGGACGAGTCGGTGATCTCGCCGGAATCGGCGCGCAAAGCGCTGGTCATGAACGCCGGCAAGGTCATCAACCTCAAGGTGGGCCGCGTGGGCGGGCACGGCGAGGCCCGCCGTATCCATGATCTCGCGCAGGCGTTCGGCATCCCGGTGTGGTGCGGCGGCATGCTGGAGGCCGGCATCGGCCGCGCCCACAACATCCATCTCTCGACACTCCCGAACTTCAGCAAGCCCGGGGACACCAGTTCGGCTTCCCGGTACTGGGCCACCGACATCGTCAACGAGCCGCTGGAGGTCAAAGACGGCCTGATGGCCGTGCCTCCGGGGGCCGGCATTGGCGTCACGCCCAACTGGGACTTCATCCAGAGCGTCACGTTGAAGACGGTCGACGACTTCCAGACAGGCTGAGTGGGGGACGCAGACAAACAAATTTTCTGTTCTGCCTGCCCGCCAGGTCTCCAGAAGTGACTTTTCCGCCAGAGGCCTGTTGGCAGTCACACGTTCAGCCGCGCTCCTGCATCAACCGCCAGACCTGCTCGGGCGTGGCAGGCAGGCTCGTGACGCGCACGCCCGCCGCGTCGCGGATCGCGTTGGCGATGGCGGCGGCCCCTGCCGTGATGGGGGGTTCACCGACAATGCGCGCCCCGAACGGCCCGTGTTCGGAGGGCCGCTCGACGATTACCGCGTCTATAGGCGGCAGGTCGGTGGTGGTGGGGAACACGTATTCCAGGAAGTTCGGATTGGTCAGCGTGCCGCCCTCGAAGTTCAGGCCCTCGTACAGGCCCATGCTCAGTCCCTGCGCCGTGCCGCCGTGCATCTGGCCCTCGACCAGCAGCGGGTTGAGGGCGTACCCGACGTCCTGGATACAGACCGCCTCCAGCGGCGTGACGTGTCCGGTCTCAGGATCAACCCGCACCCGCATGAGCTGCGCCGTGAAGCCGGGTGCGCCGCCCTTGATCGCGGCGCGGCCCTCGGCGACCACCGGGCCGGGGCCGCCCGCCGTCCCCTGACCCAGCCGGGCGAGCTGTCCCAGGGTCACGTCCTGTCCGGCCACGCCGCGCACGCGCGCCTGGCCTCCGCTCAGCTCAATGTCGTCGCGGTGCGCCTCGAAATGTGTGGCAGCGAGGTCCAGCAACTGCTCGCGTACCTGCTGGCTGGCACCCAGCACCGCGCCCGACAGGCTGATGGTGACCTGCGACCCGCCCGAGGCGGGGGCATACGGGCCGCTGTCGGTGCTGCCCTGCACGATCTCGACCGTTTCCGGGTCGATGCCCAGCGTCTCGGCGACGATCAGGACCATCGAACTGTGGACGCCGCTGATATCCACGCTGCCGACATGCAGGCGCACGGTGCCGTCCGTGTCCACCCGGCACACCGCCCCGGCAGGCGAGAATCCCCCTGGCCAACCGCCGACGGCCAGGCCCACGCCCTCGTGGGGCCGCGCAGCGCGCGATTGCCACAGCGGATGCTCACGCGCCCGTTCCAGGCAAGCCTTCAGGCCGATGTCCGGCCACGGGCGTCCGGTGCCGGTGGGGTCGCCGCCCTCCACGGCATTGAGCAGCCGCAGCTCCAGCGGATCGTGTCCCAGGGTGCGGGCGAGTTCGTCGATACTCGATTCCAGCGCGAAGAGGGCCTGCGGCACGCCGGGCGCGCGGTAGGCCCCGGTGGGCGCACGGTGGGTCAGAACTTCCAGCGTCTCGATGCTCACGTTCTCGCAGCGGTACATTCCGCCGATCAGGGTGGCGAGGATGCCCGCGTGGCCGAAGCGGAAGATACCGTTCTCGATCACGGCGTGTACGTCCAGACCCACCAGGTGGCCGGTCTCATCGGCTCCCAGGCGCACGCGAATCACCGTGCCAGGAGCGGGCATGGTGGTCAGCATGTCCTCGCTGCGTGACAGGACCATCCGCACCGGGCGGTCCAGGTGCAGCGCCACCGCCGTCACCAGCGCGTCGATGATGCCGTACTTCGCCCCGAAACCACCGCCCACGGTCATCGGCTCGACGCGCACGTCCCCCTCGCGCAGCCCCAGCGCGCCCGCGACCTCGCCGCGCACCGCGTACTGCCCCTGAGTGCTGGTATAGACCGTGACCTGGCCGGGTCGGATGCCGGGTTGTGCCACCACCGCGTGCGGTTCCAGATATGCCTGGTGAATCCACGAATTCGTATAGGTGCCCTCCACCACGGTGTGCGCGTTCGCCAGCGCGGCTCCGGCATCTCCCCGCGCAAACGTCCGGCGCTCGTCGATGTTCGACCGCGTGTCGCCGCCCTGAGCGCCCGTCTCGCCGCCGTGCAGGCTTGCCAGGCTGGTGTCTGCGCTGGGCACGCCCTGCGGCCACACCAGCCGCTCGTCGGTCATGGCCGCCCCGGCGTCGTCCACGCTCTCCAGCACCTCGTAGTCGATGTCCAGCAGCGCGGCAGCGTCCGCGGCCTGCGCCTCGGTGGCAGCGACAACCACCGCGACCGGCTGCCCGGCAAACTGAACCTCGCCCTGTGCGAGCAGCATGCTGGGTCGCGAGTGGGCCGTGCGCCCCCCGTTCAGGTCCTCGCCAGTCAGTACGGCGACCACGCCGGGCACGCTCAGGGCGGCGGAGGCGTTGATGGCCCTGAGTCGCGCGTGCGGGTACGGCGAGAGGACCGGGCGGGCGTGCAGCATGCCCGCGAGGTTCAGATCGGCGGTGTAGCGCGCGGTGCCCCGCACCTTTTCGAGGCCGTCGATGATCCTGCGCCGTTTGCCGAGGTAAGTGGTCTCTGTCACGTGGACCTCCTGAGGGTTTGATGGAGAGTCTACGGGCTAGCGTGGCCCAAGAACACCGCCTCACGCCCAGGGGCCTGCCAGCGGGCGAGTGGCTGGGCAGTTCACAGCCAGGCAAGAAATCGATTCTCCTCGAGGGCGTGGAAGTGTACGGCTTACCGATGAATGTCGCCGCAGACCTGGACCACTTTAGCGGGGAACTGTACAACCAGGAATGCCCGCATTCGAGTCTGGACTACGTTCTGCCCACCGAGTTCGCCGCCCGCTCCCATTCTGCTCAGAAGTGCTTGACCACTGGTCCTGAGTTATGGGTTCATTCCAACTTTAAGAATCCCCCGCCTTTAGGTCTGGGGAGTGTCAACTGACATCTTGCAGTTTAGACAATGAGGGCAGGGGATGCGTGCTGGAAGGCATCGAGCGCGTCTAGCTCCAATTGAAGCGCACGACGATGCACGTCGGGGACGAACGAGAACCTCACGGTTCTCGCCAGGTCGCCCCAGTCAGGCCATATGCCCGGCAGGCGAAGAGGGAGGTCAAGGTCCTGGAGATGACAGAGCAGGAAGGCCAAGCCGGAGAGGCACCACCAGCGCAAGACACCCTGTTTGCTGTGCTGCGCAAAGCGTTCAAGTCCGAAGCGGCCCTTGATCGTTTTGAAAAAGGCTTCGATTCGCCAGCGGCGTTTCCCT
>NZ_MSTI01000069.1 GCF_001949125.1 Deinococcus marmoris
GGTACGCACGGAGGCGCTTTGTGCGCCTCCGTCATGTCTGGGCCGATGGTGGTTATCTGGGCAAGCTGGTCACCTGGACGCTGGAAACACTGGGCTGGACACTGGAAATCATCAAGCGTAGTGACAGGGCCAAAGGGTTTCAGGTGCTGCCTCGCCGCTGGGTGGTGGAACGCTCATTGGCGTGGTTGACGCGCTCACGTCGGCTGAGCCGGGACTATGAAGGCCGCTGCCACACCTCCGCTTCCTGGTGCTATCTCGCCAACATTCGCTTGATGCTCCGTCGTCTTGATCCTTCTGTCGAACCTTTATAAACGCGCTCTTAGCGTGCGTCATGGGATGGATCCTCCATTGAAGAGTTGTAATTCAGGGTATTCAGGAAAGTTTCGACGACCCGTGCATCAAGCAGCTCCCCCGCTTCCTTGCGCAATTGTGCGGCGGCTTCCTCGTGGGTCCACGCCCGCTTGTAAGGACGCTCGCTGGTCAGGGCGTCGTAAACGTCCACCACCGCGAAGACCCGCGCAGCGAGTGGAATGTCCGCGCCGGCCAGTCCTTTCGGGTACCCGCTGCCATTCCAGCGCTCCTGGTGGTACAGCACGACCTCCAGGGCAGTGGGGGGCAGGGAAGGAATGTGGTGCAGCATCTCGTATCCAATGCCCGGGTGGCGCTTGATCACCTCCCACTCTTCCGGGTCAAGCTTGCCGGGCTTGAGCAGGATCGCGTCGGGAATGGCCACCTTGCCGGTATCGTGCAGAAACGCGCCCCAGCGCAGGGCGTCCAGGTCGTCGCCTGAAATTCCCAGGGCCTGACCCAGATGCTCGGTCAAGGCCACCACACGGTCGGTGTGGCCCTTCGTTTCGTAATCCCGGTACTCCAGCGCCAGGCCCAGCGCCCGCAGGGTCTCTTCACGGGACAGCTTCAGGTCGTCGAGGTGGGCGCTGCGTTCCACGGCGCGGCTGGCATGTTCACTCACGCCGGTCAGCAGCCGACGGGTGTCGCCGTCCACCTCGAACCTCCCGTTCGTGCCGAAAGCCATGAAGCCCCGCAAGACGCCTCTCGACACCACCGGCAGAACCGCCAGGGACGTCCAGACCTGCCGTGGCAGCGGTTCAGGTGGACTGAACACTGCCTGCTCAGCGCCCGCGAAGAAGGCCTCGTGTCGCCGCAGGGCCTTGCCGATTTCACCGTTGCGGTGGATCCGCTCCAGTGGGGCGGCCCAGGCGAGCATCTGCTCCGCGTTCTCTCCGGCATGCAACGGTTCAATCAGGGTGTCGCCGTTGACCGGAAAGTAAAAGCTATAGGTGTAGGGCGTCAAGTCCAGGCAGCGCTCAAGAGCGGTCTGAATATGTTGCTCGGTGTCCTCCTGCGCGGCGAACTCTGCAGTCAGGTCCACCAGCTGCTGAAAGCGGCGCAGTTGGAGGCGCAGGGCCTGCTCCGCTTCTTTGCGCGAGGTGATGTCCCGGGTGGCGACATGCGTCTCCACCAGCACGCCCTGCTCGTCCAGCACCTGGCGCACCGTACTTTCCACCCACAGGACCGTCCCGTCACGGCCCCGGATTCGGTAGGCCGGCGTGGCTGCCTGGATCTTCCAGGCAGCTTCGACCCTGGGCAGATCCTCCGGGTGGACCAACTGACGAATCTTGCCCGGACATGCCTGCAGTTCCTCAGGGGAATACCCGAGCAGATTCTGTGCGGCTGGCGAAATATAGATGCACTCCTGGTCCGGATTGTAGATGTGGATCAGCGTGTCGGATTGCTCCCCGATCAGTTGCAGCCGACGTTCACTGGCCTGGCGTGCCTGCTCGCCCTCGATCCGGGCCGTCACGTCACGGGTGTTGATCACCACGCCCTGGAGGTCAGGATCATGGACGGCGTTGGTGCCAGTGGACTCCAGCCACACCCAGTGGCCTGCTTTGTGCTGAAAGCGGTAGGTGACCAGACAGGGCAGCCGACCACCCACTATCTCTCTGAACGCCCGGTTGACCCGGTCGCGGTCATCCGGGTGGATGCCTTCGAACACGTTCAGGCCGATGCGCTCCTGAGGCGTGTGGCCCAGCATGCGCTCGACCGAAGGACTGATGTACTGCGTCGTTCCGGTGAGGCTGATGATGGAGACCGGGTCGGAACTGTATTCCGCGAGCTTGCGGTACAACCGTTCCTGGGCCTGAAGCCGTGCGTGTAATTCACTGCGTTCCAGCGCCAGGGCACATTGAGCCGCGACGCTCCGGAGGTGCTGTCGTTCAGTTTCACTGGGGACGCGGTCCTCCTGGAAGGACAGGGTGATGGCCCCCATCACCTTTCCGTTGCTCTTGAGCAGCAGGACGGCATTGCTGCCGATGCGAGAAGCGGGGGCATGTTCCAGATGCGGATACAGGATCTGCCAGTCCTCGCGCGTTAAGTACATATCACGGTCTTCACGAATAGCGTCGGCCGCGGGGACAGGCGTGTCTAAGCCAAAGTGCCGCCAGGGGCGCTCGAGACGTTCCGGGTACCCGGCGCTGCCCAGCACAGTCACAAGTGTGCCGCCCTCCTCCAGCAGCAGGACGCCGCCGGCGAGGGCACCCATAGCTTCGATCCCCTGAAGCAGCATGACCTGCACGACCTCGTCGGTGGTGCTGGTGCTGGCCAGGGCCATGCTGAGTCCTTCCAGCGCACGGGCTCTCTGCGCGGCCATTATCTCGGCAGTCACGTCCCGTGACTGGACCAGGATGCCGCGCACTTCTGGGACGTCCAGCAGATTGACCGCAGTGCCTTTCCACCAGCGCCAACTGCCGTTGGCATGGCGCATCCGGTAGGGGCGCAGCGTCAGCGTCTCTCCGGGCCTGGAGAGATGGACCTGACGGGCAACCCATTCACGGTCTTCCGGATGCAGGTGGTCCAAGCTGATGTGCTGGCGTCTGGGCGCACGGTCACGGTCATGGCCGAGGTGCTGACGTGCGGAAGGACTTTGGTACAGGATCTGTCCATGCTGGTCAAGCAGGGTGATGAGGTCGGCACTGTGTTCGATGAGCGCTTGAAAGATGCTGTCGTTGTCGTGCAGGGCACTGAGGGCAAAGGGAATTGTGGAGAATTCAGTCATTGGGACCTCAGAAGCCGGGTTCCATGAATAAGAGCCTGACGCAAAGTCAAGAATAGCTGAATATTTTCACATCTTCCTTACATTTGGAATGTCTGAACAAACCATTGGTCATCTCCGTATGGACGGGCAGCTTGCGGGTGTCTCCTTCAGGTCCATAAATGATGGCCGGGCGTTCGCAGCGCCCTGGCACTGGGGCGATCTTCCATGCTTCACATCGGCGATGTGGCACGGGCAGCCGCTGGGCTGCGGCATAAGGCAAGAACGAGACGTGATATCCAAACCTCCGGCAAGCTCGCTCTCAAAAAATCGTCTCTCCTCTCAGGAATCGCCATGACACTCTCGCCCCGCCAACTCACCATTACGATCACGTGACCCCATACCCTGATGTTTCAACGCCATCACCCGTGAAAATTCACCAGCAAGTGGACCGAAGCTTTTTAGCCGCTCAATCCAACCGTCTGGTCCCCATTGATATTTTGAAGTGTGGGACCAATGCTTCCTTTTTTACGCTTATTGCGTCTATGATAAGCTGAAGCCATGACTGCTTCAACCTTCGAGCCGCCACCTGATGAACAGCGCCAGCTTCAGGTTCTGGCCCAGCACCTCGAACAGGGAGCGCGTGTGGTGGTCAATCTGCCCGGTCAACCGCCGCTGGCGATTTCCCCTGTGCTGATCGAACTCCTGAAGGCCAGTCTCAAGGAATTCGGGGCGGGACATGGCGTGACGCTGCTGACCAGCAAACGCGAACTCAGCACGGCTGAGGCGGCTGCACTCCTGGGCATCAGCCGTCCACACCTGATCCAGACCCTGCTGGCGGACGGCACGCTGCCCCACCGCCTGGTGGGCACACACCGCCGCCTCGCGCTGACCGACGTGCTGCGGTATCAGGCGGAACGCGAACGGCAGCACGCCCTGCTCGACGAGATCACGGCGGAAGAACAGGCCGCCGGACTGTACTGAGCTTGCCGCTCAGACTCTTTCTGGATGCCAACGTGCTGTACGCAGCCCTTCTGCGTGACCTGGTGTTGAGGCTGGCGGTGGAACGGGTCTGTCAGGTTCACTGGTCTGCCGAGATTCAACACGAGTGGAAACGGCATCTGGTGGACGACGCTGGCTACGCCGAGGCCGTTATTGCCCGGACCCAGGCCCGCATGGACGCGGCCTTCCCCCAGGCCCAGGTCACGGGTTACGAGGGACTGATCCCGGAACTTTCCCTGCCCGATCCAGCGGACTGTCATGTGCTGGCCGCGGCCGTGCAGGCCAGGGCCAGCGTGCTGGTGACGTTCAATCTGAAGGATTTCCCGCCTGAAGTGCTGGCGGGACATGGCCTGCTGCCGCTGCACCCGGATGTGCTGTTGCCCCGTTTATGGGCCGAGTCGCCAGATGGCTTCCGACAAGCTTTGAAACGGCCGATGGGTGCGTTGAAGGCGCCGCCGATGGGTCTGGAGGACATTGCCGCAGCGCTGGCGAACCTCCAGATGCCCCGAACGGCCCTCCTGCTGCGGGATGAGATCAGGTTCTGAGGGTCGTAGACCCTCACCTGACACCTTGACGCCAGCAGTGGTTCATTGCTGGGTGGTCCTCGCCCAATGCTCCAGGCTTCACCAGCCGCTTGCGCATGGACTGACGGCCAAGCCCGCGCCTATCCGCCCACCGCCACTGATGGTGGATACGATCGACGGTTACCCTCGCCACCGGTCTCTGCCACCCACGGCATGTCAGCACACTGCGAGACTGGCCCAGCAGCCAGGCTCACATTGTCCGAGGGCCTGGTTCCATGACTACGAGCCTGCATGAGGAGTAAATGAATTCGACATCATGCTGGACGGTATTCTTCGGCTTCAGAGTTCTGTGAACGTGTGGTGCGTACCATCCGGCAATGTCCTCCTATGATCCGCCTCGCTCTGTGCCCAAGGGCAACGGCGGCCCGGCACTCTGCGACTGCCAGACCGTCGCACCGCTGGACATGACCCGCGTCACCGCCCTGTCCATTCGCGCTGGCTCCACCCACCTGCAACGCAAACTCGCTGTCTTTCTGTCCGCCCATGACATTCCCGGCGAAATTGAGGCGGGTTCCATTCAGGTCAGTCGGACGTCGTTTGACCGACTGGACGGTCTTCTGGCCGCATTTTCACGCACGGAGCGCCCGGACCTGCTGGCCGCCCCCTGGCTGGACGGACGGCTTGACCTCTGGCAGTTAGCCCCGCTGGAGCAGTGGATACAGCGCCTGGCCACGCCCTGGTTCGCCACCATCAGCGATCACCTGAAGTTTCATCTGCAACCAGTGGTTCATCTGGGTACGGGCGAAGTGTACGGCTATGAAGCCCTGGTCCGCGCGCAGCAGCACGGCCCACTGATCGGTGCCTGGCCCCTCCTGCAAGCGGCTGCGGCCCATGGACAGGCCCGCGCCTTCGACGCCCATGCCCGCAAGACGGCCATCCGCCAGGCCTACCCGCAACTCGGCGCGGACCAGCAGCTCTTTATCAACTTCGCTCCAGGCGTGGTCTACAACCCGGACATCTGCCTTCAGACGACGTTTGCCGCCTGCCGGGAGGTGGAGGCCGACTTCTCGCGGCTGGTCTTTGAGGTGACCGAGAGCGAGACCTTCCCGGACCTGGGATTGCTGCGCTCCATTCTGGAGCGCTACCAACAGGAAGGCGCACAGGTGGCCCTGGATGACCTGGGGGCCGGACACACCAGCCTGAGCTACCTGACGGAACTCCGGCCAGACATCGTCAAGCTGGACCGGGCGCTGATCAGCGGCCTGCATGAGAATGACCGCCGGGTCCCCCTGGTCAGCGCGCTGATCGGGTACGCCCATGACCTGGGCATCCGGGTCGTCGCCGAGGGCATCGAGACGCAGGGCGAGCTGAGCCTGATGATGACCCTGGGCGCCGACTATGCGCAGGGCTATTTTCTGGGTCGGCCAGCCCCAGAAGTGGCCGGCCTCCTGCCCCAGGCCGCCCGCTTCTGGGGCCCGTCATGATTCAGCTCGCTGAATCAGACAC
>NZ_MSTI01000022.1:5000-18202 GCF_001949125.1 Deinococcus marmoris
TCATGAATACGTGCTGTGTTATGCGCACCCCGGCTTCTCGTTCGCCGGACTGGACAAGGATCTGTCCGGGTATAAAGACCACGATCATGGCAACCCCGATCCCTGGAAGCGCGGCGATCTGACCAAGTCGCACGACTACCGCGCGCGCCCGAACGGCTTCTATCCGGTTCACGATCCGCAACAGGATGTCTGGTATGCCCCCAATCCCAAGCGGGTCTGGGCCTTTGCCTCCGAACAGTTCGTGAAACCGGGCCAGAAGCTGCGGCGTGAGACGATGGAGCAATTGATCCGCGAGGGGCGGGTGATCTTCCCGAAAAAGGACCGTACCGCCTTTTACGCCACTCTGGAGGAATTGCGCGCTGCCATCGTGGAGGGTCAGGCCCCGCACTTCCTGCAACTGGGTCTGTTCGCCACCCGCGAGGAAGAAAACGCGTACCTGTCGCAATATGTGGGCAAACGCCTGGGCTACGGCACACCCGGTTACAAGCGCTTTCGCTCGGAGGTCCGGCGGCCCAGCAAGCCGATTTCGAGCTGGATCGTGGGTCTGAAGGAGGATGACGGCGCGGAGGACCGGACGGTGCTGCGCAGTGGCCTGAACGCCGAGGGAACCACCCTGCTGGGGCAGATGCTGCAATCGGCGGGCGTGGGCTTCAGCTATCCCAAACCGCTGTCGCTGGTCCAGACCCTGATCGCGCAGGCCACTGGCCCGGACGACACCGTGCTGGACTTTTTTGCAGGGAGTGGGACCACCGCGCACGCCGTCCTGGCGCTGAATGCCGCCGAGGAAACCTCGAATCGTCGCTTCATTCTGGCGTCCTCCACCGAGGCCACGCCGCAGGAGCCGCAGAAAAATCTGTGCCAGTCGGTGACCCGTGAGCGGGTGGCGCGGGCCATCCAGGGCTACACCCACCGCACCCGCTCCGGCCCGGTGCAGGTGCCGGGGCTGGGTGGGGATTTCGCTTATCTGCGCGCGGCTGGCGTTCCAGCAGGGAAGACGGCCCAGGAACAGGTCTGGTTCGCTCTGCAACTGCGTCACTTTCAGGCGCTGGGTGAATATCGCCCGGACTGCGCCCTCCAGCAGCACTGGACCGATGGGCTGGCGCTGTTCTATCTGATCGAAGCTAGCCCTGAAGTGCTGGACGAGGTTCGGCGGCTGGCTGAGGCGGCGGGGCGGCCCGTCACCGTCTATAGCTGGCCGTCGGTGGCAGTGGACTTCGAGTTGGAGAACGTGACCGTCTGCGCCGTCCCGGCAGAGCTTTGTGAAGCGTTTGGAGGAAGATGCCCCTGACCGCCGCAGATGCCATTCCCCTTCTCCCTCTGGTCTCGGAGGTGCTGGTGCAGACGGCTGCCATCACCTGCGCGCGGCTGCTGCCGCATGTGCGAGACCGGGCCGACTTGCATGGCCGCGATCCGCTGGAGAAGTACCACAACCTGCTGATGGGCGAGATCGCCGAACTGGCGGTGATCGCATATCTGGTTGGGCAGGGCAAATACGCCGTCTCGGCAGTGGATAAGGAGGCAGCGACGCCCGACGCGGGCCACGACATTCTCGTCCGGCGCAGGGACGGCACGGCGGCGAAATGTTCGGTGAAGTCATCTCTGTCGTATCGGCATGGAATAGAGGCGATTCCGGGGCAGTTCCGCCCTGCCTTCAACCGTCGGGAGCCACGCGACATCAATATTCAGGTGTATTTTCATTACCGATTGGAGGGGGAGCCAAGAACCACCGTGGCCGCCTCGAACCACGCCTACATCATCGGCTGGGCCTCCGAAAAGAAGTTGCTGGAATCGGGATTTATCGTCTATAACGGCGAGAAACGGTGGGTGGCAGACCTGAAGCTGGCCGATCTGTCACCACTGGCCGAACTGCTGCCGCTGCTGTCGTAAAGACTTTGCCGTGGCAAGCCCCACACCCTGGCCCCGCTTTTCGCCGTAGCCTGGGCCGCATGGACAGGCCGTTGGTGTGTGTGGGGGCGTTGGTATCGGATGGGGACGGGCGCGTGTTGCTGGCGCGAACGACGAAATGGCGCGGACTATGGGGCGTGCCGGGCGGCAAGGTGGACTGGGGCGAAAGTCTGCTGGACGCCGTGGCCCGCGAATTCCGCGAGGAAACCGGGCTGATCCTGCGCGACATTCAGTACGCGCAGACGCAGGAGGCGGTCCTCTCACCGGAGTTCCACAAGCCGAGCCATATGCTGCTGTTCGATTATTTTGCCCGAACAGACCATACCGAGATCACGCCCAACGAGGAAATCGAGGAATGGGCCTGGGTGACGCTGGCCGAGGCCGCCTCTTACCCGCTGAACACCTACACGCAGACGCTGGTGGCCCTGGCGCAGCGCGGGACAGAGTGAATGGGGTGAAGGGGACGGCGCTGGTCACCGGCTCGGCCCACGGCATCGGGCGGGCGCTGGCGCTGGCCCTGGCGCGCGAGGGTTATAGCGTCGCCGTGCATTACCGGGGCAGCGTGATGGAGGCCGAGGAAACCGCGCAACGGTGCGAGGAAATAGGGGTGCAGGCCGTGACCTTGCAGGCCGACGTGAGCGATCCAGTCCAGGCCCGCGAACTGGTGCGCCGGGCGCATGCCGCCTTCGCCGGATCGCCGCTGGCCGTGCTGGTCAACAACGTGGGCAACTACGTGAACAAACCGCTGTTGGACACCACCGATGCCGAGTGGGCCGAGATGCTGGGCAGCAACCTGACCGCCACCTTCGCCACCTGCCAGGAAGCCTCGCCGCTGATGCAGGCGGCGGGATTCGGGCGCATCGTCAATCTGGGCTACGCGGGCGCACACAACCTGACGGCGCGGCCCGGCATCGTGCCGTATGTGATCGCCAAGACCGGGGTGCTGCAACTGTCGCGTTCGCTGGCCGCCGTGCTGGCAGGCAGCGGCGTCAGCGTGAATGTGATCAGCCCTGGCGTGATCGAAACCAGCGTGTCCCAACCCCTGCGCGAGATTCCTGCCGGGCGCGCGGGCACGGTGGCCGAACTGGTAGACGCCGCGCTGTACTTCGTGCGCGCCAGCGACTACGTGACTGGGCAGGAGCTGGAAGTGGCGGGTGGCTGGAATCTGTAAATGGAGGTGGGTGTCAGAGGAAAAGAGGCCAGCGAGCAAATGCCCTGGCCTCTTTGAAATGTCTTGCGGCCCAATGGCCTTGCCTCAGCGCGCCATCACAGGCACGTTCAGTGTGACCCGCACGCCGTCCGGTAGCGCCGTGTCCGGGCTGTAGTACAGCACCTCGCCGTTCTTATCGGCGATGATGGCCCGCACGGCGTATTCGTGCGCGCTGTTCAGGCGGACTGGGTTGTAGACCATCTGGTATGGCGTGGACAGTCGGGTGGTGCTGAACTTGATGTCCACCACCGACTTGGCGGCGGTCAGGTCCACCAGACTGACCATGATCTGGCTGCCAGCGGGCAGGCGCAGGCCCTCGCTGGGACCGGTGACGCGGCCCTTGACCTCGCGGTAGCCCTTGGGGATGGACTCGCGGTTGTAGTCGTCCTGGGTGCTGGGTGCTGGCGCAGTGGCCGCAGGCTTGATCGGGGTCAGGGTCACGCCGCCAATCTGGGTCTGGGCCAGGGCAGAGGAAGCGAGCAACACGCCACAAAGGCTGAGGCTGAGGGAAAAGGAAACAGGGCGGCTCATATCTTCATGGTGGGGGCTGAGGCTGATTTCTTTGTGATCGGATGTTGATTTGGTCTTCAGAACCCGGCACGGCATCGCCGAAAAAGGTGGTCTGAGGCTACGCCAGCACACTTAGAGGCGGTATGCCAAAGCCGCTACGCGATGCTACGTATTTAGCTGTAGACATAATTGACCTGTTCTGTCACAATGGCAGTTATGTCTCATTCTTTTTCCGTGGATCTCGGCGGACTCATTGATCTGCTGAGCGAACACCTGTACAGCGGCCCCGAGGTGTATGTCCGCGAATTGATGCAAAACGGCATCGACGCCATCCGCGCCCGTCAGCAGGGGTCCGGCGAGGTCTTCTCGCCCGCGCTGGGCTTTGAGATCAGCAATGAGACCCTCACCTTCACCGACAATGGCGTGGGCCTGACCCCGGACGATATTCACACCTTTCTGGCGACCATCGGGCGCAGTTCCAAGCGTGGCAACATCGAGCTGATCGGACAATTTGGCATCGGCCTGCTGGCCTGCTTTCTGGTCAGCGAGGAGATCGAGCTGGTCAGCCGCAGCGCTTCCGGCACGCCGCCCCTGCGCTGGCTGGGCCGCGCCGACGGTTCCTACACCCTGGAAGACGGCCCCGCCGATACGCCCATCGGCACCCGCGTCACCCTGAGCGCCCGTGAGGGCCGCGCCGAATACCTGCTGCCAGAGCGGGTCTCGGAGTGGGCAGGCGATTTTGGCGGGCTGCTGCCCTTTCCTGTGGCGGTGAACGGTGTGGCGGTCAACGGGCAGGGCGCACCCTGGCTGGACACGTCGCACGGTGAGGAAGCGAGGCGCGAGGCGGTCATGGCCTACGGCGCGGAGCTGCTGGGCGTGCCGCCGCTGGATTTCGTGGATATCGACACCGGGGCCGGACAGGTGCGCGGGGTGGCCTTCATCCTGCCCTGGACGCCCACGCTGGAGCGGCGCGGGCAGCACCGCGTCTACGTGCGGCACATGCTGCTCTCGGACAGGGAAGAGGAATTGACGCCGCGCTGGGCTTTCTTTATCCGGGCGGTGCTGGACGGCCAGGGGCTGCGGCCCAACGCCGCCCGCGACGCCCTGCGCGACGACGGCGAGCTGCGGGCCGCCCGCGAGGAAATTGCCGCGCAACTCCGCGCCTACCTGGTGGATCTGGCCGGGCGTGACCCCGCTGCCCTGCGCCGCCTGATCAAGCTGCATTTCCTGAGCATCAAGGCGCTGGCTGCCGAGGATGACGCCTTCTTGCAGCTCTTCATGCCCTGGTTGCCCTTCGAGACCAGCGCGGGTTCTCTAGCCCTGCCCGAATATCTGGCGCTGGGCAGCCAGGAGCATCCCGAAATCCGTTTCTCGGGCGATCTGAACCTGTACCGTCAGGCCGCACAACTGGCCCTGCCTGGGCAAACGCCGATTGTCCGGGCCATCTACACCTACGACTCCGCGCTGCTCTCGCGCTACGCCGCACTGAATCCAGGCGTGCGCCTCACGCAACTCAGCCCCAATGATCTGGTGCAGGAATTCAGCGCCCTGACCCCGCAGGAACTGGCCCAGACCGCCACGCTGCGCGAGGTGGCCCGCGACACGCTGCTGCCGCTGGACGCCGAGGCCCGCGTGAGCCGCTTCGACCCTGCCGAATTGCCCGCGCTGGCCTTCGCGCGCCCACACCGCGAACTGGCCCGCACCCGCGAGAAGGTGGGCGGCGCGGGCGGTGGCCTGTGGACGGACCTGCTGGGCGATCTGGGGGCCGGGGGTCAGGAGGCGGCGATGGAGGTGCATTTCAACGTCGCCCATCCCCTGATCCAGCAGGCCGCGCGCCTCCCCGACGCTCCCCTGCTGCGGCGGGTGCTGGGCATGCTGTATGTCCAGGCGCTGCTCCTCGGCCAGCATCCCCTGACCACCCGCGAGCTGGCCCTGCTCAACGGCGGCCTCGCCGATCTGATTGGCGATGCCCTGGCCGGGGCCGGGCTGGGCGAGCGGGAAAGCGTCTCGCGCCTGAATTGAGCGGGCGGCTGAAAGCCCTCACATCCGATGAAAGTGATTCGGACTTGCATGCCCCTTCTCCCCCTGTGGGTGACTCGTAGAGCTGCGAAGCAGAGGGAGGGAGCCACCGGACAGGCCACTCCCAACTTGTCAGTACCTCATTTTCATCTCAGCTCCCATCCCCACCAAAAGGAAACTTCCCATGTCACAGCAACTTCAAGACCTGTATGACCGGATCGACGATTTGCCCCGCTGCCCGGAGGAACTGGCGCTGATTGAGGAAGCGGCGCGCCTGACCGATCTGATGCAGGACGAGGCCGAGGGCTACCGCGTCCGCCGCATGCTGATGGACAGCGCCCACGCGGTAGGCCAGAGCGAGAAGATGCTGGTGGCGTTCGGCTGGTGCCGCGATTATGCGGACCGTCACCCGGAGGCGCTGGACGAGGGCGAGCAGCAGGATTTGCTGTGGCACCACCGCTGGGTGGTCAACGCCGGGCGCACCTTTCCGCAGATTCCCACACCGCGTCTGATGGCGCTGTACGAGGACTACGCCCGCCGGATTCTGGGCCTCAGCAGGCACAACGAGGCCTTTGTGGGGTTGCTGTACGCCATGCATATCGGTGACGGCGCGGCAGCCAGCGGGCATTTTGAACGGCTGACCAGCACCGTGCGCGATGAGCTGAGCGCCTGCCCGGCCTGCGAAGCCGAGATCGAGGCCGATTACCATCTGTTCTGCGGTAATGACGAGGCCGCGCTGCGGCAGATTCAGCACATTCTGGACAGGCGCATGACCTGTGCCCATATCCCCACCGGCACCCACGCCCTGGCCCTGGCCCCGCTGATGCGTCTGGGCCGCTGGGACGAGGCCGGGCAGCATGCCGCCCGCAGCCGCCAGAGCGTATCGGGCGATCCCGATCACCTGTGGGCGCAGGCGCGGCACCTGGAATATCTGGCGCTGACCAGCCCTAACGCGGCCCTGAAGTGGTACGCCCACCACGTCGCCTGGGCCGAGCAGACACGGGAACTCGGTGCGGCCCAGACCTTCCACGCCGCCGCCGCCGTGCTGTTTACTGTCCTCTGGAACGGCGATCAGACAAAGACCTACGCCATCAGGCTCGCGCCCACTGTCCCAGGTTATGCCGAGGACGGACAGTACAGCGCCAGGGAGCGTATGGATCATCATCTTGGTGAGGCGCTGCGCCTTGCCAGCCTGTTCGATGCCCGCAACGACACCGCGCAGCAGCGGCGGGAAGTGGACATGGTGCTGGCGCTGGCGCGGATTGCACCACCAGCAAAAGCGTGAGCCGCAGATTGCCATTCAGAAGAGTCGGCTTTTGGCCCAGATCAATAACCTGGATCAGTAACGCCCGGACCAGTAACCCCCAGATCACTAATGCAGTCTTCAAGGAGGCTCCACCATGACCGACCCCTACGAACTTCTGGAGCAGCAAGAGGACATGGACTACGGCCCGGAGCGGGTGGCCGCCGCCGAGGAAGCGGTGCGCCTGGCTGACCTGAGCGGCGACGGGGAGGCCAGCTATGACGCCCGTATCGCCCTGGTCGAGGCGGCCACCATGTCGGGGCAGGCCGAGAAGATGTTCCCGGCCTTCGCGTGGTGCCAGCATTACGCGGCGCAGCACCCGGACGAGGTGGACGACTTCACGTTGGCCTGGGATCACAAATGGGTGCTGAGCGCGGCGCAACAGTTCCCGCAGTTTCCGCTGGGCCGTGTCCATGAGCTGCACGCCAGCTACGCGCAGTACGCCCGCAAGTTGGGAGCCGGGGCCAGCAGCATCCCGTATATGCAGATGCAACTGGCGATGCACACGGGCGATCACGCGGCGGCGCAGCGGGCCTTTACCGTGTGGCAGTTTGCCAAAGACGACCTGCTGAGCGACTGCTCGGCCTGCGAGGCACAGACCCACGCGGAATATCACCTGTTCATGGGCGATGACGCGGCCTGTCTCAAGCAGGGCCAGGCCATCCTGAAGAAGAGAATGGGCTGCGCGGAAATCCCGCACCTGACATACGGCACGCTGCTTCAGCCCCTGCTGCGTCAGGGTGAACATGAACTCGCTCTTGGGTACGCGGTCAAGGGCCGCAAGATGGTGGAGGGGAACCCGGATTTTCTTCGCACCCAGGCCGAACATCTGGAATTTCTGGCCCTCACGGACCCGGCTGCCGGGCTGGACTGGTACGCCCGCCATCTGCCCTGGGCCGAGCAGAGCCGCGAGCGGCTTTCGCAGATGAACTACCAGGCGGCGTCCGCGTTGCTGTTCAGCAAGCTGGAGGGTGAGACGGTCACGCTGGCGCTTCCGCCTGAAGCCGAGGGCTGGCAGCAGGGCGGCGAGTACTCGGTCTCTGAGCGGCTGGTGTTGCATCTGAGCAAAGCACGCTCCCTGGCGGCGCAGTTCGACGGGCGCAACGGCACGCCCTATTACACCCAGAAGCTGGCGCAAACGCTGGGTGAAGGCGCTTGAATACGGGCGTGCCCATCCCAATGCCGCTGCTGCACCACGCCGACGCTACCGCGCACCTGAGCGGCGATCCCACCATGCAGGAGCTGATCGCCCGCAACGGAGATTTGCCAGTGCTGACGCCCACCCCCGATCCCTTCGCCACCCTGATCCGCAGCGTCAACGGTCAGCAACTCAGCGTGAAAGCTGCCGCCAGCATCCACGCCCGCCTGCTGGAGCGTCTGGGCACGCTGGACGCCGGGACGCTTTTGCAAACCCCCGGCGACGATCTGCGTGCGGCTGGCCTGTCGTGGGCCAAGGTGAGGACCGTGACCGCCATTGCCGAGGCCGCCCACACTGGCACGGTGGATTTCGCCCACATCGCCACCCTGCCCGACGAGGCCGTGATTGCCGCGCTGGTTCCGCTTCCCGGCATAGGCCGCTGGACTGCCGAGATGTTTCTGATGTTTGCCCTGGCCCGCCCCGACGTGTTCAGCATCGGTGATCTGGCGCTGCGGCAGGGGCTGGCGCGGCTTTATCCCGATCAATCCACAGACGACGTGCTGGCCCTGTGGACGCCGTACCGCACGCTGGCCGCCCGCTACCTGTGGGCCGACAACCACCGGGTCAAAGCGGGTGGAGCGCCGATTGGCTGACACGAAGCCTCTCAGTCTTCAGAGCTTTCCTGTTCCTGCCACTGGGCATAGGTCATCCGCTCAATCTCAAACCCGTCGTGCGTGCGCGTGTAGCCGCCGCGCCCACCCATGCGCCCGATCAGGTCCAGCGCGGCTGTATCCACGTAATGTTTTTCCTCGTCCAGAACGGCGTCGGCGCGCAGGCTCAGGCCGATGACGCGGCCCAGCACGATGCGGGTGTTGCCGATCTGAATCGTCTGGACTTCCACGCATTCCAGCGTGACGGGGCTGGCCTGCACTCGGGGGACCGCGATTCTGACGCCGGGTTCCATCTGGATGTCCAGCTTCGTCGTCTCGGCCATGCCGTGCGGAAAATCGGTGGCCGTGTCGCTCATGACCTGGGCCAGTGCTGCGCTGACCAGATTCACGCTGAATTCGCTGCCGGACGGGATGTTCAGTGCCGTGTCCTTGGGCGTGCCGTCTGCGCGGTTGCCAGGGGCGAAGGCCACGATGGGCGGATCGGACCCCATCAGGCCGAAGAAGCTGTAGGGGGCCAGATTGGGGACGCCATCCGCGCCCCGCGTGCAGACCCAGGCAATCGGGCGCGGCACGACGGTGGCCGTCAGCAGCTTGTAGCGGGCGGAGTTGGGGAGTTCGGTCAGGTCAAAATGTTTGAAACCAGTGGGCAGGGCCATTGCCCCACCCTAGCGGGCGCTAGCATGGCAGGCCATGAGCGCCGATACACAGACCTCCTACCGCGACGCCTATGCCCGCCTGTCGCGGATTGCCGCCGAGCTGGAAACGGGCGAGGCCGATCTGGACCGCGTGCTGCCGCTGCTGGAGGAGGCCCGCGAAGCCTACGCGCAGTGCCGTGAGCGCATTGAGGCTGTGCGTGCCGTGCTGGCCGGGGACTGGGCCGATGGGGGAGAAGTGGACGTGGAAGACGAGGAGTAAAAGCGAAGCCTCTCACGCTGCACTTTTCTTCCCGTCAAACGCGCTTAAACTAGGCCCCGATGCTGCCCGCCCGTTCCCCGTTCGCCCGCCTGGAGGGGTTTCTGCGCGACACCCTGGGCGGCGGCGCGACGCGGCTGCACGAGGAAGAGGCCGCCCCCGCCCGCACCGTAGACGCGACAGAACTGGGCTGGTCTGCGGGCGTGGCGCGCGGCTTCGGCTTTGGTCAGGTCTACGCCCATCAGGCGGAAACGTACAAGCTGATGCGCGAGGGCAAACACGTTATCGTGACCACGCCGACGGCCAGCGGCAAGACCGGGGCCTTCTTTCCAGCGGTATTTGATCGGCTGGAACGCGATCCACAGGCCACTGCCCTCTTCGTCTACCCCCTCGTAGCATTGGGGCAGGATCAGCGCGACAAGCTGCTGGCCTTCAAGGAAAAGGGTGGCTTCGGCTGGGACATCGGCGCATTTCAGACCAGCGCACAGGCCGCCGACGCCTTTGCGGACGGCGTGCGGATGGTCACGGCCACCCCCGACAAACTGCACTGGTCCCTCACGCATCCCCGCGTGCGCGAGTTCCTGAAGAATCTCTCCTTTATCGTGCTGGACGAGGCCCATACCTACCGGGGCGGCTTCGGCTCGGAGGTGGCCGGGATGCTGCGCCGCCTGCTGGAGCTGTCGCGGGCTTTGGGGGCCAATCCGCAGGTGGTGCTGAGTACCGCCACGATTGGCAACCCCGCCGAATTTGCCCGCGAACTGATCGGCGTGGACGCGGTGGAAGTCTCGGAATCCGGGGCGGCCAAACCCGGAAAACGCTTTTACCTGGCCGATCACCGGGGGCAGCCGCGCCGCTTCTGGAATGCCGTGATGGACGCCAGCGTGCGCTATGACCTGAAGGTGCTGGCTTTCTTCCGGGGCCGCAGCCGGGCCGCGCGGCTGTATGGCACGTACCGCACGCAGCCGCAGTATGCCAAGCGCGCCCACCTGTACATGGCCGGAACCAGTGACCGCGAGGGCCGCCTGACCGAGTTCCGCCGCGCGGGCAGCGGCGTGATGTTCGCCACCAACGCGCTGGAGGCCGGGGTGGACATCGGGGATCTGGAAGTGGTCATCATTGACGGCTATCCGGGTTCTCGCATGGCCTTCCGGCAGATGGCGGGCCGTGCCGGGCGAATCGCGCCGGGGCTGGTGCTGTACCTGCCCGCGCTGAACGAACAGGGCGTGCCGCAACCCGCCGACGCCTTTTACAGCAACTCCGGCAACTTTCTGGAACTGCTGACCGGCCCGATAGAAAAGGCGGTGGTGGAGGCGGCCAATCCCTACCTCTCGCCCCGGCACCGCGCCCGCCAGAACGATGAATACTACGCGGCGGGTCTGGCAAGTCTTCACCCCGCCGCCGTGGAGACGCAGAAATACTGGAACCTGCGTGGCGAGGGCAGTCTAAAATACGCCGTGGTGGAGGCTGCCGACTGGGAAAAGCTGGGGCCAAAGGCGCTGGACGCTCCGCTGGAATCGCCCAGCCAGCATTACGCCCTGACCGAGAAGCACGAGGGCGCGGTCTTCACGCTGGATGGCCAGGGCTACAAGGTGCTGCGCTGGGAGAAGCACCCCGCCGGAACCGCGATTGTGGTGGAGCGCTTCAGCGCTGAGAACCTGTTCACGCGCGGGTTGTACAGCATCGAGGTCACGCCGGGGCAGATGACGCCGTGGCAGCGGCGCGGGCCTCTGGCGTACCGGCACGGCGAGGTCAGCATTCGCCGCCGCTACACCGGCTACCAGATGCTGCGGCAGGTCTTTGAGCGCGTGTGCGTGGGCTGTGACCGCGATCCCGGCCCCGCCGAACGCACCTGCGCCCGCTGCGGGGGCCGCATTCAGGACCGGATGCAGGACCACAAGCTCTCCGAACACCTGTACGACGCGCCCACCGAGCTGGCCCCCTTCCGCACCAGCGCGCTGGAAATCGGCCTTGACCCGCGCGCCACCGAGCGGCCCAGCGCCGTGGCCCACACTCTCAAGCACCTGCTGCAAAAGGTCACGCCGGAGCGAGTGGCCTGCGACGAGAACGATCTGGCGGGCGCGTTCCGAGAGGGCCACGACGCCTATTTCTTTCTCTATGACGACTGGCTGGGCGGTCTGGGCGTGTCGCGCCGCGCCTACGAGCAACTGGACGATCTGCTGGTCCGCGCGTTGGCGCTGTGTTCTAAGACGTGCTGCAAGAACGCGGAGGGGTGTTACGAATGTATCGCTGTCTCGCGCTGCTACTCGCCGTACCTGCCCAGCGGGGAGCGCCGCCCCACGGATAAGCACGCCACCAAGTTGTTTCTGGAAACCCTGCTGGGCGTGCAGGCCGCGCCGGAAGCGGAAGCCGCCGCCCCCGAACCTGTTCCCGAACTGGCTCCGTCGTGGCCCCTCCAGGCGCGGGAACTGCTGGATTTGCATGGCCTGTCCCTGCCCGAAGTCAGCGCGCGCCTCGGCATTCCCAGCCGCGAGTTGCAACGCGCGGTCAGCAGCACCCAGCCGCTCCGCCTGCACCACGCCAAATTCGGTGACGGCGTGTTCATGGGCGGCTTCCATCAGGGCGACAAACGGGAAGTGCTGGTCTATTTCCCAGGCGTGGGGCAAAAGAGGTTGCTGCTGAAGTTCGCGGGGTTGACTGTGATTGAGCGTGTGCCAGTAGGGTAATTCAGCCTGCTCGTTTGTCGGATACACGCGTCTCGTCTTCAGATTGCGAAGCCACCACTTTCACACTGACCAGACCTTCCAACATTCTGTCCAGTTCAGGGTCACCGCGCTGTCCCTCGGCCCAGAGTTCTGGCGAGAGCTGATGCCCGTTCCAGAAGGCATTTTCTTCATTATGGCTGTCGAATTCGGGAATGTCTTCCATACGCGTGATGACTTTCATAGGGCTTACGCGAAACTGGGCAAGTCTGAAATTCTGGGCTGGTGGGAAGACCTCGAAAAGTCGGGCGGCAACGGTACTGCGAGTTTTTGGCTGCAACACAGATCAATCGGACACAAACCTATTTTGCCAACCACGTCGATGATTTTGCTCATGACGCCGTTCAGCGCTACCTGAAAGGTGACTGTTTAACGGCAGCGGAGGTGTGGACGCAGGTGCGTCCACACGTCAAATTGAGCGACAAGGGTTACATCATCTTCGACGACAGCGTGATGGACAAGCGCCATTCACGCCGCATGGCGCTGGTTCGAAGGCAGTGGAGTGGGAACGAGAAACGAACCATCCGAGGGATGGGCGTCGTCACCTGTGTGTACGTCAATCCTGAAACCCGCGAATTCTGGATCATCGACTACCGCATTTATGCGCCGGACGACGATGGAAAAAGCAAAGTCGATCACGTCCTGGACATGCTTCGCCGCCTCTTTGAAAAAGAGGCCCGTCAAGAACTCCGCTTCCGGTGCGTGCTGATGGACACCTGGTATGCCGTCACGACGATCATGTTACGAATTCTTCGTGGTGGAAAGTATTTCTGCTGTCCTGTGAAGGGAAATCGCACGCTATACATCTCCGATG
>NZ_MSTI01000065.1 GCF_001949125.1 Deinococcus marmoris
CCTGCTCAGCACCGTGGTCATGAAGAACCCATGTCGGTCATGATTCCAGCCTTCTACCTAGCGGTCTGGCCGGGTATTTTTCCAAATAAGGATTCCGCTTGCACAGTGGTGAAAGAACTGGGAAGCCCGACTGAATGGAGAAGGAAAGACGGTGACGGAGAGGAGTGGAGGCGCTGGAGCGAACGGAACGGATGGGCCGGAACCCGTTTTTCTCCTGCTCACTGCCTTGTCCAGAGCAGCGCCCATGACTGGTACAGCTCGCAGAGAGGACGCTATTCCTCTGCGGCGCAGCTCTGCGAGTCCCGTTCGTATTTCCAGGTGTTTCCAACATTTTTCAATCGGAGTCCATATGAGATGCCAGATGACCTGATGTTGAACGGCCCCTCGCCCGCAGAAGGGGGAAGGGGCCGTTCAGTCAGCTCTGCCGCTCAATACCGGTTGAAGTAGTCCTGAATCTTGTTCAGATCAGATGTTTTGGTCAGTGCCAGCATCAGCAGGATTCGGGCCTTCTGCGGATTCAGCGAATCGGTGGAGACATACCCGTTCTTGAAATCGTCTGGAGAGGGAGCCACGGTCCCGCTGCCCGTGCGGGTGGAGCGCGCGATGACCACGCCCTTGGCGACGGCGCTAGCGATGCTGGGCTTGGAGGCCGTCGAGATGGTGCCGTCCCCGGTTCCCGCCACAACGATGCCCCGGTCTCCCGCTGCGACGGCGGCGTCGTACATTGCGCCGCCGTTGCTCTGGTAGCCGTAGACGATTTCCACCGGGGGCAGGCTGGTCAGGTTGGTCACGTCAAATTCGGAATCTTTGGTGTGGACACGGGCAGGCTGGTTGTAGAAGTACGCCTTGCCGCCCACAAAGGCCCCCAGATACCCCTGCTCTGCCGACTTGAAGGTGTCCAGGGCAGTGGTGTTGGTTTTGGTGATAAACCGCGCCGCGCCGATGCGGTCATTGAGCAGCACCATCACGCCCTTGCCGCTGGCGTTGGGATCGGCGGCGAGTTGCACCGCCTCGTACAGGTTGAACGGGCCGTCGGCGCTGAGGGCCGATGACGGACGCATCGAGCCGACGACCACCACGGGTTTATCGCTCTTGACCACCAGATTCAGGAAATAGGCGGTTTCTTCCATCGTATCGGTCCCGTGGGTCACGATCACACCGCTGACGTCGGGCGAGGCCAGCAGCACATTGATACGTTTGGCCAGCGTCAGCAAAATCTCCGGGGTCACGTCCTGACTGCCGGTATTGGCGACCTGTTCACCCGTCACGTTCGCCACGTTGTTGACCTCTGGCACGGCGTTGATCAGGTTGTTGACCGTCTGGCTCAGCGAGTAATTCACCACCTGGGTATTGGACGCTGCCGAGGACGCGATGGTGCCGCCCGTCGCCAGGATCACCACATTGGGCAGGTTGGGCTTGGGCGCAGGTGCGGCAGCTGGGGCCGCTGGCGTCGCGGGCGCGGTCTGCGCCAGTGTGGTCAGCGGAGCGGTCAGAAGCAGCAGGGCGGCAGTGCAGAGCAGGGTGTGGCTGGAACGGGTCATGACACTCCTTGAAGTGGTGGCGCTGAGGTGGAACCGATGAGGGCGGAGGTGAACGGAAAGAAATTGCGTGGCAGACTTCTGAAAATCTCCTAACTTAAAGCTGCGATAGTTCTTTTTTTGCGTCTTGTAAAAATTTCTTTTGACAAAATGTAGACCTGGGGAAATCATAGCCGACGAATCCGGAAGGCTATGGACTCGTGGCCAGGAAACCTATACAGGCTGCGGAACGGCGCGGATGCCTGAGCAGCGCCTTCGCGTTCCGCCCTGCACTGCATTCTCATCAAGGTTGCTTCGGGTATACTCAGGCTAACTTATGGCCTCAGACTCTAAACATCGCCCGGTGTACGTGATCTCGGTGGCGGCGGAACTGGTGGACATGCACCCGCAGACGCTGCGCCTGTATGAGCGCAAGGGCCTGATCCGTCCGGGCCGCAGCACTGGCAAAACCCGCCTGTATTCCGAGCGCGACATCGAACACCTGCGTGAGATCCGGCGGCTCACCCAGGAACTGGGCGTCAATCTGGCAGGCGTCGAGGAAGTGATGCGCCTCCAGCACGAGCTGGATGACCTTCAGGGGGAATTCGAGGCCGAGATCACGCGCATCGAGGACGAGTTGCGGGACCGCGCCCTCGCGCTGCCCAGCAGCGAGGGTGGGCGCACCGATCCCCGGGACCGCCCGGTGTACGTCATCTCCATCGCCGCCGAACTGGTGGATATGCACCCGCAAACGCTGCGCCTGTACGAGCGCAAGCAACTGATCAGCCCAGGCCGCAGCAGCGGCAAGACGCGCCTGTACTCCGAGCGCGACATCGAACATCTGCGCGAGATCCGGCGGCTCACGCAGGAACTGGGCGTCAATCTGGCAGGCGTCGAGGAAATCATGCGCCTGCGCCACGAACTGGACGGCGCACGCTCGAATCTGGAGGGCAATGTGCGCCGCATCCAGGACGATCTGAGTGAGCGCATGACCAGACTGCGGACCCTGCCCTCCCCGGAAGACGGAGAAAGGGAAGACTGATCGGCTGGGAATCGTCTCTGTCCTGCGAGAGGGTACGGGCGGCGTGCAGAGTGGCGGGAATTGAATGAGGAGCCGGGTCTGGACGTTAGAAACGTTACACTTCTGAATGTGTTCAGCGGTCCTGCCCACCCAGAGACGTCTCCCGATGGCAACGTGCCAAGCTGGGGCGCGGCGCTGTCTCTGACCCGTGATTTCATGGGGATACCCACTGCGGGAGACGCTACCGGGGTGCGCTGTTGGCCGCCTTCTAGGGCCGTTTTCCCTATAACAGTTACCTGTTTTTCCACCCTGCAAGCCTGCTCTGAGGCCACGCCTTGAGGGAACTGTGGGTCATCGGGGACGTTCACGGCGCATATGGCAAGTTGCGGGCCATGCTGCTGCGCGCGGGGCTGATCGACTTCGATGGCGGCTGGACGGCTGGGGACGCGCATCTGGTCTTTCTGGGCGATTACGTGGACCGGGGGCCGAAGGGCATCGAGGTCATCCGCCTGATCCGCAGCCTGGAAGTGCAGGCCGCCGAATTCGGGGGCGCGGTGACGGCGCTGCTGGGCAACCATGAGGTCATGTTCATGGCGGCGCTGCTGTTCCGCCGCAGCGATCCCAAAGACGCGCTGGGTTTCCACGAATACTGGCAGAACAACGGCGGTCAGGAGCGCGATCTGACGCTGCTGGACCCCGGCGATCTGGCATGGCTGGAAGCCCGGCCTGCGGTGGCCCGGATCGATTCCTGGCTGCTGGTCCATGCCGACAGCCCGATGTACCTGCGCCTGGGCGAGAGCGTCGCAGAGGTCAACGATCATGTTCATGCCCTGATCCTCAAACGAGACGCCGACGCCTGGGGTGCGTTTCTGAATACCTTTGCAGACCGTTTCGCCTTCGCGCTGGGGGGCGGCGAGAAGGCAGCCCGCCGGATGCTGAAAACATTTGGCGGGGACCATCTGGCGCATGGACACACCCCCGTCTACGTGCTGCTCGACGAATACCTGCACGGCCCGACGCTGGGGGCAGGCGCGCCCATTCCCTACGCTGAAAGGCTGTGTGTGGCGATGGACAGTGGCATGGCCTACCGCGACGACGCTGGATTCATCGCCCGGCTGGATGAGGGAGGGATTGCCGAGGTGATCTCGAATCCGGGTGGGAATCCGCCGTACTGAGAATCAGCCGCACTGGGGTGGACTTCGCCCAGAACGCAGCCTCTACGTCTGGTGGTCCGCGTGATCGCGGCACAGGAAGGTGCCCAGCAGGTACTGTTCGCCGCCTTCCCGGTTCAGGTACGGCGTGATCAGGGCCATCAGGCCGCGCTGGAGGGCACGCGCCTCCTGCGGCGTGGCGCGGATCAGGTTCCAGCCGGAGAGGATCAGCGTGGCGTCGTCTGCCAGCGGGTCCCAGATCTGCCCGTCCGGCGAGGCGATCTCGTAGTACGTCTCACCCGAGGGCAGCGCGCCAGTGAGTGCCCCCCAGTCCGGGGCAAAGCCGTGCCGCACCGAGGCCGCGAAGCTGCGCTCGAAGCGGTGCAGTTGCGTCAGGCGGTTGCGCTCGCCGATCTCCTCCAGTCCCAGAACATGGAAGGGCACGAAGAATGTCGCGGGGGCGCGGTAATACCGGATCGCCCGGCCCGCCCGCCGCTGCTGCCGGGTTTCTTCCAGGAGACCCAGCGCCACGAAACGCGCGACGATTTTGTAGGTGGCCGTGATTCCCAGTCCCAGTCGGTGCGCGGCTTCCGAAATGCATGCCTCGTGGCCCATGAACGGCGCGAGGCGGCGCAATTCGTCACGGCTGGTAACCACCTCTGCCTGTCGCCGGTCCGTGATCAGGGTGTATGCCGGGCTGCTTCCCTGCTGGGCTTTCATGGCAAGCAGCCTAGCTCCTAGCCTGGAGGCATGAAACGCCTGCTGCTGTCTGCTGCCCTGAGCCTGGGTTCCGCTTTTGCTGGAGGAAACGAACCCGGCCCGGTCACCCAGGCATTGACCCTCGATTTTGGGGGTCAGGCCACCCACGCCGAACTGCTGCGCCCAGATGGGAAGGGGGCGGCCCCGCTGGTGCTGCTCGTGCAGGGCACCGGCCCCGAGGACCTGAACGGCAGCTTCCAGAGTTACGGCGGCAGGGTCCAGGGATCGCTGGGCACGCTGGCGCAGACGCTGGTCCGGCAGGGCTTCGCGGTGATGCGTTTCGACAAGAGGTACGCGGCAGCCACCTTCGATCCGAAAACCGCCCAGGCCGCGCAGGAAAGTTACGCCAAGCTGACCATGAAAGACCTGCTGGCCGACGCGGGGACGGCTCTGGAAACGGCGAAAAAGCAGCCGGGCATTGACGCGAAACAGGTGTTCATCTACGGCTGGAGCGAGGGCAGCGTGGTGGCGGCGTCGCTGGCGCAGGCGGTGGGCGCGCAGGGCCTGATCGTGCAGGGGCCGGTGGTGAATTCCTTTGCCGACGCCTTTACCCGCCAGTTCGAGCGGGTGGGACTGGCCTACCTGAAACCCTATGCCCCGGATGGCAAGATCAATCTGAAGGGTGTGGTGGCCTCGCTCTATGGCCCCGGCTCGGCCCTGGCGAGAACGCAGGGACAATTCCTGTTGGCCCGCGACAGCACCCCGGATGTGCCTAAACTTGCCGCCGTGCTGGACACCAACGGCGACGGCGGGATCGATCTGCGTGCCGAGGCATTGCCGATGGTCCGGGCGTTCTATGCCCAGAGCGTCACGCAGTCGCCCCTGTATGCGCCCGCCACGACGCTGCCCACGCTGGGTGAACTGGCCCCCACACTCAAAATTCCGGTGCTGATCTTGCAAGGCGAGAATGACGGCAACATCGATCCAGCCAGCACCCGGCAGTTGAACAGCGCGCTGGCCGCCGCTGGCAACACCAATCACACCCTCAAGCTGTATCCGGGGCTGGGCCACAGCCTCGGCCCGGCGAAGGACCTCACGCTGGACGACTTTGCCCCGATGGCGCGCGGGCCGATGAACGACATGGCGGCGTGGCTGCGGGCGAAGGTGCGCTGAACATTCTGGGCAACGGGTAAAACTTCCGCTGCACAGGGTTCCGGGGTGGTGACGGCGTCAATTGCCGCACGACTCCTGAACCTTGTGCCGGCAAAGGGAGATGCGGCGGTAGGCGACGGACACTGCCGCGTTCATCTGGTGTCCATGCCTCCAGACCCCTGTTCCCGGAAAGCAGAAGAAGAATAAGGGCTTGACAAATGCTCTGGGAGACCGCACACTGGCTGCATCTCAATGTAATCGTTTGCAATCAGTTTCCGCCGTAGGGAGCTGCCAATTTGATCTACCTCGTTCCCATAAAGGTGTAATCGTTTGCTATGTCGAGCATCCAGGATGTCGCTGCCCTTGCCAAAGTCTCCACGGCCACCGCCTCGCGCGCGCTGAGCCGCCCGGAGATGGTGGCCGACGGCACACGCAAACGGGTCATGAAGGCCGCGCAGCAACTGGGGTATCAGCCCAATGTGCTGGCCCGCAGCCTGCGCCAGCGCGAGACCCGCACGATTGGCCTGATCGTGGCCGACATCCTGAACCCCTTTCACGCGCTGCTGGCCAAGGGCGTACAGGATACCGCCGAGGAGCAGGGCTACGTGACGTTCCTGTTCAACAGTGACGAACAGCCGGAAAAGGAGGCGCGGGCCATCGATACCCTGCGCGGGCACCTGCCACAGGGCCTGATCGTGGTTCCTACCAGCGGCACGCGGGAACACCTGAAAACCCTGCCGAACTTGCCTGTGGTGGAACTGGACCGCGTGAGCGGCAATCCGCAGGCCAGCACCGTGACCGTGGACAATGTCGGCGGCGCGCGGGCGGCCACGGACCACCTGATCGGGCTGGGCCACCGCCGGATCGGCCTGATCGTGGGCCAGCAGGACATCAGCACCGCCGTGGAGCGTCAGGCGGGCTATCACGACGCCCTGAAAGCGGCGGGCCTGTCGCCGTGCCCAGAACTGATGCGCTCCGGGCAGCACCGCGAGGACGACGGCTCACGCGCCGCCACGGAACTGCTGTCCATGCCAGCCGGGCAGCGGCCCACTGCCCTGTTCGTGGGCAACAACGAGATGACCGTGGGCGCGGTCCTGGCCGCCCGCGAACTGGGCCTGCGGATTCCAGAAGACCTGTCCATCGTGGGTTTCGACGATTCGCGCTGGGCGCAGACCATGTTGCCGCCGCTGACCGTGATCGCGCAGCCCGCCTACGAGCTGGGCGTCCACGCCTGCGAGCAGCTTTTTGGCCTGCTGCGCGGGGCAGGCCGTCCAGCGCATCTGCAACTGTCCACCGAACTGATCATCCGCCACTCCACCGGGCCACCGCACCGTTCCTGACGCGGCCCGATTCGCAACGCTTCACGTCCGCCCTCCGGTTCCTTCGCCCCCATTCAACAAAGGAGATCCACCATGCGCTCAGTTCAAATCAAGAAGGCCAAGTTCGTTTTTGCTGCCGTTGCCACCGCCGCCGTCACCGTCACCGCCGCACTGGCCCAGAGCAGCCAGCCGGTCATCGGCCTGATCACCAAGACCGACACCAATCCCTTTTTCGTCAAGATGAAGGAAGGGGCGGGCGCGGAGGCCAAGAAGCTGGGGGCCAAGCTGCTGACCGGCGCGGGCAAATCCGACGGCGACAACGCCGGACAGGTCACAGCCATTGAGAACATGGTGGCCGCCGGGGCCAAGACCATCCTGATCACGCCCAGCGATTCCAAGGCCATCGTGCCTGCCATCGCCAAGGCCCGCGCCGCAGGCGTGATGGTCATCGCGCTGGACAGCCCCACCGAACCCGCCAGCGCCGTGGACGGCCTGTTCGCCACCAACAACTATCAGGCGGGCATCCTGATCGGGCAGTGGGCCAAGAAGACGATGGGCAGCAAGAAGGCCGTGATCGCCACCCTCGACCTGTTCCCTGGGCAGCCCGTGGGCATCGCGCGCCACAACGGCTTTCTGGAAGGCTTCGGCATGAAGGGCGTGACCAGCAAGACCACCGCGCAGATCAATGCGGGCGTGGCCTGCGCGCAGGACTCCTTCGGGGATCAGGCCAAGGGCCAGACCGCGATGGAAAACTGCCTCCAGAAGAATCCCGACATCAATCTGGTCTACACCATCAACGAACCCGCCGCCGCCGGGGCGTATCAGGCCCTCAAGGCCATCGGCAAGGAGAAGGACGTGCTGATCGTGTCGGTGGACGGCGGCTGCGCGGGCATTCGCAACGTCGAGGCCGGCGTCATCGGCGCAACCAGCCAGCAGTACCCCCTCAAGATGGCCTCGATGGGCGTCACGGCAGGCGTCAACTACGCCAAGACTGGCAAGAAGGTCAGCGGCTACACCGATACCGGCGTCACCCTGATCACCAACAAGCCCGTCAGCGGCGTCAAGAGCCAGGACGGCAAGTTCGGTCTGGCGAACTGCTGGGGCAAGTAAGGTTGAGCCGACCCTGACCTGTCACTCTCTCTGACCTGATCTCTGACCTGATTTCCCAACTTCTCCGGGCTACGGCACGCGGCCTCTCTGCCGCCGTGCGCCGTGGCTTTATGCCTTCCCATCCCAGGAGAACACCCTTATGACTGCATCTCCCGTTTCTGAAAAAGGTCGGCGCGGCTTCGTCCTCCCCAGCCTGAGCGTGCTGGGGCCACTGATCGCGCTGCTGCTGGCCTGCATCTTCTTTGCCACGCAGTCGGACCGTTTCCTCACCTCCCAGACCCTCTCGCTGGTCCTGAGCCAGATCTCATTCGTGGCCGTGATCGCCATCGGGCAGACGCTGATCATCCTGACGGCTGGGATCGACCTGTCGTGCGGGTTCATCATGGCCCTGGGCAGCATCGTGATGACCAAATTTGCCGTGGACTACGGCGTGCCACCCGCGCTGGCAATTCTGTGCGGCCTGGCCGCGACCACTGCGATTGGGGCGCTGAACGGCCTGCTGATCACCCGCCTCCGGTTGCCGCCGTTTATTGCCACACTGGGGATGCTGGGCATCGTGCAGGCCATCACCCTGATCTACTCCAACTCGCAGACGGTCAGCGGCTTGCCCAATGCCCTGAACTTCCTGGGCAGTACCTTCAAAATTGGGGGGACGCCCTTTACCTTCGGCGCGGTGCTGATGCTCGTTCTGTTCAGCGTGGCGTGGTTCTTCCTGACCCAGACCTCGCCGGGCCGTCACCTCTACGCGCTGGGCAACAACCCCGAAGCCGCCCGCCTGAGCGGGATCGCCACGACCCGTCTGCTGATCAGCGTGTACGCCACCGCCGGGTTGCTGTACGGCGTCGCCGCTTTGATTCTGGTGGGGCGTGTCGGTGCGGGCGACCCCAACGCCGGGCAGACCGAGAACCTGGAAAGCATCACCGCCGTTGTGCTGGGCGGCACCAGCCTGTTCGGCGGGCGCGGCAACGTGATGGGAACGCTGCTGGGCGCGGTCATCGTAGGCGTTTTCCGGGTGGGCCTCACACTCTCGGGCGTCAACAGCATCTATCAGGTCCTGATCACCGGCATCCTGATCATCCTGGCCGTCGCCACCGATCAATTCTCCAGAAGGAAGGCCTGATATGACCGCCGCACAGCATCAACAGCCCGGCCTGCAACCCTCCGTTTCCGCTCAGCCGCTGGTCATGGAGGCGCGTGGGCTGATCAAGCGCTACGGCAGCGTGACCGCCATCAACGGGGCAGACTTTCAGTTGCGCGCGGGCGAGATTCTGGCCGTGATCGGCGATAACGGCGCGGGCAAATCCAGCCTGATCAAGGCACTGTCGGGCGCAGTGGTTCCCGACGAGGGCGAGATTTTTCTGGACGGCCAACCCGTATCGTTCCGCAGCCCCATCGACGCCCGAAAGCAGGGCATCGAGACGGTGTATCAGGATCTGGCCGTGGCTCCCGCCATGACCATCGCTGAGAACCTGTTCCTGGGCCGCGAGATCCTGCGCCCTGGCCCCATCGCCCGCCTGCTGAAGATCATCGACAAGAAACGCATGTTCGAGGAAGCCACCGCCTACATGTCAGACCTGCAATTCGCCATCAAGAGCATGTCCCAGCCCGTCGAAACGCTGTCGGGTGGGCAGCGGCAGGGCGTGGCGGTGGCCCGCAGTGCGGCCTTTGCGCGCCATGTGGTGATCATGGACGAGCCGACGGCGGCGCTGGGCGTCAAGGAAGGCAACATGGTGCTGGACCTGATCCGCAAGGTGCGCGACAAGGGCCTGCCCGTGATCCTGATCAGCCACAATATGCCGCACGTCTTCGAGGTGGCAGACCGCATCCACGTCCATCGCATGGGCAAACGCGCCGCCGTGCTGAATCCCAAGAACATCAGCATGGCCGACACCGTTTCGGTGATGACTGGAGCGCTGCGGCCAGAGGATTTGAGCGCAGAGATGCTGGATCACTGAGCGATAAGCATCCCCTCTGACCCGCGCCGCCTGGACTGGGGCGCGGGTAAACTGTAGTTATGACCGAACCCGCTTACCGCACCTATACCGAGGAGGAATACCTGAACCATTCCGGCCCGGAAAAGGTGCGCTGGGAGTACGTGGACGGCTTCGTCTATGCGCAGGCGGGCGCGAGTTTGCCGCACAACCGCATCTCCACCAATATTCAAAGGGTGTTCGCAGCATCTTCATTGGACGGTTCGTGCTGGAGCTACGTGAGTGACCTCAAAGTTCGTGTCGTCCGCGACGGCAACCGCCGTTATTACCTTCCCGAGATCGTGGTGGTCTGCAACTCGAACATGGTGGGCGACGTGGAAACGCAGCCCTGCCTGATCGTCGAGATTCTCGGCGCCAGCACGCGCAATATTGATCTGACCTTCAAGGTCAGCGACTACCAGCGCATCGAGGGTTTGCAGGGCTACCTGACGGTAGACAGCGAGGCGCGCGGCGTGATCTTCTACCGCCGCACGCCGGAAGGCTGGCAATTTGAAACTGTGGACGAGTCGGTGGAGCTGCCCTGCCTGGGCCTCACGCTTTCAGTGCCCGAGACTTACCGCAACGTGGGTCTCTGACCCGCATCGATATCGCAGGCCCGCGCCATCTTCCTCAGTCGCCGGACCCCTGGTACGCCCGCCGCAACACTTCCGCCACTTCCGGGCGCGTGAATTCGGGCGGCAGGTTCTCGCCCGCGCGCAGTTTCTCGCGCACTTTAGTCCCACTCAAAACGAGGTGATGTGACGCGTCGTGCGGGCAGGTGCGGGGGCTGACCAGTTGGGCGCAGGACTGGCAATAGAAGGTGTGTTCAAACTTCAGGATGCGGATGCCCAGTTCCTCAGCGGAATAGGCGCTGAAGATGTCCTGCGCGTCGTAGGTGCCGTAGTAGCTGCCCACGCCCGCATGATCGCGCCCGACGATGAAATGCGTGGCCCCGTAGTTGCGCCGCGACAGCGCATGGGTGATCGCCTCGCGTGGCCCGGCGTAACGCATGGCGGCGGGGTAAACGCTCAGCAGGGTGCGGGCCTGCGGGTAATAGCGGTCCAGCAGCACCTCGTAGGCTTCCACGCGCACGTCGGCGGGCACGTCGTCGTTCTTGGTGGTGCCCACCAGCGGGTGCAGCAGCAGACCGTCCACCAGTTCCAGCGCCACCTTATGCAGGTATTCGTGTGCCCGGTGGATCGGGTTGCGGGTCTGGAAGGCCACCGTGGTGCGCCAGCCACGCGCCTCGATGACGGCGCGGACCTCGGCGGGCGTGCGGTGGTGCTGGGGAAACGCGCCGCGCGGCACTTCAAACAGCGTGACCGGTCCGGCCAGATTGATCTCGCCCTGCGCGTACAGCGCCGCCACGCCGGGATGGGCGGCTTCCTCGGTGCGGTAGACCTCGCGGGCCTCCCACTGCTTGCGGGCCTCGAATTGCTCCTGAACGTCAATCAGGCCCACCGCCGTGCCGTCGCGGGTCAGGACCACGCGGCCCCGCAGGTCACGGGCCTCGGCGCGGCCCACCGGCAGCGTGATGGGCAGGCTCCAGGGTGTGCCGTCCGCGAGGCGCAGGTGTTCCACCACGTTCAGGTAATCGGCCTCGCCCAGAAAACCCGTCAGCGGCGAGTACGCGCCCGTCGCCAGCAACTCCAGATCGGCGGCGCTGCGCTCCGACAGTTCCAGCCGGGGCAGACCTTTGAGTTCAGCTTCTGAAACGCGGTTCACCTGATGGACCAGCGTACCGCCCAGCGGCGTGGGAAGGGTGGTGACAGGGAAGGGCAGGGTGGGCATGATGGTCTCCTGGGCAGATCAGAAAGTGGATGAAAGAGGTCAACTGTTGGCCGAAAAAAAGGGATCAGAGCTTGCCGTCGCCAGCCCACAGCCCGCATTCGGTCTTGCCCTGTCCGGCCCAGCGTCCGGCGCGGGCGTCCTCGCCGGGGCGCACGGCGCGGGTGCAGGGCCAGCAGCCCACCGAGAGGAAACCATCGGCGTACAGCGGGTTGACGGGCAGATCGTGTTCGGCGGCGTAGGCTTCCAGCTCCTGCCGCGTCCACTGGGCCAGCGGATTGATCTTGATTCGCGAGCTGCCTTCCTCGACAGACGGAATCTTGGCGCGGGTGGCGGCCTGATCGCGGCTGCGGGCATTCAGCAACGCAGAGGGATTCTTGCGCCGCAGATACTCCTGAAGCGGCGCAACTTTGCGGGCCGCGCAGCAGGCGTCGGGATTGGCGGCGTACAGCTCCGGCGGGGTGCGCCCGTCCTGCGCCGAAGCGCCCGCGTTCAGCGTCACGAATTCCAGCTCGGAATACCGCGCCGCCAGTCGGTCACGTGTCTGCAAGGTTTCGGGGAAGTGGTAGCCGGTGTCCACGAACACCACCTGCCCCCGGTAGCCCGCTCGCACCGCCAGATCGATCAGGACGACGCCATTTAAGTTAAAGGCGCTGGGCATCAGCAGATCGGGGTGGGTCTGGATGGCCCAGTCGATCAGGGCGAGCGTTTCTGACGTCTTCCCGCCTGTGGAAGAGGCTGACAGAGGGCGCAACTCAGCGGCGAACCTGCCCACGCCCGCCGTCATCCTTCCCCCAGCGCCTGCAACAGCCTCCGCAACCCTTCTTCCACGCTGATCTCATCGGTTCGCAGATGCAGGTCCGGCGTCTGGGGGGCCTCGTAGGGATCGCTGACCCCAGTGAAGTGTTTGATCTCGCCCGCGATGGCTTTCAGATACAGGCCCTTCACATCCCGCGCCGTGACCACTTCCAGCGGCGCATCCACGAACACTTCCAGCGTGTTGGGCAATTCCGCCAGCACCTCGCGGCGGGTGTCGGCGTAGGGGCTGATGGCGCTGACCAGCACGGTGACGCCGTGTTTTGCCAGCAGTCCCGCCACGAAAGCGATGCGCCGAACATTGGTATCGCGGTCCTCGCGCGAGAAGCCCAGGCCCTTGCTCAGGTTCTCGCGCACGGCGTCGCCGTCCAGCAGTTCCACCGCCACCCCGCGTGCCGCCAGTTCGGTGTGCAGCGCGGCGGCCAGCGTACTTTTCCCCGCCCCGCTGAGGCCAGTGAACCAGACCACGCGCCCCGTCTTCACTTCTTCAGCGTAGAGCGTGCGCTCCAGCGTGGCGGTCATGCGCCCACCAGTTCGCGCTCATTCAATCCGGCGTTCTGCTCGGCCAGCACGGTATCCGGCAGGAAGTGTTCGTTGCCCCGGCGGTCTGCATATTCCACGAAGCTCTCGCCCTCAGACTTGTTGGCCTTGAAGTCGCTCAGCACCTTGTCGGTGTACTCGGTCAGACGGACGGCGGGAACGATGCCCTTGAGCTTGGCCCCCGTCCGCTGCGCCTGCCCGATGCTGCCCGCCAGATGCACGTTGTAGACCTCTTCCTCTCCACGCAGCGCACCCATGAACCCGAGATCGGCCACCTGGTAGCGCGTGCAGGCGTTGGAGCAGCCCGTCAGGTTGATCACGAACGGCACGTCCAGATCGCTGTGCAGCGGCTCCAGCGTGTCGATCATGCCTGCCACCCGCGCCTTGGTCTCGGTGTGCGCCAGTCGGCAGAACTGCGTGCCGGTGCAAGCAATGGTGGTTCCGCGCAGCGTCGCTTTGGGCGCGAGGTCCAGCCGTTCCAGCTCGGTCACCAGCGCGTCCACGTCTTCTGTCTTTACGTGCGGAATCATCATGTTCTGGAAGGCGGTGGTGCGGACTACGCCCTTGCCGTAGCGCTCGCTCAGGTCCGCCAGCGCCCGCGCTTTGGCCGGATCGATGCGCCCCACAGTGGTGGTCAGAACCACGTAATTCAGACCGTCGTGCTGCGGGTTGACGCCCAGCACGTCGCTGCCGCCGAAGCGGGCCACCGGGGCAGAGGGGCCGTCGCGCAACGGGCGGCCCAGGTACTCGGTCTCCACGATCTCGCGGAACTTCTCCACGCCCAGGTCCTTGATCAGGTACTTCAGGCGGGCCTTCTTGCGGTTCAGGCGGTAGCCGTGATCGCGGTACGCCCCAGCAATCGCGCGGCCCACCTCCACCACTTCATCGGGGCGGACAAAGACACCCAGCCGTTTGGACAGGTGCGCCACCGCGCCCAGGCCGCCGCCCACCCACACGTCGAAACCCACCTCGCCCTCAACCGTATGGGCCAGAAAGCCGATGTCGTTGACCAGATGGATGCCTTCCAGCTCCGGGGTGCCCGTCAGGCTGATCTTGAATTTGCGGGGCAGGTCTTCAAAATCGGTGTTGCCGCTCAGGGTGCCTTCCATCGCCAGGGCCAGCGGGCGCACGTCAATACGTTCGCGGGCGTCCAGCCCGGCCAGCGGCGAGGCGATCACGGCGCGCACGGTGTCGCCGCAGGCCCCGCGCGTGTGCAGGCCCACGGTGTCCAGCCGGTCCAGAATCGCAGGAATGTCCTGAATCCGCAGCCAGTGAAACTGGAACGCCTGCCGGTCCGTCACGTCCAGCAATCCGCGCCCGTAGTCCTCGGCAATGCCAGCTACCACGCGCAGGGCGCCCGCACTCAGCTCGGCGGTGGGCACCTTGACGCGCATCATCAGGAAGCCGTCCTCCTGTGGGCGCTGCGGGTAGACCCCGGCCCACTTCAGCAGATCGACTTTCTCCGGGTCAATCGCTCCGGCGGCGGCGTACTGCGGGATCAGGTCAAAGATCTGGAAGGGCGGCAGCTCTTTTTTCAGGGTTTCGATGTCGGACATGGGGAGACCTCGGCGGTGGAGAGAGGGTGAACTGGGCACGACGGCGGGGACGGACTTCGGCGGTGAAGTCCGGGCTGAGAAAAGCTGGAGGCTTTAGGGGTTTTAGCGGCTCAGGACGGCGTAGCGCAGGCGGCGGTACTGGAAGTACATCAGGCAACCCACACAGATTTTCTGGCTCAGGTTCAGGCCCGCCAGGGCGATGACCATCAGGCCCAGGCCCAGGCCCAGCAGCGGCAATCCGGCCAGCCCGCTCAGGCCGGAGGCCAGCAGAAACACGCCGCCCACGCCCTGCGCGAAGTGGTGGGCGCGGGGGTCTTCCTCGACGACTTCAGGGCGCAGCCCCAGCCGCCGCCCGAACATTCGGTAGGCTGCCCGCAGCGGCGAGAGGTCCGGGCGCACGGCCCCCAGCAACATGGCCGTGCCCAGCAGCAGCGTCAGCACGCTCAGGCCGGAAATCAGGGCCACTAGCGTCACACCGATCACGCTGTACTGGTTGAATTTCAGCGCACTCAGGTCCGTCTGGGCAGGCGTGAAAGGGGCGCGGACGGGGGGCGAGGTCATCATCGATCAAAAAGGTAATCTTTTATTGATGATAAAACAAGTCAACTGGTGCCGGGTGAACTAGACGGGGCGAAATTCTGTGCCAGTTGGGTGGCTGGTGTGACCACGAAGACAGGCGCTGCATCCGGCCAGTCCACCTTCTAGCCCAGGCTCTCGCTGCCGGGCGTGCGGTTCATCAGCAATTCGTGCAGCCGGTTGGAGTTGTGGCGGCGACGGTGCCGCTCGTCTGGACCTGTGGCGTCTGATCTGTGGCGTCTGGACCTGCGGGGGCCTGCGGGCATTACACTCGGTCCCGTGAAGACGCACACCGTACAGGTCGGGGACGTGACCCGTGAACTGCCCATCGTGGAGGTCGCCCCCGGCGTCCATGTGGCGCTGTTCAACATGCTGGGCGACACCGAGGTCACCGAGGCCGCCGGCAAAGAACTGGCGAAGTTGCTGCCCGCAGACATTGACGTGCTGGTCACGCCGGAGGTCAAGGCGCTGTCGCTGGCGCATGTCATCAGCCGCGAGACGGGCAAGCCGTACATCGTGATCCGCAAGACCCAGAAGCCGTACATGGTGGACCCGGTGGCGCGCGAGGTGGTCAGCATCACCACCGGCATTCCGCAGTTGCTGGTGCTGGACGGTTTCGACGTGCCCAAGGTCCGGGGCCGCAAGGTGGCCATCGTGGACGACGTGGTATCCAGCGGCGGCACCCTGCACTCGCTGCGCCAGATCATCGACGAGGTGGGCGGCGAGGTGGCCGCCGTGCTGGCCGTCTTTACCGAGGGCGAGGAGCGCGAAGAGGTCACGGCGCTGGGCCACCTGCCGCTGTTTCCGTCCGAGTGACCAGTCGAGGCTGACGGGCTAAGCTGGGGCCATGACCCAGGCCAGACAGGAAGTGACGGTGAAGATCGGCGGCGTGACACGCACCCTGCCCAGCGCGCGGGCGGGCGGCATGGGCCGCGTGCCGCTGGTGGAATTTATCGGCGACAGCGAATTTACCAAGGCGGTGGCCGAGGAAATGGTGGTCATGATCCCGCCCGGCACCGAGGTGCTGCTCACCGTGGTGACCAACGCCCTGCCGCTGGCCCACGAGCTGAGCCACCTGAGCGGCCTGCCCTACGAGTGCGTGCGAAAAAAGCGCCGCCCCTACATGCAGGACCCGATCATTCAGGACGCCCCCAGCATGACCCTGGGCGTGGCCGAGACCTTCTGGCTGGACAGCCCGCACGCCGCACGTCTGAACGGCAAGAAAGTGGCCATCGTGCAGGACGTGATTTCCAGCGGCGGCACCGCCCAGACGCTGGCCCGTATCGTCGAACGTTCGGGCGGCACCGTCAGCGGCTATCTGGCGGCTTTTCGCCAGGGCGAGAGCGCGCTGAGCCTGCCTTTCAAGTATCTGGAAAAGCTGCCCGCCCGTATCTGAGGGTTAGGCCCATCCAGGCCAGCGCTGGCCCCCGACTTTCGGCTGACGCGCCACTGACCCTCTGCCGCTAGTCTGCCGGGCAGATGGTGGACTGGATTCAGAATCTGATGGACAGCCTGGGTTATCTGGGCATCGTGCTGCTGATGGTGCTGGAGAACGTGTTCCCGCCGATTCCCAGCGAGCTGATCCTGCCCTCGGCGGGCTTCGCGGCCTCGCGCGGTGACCTCAGCTTCGTGGGTGTGGTGCTGGCCGCGACGCTGGGCAGCGTGATCGGCACCCTGCCGCTGTATTACGTCGGGCGGGTCTTCAGCGAGGAACGGCTGGTGGAGTGGGCTGACAGACACGGCAGATGGCTGGGCCTGCGCGGCAAGGACGTCCGCAAAGCCGACGCGTGGTTTGACAGACACGGCCCGAAAGCGGTGCTGTTCGGGCGCATGGTCCCCGGCATCCGCAGCTTGCTGAGCCTCCCGGCGGGCATGAGCGGCATGGCACTGCCCACCTTCGTGCTGTACAGCGCCATCGGCTCGGCGCTGTGGGGCGCCCTGCTGACCGGCGCGGGCTACCTGCTGGGGGACCATTACGAGAAGGTGGGCGAGTACATGGCCCCGGCCTCCAAGATCATCCTGGCAGGGCTGCTGATCGCCGCTGCCGTATGGTTCGTCCGGCGCAGGCAGGCGGCCCGCAGCGGCGCGCAGCCGGAGCGTCAGACCGCCCTGAAAGAAGGGTAATCAGCCGTTCGTCCAGTAGCGCCACTGGTGCCCGCCCGCACACGCCGCCGTGAACTGCGCCCCGCTCTTGCTCAGGCGGGCGGATTGAGAGCAGGTGGGGCAGACGGGCTTGGCCGGGGTGTTGGCGTCACAGGCCGCGCACTTGAAGTAATAGCCGTATTTGCCGTACTGGATAGAGAGTTTGTCGGAGTGGCACTGGCGGCAGTTGGGCGTCTGGGCTGGTTCGGGCAGGGCAGGCGCGGCCACGGGTAGGCTGTGGGGTGGGGAGACCACGCCCGCCAGTCCTCTGGGGGCTGAAGGGCGAATGCTCGGCGGTTGGGGATGGGCGGGTGCCTGTTCCGGCGCATCTGCATGAGCGTCACGGCTGGCAACGTGCCGGTTGCGAAGAAAAGCCACGATGCGGGTCATCTCGGCGTCGCTGAAGCTGAATGAGGTCAGGCGTCCCTGCATCTCCCTGATGATCTGCTGCACCCGCTCCGGCACCTGATCGGCCTTGACCACTTCCGGCACTTCCGTCTTGCGGGTGATTCGCCCACCATCCGACACGGCCACCAGCACATCGCGGCGCATGGGGGTAAAGGTGCGCTGCTTCAATCCGAACAGCCCCCGGTCCAGCAGTTCGGTGGTGTGATCGTCCAGCAGGGCGCACAGCAGATCAAGCTGTCTGCGCCCCTGAAGGACGGGCGACGGCATGCCCCGGCCCTGGCGGTTCCACCAGCGGGTCCATTCGCCCTGCTCGTTCACGCTGAGCTGCCCGGCCACGCTCTTGCTTTCCACCACCAGCAGGCCAAAGCGCAGCACGACCAGATGATCGACCTGGGCCACCTCGCCCCGGCGCTCCACCCGCAGATTGTTCAAGACAAATTTGTATGGGTCCTCGCCATAAGCCCGTTTCAGATAGTGCGCCATCTGCCGCTCGGCCTCGTACCCGGCGCGGCGCAGCGGATCAGTGTGGGTCTGCACTTCCAGCTCTTTGATGATCATGATTCCAGAGTTTAGGAACCGGCGTCTGACACGGCTCTCACCGCCTGAGTGCCTCGCCCCCGGCAAAGGCCCGATACCCACTGGGCGTCAGCCCTACCGCACCCTTAAACGCGCGGGCAAAGGCGCTGTGGTCAAAGTACCCGCAGTCCACGGCAATCTGCGCCACCGAGAGTTCGGTCTGGGCCAGCAGGCGGGTGGCGGCCTCGATGCGCGTGCGGGTCAGCAGTTGCGTGGGGGTCAGGCCGTACACGCGCCGGATCTGCCGCTCGAAGGTGGTCACGCTCAGGCGGGCGCTGCGGGCCAGTTCCGGCACGGTGGGGGGCGCGGCGAACTCGCTTTCTATCCGGGCGGTGGCGGCGGCCAGCCCGGACCCCAGCCCAGAATCGTGGCGTGGCAGGTGCAGATCGCGCGACAGGCCCAGCAGTCCGGCGGGGGCCGCTCCATGACCCAGCCGCCGTTTGGTGGTCAGGCACCAGCCTGCCGCGCCGCCGGAATACAGATGCAGTTCCAGATGCTCGGTCAGGTTCTTGCCCGCCAGCACCGCCGCGTCCTGCCGGGTGTAGGCGGCCCCCAGCGTCGGCGGAAAGACCTCGCTGGCCTGCAAGCCCGCCACACTCGAACGCCCCAGCCGTTCCAGCAGCGTGCGGTTGGCGTACAGGTAGCGCCCCTGTGCATCTTTCACGAAAGCCACGGTGTCTGGCAGGTAGTTCAGCACCTCCAGCAGTGCGTCCAGCCCTAGCCGCTGGACGGCCTCCGGTAAGTCCTGAAGCGGGTTCTGAGAGATGGGATGCAGGGGAAAAGGCGACACGCCCTATTGTGCCGAATTCGGCAGGCTGGCTGCCCAGGATATCCAAGACAATCCGCCCCGATCTGGCGTAACGTGAGGCATGTCCCCCGTCGCCCCGTCCATCCCCAGGGTCACGCACTGCCTCTCCTTTGTGGATTCGCACTCGGCGGGCGAGCCGACGCGCGTGGTGCTGGACGGCTTTCCAGAATTGCCGGGCGAAACGCTGGCGCAGCAGCGAGAAGCCCTGGGCCGCGACTTTGACCGCTGGCGCACCCTGGTCAATCTGGAGCCGCGCGGCAACGACGTGCTGGTCAGTGCGCTGCTGCTGCCACCGAAACAGCCGGACTGCGTGGCAGGCGTCATCTACTTCAACAACGCCGGGCCGCTGGGCATGTGCGGCCACGGCACGATGGGGCTGGTGTCCACCCTGGCCTACCTGGGGCGCATCGGCCCCGGCGATCATCGGATTGACACTCCCGTGGGCGTGGTCACGGCCACCCTGCACGACGATGGCCGCGTCAGCGTGGCGAACGTTCCCGCGTATCGCCACCTTCAAAACGTGTCCGTGAATGTGGAAGGGCTGGGCGAAATCAGGGGAGATGTGGCCTGGGGCGGCAACTGGTTCTTTCTGGTGGATGTGGGGGAGCGGGTTCTTAGCCTTGAGGATGTTGCCGGGCTGGGCGACGAAACGCTGCGGATTCGTCAGGCGCTGTCCGATGCGGAGATCACTGGAGAAGATGGCGCGGAAATTGACCACATTGAACTGTTCAGCCATGCGGGCGGCGTCAACCGCAATTTTGTGATGTGTCCCGGCGGCGCGTATGACCGCAGCCCGTGTGGCACGGGAACCAGCGCCAAACTGGCCTGTCTTGCGGCAGACGGCCAGTTGCAGCCGGGGCAGGTCTGGCGGCAGGAAAGCGTGATCGGCAGCGTATTTGAAGGCGTGTACTCGCTGGAGGGCGATCAGGTGCGTCCCGTCATCACTGGGCAGGCGTTCATCACCATGCAGGGCGAGTTGATCGTGCAGGACGGCGATCCCTTCGCCTGGGGCATCCGGCCAGAGCCAGAAACGGCATGAAGGCCATCGTGATCGGCGGCGGTCTGGTGGGTGCGGCCTGTGCGGACGCTCTGGCGCGGCACAGTGCTTTGAATGGGCAGGCTGCGCGGGTGACTGTACTGGAGCCGGGTCCGGTGGGCGGCGGCGCGACGGCGGCGGGCATGGGTCATCTGGTGGTCATGGACGACAGCCCCGCGCAACTGGCCCTGACCGCCCGCAGCCTGGAATTGTGGGAGGCGCTGGCCCCCGCCCTGCCGTCCCAGGCCGACTACCACGGCTGCGGCACGCTCTGGGTGGCAAGCGACGAGGAAGAACTGGCGGCGGTGGAACCCAAACGGCGGGCTTATCTGGCAGCGGGCCGCGAGGCCACCCTGCTGGACGCCGCCGAACTGGCCCGCGCCGAACCAAACCTGCGCCCCGGACTGGCCGGAGCCTTGCGTGTTCCCGGCGACAGCGTCGTGTACGCCCCGGTGGTGGCCCAGTTTCTGCTGGAGCGTGCGGGGGCCACTGTGCGGCGTGAGGCGGTGGCGGAACTGAGAGACGGCGGCGTGCGGCTGGAAAGTGGCGAAATGCTGCGCGCCGATGTCGTGGTGGTGGCAAACGGCATCGGGGCGGTGTCGCTGCTGCCCGGCTTGCCGCTGCGTCAGCGCAAAGGCCACCTGCTGATCACCGAGCGCGGCCCCATTCATGTCCACCACCAACTCGTGGAACTGGGTTACCTGAAAAGCGCCCACGGAAACGACGAGGACAGCGTGGCTTTTAACGTCCAGCCGCGCCCCACCGGGCAACTGCTGATCGGTTCCAGCCGCCAGTTTGAGCAGCCGGACCGCGAAATAGACTGGCCGTTGCTGAGGCGAATGCTGCGCCGCGCCGCCGAATTTCTGCCCGCTCTGGAGAACATCTCCGCTCTGAGAATCTGGACCGGGCAGCGTTGTGCCTCCCCAGACCATTTGCCGCTGGTTGGGCCGCATCCGCATCTGGACGGCGTTTTCCTTGCCACCGGGCATGAGGGACTGGGCATCACCACGGCGCTGGGAACGGCGGAACTGCTGGCGGCGCAGGTGTTCGGAGTGCCGTCCGAATTGCTGGCCCACGACTTTACCCCCGCCCGCTTTGACCGCCTGCCGGAAGTAGCCCATGCCTGAGCGGACGCTGGCGGTGCTGACGCTGGAAGGCGTGCGGGTCACGGTTCCGGCTGGAACCACCGTACTGGCCGCCCTCCAGAACGCAGGACTGTCGCCGCTGCGCCGCAGCCTGAGCGGCGAGGCACGCGGGGCGCTGTGTGGCATGGGCAGTTGCTCCGAATGCCGGGCGGTGGTGGACGGATTGACGGTGCGGACCTGTCTGACCCCCGTGCATGACGGTCAGAGCGTGCAGCGTTTGGGGATAGTGAACCGTGAAGTCTGATCTCTGGGACGCTGTGGTGGTGGGCGCTGGTCCCGCCGGATTGATGGCTGCGCTGACTGCCGCCCAGGGCGGCTTGCGGGTGCTGCTGCTGGACGCCCAGCCGACAGCAGGCGGCCAGATCTGGCGCGGCGCGGCAGCGGGGCAGAAGGGGGCGGCGGGCGACTTGCTGCGAGATGTGGCCTCTCACCCTGGAATCACCGTGCTGAGCGGCGCAGAAGTGATTGCGGCGGAGGCTGGAAAGCCCCACGTCCTGACTGTGACCTCCCCGGCAGGTCTGACGCATGTTCACGCCGCCCGCGTGATCCTCTGCACCGGGGCCACCGAGCGGTTTCTCCCCTTTGACGGCTGGACCCTACCCGGAGTCGTTGGTGCAGGCGGCTTGCAGGCCATGAGCAAGGGCGGATTGGACGTGCGCGGCAAACGCGTGGTGGTGGCCGGGTCCGGGCCATTGCTGCTGGCGGTGGCGGCGGGTCTGCGCCAGAAAGGGGCGCGGGTGCTGGCGGTGGCGGAGCAGGCGGGTTTGCCGGGTGTGGCCGCGTTCGGCGTGACGGCGGCTCGGCTTCCCGGCAAGGCGACTGAGGCGCTGGAACTCGCCGCCGGGTTGCGAGGCGTGCCGTACTGGGCCGACTGCGCCGTGGTGCGGGCCAGCGGGCAGGATCAGCTCCAGACCGTGACCCTGCGGCGTGGACGACGTGAAGTTACGCTGGCTTGCGACTATCTGGCCGTGGGCTTCGGCCTGATGCCGGAAACCCGCGTGGCGGCGCTGCTGGGCTGCTCTCTTGATGCTCAGGGCGCGGTTGATGTCAACGTCTGGCAGGCCACGGGCGTCTCAGGCATTTACGCTGCTGGAGAAGTCTGCGGCATCGGCGGCGTGGACGGGGCCTTGCTGGAAGGCTTCGTGGCCGGGTGCGCCGCCAGCGGTCAGATTAATCGCCTGCACGATGCCCCCCGCCGGGCCGAGATCCAGCGCCGCTTTCAAACCGTCCTAGAACGCTCGTTCGCCCTGCGCCCGGACCGCCTGCCCATCCCATCACCCCACACCATCGTCTGCCGCTGCGAGGACGTTCGCCACGGCGATTTGCAGGGCTTCACGAACTGGACCGCCGCCAAGCTCCAGACCCGCTGCGGCATGGGCGCGTGCCAGGGCCGGGTGTGTGGTCCCGTCACAGAAACGCTGTATGGCTGGCGCTTCGGCGGCGTCCGCGCCCCACTCGCGCCGCTGCCGCTGTCGCAGTTGCTGGCGGAACCGACTGTGCTGGGACCCCCGTAAACGCCGATAAAAAACCCTTGGACCCTCAGACCTTTAGACTCTTAGACCTTCAGCCCTCTCACCCAAAGGAGCCACCCATGACCCTTTCTTCCTCCCATCCCTTTCGCGGCGTTTTCCCCGCCATCACTACCCCCTTCAATGCCGATGGCAGCGTGGATCACGGCTTTCTGCGCGAACACGCCCGCTGGATGATGGCCGCCGGGTGCGACGGCATGATTCCGCTGGGTTCGCTGGGCGAGACCAACACCCTGGAGATGGACGAGAAAATGGCCGTGCTGGAAACCCTGGTGGACGCGCTGGACGGCAAGCCTGTGATTCCCGGCATCGCCAGCCTCAGCACGGCGGGCGGGGTGCGGTTGGCCCAGGCGGCGCGTGACGTGGGCTGCGGCGGCCTGATGGCCCTGCCGCCCTACGTGTACACCAGCGACTGGCGCGAGATGAAGGCGCACATGGCGGCCCTGGTGGCAGCCACCGAACTGCCCGTGATCCTGTACAACAACCCTGGCGCGTACCGCACCGATTTCCTGGCCCCGCAGATTGCTGAACTGGCCGGGGAACACGCCAACCTGCGTGGCGTGAAGGAATCCAGCGGAGACGTGCGCCGCGTGACCGCCCTGCGCGCCGTGCTGCCCGAATCGGTGGACATTCTGGTGGGGCTGGACGACGCCATCGTGGAGGGCGTGGCGGCAGGGGCAACCGGCTGGATCGCGGGCCTGATCAACGCCTATCCCGCCGAGAGCGTGCGCCTGTTTGAACTGGCCCGCGACGGCAAAACGCAGGAAGCCGCCGAACTGTACCGCTGGTTTTTGCCGCTGCTGAGGCTGGACGTGGTAAACAAGTTCGTGCAACTCATTAAATTCGTGCAGGAAGAAACCGGGCATGGCAGCGCCCGCGTCCGCGCCCCCCGCCTGGAGCTGACCGACGCCGAGAAGGCCGAGGCCCGCGCCGTGATTGAGGCCGCTTCCGGGCGCGTTCCTGCGGGAATGGGCGTATGACCGCCCGCACCTTTCAGGCGACGAATCCGGCGACGGGGCAGCCTCTGGCCCCAGCGTTTGAAGTCACCACGCCGCAGCAACTGGAAACGCTGGTGGCGGCAGCGAAGGACGCGGCGCGCGGTTTTGCGGCCAGTTCTCCGCAGCAGCGCGCCGACTTCCTGAACGCCGCCGCTGCCGGAATAGAAGCGCGGGCGGACGCCTTCGTGGAAGCCGCGATGGCCGAGGCTGGGCTGCCCGAAGCCCGTCTGCGCGGCGAGGTGGGCCGCACCGCCAACCAACTGCGCCTGTTCGCGGGGGTGGCGGCGGATGGTTCGTGGGTGGACGCCCGCATTGACCATGGTGACCCGGCCCGCAAGCCCGCCAAACCCGATGTCCGCAGCATGCGCGTTCCGCTGGGGCCGGTGGCGGTCTTCGGGGCCAGCAACTTTCCGCTGGCCTTCAGCGTGGCGGGCGGAGACACCGCTTCCGCGCTGGCGGCGGGCTGCCCGGTGGTGGTCAAGGCGCATCCGGCGCATCCAGCGACTTCCAAGCTGGCCGCCGAAGCGATCAGCGAGGCAGCGGCGCAGGTGGGTCTGCCCGCAGGCGTCTTCGGCATCGTCTATGAGGACAGCTATGAGCTGGGCGTGCAACTGGTGGGGCATCCCGACATCCACGCCGTCGGCTTCACCGGCTCGCGCGCGGGTGGGCTGGCGCTGGTGGCGGTGGCCCAGGCCCGTGAAGTTCCGATTCCCGTTTACGCCGAGATGAGCAGCGTCAATCCCAGTGTGTTCACGGCAGCGGCGCTGGAAGCGAACGGCGCGGCGCTGGCGAAAGGGCTGGCTGTCAGCATCAGCGGCTCCGGCGGCCAGCTCTGCACCCAGCCGGGCCTGCTGTTCGTGCCAGTCGGGGAGGCGGGGGATGCGTTCCTGAACGACGTCGCCGCCAAACTGGACGCGACTCCAGCCTGCACGCTGCTCACGGGCGGCATCCTGAACGCCTTCCAGAAAGGGGCGGCGGGGCATCTGAAGGCGGCGGGTGTGCAGCCTCTGACACAGGCTTCGGCCCCGGAGCAGGGCGCGCAGCCCCAGCTTCTGAACGTGCCTATTGCCAGCTTTACCCCCGATCTGGCCGACGAGGTCTTCGGCCCCCTCAGCGTGGCGGTGCGCTATGACCGTCTGGAAGAGGTCACGCCCATTCTGGCCGGGCTGGAAGGCCAGTTGACCGCCACCCTGCACGCCACCGACGCTGAGCTGGACGGCCTCGCGGACCTGTTGCACGTCATGGGCCAGCGGGCCGGGCGACTGGTGCTGAACGGCTTCCCGACTGGGGTGGAGGTGGGGCACGCGATGGTCCACGGCGGACCGTTCCCGGCCACCAGCGACGGCGGGCGCAGCACCAGCGTGGGCAGCCTCGCCATAGAGCGCTTTGCCCGCCTGCGCGCGTATCAGGACTTCCCGGACCGCGCCCTGCCCCCGGAATTGCAGGACGCCAACCCCTGCGGCATCTGGCGACTGGTGGACGGCGAGCGCACACGCTGAGGCGCTGAATTTAAAACAGGGCATTTAAAACGTGGCGCGTTCTGGGGGGGATACCTCCCCCAACGCGCCCGTTTTGCCCTTCCCACACGGCGGTCATGCGGGGTTAAGATGCCGCATGCGAAAAACGATTCTCCTGGGTCTGCTCCTCGGGGCGGCAGGAGCGGCGGCCCAGGGCAACATGCCGCTGTCCTCCTTCGAGGGGCAGGTGGTCTATCAGGTCATGCCGGACCGCTTCTTCGACGGCAATGCGGCCAACGACGCGGGCGTCAACAAAGGTGATCCGCGCGCGTGGCACGGCGGCGATCTGGCAGGCCTGACCGCGAAGCTGCCGTACATCCAGAAGCTGGGGGCCACCGCCGTCTGGTTGACGCCCATCTACCAGCAGCAGGCGCAGAATTCCTTCGACACCGCGCCTTACCACGGCTACTGGCCTGCCGATTTCCGCAAGGTGGACCCCTACTTCGGAACGCTGAACGATTTCTTGGCGTTTATCGGGGCGACGCAGAAGGGCGGCATGCGGGTGGTTCTCGATCAGGTCATCAACCACTACGGCTATCTGGCCCCTGCCGTGAAGGAACATCCCACGTGGTTCAACGGCAAGGCTGAGTGCGACGCCTCGCGCCAGAAGGATATCGACTGCCCGCTGGCTGGGCTACCGGACCTGAACCAGGGCAACCCCCAGGTGCGCGATCTACTGCTGGGCAACGCCGGATTCTGGCGCGATCAGGGCGTGTCTGCGTTCCGTTACGACGCCATCAAGAATGTGGACGGGCCGTTTCTGGGCGATCTGCTGGCGGGTGACCGCGCCGCCGGGATCTGGACCCTGGGCGAGTGGTACAACGCCGACACGGGCACGGTGGCCGAGTGGCAGCGCCGGGGCTTCGACAGCCTGTTTCTGTTCAGCCTCCAGACCGCCATGAAGGGCAGCATCATGGCCGGGCAGGGGCTGGACGGGGTGGCCGCCGTGTTGTCGCGGCAGGGGGAATTGCCGCGCCCCGGCGAGGTGGCGCTGTTTCTGGACAACCACGACGTGCCGCGTTTCGCGCAGGGTTCGCTGTTCGAGGACGTGGGGCAGGCCCGCACCAAGTATGGCCTGCGCGCGCTGATGACCCTGCGCGGCGTGCCCGTGATCTGGCAGGGCACCGAGATCGCCATGCGCGGCGGCGCGGACCCCGACAACCGCCGTGACATGCGTTTTGAAGACAAATGGACGCCCCAGGAAAAGGGCGTGTTCGAGGTGGCCCAGAACGCTATTGCCGTCCGGCAGGCCAGTCCGGCCCTGAGCCGGGGGGCGTTGACGCTGCTGAAAACGCCGCCCGGCCTCGCGGACCGGCTGCTGATTTTTACCCGCGAGCAGGAAGGGCAAAGGGTCCTGGTCGTCTGGCACGGCGGCAAGACGCGGCAAAGCTACTCGGTCCGGCTGGGCAGCCTGGGCCTGAGCAGCGGGGATCTGCCCGTGATCCAGTCGCTGTTTGCCGGACAGAACGCCAAAATCAAGGTCAGCAGTGGCTATCTGCATCTCAGCCTGCCCCCGGAGGATGCGGCGGCGTTCAAGCTGAACTGACTGGAGTTGATTTCAGCCACACTCAGCTCCGAAGTGACGCTGATGGCACTCAGGCATGTCCTGACTTGAATCTCGCCTGAGCTGAAGCTGAGCAATTCACCTTTCTCCCACCGGAATTTGCTGGGGGCGGTAACGGTCAATCGGTGTTGCGTTCCCCCGATTCTGACCCCTTGACACTCACGTTGCGTCAGCCTTTACGCTGCTGTGTATGGAGGCCAGGACCGCGACAAATGAACAGACCTGGACGGTGGGCGAGGTGGCGCTGCTGACCCGCCTGAGCGTCCGCACGCTGCACCATTACGACGACATCGGGCTGCTGCGCCCCGGCGCACGGACAGAAGCGGGGTATCGGCTGTACACCCCCGCCGATCTGGCGCGGCTGTGGCGCGTGCTGAGCTACCGCGAACTGGGCTTCCCGCTGGCCGAAATCGCCCGCGTGCTGGATGCCGCACCGGGCGGCGAGGTGGAAGCTTTGCGAACCCAGGTTGCTTTGCTGCAAGAAAAACAGCGCCGTATCCAGTCCACCCTGGACGCCGCCCTGGCCTACCTGACTGCCGCCGAACGCGGCGAAGGAGTTCCCAAGATGACCAACGCAGAACTGAAAGAAATCTTCGACGGCTTCGATCCCACCGAACACGAGGCCGAGGCCCGGGAACGCTGGGGCGACAGTGAGCCTTACAAGCAGAGCGCCCGTCGCATGGGCAGCTACACGAAAGCCGACTGGGAAGCGGTCAAGGCCGAGATGAATACCATCTATGCCCGCTATCTGGCCCTGATGGCTGCTGGAACGCCCCCCGATTCCGCTGAGACAAAAGCCGTGGCCGCCGATCACCGCGCCCATATCTCCGCCCGCTATTACGCTGCATCGCCCGAAATGATGCGCGGTCTGGCGCAGATGTGGGTGGCCGACGAACGCTTCACGAAGAATATCGACAGCGTGGGCGAGGGGCTGGCGGCGTATTCCAGCGCGGCGGTGCTGGCGTGGGCGGCTGAGGCTGAGGGGTAAACAGCCCCGGTGACTTGCTGAGGGTGTGGCCTGTCTGGTGGCCCCACACCCCACACCCCACACCCCACAACCCCTAAAGCACCCGCCGTTCAATGCCCGCCTGTCCCCGTCCCAGCCGACGCTCCAGCGCCCGCACCACACGGGTCATGGTGAAGGTCAGCAGGAAATAGACCAGCGCCAGCACGGCGTAGACCTCGAACTGACGGTACGTGACGCCTGTGATGTACTTGCCCTGCGCGAACAGTTCCTGCAAGGTCACGGCGCTGGCGAGGCTGCTGCCCAGGATCAGGGAAATAAATTCGTTGCCCAGCGCAGGCAGCGCCACCCGCCACGCCTGCGGTAGCACCACGAAGCGCACCGCCTGGGCGCGGCTGAGGCCCAGGCTGCGGCCCGCCTCTATCTGGCCCACGGGCACGCTGTTCAGCCCGCCGCGCACGATCTCAGAAGTGTACGCCGCCGAGTACAGGCCCAGCGCCAGCACCGCCGCCGGAAAGCCGTCCAGCGTGACCCCCAGCGCGGGCAGGCCGTAATACACCACGCTCAGCAGCACGATCAGGGGAATGCCGCGCACCACCTCCACATAGGCGTTGCCCAGCGGGGCCAGCAGCGGCACCCGGAACACCCGCACGATGCCCAGCAATGTGCCCAGCACCACCGACACGCCCAGCGCACACAGGCTGACCGCCAGCGTGAGGCCCAGCCCCGACAGCAGCAGGCGCGGATAGTCGCCTGACAAAATGGTGCGGAATCCCGTGACAAGATCGGCCATGCGGGGGACAGTGTAAACCGTGGGACCAGCCTCGACAGACCGCAAAGTCTGAAAACCACCGCTCCATGCCATTACGTCCTGCACAGAACGCGCTATCCTGGCGGCGATGTCTCTTGTCCAGCCGCACCCTGCCCAATCTCCTGCCGAAACCGACGCCCGCGCCCTGGAAGTTCTGAGCCGGGTCTGGGGCTATGGGGCATTCCGGGACGTGCAGGCCGACATCGTGCGGACGGTGGTGGAGGGCAACAACGCGCTGGTGCTGATGCCCACGGGCGGCGGCAAGAGCCTGTGCTATCAGGTGCCCAGTCTGCTGCGTCCCGGCACCGGGATTGTGGTCTCGCCCCTGATCGCGCTGATGAAGGATCAGGTGGATGCGCTGCGGCAATTTGGGGTGCGGGCCGCTTTCCTCAATTCCAGCCTGCCAATGGAAAGCGTGCGCGAGGTAGAGGCCGCGCTGCTGGCCGGGGAACTGGACATGCTCTACGTCGCTCCCGAACGCCTGTTGCTACCGCGCACGCTGGAGCTGCTGGAACGCGCCCCAGTGGCCCTGTTCGCCATCGATGAGGCGCACTGTGTCTCGCAGTGGGGCCACGATTTCAGGCCGGAATACGGGCAACTGGGCGTGCTGCCCCGGCGTTTCCCCGATATTCCCCGCGTGGCCCTGACCGCTACCGCCGATGACCGCACGCGCGCTGACATCCTGAACGTGCTGGAACTGCGCGGCGCGGCGCAGTTCATCTCCAGCTTTGACCGCCCGAATATCCAGTACCGCGTGGCGAACAAGGAAGGCCCCAAGACCCAACTGCTGGACTTTATCCACGCCGAACACCGGGGAGACGCGGGCATCGTGTACTGCCTGTCGCGCAAATCGGTGGAACAGACCGCGCAGTGGCTGGCGACGCAGGGCGTGGACGCGGTGCCTTACCACGCGGGCCTCTCGCCGCGCGAGCGCAACCACGCACAGGAACGCTTTCTGAATGACGAGGGCGTGGTGGTGGTGGCGACGGTGGCCTTTGGCATGGGCATCGACAAGCCCAATGTGCGTTTCGTGGCCCATCTGGACCTGCCCAAGAGCATGGAGGGCTACTACCAGGAAACGGGCCGCGCCGGGCGCGACGGCCTGCCCAGCACCGCCTGGATGGTCTACGGTCTGGCCGACGTGGTGAACGTGAAGCGGATGCTCTCGCAGAGTGACGCACCTGAGGACGTGAAGCGTGTGGAGGCCGCCAAGCTGGACGCCCTGCTGACCTACTGCGAGGCCGCCACCTGCCGCCGCCAGTTGTTGCTGGCCTATTTTGGAGAGGAGAGAAACGAACCCTGCGGCAACTGCGACATCTGCCTGAATCCGCCCAGGGTGCGTGACGCCACCCGCGAGGCGCAGATGGCCCTGAGCGCGGCCATTCGCACGGGGAACCGCTTCGGCGCGGCCCACCTGACCGACATTCTGCTGGGCGAGCCTACCGAGAAAGTCGTGAGTATGGGCCACCACCTGCTGCCCACCTTCGGCGTTGGCAAGGGCCACGATGAGAAGATGTGGCGCGGGCTGATTCGTCAACTGGTCAGCCTGGGGCATCTGGCGGCGGGCGAACATTACGGCCTGAGTGCCACCAGTAAATCTCGCCCGCTTCTGAAGGGCGAGACGACGCTGATGCTGCGCGAGGACAGTCTGGTGCCGCGCGAGAAGGTCCGCAAGCGGGACCGCGACGCTTCCCGTGGTGGCCGCGCCCCGGTGGATTCACAGGACGCCCCGCTGTTCGAGGCTCTGCGTGCCTGGAGGCTGCAACTGGCCCGGCAGAAAGCCGTGCCGCCTTACGCCATTTTCAGTGACGCCACCCTCAAGGCCGTCTGCGAGTTGCGCCCCGGCAGCGCGGCCACGCTGGGCACGGTCAGCGGCGTGGGCCAGCGCAAGTTGGCCGATTACGGCGAGGCAGTGCTGGACATCGTGCGCGAACATTCCGGGAGTGAGAGGGCGCGGCCCGCTTCACCCGCTGAGCGTGGAGTGCGGGAAAACAGCGCGGTGCTGGGGCTGCTGCGTGGGCGAGAGGAAGCACAGCCGTCGCCATACACTTCCCAGTCCCTCTTCTCTGCCCCGGCCAGAGCAAAGCAAACCCCGCCCGCCTCCGCCAATCCAGATGTTGCCGAAGCCCTGCGCGAACTGCGCCGCGAGTTGACCCGTGAGACCGGACATAGCGCTTTCGTGATCTTTCCGAATGCCACGCTGGAAGCCTTGGCCTCCGCCTCCCCGCGCAGCCTGAATGACCTTCAGGGGTTGCCCGGCATGGGGCCGAAACGCATTGAAAATTACGGCGAACGCATCGTGGAGGCGGTTCTGACGGTGCTGGACGGGTGATCTTCCTGGCTCCCTTTAAGGCTGGGTGATGCAGACAAGTCTCTCATGTTTGGCTTTGCGCTGGTTTTCGCAAGATGCCATTTTTCTCTGACCGCGCTGGGACGGCGTCTGCGGTTCCCCCTCCCAGCCTCCCCCGCAAGGGGGGAGGAGCTAAAAACGCCGTGTTTATCGGTGTCGTCACTTTTATGAGAGAGATGTCTGCATCATCCAGCCCTTAAAGGGGAGCTGGCCGCGTAGCGGACTGAGGGGTCAGGTTGGGACCCACTCCTTTACCGCGAATTCAACCGTTCTCTACAGTCCCGTCCACTTTCAACTTCCCCTTCTCCCGATTATTCGCATCAATCTCACGCTCCAGAAAGTAGTTCAGCGCCGTGCGAATCAGTGCAATGGCCCCCAGTTTGCCGATGTCTTCCCAGGTGGGGGCGATGGCGGTCAGGAGAATGTCGGCGGCCAGCAGGAATTCCAGGGCAATGGCCAGCCAGCGGCCCAGTTGCAGGCGCAGGTTCTGCTTGGCCTCGTCGTTGGCCCCACGTCGCGCGGCAGGAACAGGGCGTACAGCGAACGCCACAGCGCCTGCACAATCGCGGCGGCAATGACCAGCGCCGCTGCGAACTCGGCCAGCGAGGCAATCGCCCGCGCCCCCACCTGCACGATGTTTTCGACATTCCCCAGCATGGCCCTCGACTGTAGGCGCTTACAGCGTCAGCGCCAACTGCACGGCCTCTATCAAGCCTCCATCGTCTACATGGCCCACCGTGTACTTTGCGGCGGCGTGGGCGGGCGGGTCCGCGTTGCCCATCGCCACCGGATGACCCACCACGCGCATGGCACTCACGTCGTTCTCGCCGTCGCCCACCATCATCACGCGGTCCATGCCCAGGCCGTATTCCGCCGCGATTCGCCGCACTGCGCTGCCCTTGCTGATGCCCGCGCGGGTGATGCTGATGAACATGGTGTCCGGCATGGCCGGGCTGCCCGCCGGGTGCAGGTCCAGCCCCGGATGAGGCTCGGCGGTGACCACCGTTTCCTGCTCGCGCGGCACCACCCACTGCGCCCGCACGCGCGTTCCCACCAGCGATTCGGGGGTGCGCGGATCATACGGCACGCCCAGCAGCGCGGCATGGCGCTCGGCCAGCGAACCGGGTTTGGTCACGCCGAATTCGGTGTCGGTGTAGACCTCCAGCAGGCGGTCCTCGGCGTGGGCACGCTCCATCAACATGGGCAGCACATTGTCTGGCAGCGCTTCGGAGAGGCTTTCCCCGGAGTCCACCCGGACCACGCTGGCCCCGTTCTGAAAGACGTGCCAGCCGTCCGCGTCCAGCCGCCGCGCGTAGCCCAGCGCGTTGCCGATGGCGGGCCGTCCGCTGCACAGCGCGATCCGCACGCCCTTCGCCCTGGCGTCGGCCAGTGCCGCCCACACGTCGTCCCGCACAGTGTTGTCCGTGCCGATCAGGGTTCCGTCTACATCCACACAAATCAGTCCCAGCATGGGCCGAAGTCTAGGGGCTGGGGATGCGGGAGGCGTGTGGCGAGATAGACGGCAGGGAAGAAACGGTCAGGGTTTGACGGCTCCCTGTCGCACGCGGCGCAATCCCACTGTCAATACCGCCGATGCCAGCGGCACCAGTCCGCGCACGCCTCCGCCGCCCAGCCCCAGCGCCAGAGAGACCACGGCGGCCTGCCGGGCACGCTGGACTTCCTGTGCTTTCACTGTCCGGGGGGCGCGGTCACATGGACTGCTCACGGGTTCGGGGGCCGTGAACGCGGGCGTCAGGGCCACGGCTCCCAGCCCCAGCAGGGCGGCGGGTACGGTGGTCAGGCCCGCTGCATGGTCCCGCCAAAGCCGGGGCATCAGCACGCCCAGCGCGGGCAACCACGAGTGGGAACCGGGAGTCAGGAGCGGCGCTGCCGAGGCGAGGAGCGCCGCCGAACGGTTGCCCGTGGCCGCAGCCAGCGCCGATTGCACCAGCAGCCCCTGATGATCCACGGGGGTGGCGTCCTCTCCGGTGGTTCCGGCGATCAGGCGCAGGCCACTCAGCGCGGCGAAGGCAGCCAGCGGGTTGCCCGGCTCGCCTATCAGTGCGGCGGCGGCGGCCACGGGCAACGCCGCGTTGGCGGTCTCCGGTGAATCCGGGTCCAGTTCGCGCGCAATGGCCCAGGCGCTGAAGGCCGCTCCGCCCACGCCCAGCGCCTGCCACCAGTTGCCGCGCACCACGCGCCCCAGCAGCACCGCCCCCACCATCCCCGCCGCCGCGATCCGGTTGGACGAAAACGAGAAATCCAGGGGCCGGGCCAGCGCGGGCTGTGGGGCAGGAGCTTTGTTCATGCTGGCAGCGTAGGCCACGGCTGCGGATTGAAGGCGGGTTCTGAAGGTTGGCTCAAGTGGGGGAGGACAGGCTTGTGTGTACCTGCCCGCTCAGGTCGTGTAGTCCGCGTTGATGCTCACGTACTCGGCACTCAGATCACAGCCCCACGCCTCACCGGACGCGCCGCCCACGCCGAGATCTATCTCAAAGATAACTTCCTCGGCTTTCATGCTTGCGCTCACCGCCGCGTCGTCGTAGGGCAGCGGCTTTCCGGCAAAGACTGGGTTGCCCTGCACGGCCACGGTCATGCCCTCAATATTCACGGACGCGCCGCTGCGGCCCACCGCCATGATCACGCGGCCCCAGTTGGGATCGTTGCCGTGGACCGCACTTTTCAGCAGCGGGCTGACACAGCAGGTGCGGGCGGCGGTTAGCGCCTCAGCCTCGGTCAGTGCGCCGGAGACGCGCACCGTCAGCAGACGGGTGGCCCCCTCGCCGTCGCGGGCGATCTGGCGGGCCAGGTCACGCATCACGGTTTCCAGCGCGGGCAGGAAGTCGGTCAGGGCCACCTCTCCGGCCTGCCCGTTTGCCAGCACCATCGCCATGTCGTTGGTGCTGGTGTCGCCGTCCACGGTCACGGCATTGAAGGTGCGGGCCACCACAGCAGAGAAGGCCGCGCGCAGGCCGGGGCCGTCTACCGCCGCGTCGGTAAAGACGAAGGCGAACATGGTGGCCATGTCCGGGTGGATCATGCCGCTGCCCTTGGCGACGCCCACGATGCGCGCCCCGCCGGGCAGGTCCGCCGAGGCGGTCTTGGGCCGCAGATCGGTGGTCATGATCGCGCCCGCAAAGGCGGCTGCATCGGTCCCCAGGTCCTCTGGCAGGTGTTCCACGCCGCTCAGCACGCGGTCCATCGGCAGCGGGTGGCCGATGATGCCGGTGCTGGCGGTCAATACGCTGTCCATCTCCACATTCAGCACGCTGCCCAGCGCGTCGGCAATGTCGGCGTTGTCGCGCGCGCCGCGTTTTCCAGTGGCGGCGTTGGCATTTCCAGCGTTGACCACCAGCGCCCGCACCGGGCCGCCTGCCGCGTAGACCTCGCGGTTGCGCGTCACGCAGGCGGCGGCAGTGGTGCTGCGCGTTCCGGCAAAGGCCCACACGCAGTCGGTCTCGGAGACCACGGTACTCAGATCGGTCTTGCCGCTGGGCTTGATGCCAGCGGCCAGCGCGGCGGTCTGAAAGCCTTTGGGCAGCGGCAGGGGAGTGGAGGTGGGGGCGCTCATAGCATGAGTTTAGAGCGGCGCAGTTGGTCCGGGGGAGCGAACGATAGGCAGATGGACCGCCCCGCCTACCCCGGCAGATCAAGCCCCGGCCAAGACTGCCCGTAAGCCGCCGCACCATCCCCTTTCTGCACGCAGAGCAGCATGAGCGGATGCGTCTGCCCCATCTTCTTCTGCTTTCCGTTCTGCTGTCCGCCTGCGCCCCGGCCACCCAGACGGTACGCCCGTCCGCGCCCGCCGCCGTGACCACGCCCAGCGACGCGGTCCTGGCACGGGTTCCCGCCGTGCGCGTGGTGCGCCCCAGCTTCGTGGTTCCGGGCACGCCTCCCGAACTGAACGCCAGCATCACCATTCGTTACGGCCCCGCGAAACCCACAACCATCCTGCTGCTGATGCCAGGATTTCTGGGGGGTGCGGGCAGTTTTGACCGACTGGCGCGGCAGATCGTGGCCCTGCAACCGGGGACAGCGGTCTGGACGGTGGACCGCCGCAGCAACCTGCTGGAACCCCAGGCCCAGATCGCGGCAGCCAGTCCGGCTGAACTGGCCCGGATCGTGCAGAACGGTCTGCCCCCACGGTCCAAGGAAAGCCTGTCGTACATGCGCGATTGGGGTCTGGATGTGACCCTGCGCGACTGGCGCGTGGCGATCAGGGAGGCCCGTACCCTGACGCCCGAGGTGTTCATCGGCGGCCACTCTATGGGCGGCAGCCTGACCGGGCTGTATGCGGCCTACGACTTTGATGGACCTCCCGGCACCACTGGGCGCGGCTCGGACGATGTGCGCGGCATGGTCATGCTGGACGGTGCGCCGGGCCTGCTGAGCAACCAGCCCCTGACCGTCCAGAATTACGATGACGGCACCGAGGGCGTGCTGGGGCCGTTGACTGGCCTGAACAAACTGCCGGAAGACCCGTATGTGGATGCAATTTATTTTGGCCCTAAGCTGGCCAGCCGCGCCGCCGCCCAGGCCCGACTGGCCGCCGCCCAGCCGAATGCCCTGGCCCCATCGGGCGGTCTGGTGAACTACCCGGCCACCAATCTGGCGGCGGCGATGGTGCAGCTTGAGCAGCGGTATGCCCTGCTGCCCTTCCTGGCCCTGAGAACTGGGCGGGCCACCAATGCGGTGGAGGGCAACAACCTGATCGCCGCCGTGCTGGGCGGCAAGGACAGTTACTGGGTGGCCGGACAGCAGGACCGCAACAAACCCGTTGGCTGGCAGGCGGACCCGGCAGACCCCACCAATCCGCAGGACTTCGTGAAACGCTTCTGGACCCCCCTGAGCGATTTCAGCGAGTGGTACTTTCCCAACCGCCTGTCGCTGGACCTCGCCGCCGTGCGCCAGGGAACAAAGGGGACGCCCTTTGAGAAAGACCTGCGTGTGTGGCACAAAGTGTCCCTGCCCGCCCTGGGCATCGTGGCCGGAGAGGGCGTCTCAACCGCCGGGGAGTACCAGAAATACGCCGCGCTGACGGGGGCGAACATGACCGTCCGCACCTTCAAGGAGGCCGCGCATCTGGACATCATCTCGGCCCGCAGTGATCAGGTGGCCCGCTGGATTCTGGCGTGGATGGCTGGGGTGGAGGCGAAGAAGTAAGGGCTACTCGGTCTCCGGTTTCTCCAGATATTTGTTTTCCAGATAACGTCCATGCGCCTTCAGAACACGGCCCTGCTGGGCGTTGCGGTCCCGGATGACGGCGGACATGCGCTCTTCAATTAAAGCCAGTTGGCGCTGCAATTCCGCCTCGTTGGCGGGGGTGGGCGGCACGGTGCGGTAGGTTTCCAGCAGTTCGGGAATGTCCTCGCGGGCCGCCTGCCGCACATCAAAGGCGTCGCGGTTCAGCATCGGGTCACCCGCCGAGACGCGCAGGGCGTCGCGGGTGGCGATCACGGTGGCGTGAAAGGCCACGCGGCTGGCCGGGGGCAGGGCACGCTCGTGTGTCCGTAGCGTTCCCAGCAGACTGGTTTCATCGGCCCTGAGATCGGCGGGCAGAGCAGCGGTTGAAGTGTTCGCCAGAGCATCTTCATCCGGCGCGTTCATCAGGCGCGTGGCGCGGACCGCCGTGCGGATCAGTCCCAGCAGCCCCAGCAGCAGCGTGATACCCAGCAGCCAGCCCGCAGGTTCAAATCCCAGCGCCAGCAGCACGCCGAAAATCAGCAGCAGTGGAAAGATCACGAACGCGCCCAGCACGCCTTGCAGGGTCAGTTTACCCAGGCCCACGCCGCGCCGTGCCAGCCGGGTGGCCTGACGCCGCAACTCATCCGGCCTGCCTGTTCCCGGCTGCGGGGTCAGCCAGGGATCGTGGCCCAACTGGTTCACGTCTCCTGGCCCCCTGTGCGCGGGCCGGATCAGATACCGCACCACGCGCGAGCCGGTGCGGGCCACAGTCAGGATGGTGGTGACAGAGGGGGCCATACAAACCCAGAATACGGCGCGAGGCTGAGGAAAGTTCCCGTGCAGTGCTGTGCGACGTTCAGTCTTCCCTCAGCTTCTGCCGCAGCTCATCTACCCGCGCCGCCAGCGCCTGCCACGGCCCAAGCTGAAAATAGTTGTGGCCCAGCGGACTGGTGCTGGGGAGAACCCAGACCTCCGCGCCTTCCAGCGTCTCGGTCTGGAGGCCGTATGGCAGCTTGCCCGTCGGCTTCCCCAGCGTTTCCGACGCGCCGCGCTTGCTGGTGAAGGCGACGATCTGCGGGCGATACGTCCTGATCTTTTCCAGCACTTCGTCCGGCTGCCACGCCTCGCCGGGCAGGGCCGAATCCACGCCGCTGTGCCGTTTCGCCACGTCCGTCAGGCCGATGCTGTAATCCAGCACCTGCGGGTACTCCTGCGGCGCGAGTTGCCGGGGTGTCAGTCCCACCGTATGCAGCGTGCGCCAGAACTTGTTGACCGGATTGGCGTAATACGCCCGCTTCGCCGCGCTGATCTTGCTGGGTGCGGTGCCGACAAGCACGAGTGCGAGGCCGGGTTTCAAAACATCCGGGACAAGGTAGCCTTCAATGGCGGGCGTTTGATCTGTTCCCACAACCTACAACCCACACCCCACAACCCATTCAGTCATCGTCGTAGCGCTGTTCCTTGAAAGGATCGCCGCGCATGTGGTAGCCGTTGACTTCCCAGAAGCCCGGCTTGTCGGCGGCCATGAATTCCAGCCCGGTCAGCCACTTGGCACTTTTCCAGAAGTACAGGTGCGGCACCACCAGCCGCAGCGGGCCGCCGTGTTCCGCCGTCAGGGGTTCGCCGCCAAAGGTGTGCGCCAGCAGGTTCTCCGGGCGCGTGAAATCCTCCAGCGAGAGGTTGGTGGTGTAGCCCCCGACGCTGTGCTGCATGACGTGCGTGGCCGCCGGGTCCAGCTTGAGGTGTTCCATCAGGTCCGTGACGCGCACGCCGGTCCATTCGGTGTCCAGCTTGCTCCAGTGCGTGACGCAGTGGATGTCGTAGGTCAGCGTGGTCTGCGGCAGCGCCATCAGCTCTGCCCAGGTCAGGGTCTTCTCGCCTGCCAGCCCGCTGATGCGAATAACCACTTCCGAGGCGTCGTAATGCTGCGCGGGGCCGTAGGTCAGCACTGGGAAGCGGGCCGTCAGGCTCTGGCCGGGGGGAACGCGCCCGCCCATGTCATCCGCCGGTTTCTTGAAGAATTTTCCAAGCATGACCGTATTTAAGCGCGTCGGCAGTGGTTATGACACGGGTAGGGATACGTTTTGGGCTTCAGGAAAGCCCCACAAAAAAGCTGTGGAGGAAGCTTGTTCGCCTCCTCCACAGCCTTGTCAGTCCTGCGCTCAGTTCGGTTGAGATTTCCCCTCGGCCAGCTCGCGCTTGTTGGCGCGCACGCTGGACCAGATGGCCGCCCCGATGAAGGCCACCCCGATCAGGCCCGTGACCAGTTCGGGAATATGCACGTTGCGGTTGGTGCTACTGAGCATGATGATCGCCAGCGCCAGGATGCCGTAGTGCGCGCCGTGTTCCAGGAAGCGGTACTGCGCCAGCGTCCCCTGATGCACCAGGAACAGCGTCAGCGAACGCACGAACACCGCACCAATCGCCAGTCCCGCCGAGATGATCACAATTTCCTTGGTCACGGCGAAGGCCCCGATCACGCCGTCCAGCGAGAACGAGGCGTCCAGCACTTCCAGGTACAGGAAGGCCGTCAGACCCGCCGCGCCCGCCTTGGCCGCCATGTCATTGGGGTCAAACAGGCCGCCGATAGCGTTCATCGCCAGATAAACCAGCAGACCTACCATGCCCGCCGTGACCGCCGAGAGTTGCTCGGCAGGGGCCACGAAAAAGTGCGTGATCGACAGCAGCACCACGCCTGCGATCAGCGCCTGAATGGTGTCCAGCTTGCCCAGCCCGGCCAGACGGCGCTCAAAGCCAGCCAGCCAGTGTTCGTCCTTTTCGGGGTCCATCAGGTAATTCAGGGCCACCATCAGCAGAAAGATGCCGCCGAAGGCACTGATGACCACCTCGGCCTGCTCCAGATACTCGCCGTAACGGGTGGAATCGTTCAGGGCCAGACTGGCCACCTCGCCGAAGCCCAAGCCAGCCGTGATGGCGACGATGGCGATGGGAAAGACCAGGCGCATCCCCACTACAGCGATCAGAATGCCCCAGATTAGGAAACGGCGCTGCCACTTCTCGGTCATGTTCTTGAGAACCGAGGCGTTGACCACCGCGTTATCGAAGCTGAGGGACACTTCCATAACGCCCAGCACCACGGCAATGACCAGGAAATTCAGGGCGGTGCTGATGCCGCCGACGCTGAAGCCGTACCACGTCGCCAGCACCAGGGCAATGGCCGTCACGCCGAAGGCAAAACCAAACTCTCTTTGAATCACTAATGTTCTCCTTGCTGGCTGCCCTCTCTGTGGAAGGCAGGCCAACCGTTCCATGCTATGACGCTCTCGTCACTGCAAAAACACCCGGCCTCTGGAGATCGGGTGTCCGCTGGAGTTCCCAGTTTAAACGTTGACGCCGTAGTTGCGCGCCAGTGGTCCCAGGCCGCCGGTATAGCCCTGGCCCACCGCGCGGAATTTCCACTCGCCGCCGTGGCGGTAGATCTCGCCGAAGATCACGGCGGTCTCGGTGCTGAAATCCTCGCCCAGATCGAAGCGGGTCAGTTCCTGATTGTTGTCCTCGTTGACCACGCGGATAAACGCGCCGCCCACCTGACCGAAGTTCTGGCGGCGTGCCTCGGCCTCGTCGATGGTCACGCTGACGGCAATCCTCTCGATCTCGGCGGGCACTTTGGTCAGGTTGATCTTGATGGCCTCGTCGTCGCCGTCACCCTCGCCCGTGCGGTTGTCGCCGGTATGCTCCACGCTGCCGTCCGTGCTGCGGAGCTGATTGTAGAAGATGAAATCGTGATCGCCACGCACCTTGCCGCTGCTGCCCAGCAGGAAGGCGCAGGCGTCCAGATCGAATGCCTGACCGTCGGTGGGACGAGGGTCCCAGCCCAGGCCCACGATGATGCGTTGCAGGTTGGCGTCCTGCTTGCTCAAGGAAATGTTGCCGCCTTTTTGAAGTGAAAGTGCCATGTTGACCGTCCTTTGTGGTGACCTCTGAACCGGAGGCTCAGGGGGAATACGGGGGTGAAGGGGTGTGGGTTCCCAGATGGAGGGATGAGGATGGTGGTTCGGGTTTTGTTGGGGGCGGCTTGCGGTTTAACCCCTCAGTCTGCTTCGCAGCCAGCTCCCCTCAAAGGGAGCCAAGAGTCGCAGTCAATCTCGCCACGGAGAAATCCACTTGCCTCCCCTTGAGGGGAGGTGCCCCGAAGG
>NZ_MSTI01000142.1 GCF_001949125.1 Deinococcus marmoris
CGGGCACGCATAACTGGCTGTTTCTGGTGTGGCTCAGTCTCACTCTGGCGCTGTTCATGCAGGCCAACAGGGGCATGACCACTGGGAAGCGTCCAAGCTGGGTCTGGACGCTTTGTGAAGCGGCGTCGTGGGCACGTGATCTGTTGATGCCGCACTGGAGTGCGATGTCTGCACAGATTCAATTGGCTCAGATGTCCTTCCGCCAAACGCTGTTCCAGACCGCATATTTGGAGAAAACTGCATAAATGCAACTCATGAGTCTGAGTCTTCCGACTTTGCACAGGTGTGCGGGGCGTGGGAACACAACCTCAATGCCCTTTCGCTGTGAGTGCCGCGTCATGCGTTTATGGTGTTTACCAGCATGTTCGGCTCTGGCAAGTCGCCGCTGGTTCTCAGGACACTGCATGCCGAGGCGCAATGGCGATATCTGGAATCGGTCTTGCCGTATGCCCGCCCCACGCTAAGCAGCGTCACTTCCCTGTGTCACCTAGTACGGATGCTTTACTCGCGTGCGGGACATATTCGCTGGGCCAGGGCATCGTCTATGCCGGGGTTTCTCTCCCAACCCCCCGGCACCCGTGGACCCGCCGCAATAGTGGTTCTCCCTCCACGCCCCCCGCCAGCCTCAACGCCTCGGCCTGGCTGTGGCCCTGCGCCAGGTATTCGCGGAAGCGTTTTTGCCTTTTGGCACTGGGGCGCTCGCCACTTTTGGGGCAGCGAGCTTGTGGGCTTTCTCCCCCGCTTCTACGTGGGCTTCGGCTTGCGTGGCTCCACTTCGGGTATCGGCGGGTCACCTGCTGGGGCGGGTTTAAACGCGCTATCCATCCCGAGGAAGAGGGAAGAGGTGGCGCTCACCCACACGTGGTTGCCAGGGTGGACCACGAGGGTCGTGCTAGGGTTTTCCACGATGGTCCGTCGAAGGCTATCCTCAGCTCTCGCCGCGCGCCGTTGTAGATAGTGGACTGGGCGTAGTCCGCGTCACGCTGCTCCTTCACCGCCTGCTGCACGGTGAGGCCCGTACAGGGCAATGTAGCCGCAGGCGGCGCAGGGGGGCGAGTTCAACCTGCGACTCCGAGAAGGCTGGACGCAGGTGCGGGATCTTCTGGCTGACCTCGCTTCACGCCAGCAGCATGCGGTCGACACGCGGGCCGTTGGCCTGGTTGTTCCTGTCGCCGCGCCCGCCCGCACTGGCCTCGGGACGTCCGACAGCTTGCCCATGGCGCGGACCAGGCGGCTGGGGGCAAGCCATCGCCCCTGGCTGGAACGCGGCCAGCCCAGTACATTCAGGGCATGATCCAACCTGCCTTATCTCCCGCATTCGCCGACGCCCTGACGCTGGCCCACGAGTGGCACGCCGTGCAGTACCGCAAGGTGCCAAAGGGCGAGACGCCCACCATCCCCTATCTTTCGCACCTGCTGGGCGTGGCATCTGTCGCGCTGGAGTTCGGGGCGAACGAGCATGAGGCCATTGCTGCGCTGCTGCATGACGCCCTCGAAGATGGTCCGCAGAACATGGGTCTAGACGCCGCTACCCTGCGGTCCATCATCGAGAAGAAATTCGGAGCAGAGGTGGCCCATCTGGTGGACGGCGCGACAGACGCCCTGCCCAAAGCTGGCGAAGCGAAGGCACCCTGGCAGGAGCGGAAAACGAAGTACCTGGACAAACTGCCCCACGAATCAGCCTCGTCGCTCCTGATCAGTGCTTCGGACAAGCTGCACAACGCCCGCACCATCCTGACCGACGTGCTGACGTTGCCAGCGGAGGAGCGGGCCTCCTATTTCACTCGCTTCAACCAAGGACAGGCTGGGACGTTGCAGTACTACCGCCTGCTGACCGACTCGTACAAAGCCGCGCGAGGTCAGGATGTGCAGCAACGTCCACGGTTGCAGGTGCTGTTCGCAGAGTTGGAGCGCACGGTGTCAGCGCTGGAAGAGGCATGTGGCGTGACAGCGGATGAGGTGCGGGACTTTCCGCTGCTGCGGAAGGCAGGGGTGAACTAATACGGCTCTCGATGACGCATGTTTGTGGCCTGCGGCAGTCGAGCGCCTCACCCGGATTCTCCTGTCTTCACCTTGAGAGTTGGACAGCGGCTGCGTGGCAAAAACCAGGCTATGGCCGCGTGAGTGACGCTTCAAACGCGTAGCGGTCTCCCCGGTAAAGGGCGGTCACGAACTCGAAGGGCTGGCCGGCGTGCGTGCGGGTCAGTTTCTTCAGCCGGAGCAGGGCCGTCTGGGACGGAGCGCACAGCATCTGTGTCTCCATGTCGCTGGGAAAGACCGCCTCAATGGTCTGGGTGGCATTGCCGATCTTCAGGCTGTAGGTGTCTTCCAGCAAGCGGTAGATGGAGCCGCTGAGATCCTGTTCACCCAGTGCCGGAAACTGATCGGCCACCAGAAACATGGTCTCCAGCGCCATCGGCACGCCATCGGCAAAGCGCAGCCGGTTGATCTGCCAGACCTGCTGGCGGGCGTTGAGGTGCAGCATGCCGCGCGCCACCTCATCTGGCTTTTGCAGGGACACGTTCAGCAGCCGCGCGCTCGGCGTCAGGCCGCGCCGCTCCATGTCCTCGGTGAAGGAGGCCAGTTCCACCACGTTCTCGATCAGTTTGGGCTGATTGATAAAACTGCCAGACCCCTGCACCCGCGTGAGCGTTCCCTCGGCTTCCATCTCGCGTAGGGCGTGGCGGGCGGTCATGCGGCTGACCTGAAAGCGCTCGGCCAGCTCGCGCTCGGACGGCACGCGGTCACCAGGATTCAGCTCGCCGCTGATCATCTTTTCGCGCAGATCGCGCTTGACTTGCAAGTAGAGTGGTGAATCTGCCTCGCGGCCCATGCGGCTCATTCTTGGCATCTCGGTCTGGAAAGCGCAAGGGCAGGCGCATTCGCCAATTTCTCGCAAAGGTGGGTGTACTCCGCCAGCCAGCGGTGGTATTCAGCTTCCAGTACGGCGTATTCATGGTGGCGCTCCAGGCTGGGTGTGGCGACGACTCCAGCCTGCACGTCGGCGCGGCAGGCGGCCCGCAAATCATGGTGCAGCCCCAGCCCCTGCGCGGCCACCAGTGCCAGACCGCGCAGGGTGACCTCGGTGCTACTGAGCGTCAGGTACGGCACGTTCAGCACGTCGGCCTTGATCCCGTTCCACAGCGCGCTGACCGCGCCGCCGCCCATTACCGTGACTTCCCGCAAGGGGAGCCGCGCCGAGAGCGAGCCGAGATGCCGCACCGCGCCACTGAATTCGTAGGCCACCGCTTCCAGCAGGGCGCGGTACAGGTGGGCCGGACGGTGCGTCAGGGTCAGGCCGTGCCAGCCGCCCTTCAAGGCGGGCGTGTCGGGGCAGGCCCGGCCTAGCGCATGCGGCGAGAAGTAAAGCCCCCGGTTGGGCGGCAGGGCACTGGCATGCGCGTCCAGCGCCGGGTAATCGCCGCCCCCAAACTCATTCACGAACCAGCGGTGGGTCAGGCCACTGCCGTTGATGTACATCAGCGCGTACCAGTCGTCCGGTCCCAGCGGGCTGGCAATGGGTTGCAGCGTCAGGGTGGGATCGGTGGGGTAACCGCGCTGATACTGCGTGAAGACGCTGTAACTTCCGGCGATGTCCAGAGCGCTGGCCGGGTCACTCAGGCCTGCACCCAGAAAGCCCGCTGCCGAGTCGCCCACCCCGGCGAAGATAGGCACCCCGGCCAGGAGTCCTGTCTGGGCCGCCGCCGCCGCGCTGAGGTGGCCCACCACGTCGCTGGCGTTCACGACGCGCGGCACCTGATCCGGCGACACGCCAAAAGCTGCGAGCAGGTCCGCGTCCCAGTCCCGGCGGGCAGTGTGGGCCACACCGAACCAGGTCAGGTAGGTGGGGTCTATGAACGCTGCCTCTGCTGTCTGGGCCGAGAGCCGCCCCACCACGTACCCGGCCAGCGTGGACAGTTTGGCAATGCGCCGCGCCATTTCGGGCTGCTCGCGCCGCCACCAGCGCAGACGCGGCGCACTGATCGGTCTGGCCCCGATGCGCTGGGGCAGCCAGTCACTTTCGGCGTTCCATATCTCGTCCAGATCGGCCTGATAGCGGCGGTCCAGCGTGGAGGGAAACCACGGTGACAGCGCCCCCCCCGCCGCGTCCAGCGCCATCACGCCGCCCATCTGCCCCGACACACAGAGGGCGGCAATCCCGCGTCCGGGGACCTGCTCCACCACCTCGCGCAGAACACGCAGCGCTCCAGCGTAGAGACCTTCGGCGTCCTGTTCGGCCACCCCCGGAGCGGGCTGGTGCATCGGCGTCGGCGTGGTGGCGAGGGTCAGGAGGGTGCCCGCCGCGTCCAGCACGCCCGCCTTGATTACGCTGGTTCCCAGATCCAGGCACAGCATCAGTGGGGCGCTCATGGCTGGGCCTCTGTTGGCACAGGCTGCGCGAATTGAGCGAACAGGGCGTCTTCGGCAGCCTTCGTCCAGCGGCCCGCGTTCAGGCCGGCATAAACGCCAGGAGCCACCGTCGCCAGTTCTTCCAGTCCCAGCAGCGGCAAGTCCAGCAGCGGTGGATAGACGACGATCTTGCCGGTGTAGCGCCCGTCCATCACGGCGGCCAGCCCTTCCCGCGCCGCCCGCAGACCGCACACCGCCGCGATGACCGACGAGGCGTCCAGTTCACCGCTCAATGTTTTTTGAATCACCCGGCGCTGATCGGCCAGGCTGGAGCCGCTCGTTCCGGTGAACTCGGCGCGGAAGTGGGCGACGTTGCCCAGCGGCAGGCGGAGACGCTGCCCTTCAGGAATGCCCGCAAACAGGGCCAGCAGCCCGTCCTGGCGCAGGAAGTTTGCGGCGTACTGCATCTCACTCAGGCTGGGAATGTTGACCACCACGTCGTCAAAGCCGCCCAGCCGCCGCGCCTCTTCTTCCAGAAAGCCGGGGTGCTGCACGGGGCTGATCAGCTTCAGCCTGACCCCCCGCGCCGCTGCCCACGCCGCAAATGACAGGTTCAGTTCCGAGAGCCGCGCCGCGCCCCGGTTGGTGGCGACGATGGTGCCGGGCGGATGGGGCAGACTCAGGGCGCGTTCCAGGTGCATCCGGCCCATCGCGCCACCTGCACCGTGGATCAGCAGACTGCCGCCGGGCCGCAGGTCGGAGCGGTGTTCGCCGTAGGCTGCGCCCACCTCCGGTCCCGCCTGACCCACCAGGCTGATCGGTTCGTAGTGCAGTCGGCTGGCGTCCACCTGGGTTTCGTAGCGCCGCGTGTTGTCCGCCGAGACGCTCAGATTGAGCAGCCCGCCACGCGAAAGCAGCGGCAGGGCGCGTTCAGGCAGATCATCCGCCGGGTCAAGCAGGAGAATGTCGTCAAAGGTCTGGGAGCCATTGAGGATATCCGCCAGTTCGTTACGTTGAATGCGGTGACCCTGCGCGCTGAGCGCTTCCGCGTAATCCTGTGCCGAACCGCTCAGGGTCATCTCGCTGCCTGGAAACGGAGGAAGAACAAACCCAGTAGCTGCACTGTCTCCATGAATCCACAGCCGCCCGCCCGCCAGTGGCTGGAGGCGGCGTTTGGGCTGATAGGCCATCTCCACGCAGGCCCACGGCTCGGTCACGGCCACGTCCGCGAGGCTCAGCCGCCCATCCGGGTCAAGCCCGCCCACCGAGAAGATGTACGGCCCGTCGTCTCCTTCCAGAACGTCGCTCCCCAGCACCAGATATTGCGTCAGACCGCCTGGCAGCGTCACCCCAAAGCAGCGCCGCTCCCCCCCCACGAACACGTCGGGTTGCAGGCCCAGACGCTGGCCCACCCGGTACTGTCCGCGACGCTGCTGGCCCACCGCTACCACAGTCAACGCCACTTCGTGACCCAGGCGGGTGGGCTGGGCCTGGAGATCGCGCCCGCGCAGCAGGGGGTAGTCCGTCCCCAGCCTCAGCATCTTGCCGTCCGAGGCGCACAGCGTCACTGCGTCCACCCGCACCAGCAGTTCCGCCGGGCCGGGTGTGGGAACGGCTTCCGACACTGGCTGTCCACCCACGCCCACGCCCCCCAGACCATTGCCGGAAAACGGCCACGAGAACATGCGGCCCTTTGGGTCAACACCTTTCATATCAACATCGGTCATATCAACATCGGTCACGAGGACACCAGGACCCCGCCATCCACCGCGATGGCCTGCCCGGTAATGATGCGGCCTCCCCTGGACGTCAGAAATTCTGCCAGCGCATTGAGGTCTTCGACGGTGGTCAGTTCGTGCATGGGAATCCTGGCGGCGCGCTCTTCCAGGTAGGCCTCGAGGGTGATGCCGCGCTCCCCGGCGGTCTTTTCGGCGTACTCAAGCTGCATGGGGGTCAGGGTTACGCCGGGGCAGATGGCGTTGACCGTGATGCCGGACTCGGCCAGCAGCAGCGCGAGGCAGCGCGTGTACATCACCACCGCCGCCTTGGTCACGCGGTAGGGAATGACGTGCGCCCCAGCCCGGAACCCGTTGTAGGACGCCGTGGTCAGGATGCGGCCCTTCCTGCGCGCCATCATGCTGGGGATAAAGGCCCGGCAGGTGTACGCCACGCCCTTGACGTTCACGTCCAGCGACAGGTCCCAGTCGGCGGGCTGCACCTCGAAATAATCGGCGGGACTCAGCACACCGGCGTTGGCGAAAACCACATCCACCTGCCCGAAGGTCTCCAGCACCTGCGCCGCGACGCGCATGGTGGCGGCAAAATCGCTTACATCCAGCGCGAAGGCCAGGGCCTGTCCGCCCAACTCCTGAATGTCTCGCGCCGTCTCTTCAGCAGCCTGTCCGTTCAGGTCTGCCACCGCCACGCCGTAGCCCAGCCCCGCGAAGTGCAGGGCAAAAGCCCGCCCAATGCCGCTGCCGCCGCCCGTGACGAAGATGAATTCACCGTTCTTCATGTCTCTCCCAGAGCCTGTTCAGTGAGTCGCTCACCCGCCGTACTGCCACTTTTTTAAATATCTTGGTCTATACCATTTGGAATCTTGCCGACTGTAGCAGGGAGGGCGATGGAGCGTCAAATATGGGCGCTGCGTCGCACCATTGCCGTTTCTGCCCTCAGTGCGCTTGCAGCGGTGGCCAAAGCTTTGGCCCAGCAGGCAGAGATGAAAGGGCTGTTCTGTGGCGACAGAAGACTGTTCAGTAACATCATTGGACGGGTTGACATCAGCGTGGACGGGCGTGAACGGATCGAAAATTCATTGCAGTTTCGCCCCGACACTTGCTTCTCGGATCAGTCTTGACGAATCTGAATCAAGCTGTTAGGCTCCAGAAATCAATAATGGTATAGACCAAGCCTGAGAGTGGTGAGGTGACTGGAGGCCCAGGGTGGCTCTTGACCGTGCCGCCTTATTTTCCTGAACTGCCGAGAGGTCGATATGACTGTTCAACTGGATAGCCCTGATCAACTGGATAGCCCCGACATTCAAGTTTCCCAGCGCCCCGCTTCCAACTACGACAAATTCCCGAACATCACTGTGTCCGGGCAGCGGGTCTGGCGTGGCTGGCCCCAGATTTTCACCGAGTTGCGGCTCCAGGTCGAGCGGGCCACCAGCGCGCCGATCATTGTGGTGGACTGCTACCCTGGCACCGATCTGGCCGAACTGCACGAGGCCGCCGCCCAGCAATGGCCCGATTGCGAACTGGTCAATGCCGAGGAAGCCGCGCTGGCCAGCGCCAGCCTGAGCGCGCTGTTGGAACGGTTCCTGACGCCTGACCGGGTGTTCGGGGTCATGTCGCCCCATGCGCTGCGTGAGTTTTACGATGCCGACAGGCTGGCGGCTTTGACTGTGCGGCTGACCCGTCGCAGCCGGCCCACCCTGGTTTACGGCTGGGGCGCGGCGCTGGCGGTCACTGATCCGACGCTGCTGGTGGTGGCCGATCTGGCACGCTGGGAGATTCAGGCCAGGCTGCGGCGCGGTCAGGGCAACTGGCAGGTGGCCAACGGCAGCGAGGACATCCTGCGCAAGTACAAGCGCGGCTTTTTTGTGGAATGGCGGGTGGCCGACCGGCACAAACTGGGCCTCAGCGCTCAGATGGATTTCTATCTGGAAACGAATACGGCGGGCCAGCCGATGATGATCGAGCGCGGCGGGTACGAGGCCAGCCTGAATGCCGCCGCCTCGCGCCCCTTCCGCACGGTGCCGTTCTTTGATCCTGGCGTGTGGGGCGGGCAGTGGCTCAAGGAAGTCTGCGATCTGGACCGCAGCGCGGGCAACTTCGCCTGGGGGTTTGACGGGGTGCCGGAAGAGAACAGTCTGCTGTTCGATTACGGCGGTGCAGCCGGGGGTGCGGTGCTGGAGATGCCCGCGCAGAATCTGGTGCTGGCGCGCCCCCGCGAACTGCTGGGCGAGATCACCTCTGCCCGCTTCGGCGCGGAATTTCCGATTCGCTTCGATTTTCTCGACACCATGGGCGGGGGTAACCTGTCGCTGCAAGTCCACCCGCTGACTGCCTATATCCAGCAACACTTCGGCATGGCCTACACGCAGGACGAGAGTTATTACCTGCTGGATGCGGGCGAGAACGCCACCGTCTATCTGGGCCTGAAAAACGGTGTGCAGAGAGAACAAATGCTGGCCGAACTCGAGGCCGCACAGAACGGACAACCCTTTGACGCCGGGCGCTACGTCAATGCCCTCCCCGCCCGCAAGCACGATCACTTCTCCATTCCGGCAGGCACCGTCCACTGTTCCGGCAAGGACACGATGGTGCTCGAAATCTCGGCCACGCCGTACATCTTTACCTTCAAGCTGTGGGACTGGGGCCGCGTGGGCCTCGACGGTCAGCCGCGCCCGATTCATCTCCAGCACGGGGCGGCCAATATCCAGTGGGAGCGCGACGCCGACTGGGTGGAGAAAAATCTGCTGCATCTGACCCAGCCTGTGAGCAGCGGCGAGGGCTGGCGCGAGGAAAGCACCGGCATGAGCGAGCTGGAGTTCATCGAGACCCGCCGCCACTGGTTCAGCGTGCCGGTGCGCCATGACACCCATGGAACGGTCAATATCCTCAACCTGATCGAGGGCCGGGAAGCCGTCGTAGAAAGCCCTACAGGCGCGTTTGAGCCGTTCACGGTGCATTACGCCGAGACGTTTATCGTCCCCGCCGCCGTCGGCGAATACATCATCCGGCCAGCCGAGAAGGGTCAGGAAGTCGCCACCATCAAAGCCTACGTGCGCGGGACTGGGCGGTGAACACCTCTGTCCTCGCCCCGCTGCGCCCGCAGGTAGAGGCATTTCTGTCCTCCGCCCTGCCGCTGTGGTTCGGGGAGGGTCTGGACGAGGGGCAGGGCATGTTCGTGGAAGCGCTGAGCTTTGACGGTCAATCCCTGCGTGGGCTGCCGCGCCGCGCCCGCGTGCAGGCCCGTCAGCTCTACGTGCTGGGACTGGCCTATGAACGGGGAGAATTTGTCGGGTCTGCCCAGCAACACGCCGAACTGATGGAACGTGTCATGGAGTCGGTGACGCGCAGTTACGGCGCACTGGGCGGCGGCTTTCACACCCTGGTGGGCGCCGAAGGTCAGGTGCTGGATTCGGCGCGCGTGCTGTATGACCAGGCGTTCTATCTGATGGCCCTGGCCTGGCTCTACCGGGTCACGGGGAAAGTCAGCTACCGCGAAGAGGCAGAGGAGTTGTGGGGCTTCATCGAAACCCTGCGTGACCCGCGCAACGGCGGCTTCCAGCTCAGCGACGCGCCTGAGTCTTTGCCCCGCCAGCAGAACCCACACATGCACCTGTTTGAAGCCTGCTTGCTGTGCGCCGAGTTGCTGGGCAAAGTGCCCTGGCTGGCGCGGGCCGACGAACTTTACACGCTGTTTCAGACGCGCTTTCTGGATACCACCACTGGCCCACAGCCTTTCCTGCGCGAGTTCTTCACGGCGGACTGGCAGCCCGACCCGGCCACGGGCGATCACCTCGATCCCGGCCACCATTACGAATGGACCTGGCTGCTGGGCCGTTACCGGACGCTCGGTGGTGCGGCGGCGCCCGAATTGCCCCTGCTCTACAACACAGCCTGCGCCTGGGGCACAGACCGCGACGGCCTGGCCTACGACGAGATGCTGACTGGAGGCCGCGAGTTGCGCCCCACCAAACGGCTGTGGGTGCAGTGCGAGGTGCTCAAGGGCCACCTGGCCTACGCGCACTGGAGCGGTGACGCGCAGGCTCTGGAACGCGCGCGGCACGTCCTCGGCAACATCTTGAGCCAGTACCTGACGCCGCAGGGCACCTGGGCGGACCAGTTGTCGCGGGACCACAGGAATATCAGCGAAAATTCGCCCTCCAGCACGCTGTATCACCTTTATGTAGCGCTGAACGAGGCATTGCCCGCGCTGGCGGCAACACCGTGACTTTTCCAGACGCGGTACTGGCGCTGGATATCGGCGGCACGCACGTCACGGCGGCGAGCGTGACCGCAGGTGAACTCGGGCCGCAGGTTCGTCTCGCGGTAGACGGCAGGGCCAGTGCGGGAGAAATTCTGGAGATCTGGGCCAGGGGGGCGCTGCTGGGCGTGGGCCAGACGCCAGTTTCAGCCGTGGGCATCTCGGTGCCCGGTCCTTTCGATTACGCCGGGGGGATCGCCCGTTTTGAACACAAACTGAGTGCATTGAAGGACCTGGATATCGGCGCGGCGCTGAGAGAACGCTGGCAGGGGACCCCTCTGGATGGCCTGTCCATCTCTTTTTTCAACGACGCGGTGGCGTTCGCGCTGGGCGAGTCCACGGCCCGGCAGGGGCAGGGGATCCACCGGCTGCTGGGCCTGACCCTGGGGACTGGCCTGGGCAGCGGTTTTATCGTGGATGGCCGCCCAGGCACGGCGGAAGAGGGCGTGCCTTCAGGCGGCGAGGTCTGGCAACTGCCCTTTCGCGGCGGCGTCGTCGAGGACTTCACCAGCGCGCCCGCCCTGCGCCGCGCCTATCAGGCCCTGAGCGGTGAGGAACTGGACGCCCGACAGATTGCTCAGCTTGCGGAGACGGACAACGCTCGCGCACAACAGGTCTACCAGGACCTCGGACGCGATCTAGCCGCCGCACTCTCTCCCTGCGTGCAGGTTTTTCGGCCTGATCTGATCGTCCTCGGCGGTCAGGTGTCCCGCGCGTGGGCGCATTTTGAGACGCCGCTGCGGGCTGGACTCAGGCCCTTCAAGGTCGCGTGCAGTTCCTTGTTGGACGAGGCCAACCTGCTGGGTGCGGCGGCGCTGTACCGGCCCATGCTGGGGCTGAGTCCGCCGCTGGACGCCCGGTGATCTACACGAAGCCAACGTCTTTTTCCTCAATGGAGGTTTTTATGATCAAGCTCACGAAGTCGTTTCCGCTGGTTCTGACCCTCGCCCTCTCGGTGGCCGCTGCACAGACGCTTGAGCTTTACAACGACAAACCCGACTGGAACAACAACTACACCAAGGTTGGCGATCTGGGTGCCAAGAGCGGCGCAGGCTTCAAAGGGGTGACCTTCGCCGATCCCAGCACCTATCAGGCCGCCGTGCGGACCTCCCTGAGTACCAGCAAAGCGCCGGCCATGTTCACCTGGTGGTCCGGCTACCGCATGAAAGACCTCGTCGAGTCCGGCACCCTTCAGGACCTGACGCCCATCTGGCAGAAGTACCAGAAGGCCGGGGAGTACGGCTCGGACCTGGCGAAGGCGTTCACCTTTGACGGCAAAATCTACGCGCTGCCCAACAACGTGGCGTACTGGGCCGTGTTCTACAACAAAAAAGCCTATAAGGACGCTGGGATTACCCCGCCCACCACCTGGGCGCAACTGGAGTCCAACAACGCCAAGCTCAAGGCCAGGGGCGTGACCGCTTTCGGGCAATCCGTGGAGGACCGCTGGCCCGCCTTCATCTGGTTCGAGGAATTCCTGACCCGCCAGGACCCGGACCTGTACGAGCGGCTCATGGTGGGCAAGGCCAAGTACACCGATCCGGGGGTCACCAAGGTGTTCACCACCTGGAAAGGCTGGATGGATAAGGGTTACTTCACGCCCGCCAGCACGGGCTTCGGCTCGGGCGGCACCAACGGCATGGCCAAGCTGTTCGCCCAGGGCAAGCTCGCCAACATCCTGGCAGGTGACTGGTATACCGCCACCATTGCCGGGACAGGCATGAAACCCGGTGACGACTACGGCGTGTTCATCCTGCCCACCATGAATGCCAAGGCCAGGCCGGTCATCATCTACGAGGCCAGCCCGTTGATCGTCTCCAAGAACGCGGCCAACAAGGCGCAGGCCCTGAAAGTCGCCGACTTCTGGATGTCGGCCAAGGCACAGACGCTGTGGAGCAACCTGCAAAGCTTCACGCCGGTGAACAACGAGGTGACAGTGGACAATCCCGTGACCAAGGAGCTGACCAGCGCGCTGAGCAAGAGCAAGCCGCGCCTGATCAACCGGATCTGGGAAGCCACCCCCACCGAGATCATCGAACCCGGCGTAGACGAGCTGAGCAAATTTATGCTGGACCCCAGCACCCAGACGCAGGTCCAGGCCAACCTCCAGAAGCTGGCCGACGCTTACTGGAGCAAGCAGAAGTAGCCGGGCCGCACGCCTGACATTCCAGCCTCAAAAAAGGCGCTGCGGCAGCGTGGCGTCTTTTCAACGTTTTTCAAAGGAGCCTGACCGATCATGACCGTGACCCAGCAGGGCCGTACCCCGGCCAGACGCGCGTCTGCCAGACGTTCCACAGCCGCTTCGCTGGCCCCGTACCTCTTTGTTCTGCCAGCGGTCTTCTTCGTGGCGGTCTTTTTGCTCGCCCCCATGCTGTACACCTTCTGGCAGAGCTTCACTGACGCCGATGGATTGCGGACGCCCAACCTCGTGGGCCTGAGGAACTACGCCGAGCTGTTGACCAGCTCCAATTTCACCCTGTCGCTTCGCAACACCCTGATCTGGGTGGTGGCGTCGGTGGTCTTGCCTGTGGGCCTGGCCTTTGCGCTGGCACTGGCGCTGGAACGGGTGGTGGGCGGCAACTTTTTCCGCACGGCGCTGTACTTGCCGTCCACGCTGGCGGCGGCGGCGGCGGGCGTGCTGTTCAGTTTTATTTTCGATCCGACCAGCGGCGTGCTGAATGCGGCGCTGGGAGCGCTGGGTTTCAGTTCGTTGAGCCAGACCGAATGGCTCTTCCGCTCGCCGCTGAACACCTGGTCCATGATTGCCACGTACACCTGGCAGAGCGTGGGGGCCAACCTGATGATCTTCCTGATCGGCCTGCAAAGCCTGCCGCGCGAGCCGCTGGAGGCCGCCAAGATCGACGGGGCCAGCGGCCTGAAATTCCCCCGCCTGATCACCCTGCCGCTGATGACCCCCTATGTCACCATCGCCGCATTGATGGCGGCGGTCAACGGCTTCAAGGTCTTTGACCTGATCTGGGTGATGACCCAGGGCGGCCCGGCCCGCAGCAGCGAAACGCTGGCCGTCACCATGTACCGCGAGGGCTTCATCCTCTTTCACCAGGGCGTGAGTGCGGCCATCGCCGTGGTCATCTCGCTGATCGCCCTGGCCTTCTCGTACTTCTACCTGCGCAACGTGATGGACAAGGAGAGCCACGTATGACCACGGCTTCTGGCGGTTTCACGCCGCCCAACGCGGGCAAATCGGCGCGGGCGCGCAAGGAGCGCACGCGCATGGTGGCGGGCGGGGTGCTGGGCGGCATCATCTGCGTGTTCTGGCTGCTGCCGCTGCTGCTGGTGTTCATGAACGCCTTCAAGGACAAGCGCGAATACAACATGGGCGAGAGCTGGCAATTGCCGCAGGGCTTTCACCTCTGGGAGAACCTGCAAAACGCCTGGGGGCAGGGTCTGGGCAGCGGTTTTTTCAACAGCCTGAGCTACGGCCTGGTGGGTTCGGCGGGAGCCATTCTGCTGGCGTCGCTGGCTGCTTTCGGCATCGTGCGGTTGAAGTTGCCGCGAGGGCTGTGGTGGTTTTTGCTGATCTATTCCGGCACCATCTTCCCGTTTCAGGTTTACCTGATTCCGCTGTTCAAGGCATACACCAGTTTCGGCCTGTACGACACCTGGGTGGGTATGGTGCTGTTCTATATCGCCATTTGCATCCCGTTTTGCACCTTCGTCATGCGCGGCTTTTTCATCTCGATGCCCTGGGATTTTCAGGAAGCGGCCAGACTGGACGGCTGCAACGACTGGATGATTTTCTGGAAGATCATGCTGCCGCTGACCCGCGCGCCCATGCTGGTGCTGCTGCTGTTTCAGTTCACCTGGATCTGGAATGACCTGCTGTTTGGCCTGGTCCTGAGCAAGTCGGACAACGTGCGCCCGATCATGCCCACCCTGGCCGGGATGCAGGGCCTCTATGCGGGCAGCGACGGCCCCACCCTGATCGCGGCGGTCATGATCGCCAGTCTGCCCACCCTGCTGCTGTTCCTGTTGCTGCGCCCCTACTTCATGCAGGGACTGAGGCTAAGCAGCGTGGGCGACTGAAGGGGATGGCCCCGGTATGGTCAACGAACTCTGGCTGATCCACCACTCGCATACTGATATTGGCTTTACTCAGCCGCAGCGCATTGTTTTTGAGCTTCACAACCAGTTCATTGATCAGGCACTGGACCTCATAGACCAGACCGCCGATCTGCCGGACGACGCCTGTTTTCGATGGACCTGTGGGAGCGCAGGCCTGGTCTGGTAATGGTGGCAGCAGGCCAGGGCCAACTTACGTCGGCGAGGTGCCAAGGTAGGGGCATGACCGATGAACAAATCCGCCAAGGTCTGGTCTCCTTCGCAGTACTCCGGAAGGTTTTTGACGAATGGGGTGGGGATCGTCCATGTTGATGTGTGGCAACAAAACGGACGACCCCCAGCCAGATTCTAGCGGCCCTGCTCCCTGGAACCAGCCTGCGTTCCACCCAGGCCGCCTATCTTCAGGTGCTGTTGGTGCTGTGGCTGGTCGTTCCTGGACGACTGAATTTCACCAATCTGGCCCGCTATGGCGGGCCATCTGAGCGAACCCATCGCGCCTGGTTCCAGAAACCAATGCCG
>NZ_MSTI01000128.1 GCF_001949125.1 Deinococcus marmoris
GCACCACGGTTCGCTGAACCGTGGCCTCATGGACACCCCAGTCCTGGCCGATGTGAAACAACGTGCGGTACTCGCGCCAGAACTCCAGCGTCATCAGGAGTTGCGCTCCCAAAGAGAGTGCAGGTGGCCGTCCAGATTTGACTTTGTTGGCATGGCGTTCTTGCAACACGGTCTCCATCTCTAGAAATGTTTCGGGGTACACACCAGTGCGACGGCGAAAACTCGTGCGATTTAGCTTCAGGGCCTGGTGATATTTTAGCGTGCCAACCATCCCCTACCCTAGCGCACGACTTTCGCAAGAGGTCTAATGTCGGCTACGGCGTGGACGTGGGCATTCACATCTTCTCCTCCCCGCACCTGACCTTTCAGGCGAGCGTGGGCTTTGCTCAAAATTCGAACCTGAACATCGCCGGCGACTTTCAGGGGGCGGTGGGCGACTCAGTGCTGATCGGTACCCAGTACTTCAAGCCCCAGACCTTCCTCGTTGGATTTATTCCGGTCGTGTTGGTGCCGAAGGTCGAGCTATATCTGACGGCAGGCGGCGAGATCACATCGCACGTGAACTTCGCGGCCAGCGAGTCGGTCACCGCCCGGGTCGGGGCACGCTGGACGAGCAGTGACGGCTGGAAAAACATCTCTGGCTTCGGCATTACGGGCAGCCTGCCGCCCCCGACCTTCTCCGGTTCTTTGAAGCCGCGCGTCGGGATGCAGAGCCGGGCCAGCTTCACGCTCTACGACGTGGCAGGGCCGGAAGCGGCGCTGGAAGCTGGCGTGAATCTTGACGTGGCCTATCCCCGGAACCCGAACTGGATCGTTAGCGGTTTCATGAAAGGCACGCTGGGCTTCCGGGTGACGTTACCCATTCTGAAGACCATAGCGAGTTATAACGCCACGAACTTCGACATCAGCAAGGAACTGGGGCGCTCCAGCAATACGCCGCCCGTGCTGAAGCTGACCAGTCAGCCGCACACGGTCAATGTGGGCTTACCGCTCAACTTCAGGGCGTTCTGCACCACGACCGGCCCCGCCTTCGGCAACGGCGAGTTTTATTCCGCCAGCGACGCCGAGGACGGCTGCCCGAAGATCAGTGTGGCGTCCAGCAAGGATGGGACGCTGACGCCGGATTACACATTCACCACGCCTGGCGAACGCATCATCACGGTGAAGGCCACCGATAGCCAGGGGGCCAGCGCCAGCCTGTCCTTCGTGCTGAATGTAGCTAATCCGCCGCCCACCTTAAGCGTGAAGTACACCAGCGATCCCCACCAGGGTGAAGACCACCTGATGTCCGTCACAATCACCGATCCCAACGAGGCAAATACCAACCTCCTCTGCGGGAATACCACCTGGGCAGTGGACGCCCCCGACACGCTGTCAGCCACCAGCGGCTGCAATGTCAAGGTCAAATTCGGTGTAACCGGCTCACGCCAGGTTCGCGTGACCACCCATAACAATTACGGGGCAGTTGCCTCGCAGACGGTAACGTTAAACGTGCTGCCGCCGCCAGTCAATCCGTACCCGGTGATCACGGCCTCCGGGGTTTACACGCTGGGCGGCACTCTCTGCGACGAGTACGCGGTGACCAATGGCTCGACGCTGGATTTCAGGACGACCACCTCTTGTACGGCCAAGACGGCCAGGTATGCGGCGAAGGCCACTATCAACAATCCACAGAGCGAGACCCTGACCTACGACTGGAAACTCATCGTGCAGTACAACGGCACGGATACGGTCTTCGCCGAGTCCAATACGCCAACCCTCGCCCTGCACGGTCCCGGCGGCGGTTTCAACAACGGCGGTGCTACCACTGCCTGCCGCGTGACCCTCTCCATCGGCGCACCCGATCCCAGGCGCAGCAAGAGCCTGACGGTCTGGTCGGGTCTATGTAACTACTACACTTTCCGCCTGGCCTGATCATTCGGTAGCGGTCGCCCTTCCTTCAGTGCTGAAAAGTTGACGGAGAGCTTGATGGGAATACAGGTGGCTCAGCAAGCGGCCTGGCCAGTGTTGGAAAAATTTGGGCTTCCCTGAGCGTAGTAGGGCGCACGGATCTTGATACTGGTGGCGAAGTCAGATGCCGGTCTCCCAGAACAGTGTTTTTCGTCACTGCGCCACTGCCGTCTTCCGATGAAATGGCCAGATTTTGACTTCGCCACCAGTATCGATCTTGAGGTGACCCCTAATCCACTGCCCAACGGCAATATCTAGGAGGGCGCAGCGGAATTAGAGATTGCGCCTGAAACGCTGTCCCCGTTGGGTTGATCGTGGTCAAGCTCAGCCCACAGCTCTCTGGACGAGGGCAGTGATCCTTGCCTCGGTGTCCGGTGTCCAGTCCATCAAGGCAAAGGCTGTCGGCCACAAGGCACCATCGTCAAGCCTTGCCTCGTTGCTGAAGCCCAGCGTCGCGTACCTCGTCTTGAATTTGTGCGCTCCCTGGAAGAAGCAGACCACCTTGCCTTCCCGGACGTAGGCGGGCATGCCGTACCAGAGCTTCGGCTGCAGGTCAGGTGCGCAGGCCATCATCAGGGCATGCAGCCGCTCCCCCAAGACGCGGTCCGGTTCGGGCATTTCCGCCAGTTTCGCCAGGACCTCACTCGCCCCGTCTCCCCTGGTGGCCCGCGAGCCACGCCGCGAATTTCCCTTCAGTTCCTGGGCACGTTCCTTCATCGCGGCCCGTTCTGCGTCCGTGAAGCCCTCAGCCACGTCTGTTTTGCTGGCCACTGCTGGGCGTGTGCTGGGCTTCCCCGTTTTTACAGAGGTCTTTGCTGTCATCAGATTCATTCCTGTAGGGGAAACGCGGGTGACGGCTTCGCCGTCACGGGCCTGTTGCGTCAGCGCCGCTCCTGAATCCGGATCAGGTTGCCCGCAGGATCACGAAACGCGCAGTCGCGCACGCCGTACGCCTGCTCCGTCGGCTCCTGGACGACCTCGGCGTCGCTGGCTTGCAGGCGCTCGAACGTTCCGTCCAGATCGTCAGTGGCCAGGTTGATGCTGGCGTAGCTGCCTTTGGCCATCATTTCAGCGATAGTGCGGCGCTCATCGTCGGTCAGGCCCGGATCCATGGCAGGGGGATGCAATACGATGGACGTGCCGGGTTGGCCCACCGGGCCAACCGTGATCCAGTGCAGGCCGCCGTACTCGACACTATTCCGGACCTCGAAGCCGAGGGTGTCGCGGTAGAACGCCAGCGAGGCGTCCGGGCTGGTGTGCGGCAGGAACGTCTGGTGAATGGTGAGGTTCATGGCGTCATCCTAGGTTCGCCGCGCATTCAGTGCTTCTCGATTCCTGATCGGACGGGTCACCTGCTTCGCCACGCAGGGCGGGATACCCGCCGTCGCGCCCGCCGCGTGCTGACGGTACAGACTGGGCGACATCCCCACCAGTTCGGAAAAGCGGGTGCTGAAGGTGCCCAGGGAGGAACAGCCAACCTCAAAACAGACCTGGGTGACGCTCAGGTCACCATGACGCAGCAGCGTCATGGCGCGCTCGATGCGCCGGGTCATCAGGTAGCTGTATGGGGACTCGCCGTAGGCCAGCCGAAACTGTCGGCTCAGGTGTCCCGCCGACATGTTCACGCCTTCGGCTAGTGCTTCGACATTGAGCGGCTGCGCGTACTCCCGGTCAATCCGGTCCCGCACACGGCGCAGTCGCGCGAGATCGCGCAGGTGCGGCAACGTGTCGGCATTATCCATGGTGCTTCAGGATAAGCCCATCTGGTGAGGCGTTCGAGCGGTTGATGGAACCCTTCTCCCCCTCTGATAGATGGTCTGGGCGGTGGAAGTGCAGGGGCTTCGGGTGGTCTGGCGATCTTCCCCGGAAGGCGAGCGCGAAGGCTTCCAGCTTCCACACGATGAAGCACGATAGCGGGTTGATTGCTTGTGCCGAACCCGGCCAGCGCCCATGCTGACGCCATGCCGACGACGGGCGAGCTGCTCAACCCCCTGGCCCTGTGCAGCCGGGCGGAGGACGCCACGCGCCGCGAGCTGCTGATGCGCGGCGTGCTGGGCCACCTGTCCGCCTGGCAGCTCAGCCCCGAAGTCGAGGCCGATCCCGACTGGGAAGACGTGCAGGCCCTGCTGGTGCCGCATCCCCCGGAGGTCCCAGCGGTCCGTCCAGCGGCCAAGCCAGGGCTGTGGTTGTACGCCGCCGAGCAGAGTACCGATCTGGAATGCGGGGAGTTCGTGGAGTGGGCCTGGCCGCTGGGCGGCAGCGAGCAGACCGTGCTGGGCGTGGTAGAGGTGCAGGAACCGCTGATGATCCGGGTCCACCGCTCATTCTACGTCGACGCGGGCCGCCCGGTCCCAGCCTTCCTGCGGGCCTATGACGGCCTGCTGCTCTTGAAAGTGGGGGAAAGGCGCGCCCGCATCCTCGTCCAGCAGGTGGACTCACGCGCCCTGTTGGAGATCGCAGTATTCGCCTACAAGCGGCGCGCCGAACTGCGCAATCCCTCAGCCTATGTGGAAGCGCTGATTCGGTCCCTGGAGACGGGGGATACACCGAAAGTGGCCAGCGCTGACCTTCCAGACGGAGACAGAGGGGCGGAAGAATCTGCGAGCGTTGTAGGGTCTGACGTTTTGGGCCAGGCTGCGCCCACATCCCCCCGACGCCGCTCCGCTCAGTGACAGTCCCAGTGATACACCACCCGTGAAAAGTCGCGCGCGGCGAGGTCTTCGGGCCGGATAAAGAAATTGCCGATGCCTGCGTCTCCCCACATCACGCCCCACTCGGTTTCGCTGTCCAACTGAAAGAGCAGCAGGTGCGGGTCTTCGGTGCCTCTGGGGTCCGTCTGCGTGAAGTCGGGATGTCCGCCCACCTTGGAGGCCAGCGTCACCACATCGCCACACGCGTAGAAACGCAGATCGCCGACAATCTCACCGTCCTCGCCCTCCGTCTTGTCCAGAAAATCGATGGTCACCAGGCCATCAAACAATCGGTCATTGGCCGAGAGAATGTCCTGGGCGAGGTAGCCCCGTAGCGGCACCTCCACAGCCGGATCGTGCGGCAAGACGTCCCAGACCCTTTCTATGACAGACAGATCGAGCGCCGCCTCATCCTGAATCACCTCGGGATGGAACAGCACCCGGTAGGTGGTCTGAGGCACTTCATCCAGCGGCAGACCAGAATCAAAGTCGCAGCCCATCAGATCGTCGTCCAGAATGAAGAACTGCACCAGGCCAGTCGTGGGGTAGCCGTCCAACACAGGCAGGTCCGCGAAGTGGAGTTGTGCCAGGAATGCCAGCGCCTGACCATCTGGAGTTGTTGGCCAGGGCTGACCCTGCTCGCGGTAGGGCACTCCGCCCACCTTGCAGCTCCAGGGGCGGCCAGACTGCCCATCCCGGACGAGGTGAACGGAGGGGCGCAGCGTCGCCTCGATCTCGCTGCGGTGCGGCCTAAGCAGGTCCGGTAAGCGGAGCCGGGGCGGAATGACATCCTGCTTCTCCCGCTCCCCCATCACAGCGTCCACATAGCCTTTCTTGCGTTTTTCGCCGAGTCTCTTGTCCGCTTCTTTCTGGGCTGCTTCAGGAGAAGCGTGGGTCCTGGACTGCCTCTGGCCGTCCGTTCCGATACGTCCGTACCGGAGGTGTAAGGCCGCGTCCTCCAGCACCAGTTCATAGAACTTGTGTTCGCGCGCGTTGGACAGCTCCAAGTAATACCGGGTCATGGCAGTCCAGGGGAGAGACTCACCAGGACGGCATTCAAGTGAAACTCACCAGTTGCACCTGGAGCCGCGCCGCCTGGTTGTCGCACGTTCCCGTGGTCAGGGCGCGGGCTGCCTCGGCGCGCAGTTCAGCGCCGTCCAGGGCACCCACCTCCAGCACCTCACCAAGTTTGCGGTACTCCTCGGCGTCCAGGCGGCTGCCATAGACCACCTTCAGGGACCGCACCGTCTCCTGGGCACGCTCTGTGGGCGACAGAACCGCATACCGCTCGCGCGCCACCTGATCTGGATCGAGTTCCAGCTCCAGCAGACGTGGCTGGACCGCCCTAGCCTTACACACGCAGGCCCCTCTAGCACTCTTCGCGCTGCGGGCCTGGCCCTCAATTCTCGCCCATCCCCTCAAATTCCCGCTCCAGTTCTTCCACGCTGGGGAGTTGGCCTTTCAGCTCCGGAGGTAGCGCCTCGGCCAGCTCGTAGGTGCTGATGCCCAGCGGCTTGTTCACGTCGCGCAGGGCGTACTCGGCGATGACCTTGTTCTGCGTGCGGCACAGCAGCAGCCCGATGCTGGGCGCGTCGTCCGCGTGGCGCAGCAAGTCATCGGCTGCGGACAGGTAGAAATTCATCTTGCCCACGTACTCCGGTTTGAACTCCCCGATCTTGAGGTCGATGACCACGTAGCAGCGCAATTTCAGGTGATAGAACAGCAGGTCCAGGTAGAAATCCTCGCCGCCCACTTCCAAGTGGTACTGGCTGCCCACGAAGGCAAAGCCCACGCCCAGTTCCAGCATGAACTCGCGTAGGTGCGCCAGCAGGCCACGTTCCAGATCCCGCTCGTGGGCCTCGCCCCCCAGGCTCAGGAAGTCGAAATTGTAGGGGTCTTTCAGGAGTTGCTGGGCCAGCTCAGATTGTGGCGCGGGCAGGGTGACTTCAAAGTTGGTGGTGGCCTGGCCCTGGCGCTCGATCAGGCGTGAGTCGATCTGGTGCGCCAGGACGTTGCGGCTCCAGCCGTACTGCACCGTGGCGTGGGCGTACCACTCACGGGCAGCAAGGTCTTTGACCTTCTGCATCAGCACGACGTTGTGGCCCCAGGGCAATTGTCCAACAAGCTGTTGGACGATCTGGGTATCCGGCCAGGTGGCGGCGAACTGCTGCATGTAGCTCAGGTTGCTGCGGCTGAACCCCTTCATGTCGGGGAACTCGGTCTTCAGGTCACGGGCCAGTTGCTCGATGACCTTGGCACCCCAGCCTGCCTGTTGTTGTCGGCTCAGGATGGCCTGCCCGATGTGCCAGTACAGCGTGACCAGTTCGCGGTTGACGCTCAGGGCCGCGCGGGTCTGGGCGCTGCGAATCTGCGTCTTGAGATCGCCTAGTAAGGCAGCGTAGTCGGTGGGAAGGACTAGGTCAGCCGCCATAGCCCAGCTTTTCTAAATTCTGCTTGTTCGCGATTTGCACACGGTGACCATCCTCGAACCACCCGCGCAACTGGCCACCTGGGTGGGCCATCTTCTCGTCAAAAGGTTCTTTGTTGGTTCCCCTGACCGCTGTACACCGGGAATATCCTAGTGTCAGCACCCAGTCATTCTTCAGATCGTCAATCGTGGTGACCTTAACTGTGCGCCGCGTCATGGCTGTTCTACTGACCATCATCGCCGCTCATTCTAGAACGCCTCCAAGAAGGTGAGGTAGCGGAGCGCGATCTCTCCGGTCACGCTGCCCCAGTGAGGGTCACCATGTCGGATCTAGAGTTCCCTTGACGGGATCTGGACCAGGACATCCGGCAGGGCCGCACTGCCTATGCCCTGACCCGCAGTGAGGCCCGTCAGGCCGCCGAGAAGGCCCAGCGGGCATCCAGGCGGGAACACGCCGCCCAGACCCAGGCACGGGCCGAGGAGAGGCGCACCGCGCGGGCACAGGCCAGAGTCAACGGCGAGGTGGTCCCCAGAGCCGGGCTGCCGCGACGATCAACGCGGCGGCGACGCGGGCCGAGAAAGCCGCTTCCAGCCCCTCTCAAACTCCAGTGCAACAGTTGTTAGAAGGACTGAAGGCAGTGGAAAGGAGAGAGCTGGAAGCCTGGGTGTTAACTGCTTTTTCGAATCCAACCTCAGACGTTACTCTGACTGTCGCACCCGCCTTTTCAGACGCCCTGGACGCGGTGTTCATGCTGCCGACATTGACGGGCCTGTCGCGCAGCCAGCGGGGAGCGTTGGTGGAGAAAACGGCGCGCACCCTGGCCGCCGCTTTCGAGGACTCCCAGAACTTCAAGTTCTGGTGCTGGCTGATCTGGCAAACCCTGCGCGCCCATGACCAGGGCCAGGACTGGAGCGACGACGTGGCGCACCTGATGGCCCGCGTGCTGGACGACATTCGACAATACGAACAGATGGGCAACCGGGCACAGAACTACCCTGCCGCGCTGGTGGTGAACGGGTTGAGGAACTGCGGACTGCTCGACGCATTGCGGCAGATTGCGCCGACGCGGGTGGGAAAGCGGCCCCGCGCCGCATGACCTAGAAACGCTGATCGAGCAGAACCAGGTGCAGCCCGTGATGGGGCTGTGCGGCGTGAATGCAAAATACGCCTGCGCCCATGCTGGACGGGATTTAGGTGTGGATTGCCTTTGCTGCCTGTGTATCAAGCCCGCGTAGGATATGACTTTCAAGGAGGCACTGTGGCCGACGTCTGGGATTTCCTCTTTCTAAGCGGTGAGTTTGCGCCGCGCACGTACATCCTGGAAGGGCTGACTCTTCAGGATGTCGGCACCCGCCCATCAGGAGCGTCACACAGCATCTACGAGGAGCTGTGGCACACCGTCGTCTGGCAGCGCGTCGTACTGGAACGCGATACAGCGGCCATCGAAGGCTGGGACGAGAACGTGGGCTTTCCCGCCAGTCCTGCTCCTGAAGATGAGGCCGCCTGGCAAGCTCTTGTCGATTCATTTCTCGCCTACTCTGAACGTGCCGTCGAACTCGCGCAGGACGACACCTGGCTGGAGACTGAGGAAGGCACGGACAATCCTGGATTCACCTGGAGAAATGCGCTCGAACAGCTTGCTGTTCACAACGCCTACCACATGGGCAAAATCGTCCTCTTGAGGCAAATTCTGGGCTGCTGGACGCCGCGCTCCAAATAGCATTGCTCTCCGCCAAGGTCATCAACCAGAGCGCCTGGCTTTTACGGCTGGGAGGGTGAGGCCTGGCAGTCACAGCAGCGGCAAATCGGTTTGGCGGGTCAAGGTCTTTTCTGATATTGGACGGGAGGGCAAGTCATAGTATGGGCAATGAACCGCACGGACCGCCTGTTCGCTCTGGTGCTGGAATTGCGCAGTGAGGTCTGGACCCCCGCAGAGACGCTGGCCCAGACCTTCGGGATCAGTGTCCGGACGGTTTACCGGGACGTGGCCGCCCTGAACGAGGCAGGCGTACCTGTGCTGAGTGTGCCAGGGCGCGGCTACTCGATGATGCCCGGTTACTTTCTTCCTCCACTTCACCTCACCTCCGAAGAGGCGGTCATGTTGGCCCTGGGCGCAGACGCGGTCTACGGGGCCTTTGACACCGACTATGCCCAAGCGGCACAGTCGGCCCTCAAGAAGTTGCGGGCCGCCTTGCCGGATGAGCGGCGCACAGCAGTGACCCAACTGCAAGAACATCTGCGGATCGTTGCGCCGGGTGACGTTGAGAACACCGACATCCTGCGGATCTTACGCGGGGCGGTGCTGGGCGGGCGGATCATCCGGTTCCAGTACCACAAGCCCACGCAGGGGCCAGAACGACGGGAGGTCTATCCCCTGCGCCTGGTTTATTTGCATGGTGCGTGGTTACTGGGCAGTTTTGACCCGGCACGGGGAGAGCGGCGTTCTTTTCGGCTCAGCCGCATGGAGGCCGTGCAGGTGCAACCTGAAACCTTCGTGGCTGAGCCAGAGTGGCGCACCGATCCTGGTCCGCAGCGCGAGCAGATGAACCTGACGGTTCGTCTGCATTTTCCGGGCGAGCTGAAACGCGCTGTACGCGAACGTCCCAGCTTTTTTCAGACGGCAGTGGAGGACCTGAAGGGCGGCCTGGAAGTCACCCTGCAAGTCCGTGACCTTCAGAGCGTATGGCCCTGGGTGCTGTCGTGGGGTGCGGACGTGCGGGTGTTGGAGCCTCCAGAACTGCGCGAGCGGCTGCGAGAAGAGGCGCGGCGCATGCTGCTGACCTGAGCGCTGTCCAAGGTGCTTAGTCAAAGTGCTGCCGGGCCACTCCTGACATAGGGCTGTCAGTGGCCTCCCCTACGTTGGTTCCAGGAGGTCAATCATGAACACCATTCTCGCCTTCGTCACGCTGCATACGCCGGATTACAGGGCGGCCCGCGCTTACCTGACCGACGTTCTGGGCTTCGAGGCCACCGAGGAGCGGCCCGGCGCAAACGCCTTCGTCAGCGCGAGCGGCGCAGGACTGGCGCTGCGTGAAGACCGGGACGCCAGGCCACTGCTCGGCGGGGGCGTCACCATCTCTTTCATCGTGCCAGAGGTGGAGAAGTACCACCAACAGCTCGTGGAGCGTGGCGCGAGGATCGTGCAGCCGCCGCACAACATGCCCTTTGGGCGCACCTTCACCGTACTGACCCCGGATGGTCACCAACTCGGCTTTTACGAGGCGTAGCACGGCCCGCCGCTCTCTCTCGCATAAAAGGAGAACCCGACATGCACACCACTCTCGATTTCATTGCTTTGCACACCCAGGATCTGGCGGCTGCCCGCCAGTACTACACTGAAATTCTGGGCTTCGAGACCACCGCTGGTCCGCCCAACGCCGCCGTGTTTACCCAGGCAGGCGGGGCAAGCCTGGCTGTGCGTGAACCCCTGCCGCATGAGGCCAGGGACCACCTCGGCTCGGGCGCGTCCATCTGGTTCGCTGTACCTGATGCTGACGCTTACCACGCGCAGGTCACGTCGGCAGGCGCGCAGGTCACGCAACCCCCGCAGGACGGTCCCTTCGGACGGATGTTCAGTGTGCAGACACCGGACGGCCACGCGCTGACGTTCCATCAAGTACAGCAATGACCGCGCCTCTGCTGCCAGTCACCCCGCCATTCGACTTGCGTCATACGCTGGCTTTTCTGAACGGCTTTCCACCTGCACAGGGCGAGCAAAACACCGCAGGCGAACTTCGCAAGGCCACCCGCCTGAATGGGCAGACTGTCGGCTTCGTGGTAGGGCAGGACACGGCGGGCTTGAAGTACACCCTTCATCCCGAACAGCCTTTGACTGGGGCAGAGACGGCGGCCCTGCTGGAACGCCTGGCCTCTTTCCTGGCCACTGGGGATGACCTCCAGCCCTTTTACGATCTGGCCGAGCAAGACACGGCGTTTGGGCCGACCTTGAAAGCCATGCATGGCTTTCATCAGCCCCGTTTCCTGACACCATTCGAGGTGGCGTGCTGGGCAGTGCTGACCCAGCGGCTCCCGAATGCGCAGGCGTTGCGGCTCAAACGGAGGGTCACGGAAGCCTGTGGCGGCGAGTGGGAGGGCCGCCCAGCCTTTCCTGAACCCACCGAATTAGCCGGGCTGACTGAAGCGGAGTGGCTGGCGTTGGTAGGCCAGGAACGCAAGGCCCGCGCGCTGCTGGCGGTGACGCGAGCTTTTTCAGAGGTGAGCGAAACGGAGTTGCACCAGCGTTCTACTGCCGAGCTGCGCGCGTGGCTTCTGGGTCTGTACGGGATCGGCGACTGGAGTGCGCTATTCATTCTGGTGCGGGGGCTGGGGCGTAAGGAAGTGTTGGAGGTGGGCGCAGATGGTCCGCTGCGTAAGGAGCTGTTGCGTGCCGCCCGGCCCATTTACGGTGACCTGAGCGCCGCCGAGCTGACGCGCGTCGCCCAGCGCTATGGGGATCAGCAGGGCCAGTGGGCCACCTACCTGCGCAGCCGCGCGGCAGTGATCGGACCAATGGTAGAAACCTGACAAGGGGTGGCCGTGCCCTGTCGCATTTGAAGCCTCCGGTTTACAGGTCTGAAAAACGACGTGTTTCTGGCAGTCTGATGGTATCCCGGTTGAAGTAAAGCTTGATGGGGACACGGGCCGAGTAAGCCAGCGCCAGACCCTCCCCTACTTCAGTGCAACAGTCAGTTAAAGGACTGAAGGCGGTAGAATATAGAGAGCTGGAAGCCTGGGTGTTAGCCCAATTTTCCGACTCCACCTCAGACTCAGGAATTACACCTCTGTATAGCATGAGAACACTGTCCCAAACAGTGAAAATTGACTCGCTTTCGTGGGGTGGTTTCTGTCATTTTACCCTCTTCCTCCCCACCTCAAAAGCTCAGCGTCTCAATGCTGTCATCCCGCTTTTTAGCATGCTCCCGAACCATTCACACCTCTTCAATTTTGCCAAACCATTCTGGGATTCTCGCGCCAGGAGGGAATTTTTCTGATTATGCAGATGCAACTCCTGAGTCTTACCGTACCGTTGATCCTGAAGGCAACTCAGCGCCCCGTTGCACCTGACTCTCTAGAAAATTGTCGATCAGCGCAAAGGTTGCGGAAGGCTGTTCAATCTGCGGAAGATGTCCGGCCCGCTCAATGATCTGAAACTGGGCATCGAGAAAAGCGGCGGCGTAAGCTGGAGTCCCGATCTGATCGCTCTCTCCCCACAGCACCAGGGTAGGCATCTCCGTCTAGCCCAGGCGGCCCGCAAGTTGGGGATCATGCATGTAATGGTCCAAGGCCAGGACGCGCATCGTCGTCATGTTGGCCTGCTGGGCCTGCCCCGCTTTTGCGTAGTTGAGGTTAAGCGGCTTTAGCCTGGCGCTCGAACTCGTGGGGTGTCAAGTACCCGAATGTGGAGTGGCGGCGCTGTCGGTTGTAGAAGACCTTGATGTATTCGAAGACGGCCTGCCGGGCAACTATGCGGTTCTCGAAGATGTTGTCCTCGAACAGCTCCCTTTTCAGGGAGCTAAAAAAGCTCTCCACGACAGCATTATCCTGGCAATCCCCCCTTCTGCTCATGCTCCCTTTGGCCCGTAGGCGGGCCAATTCTCCCTGAAATATCCGACTGGCGTACTGACTTCCTCTATCGCTGTGATGGAGCAAACCAGGCGCTGGACAGCGACGCTGCACGGCCATCTGGAGAGCAGCAAGCGGCAACGTGGCTGGCATATGGGCGTCCATGGCATAGCCCACCACTGCGCGCGAATGCAGATCGAGGGTCACCGCGAGGTACAGCCAGCCTTCTTTCGTGGGAACAAAGGTCAAATCCGAAGCCCAGACCGCATTGGGCTGCTGGACGTCGAACTGACGATCCGGGAGATTCGGGCAGACCGGAAAGAAATGCGCACTGTCTGTCGTGCGTACATGGCGGCGTTTTCCTTTGGCCCGTAGACCTCCGACACGCATTAAGCGGGCGACGCGTTTCCTAGAAACCTGCACTCCTTCCGCGCGCAGCTCGGCATGAATGCGTGGGGATCCATAGCGCCCTTTGCGAAGCTGGTGAATCTCTCGGATGCGCTGCTGGAGCAACGCATCCCATTGCTGTTGGTTGGAGACGGGCCTTCTTCGCCAACTGTGGTACCCACTCACCGAGACCTCCAGCACGCGACACATCACGTCCAGGCGGTATTGCGTCCGGTGATCAGAGATGAAGTGGTACCTCAGCGTATGGTTTCCATGGCGAAGAAGGCGGCGGATTTTTTAAAATTTCCCGCTCCTGACGCAGAATTTCGTTTTCTTTACGGAGTTTTCGGATCTCCTGTTGCTCTGGAATCAGAGTCTACTTTCCCTGACCAGGGAAAGTAGACTCACCCTGTTCCTGTTCAGCCGTCAGCCACTTGCGGAGCAGTGAGGCACCCTCGCCGAGCTCACAGGCGGTGTGATAGAGGTTGCCGCCCGTTCGGGCGAGCTGAACAGCGTCTCGTTTGAATTCAGTGGAATGGATTCTGCGGTGGGTCATGATGGTGCCTCCTCTTGTCGAGGCTTATCCGCATCTGCGCAAAACCGGGTCACCCTCACTCATGAGTTGATCGTTTGGAGATATTCGGTAGAGAGGTCGAGAAGATCTCCAAGTGACGCCTCTCCATTTGTTTCAGCCCAGGCGAACAGCGCGATGTCAAAGCAGGTGAGACCGCAAAGGACGATTGCCCGCGCGGGTACATCACGCTGGAACGGCCCGGACGGGAGGCGTTCAGCTACAAGCGGAACCAGGATCTCGGCCCAGGCAAGGTGCTTTTCAAGGTGACGTGCCCGCAACGAGGCTGTGCTGTTCATGACCCGCACAGTTCGCAGTGACCCTTTGACATCCCCCTCGGTCGACTCGACGAGGGTATTCAGCGCGCGACGCCACGCCGTTAGGACCTTTTCCTCGCGGGGACGCGTGCGCAGCGCCGCTTCAATGAGGCGAACATATGGGAAAAAGTCACCCATGACGACATCCTCTTTGGTGGCGAAATAACGAAAGAAGCTGCGCGGTGAAATTCCGGCGGCGACCGCAATCTGATCGACGGTCGTTTCATCGAAGCCCTGTTCGGCAAACAGCTCCATCGCCTGCTCAGCGATCTCTGCCCGCATCAATTCCCGCGTTCGGTCCCTGAGGGCCGGAGGAGAAAAACTTGCTTGTTCTGCCATCAGGCATCATACGCCGACAGATTTGACAGTCACTGCCATTTATGGCGTATACTGTCAAAACGGCATTGACCGTGCTTAGGGAGATGAAAATGGAAAAGCGCAAATTGGGTACACAGGGTCTGGAGGTCTCGGCCCTCGGGTTCGGAGCAATGGGCATCTCGCTCGCTTACGGACCAGCGGATGAGGCTGAAGGTATCGCTACAATTCAACACGCCCATGAACTCGGCGTGACGTTCTTCGACACCGCAGAAATGTACGGCTGGGGTGAGAACGAGCGGATCCTCGGCAAAGCACTCAAACCAGTCCGCAACGAGGTCGTGATTGCCACCAAATTCGGCTTTACCCACGACTATGGCCTGGACAGCCGCCCGGCGCATATTCGCGAAGTTATTGAACGCAGCTTGCGGTTTCTGGGCACCGATTACATCGACGTGTTGTATCAGCACCGGGTCGATCCCAACGTGCCAATTGAGGATGTCGCCGGGGTGGTCAAGGAATTCATCGACGCCGGTCAGGTGAAATATTTTGGCCTCAGTGAGGCTGGTCCCGAGACGCTTCGCCGGGCACACGCGGTTCAGCCAGTTTCGGTTTTGCAAACGGAGTATTCCCTGTTCGAGCGCGACGTTGAGACGCTTTTTCCGCTGCTCAGTGAATTGGGGATTGGTTTTGTTCCCTACTCACCTCTGGGCCGTGGTTTTCTCACAGGCGCTGCAAAACCAGGCGCGCAATACGATGAAAGCGATCTGCGCCGAACTGACCCGCGCTTTCAGCCGGGCAACTTCGAGAAGAACTTGGCGGCCACCAACAAACTCACCGAGTTGGCTGAGGCCAAACACATGACGGTTGCTCAATTGGCACTGGCGTGGCTGCTGGCGCAGGGCAACGACATTGTTCCGATCCCCGGGACACGCAGCCCCAAACGCGTTGAGGAGAACGTCCGAGCCGCCGACTTTGTTCTGACCGGCGCAGACCTCGGCAGGATTGATGCGATTCTTCCTGATGGTGGATTCGGCTCCCGTTACACTGAAGGTCTGCTGCCCGTCTGGGTCTGATATTTGATCGCCTGGGGCTTGTATTTCCTTCCCTGAGTTCTTGGTGGGCCATTGTGTGCTGGCTTCCAAGAAATAGATGCCTCTCCAGAGGCAGGTGGCCTGAAGTTCAGGGGACTTGTTGTACCGCTTCCCTTCACATCTTAAAGGCAGCTTGCTGGTGGTGACGGCGTTGGCAAGTGGGGACAGGCGAGCAGGCGGGATGGTCAAGACTCTCTTGCCTGACATCTTGCAGTTTTGCAAAAGAATGTCTGGAACGCACTTTCGCCCCCATAGTGAGGTGTGTACCCAAAAGAATCGCGCTCCAGACGGCTTTATTCTGACATTCTGCCTTGCTTTTCTCGCAAACAACACCGGGAATCCTTCGAGGTCTTCCTTGACCTGTTGCTTGATGGTTCCGGCAGACCTCTGCCGGAACGGACCACCGTCAAATCCCCCTCGGCGCTCAGCCGCTTTTTCAATTACGCCACCTGGAGTACCCGTCGGCTCTGCCGGGTAATGCGCCAGCACGCTTTCCAGACGTTGCAGGATCGGTGGCGACAGTAGCCTCACCAGCGCCCCAGACTGGAACTCCTGGTTGACCTCACCAGTTTGGAAAAGACTGGCAAGTTCAGCGAACTTGCCGACTAGATGCATACCTGCCATAGCGTTCATGGTGTCCATCTGGTGGTGCTATACCTGTGCTGCGGTGAGCTTCGTCTCCCCTGGGCTTTTCAGGTCTGGCGGGGTAAGGGGACACCTTCTCCTGCACAACTCGCGCTGAAGTTGCTGCGTACGGTGCCATTGGCACTCCTCCTGGGGAAGCGGCGTTCCCGTCTCCATGCCGATGGAGGGTTCGAGAGTACCGAGTTCATCCAGGGTGTGCTGAGCCGGGGGTTGGACATCGTGGTGGGCGTGCGTTGCAACCGCAAGCTGAAGGATGGCCGCCAGATGCGTGACCTGATGGTCCGGGGCAGCCTGGTCAAGCCCACAGGGCTTGATCAGGCCATGTGCGTTTCCTGGGTCTGGCTCTACCGCAACAAGGAGCCAGAGCAACGCTTTGTCATGTCGAATCTTGACCTGGGCGGCAAGTATCTCGCACGAGTAGGGAAACGCCGCTGGCGCACCCTCCGCCTTTTTCAAAACGGTCAAGGGCCGCTTCGGACTTGAACGCTTTGCCCAACACAGCAAGCGGGCAGGCGTCCTCAAGGGCGTCCGTTCTGCCCAAGAAACAGGGTGTCCTGCGCTGGTGGTGCCTTTCTGGCTTGGCCTTCCCGCTCTGTCATCTCCAGGATCTTGACCTCCCTCTTCGCCTGCCAGGTATATGGCCAGACTGGGGCGACTGATCTGTCAAGTGTTTGGTGGAGGCTCAGTTCGGGATGGGGGCTTGCTCCTCAAAGGCCGCCGGGGACCGGTAGCCTAACGCGGAGTGACGACGCTGGCGGTTATAGAACACCTCAATCCACTCGAAGACCTCCGTTCGTGTTTGGGCACGACCCCACTGCGCCTTTCCAAGTTCCAGTTCCGTCTTCAACGTCGCGAAAAAGCTCTCCTGAACGGCGTTATCCCAGCATTCTCCTTTCTCGCTCATGCTCTGAACCGCGTGCAGTCTGTCTAGCGCCTCCTTGTAGACCTCACTCGTGTATTGGCTCCCCCTGTCTGAATGG
>NZ_MSTI01000151.1 GCF_001949125.1 Deinococcus marmoris
GTGGGTGAGTTCAGCGGTCTGCTTGAAGCTGTTCCCGCGCGTCACGTGCTCCACGATGCTCTCCACCCGCTCCCAGGGGAGTTTCACGTTCCACAGGGCAGTGCCTTTGAGTTCACTAAATTCCCGGGTGCAGGTCGAGCAGCGGAGCAACCGGCGTGGCCCCGAGCGCGTGTTGTACCACTTGCGGTGACGAATATTCCCGAGACCTGACTGTCCAGCGGCTGGACAGGCGGGGTTAAGGCAGCGGAAACTGTCGAGTGAGGGTGATTGCATACGTCCGGGGATACGCCCCGGACGCCCCTCATGTCAGGCATGTCGGTTATGATTCCAGCCTTCTACTCGGGGCAGGTAGAGGTACAGTAGAGGTACTTAGCATGGGAACACCACGCTCTCCTCAACCCGCATCGTCGGGCCTCCTCCAGTCCCGAACTGGGCCTCTTGCCTACCTGGTCATGACAGCGTACGCGTCATTGTCGGGCGTCATCCGAGACAATGGAAAGCGATGAATTCGGGGTGGGTAGCCCACAACTCTTCTGTCAGGCGCTGCCTTCATTATTCCTTGAGTGGAGCTTCAGCGGATGCTCAGCGGGGCAAGTTGTGACATGCCTGGAATCAGGTCCTGATTAGCCTGGATCCATGGGAAAAGTTCCAGTCCGCAAGTTCACCTACCTGGACTACGAAATAGAGATCATCAGGGAACGAAGAAATCTACCACCCATCTCGAAGTTCGAACCCCGGCTGGGCATCGAAGTCCGCTACGGCCTGAAGTTCGGCGGTCAGATGACGGATTGGAGCGAGTTCGTCGAAGCCACGAATGATGAGGTGTCCGCGAACAGCCTGGTAGAGATAGGGCTGTGGCGGGCGCGGGAACTGAGGAAGAAAGCAGCGAGTGTCGTCTCACCCGCAGCCTGAGCAACCCGTCCTGGCCCACCGAATCATTGGCTTGCCCAAGCCGGGCAGTTGCCGAAGCCCTGACAGCGCAGGCCCAGCCCGTGCAGGCACATCGGTCCGCGCACCTTCGGACGGGTCTGTAGTGGCGGTGGACCAGGCCAGTTACGCCCGAATCTGCTGACAGCGGCGGCGGTGCTTTGAAGCTTCCTTCGGCACCGCTGCCACACCGAGCCAAAGAAAAAGCCCCACGCATTGTGGGGCGGTATTCCTGCCATCACGCGGGCAGGTCCTGCTGTTGGCAGCAAGTTAGCCCGCCCGGTGTCACAGAAGCATGACGTTCGTTCCCCGCATGAAGAATTGTTTTATGTGCTGCCCAGACATTGAAAATGCCCCGGAGGACGGCAGTTCAGTCGGCTCTTTCTCGGAACGCCAGCAAGACTGGGCCACCCTCAGCGTCCGAAGCGCGCTGGCCTCCGTTTTCTTCGGCCACACGCCGAAATCCGTCCAACACGCTGCGGTCAGAATCTACCTCCACACCTGACTCGTCCTCTGACCTGCACACCGCGACTGCTTTGCAGTGTGACATGGCAACGAGCAAAGGTGGATGCTTGTCCTCGCCTGCCCGTCGGATGCGGCATCCTGCGGGCATGACCGATCCCTCCATGCCCTCGCCAGGGGGGGCCAGTTCCTTCTGGAAAGGCCTGCGCGCCTTCTTGCCGCTGGTTCCGGGCGTCATGCCCTTCGGCATGGTCGCGGGAATCGCGGCGGTGCAGGCCGGATTCACGCCCCTTCAGTCCATGGCTTTTTCGCTGATCGGCTACGCGGGATCGGCGCAACTGGTCGCTTCACAGATGTTCGGCCAAACGCCTGTCCTCTTGATCGTCCTGGCCACCCTGATCGTGAACCTCCGCTTCGCCATGTACTCGGCCTCAATGTTGCCTCTCTTTGACGGTGTGCCGCTTGCACGCCGCTGGCTCCTCGCCTACGGCCTGACCGATCAGAGCTACGCGGTGACGATGGGGCGGCCCACTGCAGAGCCTGACCCGGTGGCGTACTACACGGGAGCAACCGCGCTGATGTGGCTCACCTGGCAGGTTGGGACGTCTGTCGGCGCGCTGCTCGGCGCGAAGATTCCCGCCAGTTGGCCGCTGGAGTTTGCCGTGCCGCTGAGTTTTATCGCGCTGCTCATTCCGGTGCTGAGAAGCAGACCACAGGTGCTTGCGGCAGGAATCTCCGCTGTGGTTGCGGTGGCCGCCCACAGCTTGCCGTTCCGCCTGAATCTGATTCTCGGGGCGGTGTGCGGCATTGCTGCGGGCCTGCTCGCCCAACGTTGGATGGGGCGGCAGCGATGAACACCTGGTTGTTGATCCTCGGCGTCGGTGTCGGCAGCGTTATGCTGCGCGCGTCGTTTCTGGTGTTGCTGCGTGACCGCAAGCTGCCAGAGAGTCTCACGCTGTCTCTGGGGCTGGTGCCTGCGGCGGTACTGGCGGCCCTGATCGCGCCGGAACTGCTGTATGCCAGGGGAACAGGTGTCTTCGATCCTTTCAGTCCACGTCTGGCGGCGGGTCTGCTGGCCGCAGCGGTGGCCTGGAAAACCCGGAATCTCCTGTTGACGCTGATCGTGGGCCTGGGTCTGCTCGTGGTCATGGGCTGACCCGCCCGCCTGGGGTTTTCGGTGGCCGGCCATGACGCGGTCAGGATTCGGCTGTACACCTTGATCTCGCCCTGCATGTCTCCCCATATGGAAGGACACCTGTCCGCTGGAGCGTTTACCAGCGTCTGCGGTACAGCAGTCGGCCAGCCACACCCGGGTCTACCAGGGAACACACGCTCACCTTGCCGCTCTCCAGCGCGTTGTGGCGGCTCATGGGCGTCACCGACTTGACGATCATGCGCCACATACCGTTGAACAGCGCCTCACCGACGTAGCCTTCCGGCGAGGCGCGCTGATTTGCGCCGCCGGGCGAGGTGTTCGGGGCCGCGTCGGTTCCCAGCTTCAGAATGCTGCCGGCCAGGCTGCTGGGAATCCCCAGTGTTTCGGGGGCCGGGAGCGGCAGATGTATGTGCCGCATCACGGCGACGGCTTTGGCTGGAGCAGGTTACCCGTCGTCCCCCAGCGAACAGCTCTGGGCGGCGGTTGCGGGAGTGAGGACGAGGGCGAGGAGTAGAAACAAGGCAACGGGTCTGCCGTCCAGGGGATAAAAGCCTCCCTGACGGCTTCTGCTCTAATTTTTCAATTTTATCAACAGTGTCCAGAACAGTGTTTTCCTCGAAATCTCGTTGTGGGGCCTGGAGAGAATATGGCCCACTACGGGGTGGGCGGAGGTACCTGGCCCAGGTGATCGACACTGCTGGGGCCGGGGGAATGCGCGGATACCAGAGGACTTGCCCATGTGGTCTGGCAAACCAGCACCAGGATCCCGAACTGACGGAATGCGGGTCGGGCTGCCACGCACTCAAGCTCCGCATACGCAAGCGTGTAGAGGCAGTCGAGGACAGGATTCCCCGGCGATTCCGGCTCGGCGTGCGCGACAAGCTACAACGGCATGATCGGATACGATCACATATATGGTTGCTTCTGATCGAATCAGGTGCTAAAGTTTTCTCAACCGATCAGTTCGATTACTCAAATCCTCCCTCTTTGAATGGCCTTCTCTCTGGCCAGGGGTACCCCATGCAGTCAGACCGCATCAACAAGATCCAGCACCACCTCTACAGCGCGGGCTTTGCCAACGTGCAGGAACTGGCCGAGGCGACGGGTGCCTCCATCGTGACCATCCGGCGCGATCTTCAGCGGCTGGAGGAAAACGGCATCGTCACGCGCACCCACGGCGGCGCGCGGCTGGCCGAGGCAGCGGGGCCGGAAATGGCCTTCCAGTCGCGCGTACAGGAAAATCTGGAAGCCAAGAGGGCCATCGGCGAGGTGGCCTACGGACTGCTCCAGCCGCACACCACCGTCTTTCTGGATGCCGGCACCACCGTGCTGCAACTGGCGCGGCGGCTGCGGGTCGAGCCAATTCCGCTGACCATCTTCACCAACGGGCTGGCCGTCGCGCAGGACCTCGTGAACGTGGATGGCCTGAGCGTCAACCTGCTGGGCGGCCAACTGCGCAACGAGAACCTGAGCATGGTCGGCCCCTACGCCGAGCGGCTGCTGGGCGAGTTCTGGTTCGATCAACTGTACCTGGGCACCAGCGCCGTGCGCGGCGACGCCCAGATGTACACCCTGAATCCCGCCGAGGCCAGCCTGAACCGGGCCATGATCGCCCGCACCTCGCAGACCATCCTGCTGGCCGATGCCAGCAAGTTCGAAAGCAGCGCGCCCTACGCGGTGGCCCCCATTTCCGACATCCAGACCGTGATCACCGACAGCGGGCTGGACGCGGCCTGGAAGGCCCGTCTGGCCAAACTCAAGATCGACACCACCCTCGTTTCCCTTGGGAGAAAATGATGAAAAATACAGTGAAATCCGCCGCCAAACGCACTGCCATGACCCTGGCCCTCACCCTCCTGACCGTCGGGCTGGCCCAGAGCGCCAGCAAGGGCGGCGTGCCCGAAACCAGCGTGGCGCAGGCGGTCAAGCGCACCATCACGCTGGGCGGTGACCTGAAGCAGTGGGACGGCCTGCCGCAGTACAAGGTAATCCTCAGCAACGGCGTGCCCAGCGTGCCCGTCAGCAACAGCGGCTATTACAGCGTGGCCTACGACGACCAGAACCTGTACGTGCTGGGCGTCTTCGATCAGCCCAAGGACACCGTGAAAGCCGTGCTGAAGACCGATGCGGGCGAGTGGTGGAACGACGACGTGATGGAGCTGTTCATCCGCACGCAGCCCTTCGTGAGCGCGCCGCAGGAGGCCCACTTTTCCATCAACCCGGCAGGCACGCGTTTCAAGGCTTACAACGCCACCACCGACTACAAGAGCGTGGGCCGCATCGAGGACAAGCGCTGGGTGCTGGAGCTGGCGATTCCGCTGAACACCGCCATTCTGCCTGCCGCGAAAGCCGGGGATATCTGGGCGCTGAAGGTGGGCCGCGAACACCAGAAGGCCGCCGAGTACCCGATCTGGCCAGTGGGCGGCGATTTCAACTCGCCCAACAATTACGGCTATCTGGCCTTTACCGAGAAGCCCGCCGAACCCAGCGCCCTGGCCACCGCCGTGACCGAGAAGCTGGGCAAGTCCCCGGCGGGAACGCCGCTGGAAAGTCGCGTGTCGGACATCGGCTCGTATGGGGTGTATTACGGCAAGAAGGCCGCCGACGTGCAGAAGCTGCTGAACTATGACCTCGCCATCGTGCAGCCCGGCACCGTGACTGCCGCACAACTCAAGATGCTGCACGACAACGGCACCCGCGTCGTCGCGTACATGACCATCGGCGAACTGGACCGCAACAGCGCCGCCGCGCCCACGGTGGACCCGAGCTGGATTCTGGGCGAGAACAAGAATTGGGGGTCCAAATTCATCGACGCCTCGCAGCCCGGCTGGCAGAAGATCGTGGCGGATCAGGCCGCAAGCCTGAAGAAGCAGGGCTTCGACGGTTTCTTCCTGGACACGCTGGACACCGCCGACGTGTACCCCAAAGTCGCGCCGGGCCTGGTCAAGATCGTGCAGGACCTGCGCGCCGCCTATCCCGACGCGGTGATCGTGCAGAACCGGGGATTTGCGCTGCTCAACCAGACTGCGCCCAGCATCGACGCGGTGATGTTCGAGAACTTTTCGAGCATGTACAGCTTCGACAAGAAGACCTACGGCAGCGTCAACGGCGATCCCAGCTTCGTGGAGTCGCTGTCCAAGCGCGGTCTGAAGGTGCTGACGATGGATTACGCCCTGCCCAACCAGCAGGACCTGATCACCCGTGATTACCAGCGCGCCAAGTCGTTCGGCTTCGTGCCTTACGTGTCCACCATCGGACTGGATCAGATCTACGAGGCCAACCCTTGAGGCGGGCCAGGATCAGCCATCAACTCCTGATCGTCACCGCGCTGATCAGTCTGGCGTCGTGCTCCTCAGGTCCGTCGTCACCTGTGGTACAGGGCCGAAGCGGGGCGGCGACGGTGTCCGCACAGGCCGTCAGCAAGGCCCCCTCACGCCTGCGTTACGGCGACGGCACCTCCAAAGTCGCCAGCTTCGCCACCTACTACCGCGTGCCCGACAACACCACGCTGACCGCACTGGGCCAGAAGGACTTCAACATCGTCCAGCCGGATATCACCGCAGACCAGCTCAGTGCCATCCAGAACATCAGTTACGGCGCGGTATACCTGGCGATTGGCGAGCTGGGCAACAACAACACCTACTACGAGAACGGCGTGGCCAGGACTGGCCAGACCATCTACGACGCCCACAAAAACGACAGCCCCAAGTGGTTTCTGGGCGTCAACGGCAACTTCGGCGCGTACATCCTGAACCTGACCAACCCTGCCGTGCGCGCTTTCGTGGCGCAGCAGGCCGACGCGCTGCTGGACCGGGGCTTCGACGGCCTGTTTCTGGACACTGCCGACGACGCCGAGTTCTTCAGCAATGCGGATATTGCCGGGAGCACGTCGCAGGTCTACGTGGAGGGCGCCGTCTCGCTGGACGCGGGCCGCCCGGACTACCCCACCATGCGCCGGGCCTACATCGACACCATCAAGGCGCTGCGCGGCGTGGCTGGAAACGCCCTGCTGGTGCAGAACGGCGGCTTTGACCTGCTGTTGGACCGCCAGAACGCGGGCGACGGCACGCAGGGCTACATAGATGCGTTAATGCACGAGGTGGCAATCACCAAATCCAACAAGCCGCTCCCGGTCGGTGGCGTTGCAGCCGACGACGCGGTCTGGCCCTTCCAGCCACAGAACTACGAAACCTGGGAGAAGTTCTACGAACGGAATCAAGCTGCAAATCCCAAACAAACCGACGCTGACCGGGCTTTCCGTGCCAACCGGGATGCCGTAGCACTGGAATACTTCAAGTATGGCGACGGCGTGGTCTTCCAGCAGGACTTCGGCCACCCGGAGAATTACGCAGTGCAGTGCGCGTCGTACAACTTTGCCCGCGATCTGCGCGCCACGCAACACAAGGACGGCTGGATTGCGGCCTACTCGGACGCGGCCTTCAACCGGGTCTACGACTATGCCGACAGCACGCCGCAGATCAGGGCCATTCCTGGCTGCGAAACCTACGACAAGGTGACAGCCCCGGATTTCACCACCACCTTCTCGCCGCCCTCGCTGAATACCGGCGTGGGCCGCAGCGCCACCGCCACGCTGAACCTTGCTGCCGTCAGCGGATACTCGGGCAAGGTCAACCTGAGCCTCGGCAACCTGCCTGCCGGAATCACCGCCACGCTGAGTCAGACGCGCGTGACGCCCGGTCCGCAGACCCAGGTGACGCTGACGCTGAATGTCGCGGCCTCGGCGGCGGCCAGCACGTACATCATCCCGGTTCGGGCGCAGAGCCAGGGCGAGAGCATGCGTTATGACCTGCGCCTGAAGACCTGGAAGACCACAGGTGACAGCGTGTTCGTCGCGCAGGCCGGGCTGGGCAAGGTGCTGGCCTTCGATTCCAGCGCGTCATTGACGTCCAACACCGCCCCGGCGCGCAGTCTGCCCACCGCCAGCGTGCAGCAGGCGTGGAACGTGGCGCTGGACTCGGCGGGCAACCAGTACGTCGTAGACAACGTGGCGGCGGGCAAGGTGACCCGCTTCCCATCGTTCAGCCTGAACAGCGGCGCGGGCGTCTCACAGATCCGCAACCTGAGCTATCCCACCGGTCTGGCTGTAGACGCGCAAAGTCACCTGTGGGTGGTGCAGAGCGGCAGCACGCCGGGCGGCGCAGCAGTCACGACGCCGCATGTCGGGCGCTACGACAACGGCTCGACCACCGAGAGCCTGGGCTTTAACGTGGACCGCGCCCTGGGCCTGGGCTTTCCGCAGATGCTGGCCCTGGACGGCAACACGCTGTGGCTGAACACCAACTTCGGCCTGATCCTGAAATACAACGTGACAGGTACGCCCGTTCTGAGCGGCGTGTACACCTTCCCTGGCACGCTCGACGATCTGGGCGGCGGCACCCTGACCGTGCAAAACGGAACGCTGTGGATCAGTGGCAAGAATGCGGGCGTCAGCAGCGTGATGGCCGTCAACATCGCCGCGCTTCCCGCCGCCAACGGCCCCTACTCGGTCAACGGGGATGCCGCCGTGACTAGGACCATCACCGCCGGCCTGTATGACCCGGCGGGGCTGGCCTTCGACAGCGCGGGCAACCTGTGGGTGGTCAATAAGACTGGCGCAGCGGGCGTGGCCGGGACCAATCCGAATGACCCCGGCTCGCTGATTCGTTTTTCCGCCGCCTCTCTTGCCACCAGCACGCCTGCTCCCAGCCTGAACATCGGCCTGGGCAGCCGCTACCCCGTCGGTCTGGCCGTCGGTAAGCCTTAAGGAGCCAAGCATGCAAAACGCCGCTCCACTCGCCACCCTGGCCGCCCGCAAGCGGCGTGTCTCGCCCATGCGGCGGCAGGAAACGCTGCTGGCAGCGCTGCTGATCCTGCCCAGCACCCTGGGAATTCTGGCCTTCGCGGTGCTGCCCATCGCGGCCTCGCTGGGCATCTCGCTCACCGACTGGGGCGGCCTGAGCAAACCCAACTTCGTGGGCCTCCAGAACTACGCCACCGCGCTGCAAGACCCCCGCGCCACCTCGGCCCTGTCGCACACGCTGATCTATGTGCTGCTGGCGGTCCCCACCGGACTGGCGATCTCGCTGACGCTGGCGGTGTGGATCAACAACCTGAAGGCGGGCTGGCTGCGAACCGTGTTCCGCACGGTGTATTACCTGCCAATGGTTACCATTGGCGTGGCCGTGGCGCTGCTGTGGCAGGTGCTGCTGGCCCCGCAGGGGCTGGTCAACCTGATCCTGGGCTGGCTGGGTGTCCACGGTCCCAACTGGCTGGGTTCGCCGTCCTGGGTGCTGCCCGCCGTGGCCGTATTCAGCGTCTGGCAGGGTTCGGGGCAGGGAATCATCCTGTTCCTGGCCTCGCTGGCAAGCGTGCCGAAAGACCTGTACGAGGCGGCGCAACTGGACGGTGCCAAACCCTTTGAAGCCTTCCGCTACATCACCCTGCCGATGATCAGCCCCACCGTCTTCCTGGTGCTGGTGCTGAGCCTGATCGGGGCCTTGCAGGTGTTCGAGGCCGTGCTGGTGCTGTCCAATGGCGGCCCCGGCGACAGCAGCACCACGGTGGCGCTGTACATCTACAAGACCGCCTTCACCTTCTTCAAGATGGGCTACGCCTCGGCGCTGGCCTGGCTGCTGGCCATCATTCTGATCGGCCTGATGGTGGTGCAGTGGCGCAACCAGAGCAAATGGGTGAACTATGACCAGGTCTGAACCTCTCCCGGAAGTCATGACCCGCCGCGACGCCTCACTGAAGGCGCGGGCACGGGGATCGCAGGCGGCGTTGGTGGGCCTGTTGACCCTGGGGTCCATCGCCATCCTGCTGCCCTTCGCGTGGATGATCCTGACCGCCTTCAAGACCCCCGCCGAGGCGTACACCTGGCCGCCGGTGTGGCTGCCCGCCAAATGGAGCCTGGCAAACTTCACGCAACTGTTCGACACCATTCCCTTCGCCCGGATGTTCTTCAACTCGGTGTGGACCAGCGTGCTGATCGCCAGCCTGAACATCCTGTCTGCCGCTCCTGCCGCCTACGCCTTTGCCCGGCTGCGCTTTCCGGGGCAGGGGCTATGGTTCGGCTCGCATCTGCTCTCGCTGATGATTCCCTGGCAGGTCACCATCATCCCGGTCTTCCTGCTGGTGCGCTATCTGGGCTGGTACGACAGCTTCACGGCCCTGATCGTTCCCAGCATCGCCAGCGGCTTCACCGTGTTCCTGCTGTTCCAGTTCTTCCGCTCGCTGCCCCGTTCGCTGGAAGAAAGCGTGCTGATCGACGGCGGCTCGTGGTTCACGGCGCTGAGGCATGTGGCGCTGCCTGCCGCCAAGGGCGCCATCGCGGCGGCGTGGCTGTTTTCCTTCCTGGGCAACTGGCAGTCCTTTATCTGGCCGCTGATCGTGTTGCAGAGCAGCGAGAAGATGCTGCTGCCAGTGGGGCTGCTGAGCCTGCAAAACCAGTATTCCGTCAACATCCCGGTGCTGATGGCGGGGGCCACCCTGTCCACGCTGCCCACCGTCATCGCCTACATGTTCGTCCAGCGCTACCTGACCGACGCCGCGATCACCAGCGGCCTGAAGGGGTAATCCAGCCATGCCGACTTTCGCTCTCTCCACTCCCGTTTCCAGCGTCCGAACCCTTTTCCGCCCTCTCACCCGTTCTGGAGGCACCACCATGAAAAAGACCCTGCTCCTGCTCGCCGCCCTGAGTCTGTCCACCGCTGCCACTGCCGTCAACATCGACTACGCCACCTGGGACGGCACCCGCCAGAAGGCCGACGAGGCGCTGATCGCCGCCTTCAACAAATCGCACCCCGACATCACGGTCAAGTACAACCTCGTTCCCTGGGGCGTGTACTGGCAAAAGGCCGCCGCGATGGTGGCCGGCGGCAGCACCTACGACGTGATGTGGATGAACCTGGACAACTTCCCCTTCTACCAGTCGCAGGGCGCGCTCTCGCCGATCAAGCTGAACGCCAAGACGACGGCGGCGCTGCCCAACGTGCGAACCGCGCCGTACAAGGTGGGTGGGCAACTGTACGGCGTGCCGCTGGGGCCGCAGCCGGTCACGGTCTACATCAACCGCGCGCTGTTCAAGGAACGCGGCGTCCCGATTCCCACCGCGAGCTGGACCTTTGACCAGATGGTGGCCGCCGCCAAGAAACTGACCTTTACCAAGGACGGCAAGCAGATCTACGGCATCAACGGCGCGGACCTCCAGTCGGATCTGGAATACGGCATGAGCTTTTACTACGGCGCAGGCGGCACGGGCCTGATCAAAAAGACCGGCAACAGCTACACGGCCAGCCTGGACGCCACCTTTGCCAAGACCTCGCAGAAGCTGCTGGACCTGATCTACAAGGACAAGGTGGCCCCCGGTCCACAGGCCGCCAGCCAGCAGGGCTACCAGATGTTCCTGGCCGGGCAGATGGGCATTCTCGTGCAGGGCAGTTGGATGGTCAGCACCTGGGACCAGAACAAGGACCTGGACTGGGCCTTTGCGCCGTTTCCCAGCGTGGACGGCAAGCAGCCGCGCCCGGTGGTCAGTGCCCACGCGCTGGTGGTTCCGGCAGGCAGCAAGAACAAGGAGGCCGCCCAGACGCTGGTGACCTGGATGAACACCAGCCCCCAGGCCCAGCGGATGCTGGCGCAGGAGGGGTTGCTGCCCACTCTGGCCGAGAACTACAAGAGCCAGTACCTCCAGGCGCTGCCGGGCCGCAACGCCCAGACGGTCTTCGCGCAGCTTCCCAACTCGGTGGTCATCAACGCCAGCCTGCGCAACGTGAAAGTGCTGCCGGAAGTACTGACGGTGCTGAGCCAGAAGATGAACCTGGCCTGGACCGGCAACGCCAAACTGCCCGACGCGATCAAGCAGGCGACCACCGAGATGGATACCCTGCTGAAAACGGCCAAATAATGACCGCGCGGGCCGGGACCAGTCATCCAGAGGCCAGTCATCCAGAACAGTGGGTGCTGGGCCTGGACGGCGGCGGCAGCAAGACCGCGCTGGCCTATGTCAGCGGCGCGGGGGAGGTGGTGGGGCCGTTTTACGCTCCCGGCATCAATCCCTTCGACCGCCCGGATTGGGAGGCCATCATGCGCGCTTTTCTGAGCGCGTGGCCTGCCCCTGGCCCGCTGGTCCACGCCTCTCTTGGTCTGCCCGGCTACGGCGAGTCCCCGGCCTTCAGCGCCCGGCAGGCGGGCGTGTGCGCCGACCTGCTCGGCACCTGCCCGCACAGCGTCATGAACGACGTGGCGGCCGCCTTCGTGGGGGCCTTCGCGGGTGGACCGGGCGCGCTGCTGCTGGCCGGAACCGGCTCGATGGTCTGGGCAGATGACGGCGCGCGCCAGATTCGCACCGGCGGCTGGGGTGAGGGCTTTGGCGACGAGGGCAGCGCGTACTGGATCGGGCGGCGGGCGCTGGGTCTGGCCAGTCAGTCGCTGGACGGCAGGCATCCCGACGCCGATTTTGCGCAGGCGCTGCTGACCCCCGTGCTGGACGGCCCCCCCACCCAGCCGGACCTGCTGATGTGGTACCACGGGCAGGCGCATGTCCGTTCCGCCGTCGCCATGCTGGCCCGCTCGGTGGATCATCTGGCCGAGGACGGGCAGCCCACCGCCTGCACCATTTTGCTGGAAGCTTCAAAACTTCTCGCCCAGCACGTCAGTGCCGCCCGCCAGCAGCTTGGCACACCTGATCTGCCCTGGAGCTACGCGGGCAGTGTGCTGGGCAGCCGCACGGTGCTGGGCGCGCTGACGACGCTGCTCGGCCAGCCACAATCTCCCGCGCTCCCTCCCCTGGGCGGCGCGCTGTTCCACGCCGCCTCCCGCGCCGGATTCACCACCGATACCGACTGGCAGGCACGGGTCCGCGCGCCCCTGCTCTCCACCTCAACCCCTCAACCTCTTCTTCAGGAGCAAGCATGAATCCCACCACCCGCAGCATCCAGGAACAATTCCCCCTGTGGAGGCAGGCGGCCCAGACCGATCTGCCCGCCCTGACCCGCGACGACATGCACGTCCTGATCGGCTGCGGCACCTCGTACTACCTGGCCCAGAGCGTGGCCGCCGCGCTGAACGAGGCGGGCTTCCAGGCGCTGGCCGTGCCCGGCGGCGAGTGGCTGCACCGCCCGCAGTCTTACCTTCCGGCAGGAACGCGCCCGCATGTGCTGGCCTTCTCGCGCAGCGGCGAATCCACCGAAACCGTGCAGGCCGCCGTCCGCAGCCGCAAGGATGGCCTGCACGTCACCGCCCTGACCTGTGAGTCGGGCAGCAGCCTGGCAAAGAACGCCGACACGGTGCTGTACGCCCCCACCCATCCCGAGGAAGGCATCGTGATGACGGCCTCGGCCAGCCTGATGCTGCTGCTGGGTCTGCGGCTGGCGGGGCTGGAGATGACTGGAGAGAAGATCACCGCCTCTGAACAGCTTCTGAACGAGGCGTACGGGGGCTTTGCCGCCGCCATCGCCGGGCGCTCGCATTTCGTCTTCCTGGGCGCGGGTTCGCTGTTCGGCGTGGCGCAGGAGGGGGCGCTGAAGCTTCAGGAAATGAGCCTGACCTACACCCAGGCCTACCATCCGATGGAGTACCGCCACGGTCCGATCAGTCTGGTGGACGAGCGCACCGCCGCCGTGGTGCTGTACCACCCCGACTCGGCAGCCGAGGAAGGCCGACTGGCGCGTGACCTGATGGGCAAGGGCGCGAGGGTCATCGGCTTTGGCGGACCCGGCGACGTGAGTTTTGAGCTGACAGGCGATGCCAGCACCCGCGCCCTGGGGGTGCTGCCTGCCCTCCAGATGCTGGGCGAGTGCGTGGCGCAGGCCAAGGGGCTGGACACGCTGACCCCCCGCTGGCTGACCAAAGTGGTGACCCTCGCGTGACCGTGGCGGCTCCTCAAACCTCTGCCGACATCATCCGCGCCGCCCGCGCTGGGGGCTACGCGCTGGCGGCCTTCAACGCCGTCAACCTGGAAACCGCGCAGGCCATCGTGCGGGCGGCTGAGGCCGTGCGCGCGCCCGTGATCCTCCAGTTCTCCCAGAACGCCGCCCGGCACGGCGGGCTGGCGCAACTGGCCGCGCTGGGCCAGAGCCTGAAATCGGATGAAGATGTGCCAACGTTCGTAGAGGCGGTGGGGCGCTGGCCCGGCGGCGCGTTTGACCTGCTGGTGGTGGATCTGAATCTGCCAGATGGTCTGGGCATGGACCTGCTGGCCCGCGCACTGGAACTGGCGGCTGGTGTTCCCGTGGTGGTGATGAGCGGCCATGAGAACCCCAGGCTGGCCGCGCAGGCGGTCCAGTTGGGGGCCAGAGGCTATGTGATCAAGGACCTGGAGGCCGCTGAACATCTGCACGACATCGTCGCGCAGTTGACTTGAGCCGTCCGAGGTGTACACCACGCTGGCCAAGGCCCTACGCGGTGCGCTGTTCGGAGAGGGCGACTACACGCTTGAGGGCAAGACCAGCCGGGTCAAGCTGCGTGAGCATGATGCCGAGGCCATGGAAGGCCAGCGGCAGGCGGACGTGGAGCGCGAGCTGGCGGAGAATCTCCCAGCCTAGTGGGGGCTCTGTCAGGGAAGCTGCGTCGAGGCGCAGCAGGACGAGACGATCTGACCAGAAGTGCCGCTTTGAACGGGTGTCGGCACTTCCCTACGAAGACTGGCGACCGTGACGTGTGCTGGACGGACACCCGTAGCGTACATCTCTGCCCAAAAACGTGGAAGTGCTGTTGCCATTCGGCAACACGGCACTTCTCTCCTGACGCTACAGCGCCCTGGATGCAAGTCCTCGTCCCATTCGACTCGTGAACCGTTTCACTTTGCGTTTGGTAGCAGCTTCCTTAAATTCCCCCCAGAGAGCAATCAGCATGGCGTCGGTGACTTTCTGGTGACGACACTTTTTTTGATCGCTGAAGTGCTTTTTAGCCCAGCGGTGAAGGGTGCGAATATTGCGCCGACGGCTTAAACTGTGATGGAGACGATATCTAGCCATATCGTCTCACTTTTTATCGTCTGGGTGCGGAAAAATCCACCCTGGTTCAAGCCCTAAACGGGGTAATGACGATCAATTCCTTTTCCAGCGGATGTGCCGGGGAATCGCTCAACACGGCCAGCGCGGGAGACAGGCAGGTGGAGCCGCCCACCTCAATGCCGGCGATCAGGGCCTGCGCCGTGAGGTACGGCATGGGTCCAGTAATCACGGCCTGATGCCGGGTGTTGAACAGGTGAACCTCGGCGCTGCTGCCACTCAGCGCGGCGGCGCGGACCACCATGCCAGCGGCGGCGCGGGCACAGCGGATGGGTTCACCGCCCATGCTGATGCTGATGTCGATCAGCAGCCGCACCCGGATGGGCATGGGCCGGCTGGCCACGGTTTTGCGGACAAAGACCCGCTCGGCGTCCCGCGCGTCCCGCCGGGCGTCGTAGCGGCCCTTGCTGCGGTGTGGACGGGTGCGCCCTGGACGCTCAGGAGGCTTCAGCAGGGGCGCGAGCCGCCGGGCGTGGCCCTCAACATCCTCCGCAATGATCGCGGCGCTGCCGGGGTCCGGCTGAGGCATGGGGGGCAGCGCCGTGTCCTGGGTGCTGGCGCGGCGTCCGTGACCCTGACTGGGCGCGTCCTGCTGCTCCCCGGACGCCTCGCCGCCTTCCTGTTCCTGGGCGCGGCGCTGTTCGGCGTCCCCGTCCCGCTCATCGGCGTCCGCACCGGACGCGCTGACCTGTTCCCACGCGTCCGGGGAACAGGTGTCGTCCGCATTCTCCGCCGCCTGTTGCTCTGGACTGACGTTGCTCGTGGGGCTGGGGATGCGCCCTGGCTGACCACTCTGGTCACCGCTGTCCTGGTCAGTGCCGCTGGATGGCCCATTGGCGTCACTGGACTCTTCCCCATCCGCCCCGGCCTGGCCGTCAGTGGATTGCCCTTCGCCGCTGTCAGGCGGCCTACTTTCATCACTGGAGCTTCCCTCACCAGTTGGGGCCTGATCGTCACGGGGTTCTGCTGCACCGCCATCAGCCTGACCATCCTCAGCACTGGGCCCATCTGGATTGGTGTCCGGCTGCTGTTCACCCCCGTCAGATGGTCCACGGTCGTCACTGGAATCACCCTGACCGCCACCGGGTTCCCCTTCACCGGATTCACCCTGATCGCCACCGGGTTCTGGTTCACCGCCGTCAGGCTGTTCACCTTCGGCAGCGGAGTCATCCCCGCCGGACGGAGCCTGATCACCATCGGGTTCTCCTGCACCCCCGTCAGGCTGTTCACCGCCTTCGCCAGAATCATCCTGCTCGCCACCGGACTGTGGTTCACCGCTCTCCGGCGGCCCCTCCCCATCAGCAGGGTCATCACTGAAACTGCCCCTGATCCTCGCCCGAATCCGTCTCAGGTTCGTCCTCCGGTTTCTGGCCGTCCTCCGGTTCAGTGGCAGCGGGGTCCTGTTCAGATGGCGGCGTTTGCTCTTCTGGTTCCGGTGCGGGCGGCGGGGTCAGGCTGCGCTGGTGCTGACGCAGCACCTCCAGGATTTCCCCGGCCACCGCAAGCACCCCCTCACTCGTCCCCAGCGTCCACGCCGACTCCACCAGCGGGCGAACCGTGCGGTGCCAGATGTCGTGGTCCTCCGCCCTGGGAGCCCAGTGCGCGTGAAAGCGGTCATGTTCAAAACGCCAGATCAGTGCGCCCTCCATCGCCGTATAACTCCACGCCCCTGCCCCACGGCCCGTCTCCGCCGCGATGTCGCCGATAAAGGTAAAGGCCGGACCCAGCTCGTGAAATTCCCTGGCCATCAGGCGCTCAATGCGTTCATCCTCCAGGCTGTTCCACAGCTCGCCCAGCTTGCCGCCCGGATTGGGGCCACTGAAGCGCACATGCCCCGCCTCATGGGCCAGCAACGCCTTGAGCAGCAGTTCCGTGCGGCGGTGTTCGTCCACCGGGTCAAAGCGGACATGGTCCGGGGGAACGGGCAACAGACTGCTGCTGATGTACACGCGGCGGGCTTCAGCATGGACCCAGGCCAGATGCCCGTGTGGATTGTTGCCGATGGTGACGTGGTAATTGCGCTTGCGGCTGCCCAGGGCAAAGAACTGGTTGACCCACTGCCGGACCTTGAGTTGCTCGTGCCAGGGCTGGGCGTGACGGAGTTTGGGAAGGGTAAACATGCGGGAACACCTCCAGGAGATGGGTCAGTAGTTGGGAAGCACGTCGTCGGTGACGATGCTGTAGATGCGTTCCAGCGCGACCGGGTCCAGCACGCCGTCCGCGCCACGGGGGCAGACGTGCGGCACCACGGTGGGCGCACACGCCATCAACACGGCCTCGTTGAAGCTGCGGCCCTCCGCGAGCAGGCCCCGGCTCTCCTTGATAAACGCGATCATCTTGCGGGGGTCCAGCGGGGATTTGAACAGGCCGTTGTCCTCTTTCATCTCCTCGTAACTGAAGTCCTCCAGCTCGGCAGCAAAGCGGGCCAGGTCCGGGTGTGGCCCGGCCAGGAACTCGTAAATCGGCAGAACGTCGTCAGGATCGGCGCGCGGCACTTCAATGACCAGGTCAAAGCGTGACATCAATGCCGGGTCTAATCCAGCCGCCGCCTGGATGTAACTGTCGCCGAGGTTGGTCGTTGCCACCCAGGTGAAGTGGCGCACCAATGCGAACATCACGTCCCCGGTGGGCAGTTTGAGCATGTGGTACCGCTCGCCTCGCTCGGGCAGTTGGAGGTCCAGTTCCTCCTGCACCTGCGCTGGACTGAGCTTCAGGCTGGGATGTTCCAGGCAGGGGCGCAGCAGGAGTTCACAGTCCTCGTAATCCAGCTGGTTCATCACCGTAATGAAGATGCTGGTGGTTTCCGGAATAAACCGCATGATCTCGTCAATGATGGCCATCACCGGCCCCTGCGCCGCGTAACTGAAGATCTGCGGCAGCGGGCCATCCACCCAGGTGGTCTCGCCGCCCGGCGCACGCAGGAAGGTGCCAAGCAGGTCACGGTCTTCCACTCCCGTGTTGCCCTGCATCTCCACCACAGGGAACTGCCGCGCAACAGCCACCTTGCGGGCCGCCGTAGTCTTGAACGTCGCGGGCGGCCCCACCAGCAATGCAGACCCACCCCGGTGCGTCAGCCGGAAAAGCTGTTCTTTCGGGGTGTTCTTGGGAATGACCACGGCCTCCCGCCACACGCCCAGCAACTTGGCGATCTCCTGGGGGCTCACGCCGGTCAATGTGGGCAGCCGGTTCTCCTGGGTCTGGGAGGCCACGACGGCCCGGCTGCCCATCAGCGCGCTCGCCTCACTGTACACCGCGTCTGAGAGGTGGTGGATGGCCCCGACGATCAGCGGGTTTTGCTCAGCCATGCGGGTGAGTTCGTCCTGGCGCACCGGAAAGCCGGTCAGCCCGGCGACGCGCCGCAGGGCCGCGTGGGTCAGGGGGAAGTGGGCGGCGTCCAGCAGTCCGGAGGCCACCGTCAGGGCGCAGGCGGAGGCCATGTGGAGAAAGGGCGTGGTCAGGTTGCTGCTCCACTGGATGGGCGTGCCTGCCCCCTGGGGAGGTCTTCTTGAGACGCCAATGACCGTCCCCAGGCTTTTGGAGGGGTAGCGGACGGTGAACTCGGTGCCTTCCGGGTTTTGGGCCACGGACAGTTCGCCGGTGAGCAGGAAGCCGATGGCCAGGCCCACGCCGGTGGCGTACATGCGGCGGGGGGGGTTGGCCGGATCGGCGCAGTCCTCCGGGGCGATCATCTGGCGGCCTTTGAGGGCGGGGACGGTTTTGAAGAAGCTCTCGGGGCGGTTGAACGCGGTGTCAAAGATGCTCATGGCTGCCGCTCACCCGTCAGGGTGAGTCTTTTTGCCCCCGTGTGGGGAGGACACGCACGCGGTCAGACCCAGACGGGCAACTGAACCGAAAGTCTCAGGAGTTGCACCTGCATAATCAGGGAAAACCTCTCCTGGTGGGAGAATCCCAGAGTCACTGGTCAATTGGTTTGGCAAAATTGAACAGGTGTGAATAGGTTGGGAAAATGCCGAAAGGCGTGATGACACTATTGAGACGCCAAGCTCTAGAGATGTGAGGGAGCGGAGAAGGGCGAGAGAATGGGAGAAACCGCCTCACGGAATCAGACCAAGATTTATCGTCTGGGACGATGCCCTTACGCTATTCATAGGTACAACTCCTGAGAATTCCCCATCGACAGGACGGGCTGACCCTGGAGGAATGTCCATTCCTGGCGCTGGTCACGGTGCTGCCCCATCTGCATCTCAACCGACTGCTGCACCTGTTCTCAAAAAACGCCGAATTCCTGCACCAGTACGGCTATTCACTCCGCTATGCAAGGTGCAACTCCTGAGGGAGACCCCTGCCGTATTCATGAATTTATGATGCCAAATGTTCCAGAACGCTGTCATTGTCCGAAACCCACGGGAGGCCACTGGACAGCAGCCGGGGCCGCGCCGCTACAGTGATCTATGTCCATCCTCTACGTCCACGGTGTCGCCATCCGCGAGGGCGATCAGCCGCAGTGGGCCACCCTGAAGCGCCTGACCCACGGAGCGCTGTGGGATGAGGTGCGGGCAGCCCTGCAAACCCATGTCGCGCCCAGCGTGAATCCCGCCGATCCGCAGGGCGTGAACACCGACTGGGTGTACTGGGGTGACCTGGGGGCCAGCCCCGCGCACGCAAGCCACCAGCAACCCGAGTGGTTCCCGCCGGATCACCCATTGACGCTGGACGCCGCTGCCCTGGCCGATGCGCTGGAACGCGGCCTGCGCCCGGAAGTTCCGGCGGACCGCTGGCCGGATCTCGTGGACGTGTGCTGGGCGGTGTCTCAGGATGCGGGCGTGCGGGCCGTGATCGGCAATGCGCCTGCTGCCGGTAGGTGGCCGGTGGCACTGTCCGCCGTTCGCGCCCGCCTGGGTCTGGACGGCGTACACCTGCCGCAGCGCCTGCGTCTGCGCCGCCGTCAGGATGTGCGCCACGCCATGCAAGACCTGCGCCGCCCGCTGAAGGGCTTCATCCCCTATTTTGTCGGGGACGCGCTGGAATACTTCACGTCACGCGGCAATCCGCAGCAGCCTGGCCTGATTGCTGTCCGCGTTCTGGCGGCCCTGAAGAAGTCCTGGCAGCTCAGCCAGGAGCGCAGTGAGCCGCTGGTGATCGTGACGCACAGCATGGGCGGCCAACTGATCTACGACGCCCTGACGGGTTTCATCCCCGCCGATCCCGAACTCTCAGACCTGCGGGCGGCGGTGTGGTGCGCGGCAGCCAGTCAGGTGGGGCCGTGCAAGGCACTGGGCCTGTTCCTGGATGACCAGACGGGAAATGGAGTGCCGCTGGACGCCTAGCCCCACCTGGGGTACTTCTGGAATGTCTGGAGCGAGGGCGATCTGCTCAGCTTTCCTGCCGGGGATAGCGTGCCGGGAGCGCATGACACCGCCTTCCCGCTGGGTGGGCGCTCCGCACATATGGCCTATCTTCACCGCCCGGAGTTCTACCGCACGCTGGCCGCCCGGGTGCGGGTCCAGGTGGCGCGGGAGGCGCTAGAAGCCAGATCATGACAGCGTTCTAGGGTCTGTCTGACTGAAGGATGGTAGGGTCATGGGATGTCGCGAACTGACCTCACGAAGGCGCAGTGGACGAAATTAGAGCCGCTGCTGCCCCCAAATCCAAAACGTGGACATGCCTATCAGCCCCACCGACCCATCATCAACGGGATTCTGTGGCGAATCAAGACAGGCGCACCCTGGCGAGATATCCCGGAACGCTACGCCCCCTGGCAGACGTGTTGGGATCGCCTGACGCGGTGGTCACGGCAGGGCCTCTGGCATCAGATTCTGGGCGTCCTACAGGCCAAAAAAGAAGAACAGGGACAGATTGATTGGTCTGGTGCCTCTCTAGACAGCGCCAGTGTCCATGCATGGCGCAGTGCGGTGGGCGCTCAAAAACAGCGTGCCAGGCTGGAAAAAAGGGGGGCGTCAAAAATGAGTGGATCGGGATCAGTCGGGGTGGGCGCACGACAAAAATCCATCTGCTGACCGATGGAAACCGTCGTCCTCTCGCTGTTCTGCTCTCTGCTGGTCAAGCCAGTGATCCCACGTATATGATTCCCGTCCTGGACGCCGTTTGCGTTGCCAGCCCAGGGCCGGGACGGCCCCGGAAGCGTCCACCTGTCCTACGGGTGGACCGCGCGTACGGACAGCCCAAGTACCGTCGGTTGCTGCGTCAGCGCGGCATTCGAATGGTTTGTCCAGAACGCGAGGATACGCGCAAAGCGCGTATTGCCAGAGGCCGTGCTGGCGGAAGACCCACCCATTTCGATGCAGAACTGTACAAGGGAAGAAATGTCGTTGAGTGCGCCATCAATCGGCTCAAGGACTTCAGGGCCATCGCGACCAGATACGAAAAGCGAGGTCACCAATTTCTTGCTGTGCTACACATCGCCCGCATCCTTCTGTGGCTCTAATTTTTAGTCAGACAGACCCTAGACCAGGTTTCGTAAGAAGGCTCTGCTGCACCAAGACCCCTCACCCAACCCGCTCCCCTCCGGCGTTGGGTGACATGGGGCGGCGCCGAGGATGTGCTGCGGACGTGCTGGCGGGAGTTCCGTACACGGTGATTTCTCGCCCTATGGCGTGGGCCGCCCGCCCACCAGCACGACTTGTTCAGGCGGCTTGCAAAACCGGGTCACCCTTACCTCACTGCGGGCCGCATACTTGTCTTCATGTCGTCCAGCGAAGTCGTCGGAGTGTTTATGGTGCTGCTGGCAGCGCTGTCGTTTGTCAACAGCCGCTTTCTCAAACTGCCAGCCACCATCGGTATTTTGATCGGTGGGCTGATTCTGGCGGGGGGCGTGGCAGTGCTGGAGAGCCTGGGCGTGGCGCTGGCTGGGCAGATTCAAGCCACCGTGACCTCCCTGCCCTTCGGCACGCTGGTGTTCGACTGGTTGCTGGGCTTGCTGCTGTTTGCCAGCGCCATTCAGATCAATGTGCGGCTGCTGTTCGAGGAGCGCCTGACGGTGGTGGCCGTAACCTTACTGACCACCCTGATCACGCTGCTGCTGATCGGGACGGGGACCTTCTACCTGCTGAACTGGGCAGGGATCCCACTGTCCTGGGCGGCGGCGCTGCTGTTCGGGGCCATCATCGCGCCCACCGACCCGGTGGCGGCGCTCCCTCTGCTGAAGGCCGCCGGAGTTCCGGAGAAAGTGGAGGCATTGATCGCCGGGGAATCGCTGTTCAACGACGGCGTGGGCGTGGTGGCCTTCGCCGTGCTGGTGGGGCTGCTCTCGCCCACCGCCGGGGGCGTGACCCTGCCCGCTGTCTTGCTGCTGTTTGGGCGTGAGATGCTGGGCGGACTGTTGCTGGGGACGCTTCTGGGTGGGGCGGCTTTTACGTTCATCCACCGGGCGGCCCTGGACGAGAATACCCGCCTGACCATCACGCTGGCGCTGGTGGTGGGCGGCAACGCCCTGGCCCAGCAATTGGAGGTCAGTGCGCCCATTACAGCGGTCATGAGCGGTCTGACCCTGGTGGCGCTGTTGCAACTGATCCGCAAGAAAAGCGAGATCAAGGCCCAAAGCAATTCTCGTGTGGCGCAGTGGAAAACCGAGAATCAAGGCACTCTGGACGACATCCAAGACCACCTGTACACCTTCTGGGGCTTCGTGGATTACCTGCTCAACGCCGCTTTGTTCACGCTGATGGCTTTTGAAATTCTCAGCCTTCAGATTGGCTGGGCGCTGCTGGCGCTGGTGCCGGGGGTGATCGTGCTGGGGCTGGTGGCCCGCGCGCTGGGCGTGTGGCTACCCATGACCCTGATCGCCCGGCGCGAACACTTTCCGCCGTACACGCGCCGCCTGATGGTCTGGTCCGGGTTGCGCGGCGGCGTGACGCTGGCCCTGGCCTTTACCGTGCCTGAGGGCGAACTGCGAAACACGCTGCTGGTCCTGAGTTACGGCGTGGTGATTTTCAGCCTGCTGGTGCAGGGGCTGACCATTCCCCGACTGGCCCGCCGCGCAACGGCTGCCTCAGAAGCTGAAGCAGCGTAGGCTGGCCCGTATACCTTCAAGCAATTAAAAGAGAGGGGTATCCTGCACGAGATTTTGCGGCTGGAGCCGGTCCTGCGGCGGCTGACCCGGCGCGTCACCAAGCCCATCACCCTCGTTCACGACGGCGAGCGCGACAGTCTCGTTCGAGATCAATGCCGCGAACGTGTAGGCCGAGGCCGTGGGCGAGGAGCCGCTGACCCTTTGCCCGGACCGGACGCTGGCATGCGGCGTGCAGGGCGGGTTTCGGCGACGGCCACCACCGCTGCCCGCCATTCAGGAGAGCGATATTTTCCTGACCCGCCTGCTGGCGCTGCCCATCCGCGCCGACGCGCCGCCCCGCGTGACCTTCAATGAACTCACCACCGGCTATGAGCTGGAAACATTTATGGTCCACCTGGCCTGAATATCTGCCGCACCCGCCCCCGTGGCAGTTCAATGGAGCGTAACGAGATTAAAAAGCGTCCTTCCCAGTCACCGCCCCAACTCAGCGGGTGTTCTCTGCACCCTGCGCGGCCTCGAAGAGGAACCACACCCGCCGCTCAGTTTCGTCGATCAGCACTTCCAGCAGGCTGGAGGTGGCGTAGTCGCGGGCGTCATCGCAGGTTTCGTGGGCGGCGCGCATGCTCGCGGCGATGCTCTGGTTGTCGGCCATCAGTTCGCGCAGCATGTCCAGTGGGGTCACAAAGTCTGCGTTGTTGTCCTGTACCGTCTGAAGGCTGAAGATGTGCGAGATGGAGCGCAGGGTGGTGCCGCCCAGCTTACGGACGCGCTCGGCCAGCGGATCGGTGCTGCCCAGCAGTTGTTCGGCCTGCTCGTCAAACATCAGATGGTAATCGCGGAAGTGGCTGCCGGACAGGTGCCAGTGGAAGTTTTTGGTTTTCAGGTACGCGGCGTAGGCGTCGGCGATGATCGGGTTAATGGCCTCGACAATCTTCTGAATGCCCTCGTCCTTCATATCCGAGGGCGTCTTCAGGGCGTCGGGGGCGGGGTAGGCGGCGGCCTTGCTGGGAGCAGTCTGGGTCATGCGGTTCTCCTTCGGCAAATGATTCTCGGTACCGGGGTGAGGGAGCAGGTGTCCGAACGCCAACCCAACGCTGCACTCTCGACGAGCGACAGACACGCAACGTGAAAATCGAATTTAGTCTGGTCTGTGACATTCTCAGGGGTAGGGTAAAACTGGGCCGTTGTGTGGTCTGGAACAACGTGTGCTGGTGGATCCAACCGGCCTACGCTCATCTGGGACAAAACCAACCCGTCTTCACCGCTGGAGGGCATCATCCGGCCAGTGCGGCACGGTGGCCCGCTTCAAGGGTCTTCAGGTCAAGCAATTCCTCGTTGCAGTCTCCGCCTCTGGCAAGCAGGAAAGCGCGGCGTTCGGCAATAAGACGTAGCACCTGACGGCGTTCCCCATCTGTCCGGGGCCACTGGCGGATTATTTCGGACCGTCTGTCCTGTTCGTCGTTCATGGCTGTTCCTCCCCCAGATGGCCTGCGGGTGTCCGTGCAGCAGTGGGTGAATGTCAGGCCCCTCCTGAGATCCCGTCAAGTACGGAACCCGAGATTGAGGAGGTGAAGCCTGACTCTGCCCAGGCAATCTGGCTGATCTTGCGCGCTCTTGTTCTCACCCGCCCCGCTATCTCCAGGCCCAGCCCACCAGCCCGGTCAGCACAGAGGTGGCCACCAGCCAGACGGCCAGCACCCGCCAGCCGCTTCCCTCCAACGGGTCACGCCTGGACCGGGCAAACCAGCGCCGGGACAGCCCCAGATAGCTCAGGACCGCCAGCACGAGGCTCAGCACGAACACCAGCGGCAAGCGCCCCGGCAGCAGCGGCACCAGCAGGCTGGGCAGCACCAGCAGCACCATCGGCGCGACGATCAGCCCGCTCAGGCCGCGCTGCAACTCACGTTCCCAGAACGAGGCGGAACTCTTCTTGATCATGACTGTCTCCCTCAAAATTGGATGTTCATGACGTTGTTCTCGTCGGCCAGGTACATCAGCAGCATCACCAGGTAGATGAAGGTGATTAGCCAGGCCAGCGGGCGCGAAGCCATCAGCGAGAACAGTGCGCCGCCGAACAGGGCGTACAGACCGTAAATGATGACGTGTTCGGCGGCGTGGGCCAGCGGATGCACGTCCACGTAGGCGTCCACCATGCGCGACATACTGAATAGGTCCAGCACCATCACGGTCAGCAGCACACCCCAGTGGACGGCGCGGGTGCGCGTCTGAAGAACTTCGCGGCCCACGCGGGGCGAGAGGTGGCTGACGGTCAGGTTGACCAGCCGCTGATAGATGCCCGAGAGCGGCACGCCCAGCATCAGCCCGGCCACCGCCATCATCATGTGTTCAGCGTTGTGAAAGTAGTCGTCCTGCACCGCGCTGGCCACCACCACCGGCAGCGCCGACAGCCCCAGGGCCAGCAGCGACGCCAGCGCCCAGACCGCGTGCGACGGGCGCAGATTGGTCTTCAGCGTGCCGGAAATCCCCCGCCACAGGGAAACGGACGAAAGCGTGGTTACCGGGCGCATCAGAAGCCCAGCCCGCCCTGCCCGGTGTTCACGGCCACCGTGGTCCACAGGGCGAAGGCAAAGCCCACCCCCAGCGTCATTTTCCAGTGTTGCCGCAGCCAGCGTTTGACCGTGTTGATGGGCTTGTCCTCATTCATGAAGTTCTCCTTGGCTGGGCGTTCAACTGAAGTGTTCATGGGGCGCGGCCCTGCCCGGCGGCGTTCTGGCGGGCCAGCGGCCAGGGGGCCAGGGCCAGCGGGCTGCGGGTTTCCAGCGCGTAAAAAGTGCGGCCCGCGCCCACGTAGACGTGTCCGTCCGGCCCGATCACCGGCGAGCCGAACACCGCGCCGTCCAGTTGCAACGCCCACTGCTCCTGTCCGGTCAGATTCACGGCGTGCAGCAACCCGTTTCCCGTGCCGACGTAGATCAGGTCACGGGCCAGCGCCGCTGATCCGCCGATGGTTTCGCCCACTTGCAGGGTCCAGGTCACCTCACCGGCTAGATTTAGGGCCGTGAGCTGTCCGTGCGTGTCGGCCACAAAAAGCTGGTTGTCCGCGCCGATGACGGGCGTGGCCTCCACGGGCGCACCCTCATGGCTCCAGCGCACCTTGCCCGCCGGGTCCAGCGAGGTCAGGCCGCTCCCCGTTCCCAGGTACAGGTTGCCCTGCGCGTCGATGGCCGGATTGGCGTACAGGGTGGAACTGGCTTTGTGCTGCCACTTGACCTTGCCCTGCGGCGTCAGGGCCAGCAGCAGCGCCTTGGCCCCCACATATACCGTGCCGTCCTTGCCCACCACCGGCGAGGCGGTGTAAAAGGTGGGGATCTTGTGTTCCCAGATCACCTTGCCCTGGTCATTCAGGGCATAGAGAAACGGGCCGCCCGCCGCGTAGACCGTGCCACCTTTGCCCACCGCCGGGGACAGCACCGGGGAATCGTCAATGTCCTTTTCCCAGCGGGTCTTGCCGTCCAGGCTGACGGCGACCAGCTCACCCACACGGGCCAGCAGGATCGTCTGCCCAGAGATGGCGGGGGTGTACAGCAGCCGGTCTTGCAGGTCAAAGCGCCAGTTCGCCTTGCCGGTGGCCGCGTCCAGCCCCGCCGCGATGCCCCTGGCGTCGGCCACAAACGCCTGTCCGCCTGGGGCCAGGGCCACCGACGCCCCGGCCCAGCCCTGGCCCTTGACCGTCCAGAGAATCTTTGGAATGCCGCCTCCAGGTGTTGCGGGCGTTCCCGGCTGCGCCCCCAGCAACGCGGCGGCCAGGGCCACGCCCCCCACCGCGCCGCCGAGCCTGGGCAGCCAGTACGTCAGCCAATGCCTGGTCATTGGCCACCTCCCGGCGGGCGTACGAATCGCCCGTCGGCCCGCTCCCAGGGGGCATTGAAGGTGTCGATGGGATTCTGGGCATTCACGCCCCCCTTGCTGATGTCCAGCGCACTGGGCGTGCCGGGGGCCGGGGCCATCACCGCGTTCAGGTAGGCCGTGACGTGTTCCAGGGCGAGCTGGCCCTGATCGTTGCCCCATTCGGGCATCAACCCGTCCAGGCCGTACTTGATCATCTGGGCCACCCGGCTGGGCGGCAGGGTCCACAGCATGGAGTCGCCCTGGAGCGTGGCCGCCGCCAGCGGGCCACCCCGCCCCTGACCGTCGCTGCCGTGACACTGGGCGCAGCGGCCCTGAAACAGCGCCGCGCCGTCCCGGAGCTGGGCGGTGGGCGCAGTCAGGGCAAAGACCGAGAATTCGCCGGTCAGGTCAAACTTGTCGGGGTGGGCTTCCACCGCTGGATCGGCGACAGCTTCCTGATAAGAGCGCACCACCGCTGGCCTGGCCTGCATCACCGAGGCCGGTTCCGGCTCGTTCAGCGGGGCCAGGTGAAAGGCGAAGTACCACGCGCCCCACAGCCCGAACATCACGAAAAACACCGCCAGAAAGCTGGGAATGCCGGTGTCGCCGGAACGGATGGTGTCCGAGTCATACTGCGCCTGTATCTGCTGGACGGTCCTGGCTTCGGCGTCGGGGCCACGCTGCGGCTGCTGGTTGTGGGCCTGGGCCAGCGCGTCTTTCTTCGCCGCCTCCTGCGCCTCGGCAGGGCGGCGGGGAGGGGGTGGGGTAGTTTTGGGCTGGGTTGGCTTTGGTGGGCTGGGCGGTGGGGGGCGCTGGTCATCAGGCATGGCTCATTCCTCCCCTGGCTCTTTCCAGGTGGGCGTTTCCTGGTTGACGCCGAACATCATGCGGTACTTTGGCAGCTCGGTCTGCTCAGGTTTGCCGGGGTTATGCACCGCCAGCATCAGCAGCATGGTGACGGTGACGAGGATGATCAGCGCCACCACGATCACGCCAATAACAGCGGTAGACATTAGCCTGACCTCCGAAGATGAATGCTCATTTGAGGGTCATCAGGTAGGCGCTGAGGGCGTCCAGGTTTTCCTCGGACAGGTACCCGAAGCTGGGCATCCAGGTGCCGGGATTCAGGCGTTCGGGATTCAGAAAATGAATCATCATCCACTCCTCGCTGGGCCACCTAGTGGCGACATGCATCAGGTCCGGCCCCCGGCGGTGCTGCCCGAAAAACGTCGGGTTCTGGTACACGTAATCGCCCGGATGACTGACCGCGCCGATATCACCCGCCTGGTGAATGGTCCCGATGCTGGACTCTGGCAGCCGCACGTTCTGACTGTGGCACTCCCAGCAGCCCGACTGCGCGTAGAGCTGGCGGCCCCGCTGTTGCTGCGCGGTGTACTGCACGGCCAGCGCCGTGGGCTGGTAGTGGTTGGTGGCGAAGTACGGCAGCACCACGGTGGTGAGAATTGCCATCGAGAAGATCAGCAGGCTCAGCGCCACCAGCAGCCCGGTGTTGCCCTCGATTCCATCAAACACCCGTTTCAGCATGCCTAGCCCCCCCTAATCCGTCGCCGTGGCGGGCGGAAAGGCGGGCGGCGAACCGGGGGCCGGGGCAGGATCGCGGGCTGTGGGGCCAGGCAACGAGGCCGGGTCCGGCGCGTGCTGCGGCACCCACGAGCGGTCATACACCGTGCGGACGATGTTGTACAGGTAGATCAGGTGCGAGGTGATGATCAGCACGCCGCCGCCCGCCACCGGCCACATCAGCGGCTGGGTGGGCCACACCGTAGAATCCATCCAGTCCTGCCCGCCTACCCGCCAGTTGGCCGACTGTACCAGTCCGGCGGTCTGGAGAAACAGCAGCAACACCACCCAGCCGAGGCCGAACAGCGCCAGATGCCACCACGCCAGCGCCTTGGAGTAGATCGGATGGCCGGTCACGCGCGGGATCAGGTAATAGCCCGCCGCCAGCACGATGGCGCTAAAGCCCGCGCCCATCGCCAGCATGGCGTGGCCCACCGTGAACTGCGAGAAATGCTCGTAGATGTTCAGGGTTCTCAAGGCCATGATGGACCCCTGCACCGAGGTCAGCAGGTAACAGGTCAGCCCGAACACCACGAAGGCCAGCGCCGGGTCCTGCGCCAGCATCTGCGTGTTGGGCTGCACCGATTTGTACAGGTTCCACACGGCGGCGAACACCGGGATGAACAGGAAGATGGAAAACATGATCGCCTCAGTCTGGAGCCAGTATGGCAGCGCGCTGGTCACGCTGTGGTGGCCGCCCACCGGCGGGTATACAAAGATCAGCGTCCAGAAGCCCACCAGTGACAGCCAGTGGCTGTAGATGGGCCGCTTGGTGATCTTGGGAATCAGGAAGTAAGCCAGCCCGATGCCGACCGGCGTGTACCACATCCCCAGGATGTTGTGCCCGAAAAACCAGTTGGTCACGTTGTCGTAAATGCCCGTATACGGGTTGTTCAGCGGATTGAGCCACAGCCCCTTGCCGATGATGATGACGATGGGCAGCGCGATCACGGCGGACAGCGAGTACCACAGGCTGACATACAGCGGACGCTCGCGCCGGTAGCGCACGGTGTTGACCAGATTCAGCGTGGCGCACAGCAAAGCGCCCAGCAGCAGCACGTCCACCGGCAGAATCGTCTCGGCGTACTCGCGGCCCCGGCTCATGCCCAGCGAGATGGTGATCCAGGTGGTGATCCCAGCGATGTTCCACAGCCACACGCTGGCGTGCGCCAGTCGCTCGCTCCACAGCGGGGCGCGGCACAGCCGGGGAACGATGAAGTACATGCCCGCCACCGATCCCATCGACAGCCAGTACCACAGCACCAGTTGCACATGCAGCTCGCGCATCTTGCCCCACACCAGAAATTGCTGCAAATCCAACGGAATGTAGGCCCAGACCTGTGGATGCGCCATGTAAAGGGCCATCAGCAGGCCGTAGGTCATGCCGATCAGCATCCAGATGGTGCCGGTCAGGAACATGCGGTAGGCGGCGGTGCCGGGCCGGGTGGGGAAAAACCAGTTGGGCCGGTCGGCAGCCGGGGCCGGGGTCAGGCGGGCGGTGTGGGTCATGGGCGGCTCCTGGGGATAGGGATAGGCGGCGTGAAGGGCTGCTTGACTTGGCTTACCGCTCCGGTACGTACTGGGTGGTCACATACAGGTACAGCGTGAAGGCCGCCACGAGGATCAGCGCCAGCACCAGCACCCACGCGGCCCACAGCGGCATCGGCTCGGGCAGGTCACTGATCTGGGTCTGGATGGACGGGGCGTCCTGCGCCTCCTGATGCGGCGCGGCGGGTGCCGGAAGAGCTGAGGCTGCTGGAACTGGGGTTGATCTGGCCTGGGTCAAGTCGCTCTCCTGGGGATAGGGTGCGGCGGGCAGATGGGGTCAGACACGCCGATCAGGGATCGGGCAGGGCCGGGACGTTCTGGGGCGCGGTGTTGTTGACCGATTGGAAGACAGGATACTGGCTGTAAAATCGGTCCTTGAACACCGGGAAGGCTTCCGGGTTGTCCTCGTCGCGGCCCAGGTAACGCAGATAGCGCAGGATGCTCCACGCCTGCTGTTTGTCAATCACCTTCTGCGTCACCCAGCCGCGCATGGGCGTGCCGACGATGCCGTTTTCCAGAATCCACATCAGTTGGCCGTCGCTGTACCGCTGCACTTCCGGGGCCGTCAGGTCTGCCGGACGGGGCTGCATGCTGCGCCCGGCAGGACTCAGGCCGCGCGCGTTGCTGCCGTGGCAGGCCGCGCAGGTCTGCATGTAGTTCTGGCGGCCCAGCACGATCTGCTGCGGGGTGTCGGCCAGCGGGTTGGTGCGGGTGTCCTCAGGCAGGATCAGCGTGCGGCTGCGGACATAGCGGGCCACCGCTTCCATCTGCGGGCGGGTCAGCAGCAGCTTCCAGGCGGGCATCCCCGTGCCCGGCACCCCCTCGGCGATGTAGCCCAGCAGTTCGCCGTCGGTCAGGTTGCCGATGCGCGGCGCGCGCAGGTCTGCCGGATGCGGCAGGATGTTCACGCCGGACAGCCCGCGCCCGCGCAGTTCGGGACCGTGACAGGCCGCGCAGGTGGCCGCGAAGACCTGCCTCCCTTCCAAGAGCGTCGCGTCATCGGCGGGCCGGGTCAGGGCAATGTCTTTGTAGCCTTGTGGGGGGCGCAGACCACCCGCGTAACTGCGGAGACCGCCGGACACGCCCTGATAGTTGGTTGGTCCACTGGCGCAGGCACTCAGGAAAATAAAGCCGAGTAGACCGAGCGTGGTCCGCAGGCAAAGGTGCCGCCTGACTGGTTTGGAAAAAACGATGGATGTGTCATCCACAGCAGTACCACCTGACCTTCAAATCTCGTTGAGAGAACGGGGTGAGGGATCACGGGCCTTCCAAGCTATGAGGGTGGAATTGGACTGTTCTAACTCGCGCTGGGCCTATCGGTACTGGCATCAACCCGGTGGATCTCAGCAGACGCGGTACGCCCAGGCTTACCGCACTCCATATGAAGCTCACCTACGGGAAATTCGCTCTGAGAGAAGGGCAAACTGCAATCGGTACTCTATAGCGAATTTACTATTTTACCAGAATCTCATCCAGCCAATCGAATACGGTTTGGTCCTTGAAAGCCAGTGCACCTGACTGACAGTGATTCTCTGCACCATCTTCTGCGGTGGTTTTCACCAGCTTCTTCGGGCAAAGCAGCGCGTCGTAGATTTTCTGGGGCTGTCCTTTGAAGAACATGTCGGCTTCGGCGTCCATGACCAGACACGGACACTCGATCTGGCCCGCAGTACCATCTATGGTGTAGTTCTTCGTTTCTTCCACAAAATCGAAAAGGGCAGGAACGCGGAAGGTCCATTTTCCCTGTGTCATATTCCAGCGCATGTTCGTATTGTTCAGCATGGCCTGTTCGATGACGTTCGCGAATGTGTCTCGGTCACCTGCATCAAAGACCTGTACTGCGGCGGGCGGAAGCGAAGCCCGCGTACTCTCATAAAAGCTGTAGACCCCATCGTAGAAGATGGCTGCTTTGAAGCGGTGTTCAAAGGCGACCGCGCGTGCGGCAAAGTAACCGCCCAGGCTCATACCTTGCAAGATCAGCGTGTTGCCGTCAACGTCTGGCCTGGTCAGCGCGTAGTCAACCACTGGCGTGACTATCTTTTCCCAGTCATAGCGGAGCGGCAATTTCCCGTCTCGAATCGGCATACCCTGGCCCGGACCATCGAAGGTTAGACAGTTGTAGCCGCGCCGAACTGCGGCAGCGGCACCAAAATAAAAGAGTTCTTCTTTGCTCGAATCGAAGCCCCCGAGGAAGATCAAGGTTGGGCGCGGCACGCCACTATTATCGACTTTGTAGAAGTAGCCCGGCAATGTGGTGTTTTCGTAAGGGATCTGGATAGGTTCCCAGATTGGCCCCATCAGCTCGGCGGCTTTGGCATAGGCCGATGCAGAAGCCTGAGCCTCAGTAAGAATGCGCGGATCGCTCGGATTGCCGTGGAGGTAGAATTCAGCCATCCGAAAATAGGTGGTGGCCCGCTGGTAGGCCTCGCGGGCGCTCACATCGTGACCCGCTTTCGCGGCGTTCTCGGCCTGAGACAGCACCCGCTGCGCACGTTTGTCCCAACCAGCGAACCAGCTCTCGAAGTCACCTTCCATGATCTGATTGGCCTTATTCACCATCTCGCCAAGGTCGGCACCACCGTGGTAAGCAAAGCCCAGATTACGAACCAACTCGAACCCAAATGAGTCGTTCTTGAAGATGATTTTCATAGCTCCTCCACGGGTCAAGATGGGGGTGACACACCATATAGTTTCAACATCTTGATCGGTGAATCGGCGGAACTGGCCGCGATTATTCTCTTCGTCAGCTGTCAGAGCAAAGATGGCACCTCTCGATTGATAGGCGGTGAAGGTTTTGTCGCTTGATCCCCTGGACCGCTACACCAACGCGGTCCAATGGCCGGGTTTTGGGCCAGAGCCAGCAACGCGATGGGGGTCGCCTATCGCCCGACTGTTAAACAGGCACCTGGGATACAGGCCATTGGACTAGTATTTCAAATGCCTGTGGCGTTGTCGTTCGCGCTTTTGCGCGGAGTTGCGCCAAATTGCGCTCAGTAGCGCGACTGCTCTCGATGTCTGCGGGGGGAGACACCCGCGAAGCGCCGAAAAGCCGTAGCGAAGTGAGCAGGGCTGCCGTAACCACACGTGAAGGCGATATCAGTGATGGATAGTTCGTCCTGGGCCAGAAGGCGCGCAGCCAATTCCATGCGCAGGCGCGTCAAGTGACGCATTGGCGTCTCTCCCCAGACGAGCTTGGCGGCCCGCAGCAGTTGAAAAGTCCCTAGCCCGGCCACAGTGGCCAACTGCGCGAGAGAAAGGTCTTGCGAGAGGTGCGTTCGCATGAATTCGTCGGCTTCTCCAAGGGCGCGGTCCCACCGACGGTCGCGGCGAAGCGGGGCAGGGCTGACGTAATGGGTGAGCAGATGACAGGCGAGAAAGTGCGCCGCCGTCTCGGCGTACAGGTCCGGTGCGCCTTGACCCATGGCCCGTTCCAAGGCAAGCATAAGGTGGGCAATGGCATGATCAGTGTGACCACACACGTCTGGTAAGCGTACTGGAAGGGTTGAACTTGGGTCTAGTTGTGTTGCGACCATATCGATGGCGCTGGCAGGTAGATGAAGTTGGAACATACGGTACGGCTGGGCGTGCCAGCGTACGCGGTCCTCTTTGCCAGATGGAGTCATGCCCAGGCTGCCGGGACGGTACGCAGCGCGCTGCCAGCGCCCCCCGCCGTGAATGTTAAGGTTAACCTCACCGGCTGTCACCAGAACGAGGGTATGGTCCGGCGTTGCTGCGGTCGTGACTTCTGCGCTGGCTGGCGTACCATAACAACGCAGTAGAAGTGAGCGCCAGCCCGCCTCCCAGCTGCACTTCATTAGGGTACATGGCAGGCGTTCGTATGCGTGTAGACTTACCGGTGAAAGCATCGGGATTTACCTCCGTGATCGCCTACAGGTCGAGTTGGCATGGCCCGGTTTTGTGCGTAAAGCTGATGAGAAGCCCGTCTCACGGTGAGTGTTGGGCTGGCCCCAAGAGTTGAAGGGTTTCGGGTAGAGACTTGACTCAGGTCAAAGGTACAACATTGGCTTCCCCTGCTCGTCCCCTGGTCCGTTCGGCAACCTCATCTGGAGTCCGGTAACCGGGTGACGAGTGTAGTCTGCGGGCGCTGTACAACGCCCGCCAACCATCGAGCAGCACTTGGGCGTGTTTGGCGGAATACAAGACTTCTCGATTCAGGCATTCCGTGCGCAAGCCGGTATGGCAGCTCTCGGCGAAGCCGTTGTGCAACGGTTTTCCCGGTTCGATGAACTTGGTTGTGATGTCCTGCACGGCGAGCCAGATACCCAGATCCCGGGCAATGAATTCGCAACCGTTGTCACTGCGGATGAAGTCTGGTGTCCCACGCTGAGCAATCACGTCCTGGAGGACGGCCTTCACCTCCATGAAAGTGAATGTTTCGGCCACCCGCAACGCCAGGGATGGTCTGGTACATTCATCCGTCAGGGTCAGCCCAGTGCGGTCCATCACCAGGGTCAGTCTGCCTTCGGGAAGGAGGGAAAGCAGGACGTCAAGGACGTCCTGTGAGGTGAACTGTGCATCGTGCAGGGTACGCGCGACGACACGGGTTTTGGATTCGAGGGTGGCATCCCGGGGAAGATGCAACGCGATCTTTCGATGGAGCGTGGATTCGGCCTGGAGCAGGGCCAGAAGGACTTCGGCGACTCGCCGAAGTGCATCAAGCCGCCCAAGTGGGAGCTGGATTTTCAGATGGGCGGCGAGCGTGTCAGCATGCAGGAGGGCGGTTTCTCTGTTCGTCACAGACTGAGATACTGCCCTTTGTGCTGCCTTCCGAAATTGTCGGCACCCTCAAGGTTGTGCTGGGAGCGGCAAGAATGCTGATGGGCAGACCAGTCTGTCATTTATGGTGAATCTGGGAGTGTCAGGAATGCTGCCACCACCTGCGGATCAAATTGACGCCCCGCCTGGGCGGCGATCTCCCGACGAGCGGCCTGAACCGTCCAGGCCAGTTTGTAAGGCCGCTCACTCGTCAGCGCGTCATATACGTCCGTGACGGCAAAGATCCGTGCTAGCAGTGCGATCTCTGCGCCGCGCAGACCGTCCGGATAGCCCGCGCCATCCCAGCGTTCGTGATGCGAGCGGATGACCGCCAGAGTGTCCGGTGACAGGATCGGCATCGATCCCGCGATATCTGCTCCCCTGATGACATGCGATTGCATCACCGAGCGCTCCTCAGGGGTCAGCGGCCCGGCCTTGAGCAAGATGCGGTCAGGAATGGAGAGTTTCCCAATGTCATGTAGGTACGCGCCCTGACGCAGTTGGTCCAGCGCTTGTGGGTTCAGGTTCAGTGCCTGGCCCAGTGCGCTGGAAAGGTGTACCACCCGCGCGGTGTGGCCCCGAGTCTCCAGATCCCGCGCTTCAAGTGCCGCGCCCAGGCCCAGCATGCCGCCTTCCAGGGTCCGGCGCACCTCCTGTACGGCCCCTTGCAATTCCAGAGCGTAGCCCAGACGCAGCGCTGCCTGTTCCAGCACCCGTTGAGGAAGCAGCGGCAGCGCCCGCTGGCGACTGATCTGGGCCAGAGCCAGAAGGCCCGTCACCGTATCAACCGGGATCACCGGGGTCATGATGACGCTCCGGGCTTTTAAATGGGTCCACGGTGGCGCTGCTGGATCCTGCTGGTAGTCCACACTGATCTGGGTGCGGCGTGTCTCCAGGGTTCGTTGAGCCAGCCCGTTCAGGGGAATGGGCTGGCTCAACCCCAGCGCTTCAGGCAATTTCAGGGACGGATCGTGGTCCAGGTAGACCGCCTGAGCGTCTGCGCCGTCCAGCAGATAATACCCTGCCACCTCAAATTGGAGGAGCTGCCGCACCTGACGGAGACCGCAGCCAATGATGTCTTCGGGCGTTTCAAGCAGTTCCAGTTGCCGCGAGAGTTCGAACAGTCCCCGGTCCTCCCCCGCTGCCTGGACCGGTCCCTCGCCTGCACTCCTGGCAAAGTACAGTTCGTGGTCAGCCAGTGCCAGGGCCGCTTCAAATCCAGCCGGACCTGTGAAAGGGGCAAGGCCGTACACCATGACCGGCTCCCCAGTCTTTTTCCTGGACAGCGTGTCTTGCAGCCGACACAGGGTTTCATCCAGCATGTCAAAGGTCACGCCGGGGACCACAGCGACGAAGTCGTCGCCATGCCAGCGGGCAACCACCGCATTGGCTGGCAGCACATCGGTGAGACCCCGGGCCACGCGGCGCAGGGCAGTATCGCCCGCTGTCCACCCCCGTTGGTCGTTCAGCCACTTCAACCGGGTGACGGCAATCAGGGCCAGAATGCCCGCCGCTTGAGGCGTGCGATTGAGGGTCCGCTGGAAGGCCGAGCGATTCAGGACCCTAGTCAGTCGGTCCCGGCCCACCGGACGACTCCACTTGCGCTGGAGCCTGCTCCACAAAAGGAAGGTGGCCCAACCCAGCCCGAAAGAGATGAGGGGCCTCCACATCGACGGGTCAGTCTTGCGTGGAACTGGCACACCGCAGTGTAGCTGGAACAGGTTCTGGACCCGGCGCTCAGGAGCTGGGGACCGTAAAACCTGATTTTACAGAAGGTGTCGCGCGGCCCGCCATGGCCGGTTCACGGTCCTCAACTGTTCGTCAAACCCAGTGCCGCCGCCGGGCCAGCAGCAGCGCAGCAATGATCAGCAGCGCTGTCCCCAGCAGCATCCAGAAAAACCCCAGCGGACCAGATTTGAAGAAGTCCAGCGCAAAGTTGGTCCCCATGATTCCAGCCACCGCGCTGATGATCCCCAGCGCCACCGTCACAACCGTGAGGACCTGCACCCCGTCATTCGTCTGATGGCTGTTCCAGGCGGTATACAGGTCAAAGGAGCCCAGCACCACCTCGCGGGTGTTCTCTGCGGTATCGACGGCCCGTTCGAACAGGCTTTCCAGTGCGCCGAACTGCGGCTGATCGTCCTGTCCAGCCACCGTCCAGAATTCGGGCCGCGTGAGGCCAGAAAACACCTCGCGGTGGGGGATCAGGGTTCGCCGCAGGCGACCCACCCGGCGGCGCAACCTGACCAGTTCGCTCAAAAATGCTTTGTCGAGTGGGCGTTCGAGCACTGCGGCGTCCAGGTCATCTACCGCCTCTTCCAGATTCTCAAGCACCTGAAAATAATTCTCCAGATGCCAGCCCAGCAGGACAGCCAGAAGATCGGCGCTGGTCAGCGTGCCCGCATTTCCATCCCGGCGAACGCGTCCTGCGAGTTTGTCCAGAAAATGCAGTTTCTCGGCATGGACGGTGACCAGGTAGTTTTTTCCGGCAAGAAACACCAGTGGAATGGGCGTAAAATCCGGCACACCGCTTCGCTCCGTCGGTTCAACAGCCGTTACATTCACCTGAATAGAGTCCTTGAACTGATTGAGGTCTGGACGCTCCAGGGGTGCGCGGAGCGCTTGAAGGGAGTCTGGGTCCAGGTGAATGGCGCTGGCGACCTGTTCAAGCTCTTGCCCGTCACTGCTGACCACATCAATCCAGAGAAGCTGCTGCTCGCTTAACCTGGGAAGACTGCCCGCGAAATCGACAGGGTGGTCCTGACCTTCAACGTCATAGAGGTAAGCGCGAATCGTCATCGGGACTCCTGAACGTTCTCATTGGGCGTTAAGGCGGAGGGGACGGAAAAGGACGCCAGGAGAGGTTAGGGCGTCCAAAGGCGTCACCAGCGCACGCTATAGGGCGACGGATCGGGGCGGCGAATTGCGCGTGGTGAGAGAGGCATTCACCATTTAACCCGTGTCAAGAATCTCCTCTGAGACGCCCTGACCATTGAGTTAACCGCCGGGCAGCAGGAAGCTACCTGGCTGAACATTCATATCGGGCCACTTGAGGTGATCTGCGGCGACTCCGGTAGGTCAGGGGAACCATTCTGTGGACAAGGCGGTGGAGACATTCATCAGGCCCACTCCGCTGAACAGGGGTGGAACAGACGGATCAGCCAACTGAACTTGCCTTGCGCCGCATGTCCTGAAGGGCCGCCGCCCAGAGGTGCAGTTCATCGAGCATCGGCACCACGCTGGCCTGCACGATGTCGCTGGGCTGGAACTCGCCGTCATGCATCATGCTGCCCACGAAAGGAATGCTGACAGCGGCGGCGATGGGCATCATGTTCAGCGCCGCTAAAACCTGCCGGGTGTGCTGCGCTGCCCGCAGGCCCGCCGACACGCCGCCGTAACTCACAAACGCGGCAGGCTTGCGGTTCCATTCCATCACCAGGTAATCCAGAGCATTCTTGAGCGGGGCGCTGATGCCGTAGTTGTATTCCGGCTGCACGAACACGTAAGCGTCGGAGGCCGCGACGCGCGCGCTCCAATCTTTGGTGTGCTGATGCTCGTATTTTTGAAAGCGTGGGTGGTTCGACTCGTCGAAGAAGGGCAAATTGATCTCAGCCAGATCGGCCACCTCCACCTCAAACCCCTCGTACTGCCGAGCTTCGGCAGCCATCCACTCGCCAATCGGCTTGCCGACCCGCCCAGGCCGGGTACTGGCGATCACGATTTGCAGGCGCAACTGCTCTTTGCCACCGTCAATCATATCCACACCCCCAACAAGTCCTGCACCAGTTCGAAGTTCTCAACCAAATCGCGGCGACACCTTCGGGGTCCACCGTATCACCACTGCTTTCTCGCAGTCTGCGCCAGTCCAGCCTGGCGGTCAGCGGCGGGTGAAATCCCGCCTGGGGCGTTAGGCCAGCATCTGCCGAAGAAGAGCCCTCGGCGGCGCACTGAAGCGTGAGGCCGGGCCACTGCGGGTGCAGGTCGCGGCCCGCAGTGTGAAAGTCCATGCCGTGTCTGGTCCTGCGATGAGGTGGCACCCGAGAACGTCTTCCTGTTTTTGCTCTTGTCTTCCCCTCCCCCAAGCGGTCTTGGGGCGGCGCAGCGACAGTCCCATCTGACGAAATGGCGAAATCAGGACCGTTCCTTCCAGGCGTCTTCCAAATGCTGCCGGGTCACCTGCTCCCCGGTCAGGCGCGTTCTTGTCGGTCTCAACCCATCGATGAAGATCTGGGCGCAGCGCCGTGCCAGCGCCTCATGCTCTGGCAGGTTGCTCAGGGATTGCGCCAGCAAAGCGCCCGCAACGATGATATCTGTCGAGTTCACGTCCGTGCGGATACGGTCTCTGGCCTGACCGTCGCGCAACAATTCGTCCAGCACCGCGCTGATGGCGTGACGGGTCTGGAGATCGGCCTCAGAGGCGACGGCTGGTGCACCGTGCAGCGGCAACACCAGCACATCCCGGTGGCTGATGGTCCCCAACAGGAAGTTGAGGAGAGCCTGAACTGGGTCTCGTTCGGTCCGTTGACAGGTCAGGGCAAGGTCCAGCACCGCACGGTAGGCACGGCTGCTCAAGGCAGCGAGCAAGGCGGTGCGATCAGGAAAATGCCGGTATAGCGTCCCGATTCCCACGCCCGCATCCTGCGCGATCCTCTGCATACTCACCCTGGGCCCCTCCCCCAGAAAGGTGACGGCGGCGGAGTTAAGCAGTCGGTTGTAATTGCGAACCGCGTCCGCGCGCTGGGCCGGACGGTCTAATTGGGTCTGCTTTGCAGGCATATTCACCTTCATCTTTTCATTAGGATAAACCCTTGCATCGATAAACGGATGATACCATCCGCTTAGATTGATCCTTGCATCTCTCGGTCAGACTGTACTGAAGTTGCTTCCAACTGTTGGGAGGGATTTGCGACTTCGGTCCGCCCAAGCTAAACATTTCATCTCCGAGTGTGAGGCACTGGAGGCTCTTTTTGGACGCTCACCTGTAGCACCAGACAGTCAAAGGCTCCCCCGCTCCTATTCATCCGCTGAGCCGTCCCGTTTCACAGACCACCCTCGTTTTATCCAGGAGTGTTCCATGAACACAGACCGAGTTGTAGTCATGACAGGCGCGGCAGGCGGCATCGGTTCCGTATGGGTCAAGCGCTTCCTGGGCAACGGCGATACTGTGATCGACACCGAAGACGGGGCGCTGAGCAAGCTGCGTGACGGTCAGAGCGACCCCGCCAAACTCGTGACCGTTGCTACCGAGACCACCTCGGATTCTGACTGTGACCGGCTGGCCGAGGCGGCGCGCAGCCAGTTCGGACGGGTGGACGCACCAATCAACTGCGCGGGCTTCTTCCCTGTGGTGGCCTCCAAAGACATGACCGGGACGCAGTGGCGTCAGGTCATTGACACTAACCTGACCGGCACCTTCCTGATGACCCAAGCCATCCTGCCGCTGATGAAGGCCCGCGCCTGGGGCCGGACCGTCAACTTCGGCTCGGGGGCGGTGTTCGACGGCACCAAGCTCCAGTCGCACCACGTGGAGGCCAAGGCGGGCGTGGTCGGGTTTTCCCGTTCGCTGGCCCATGAGATCGGCGGCAACGGCATCACCGTCAATGTGATTACCCCAGGTCTGACCGGTATCAATGCCGTGCGTGACCACTTTCCAGAGGAGTTGCTGGCGGCGCAGCGGGCGGGGCGCGCCATCGCCCGTGACGAGGTTCCTGAGGACCTGGTGGGGCCGGTGTTCTTCCTGGCCTCGCCGGACGCGGACTTCAGCTCTGGACAGATCCTCAACGTCGATGGCGGCCACTTCATGGTTTGAGCCGAGCGCGGCTGGAATCAGCGCCCAGACCCAATCGTCCGTTCTTTATTCATCGCCCTCTCCAGCGAATCTGGCCTGAGAAATCCTGGCCGCCAGGTTGCGCTCCCCACTCAACGGAGTTACACATGTCCACCATTTTTGATTCCTTTGATCTGCACGGCCTGGCCCTGCCCAACCGCATGGTGATGTCCCCGATGACCCGCACCCGCGCCACCGAGGACGGCGTCCCCACCGATCTGATGCGCGAGTACTACACGCAGCGCGCCACGGCAGGCCTGATCATCACCGAATGCACCCAGGTCTCGGACCAGGGGCACGGCATCATCCGTGCGCCGGGGATGCAGCGGCAGGATCAGGTGGAGGGCTGGCGGCGCGTCACCGACTCGGTTCACGCGGCGGGCGGGCGCATTTACAACCAGCTGTGGCACTGCGGACGGGTCTCGCACCCGGGTATCCGGGGCGGCGAGTTGCCGGTTGGTCCGTCGGCCATCGCGGCCAGCGGCGATTTCTTCCTGCCCTCGGGCCGGGTCAGCTTCCCGGTGCCGCGCGCCCTGGAAACGGATGAGATTCCCGCCATCGTTGAGACCTTCGGGCAAGCGGCCCGGCGGGCCGGAGAGGCGGGCTTCGACGGCACCGAACTGCACGGGGCCAACGGCTACCTGCAAGACCAGTTCCTTCAGGACGGCAGCAACGCCCGCACCGATCGCTACGGCGGCTCCGTGGCGAACCGCGCCCGGCTGATGCTGGAAACCACCGAGGCCATGATCGGCGCGTGGTCGGCGGACCGGGTGGGGGTGCGCCTCTCGCCGTCGAGCTTGCTGTATGGGATGCATAGCAGCGACAGTCTGGAGACGTTCGGCTACGTGATCCGCGCCCTGAACGCCCTGGGGATCGGCTACCTGCATCTGTGCGAACCCAACGCCAAGACCCTGGAATCCGGAAAGATTCAGATCAAACACGTGGCCCAGACCTTCGGCCCGATGGTGGGTGTGCCGTTGATCGTCAACGGCGGCTTTGACGGGGCCAGGGCGAACGCGGCGCTGGAGGCAAAGCAGGCCGATCTGGTGTCCTTCGGCGTGCCGTACATCGCCAACCCCGATCTGGTCGAGCGCTACCGCGCGAACGCGCCGCTCAACACCCCTGATCCGGCCACGTTTTACGGCGAGGGTCCTCGGGGCTATACCGATTACCCGGCGCTCGCCCAGCAGACCGCCGCGACCCCTTGAAGACTCCGGTCACTCGCCTCTCACCGCAATGAGGAGTCGTCATGTCCAATATCGCCAACCTGTTCACCCCTGAAACCACCGCCCTGGTGTTGATCGATTATCAGGTCGGCACCCTGCAACTAATCCGCACCATGTCGTCTGACGAGGCGCTTCGCAACGCCGTCTTGCTGTCCAAGGCGGCCAAGGCCCTCAACCTGCCGGTGGTGCTGACCACCAGCCAGGAAGACCACATCCAGGGGCCTCTGGCTCCTCGGCTTCAGCACATCCTGCCAGAAGCCTACGAGCGCCGCGTCAAGCGGGCGGGCATCGTGAATGCCTGGACGGATCCGGCGTTCGAGGCGGCGGTTAAGGCCACGGGACGCCACAACCTGATCATGGGCGGCGTCACCACGGATATCTGCCTGATCTTTCCCAGCATCAACGCGGTGCAAAGCGGGTTCGCCGTGCAGGCGGTCCTCGATGCGTCGGGCTCAACCTACCCTGATCAGGAAGAGCTGTCGCGCCGCCGCATGGAGCGGGAAGGCGTCGTGCTGACCACCACCAACACTGTAATCGCCGAGTTGGTTCAGGACTGGAGCAGCCCAGCAGGCTCCGAACTGGTCAAACTTCTGACCAGTACTGCACCAATGATGCAGCCCGCCGATTAACGGTCTGCTGCACAAATTGGCGGCCTCATCCGTACAGACCGCCACCTGCGTCCATGCTGAGAAAGGAGAACGATGCCATCAGCCAGCTCAGGCCGCAACGAGCGAGGGCGCGACCCCAGACAGGGACTTGACCTGGCGGAATCTCAGCCGGTGGGCTGGCCACGCGGGGGCGCACCCGGAAAGGAGTTCAGTATGACGACACCAGCGGCACAGATTCCGGGCTTCCCCAGTCAAACGGCCACGGTGGACGGGGTGCGCCTGCACTACCGCCTGGGTGGAAATCCGAGCGGCGCGCCGGTGCTGCTGTGGCACGGCTTCCTGGGAACGTCTTACACCTGGCGCAAGGTGATGGCGCTGCTGGCCGAGGCCGGATACGCTGTGCTGGCCCCGGACATGCGCGGCTACGGCGACTCGGACAAGCCCGCTGAGACGGAGGGCTACGACGGACAGGCCCTGGCCGAGGAATTCCGCACCCTGGTGAAACAGCTTGGCTTTGGGGCCGGGCGTCCGCTGATCGTGGCGGCGCACGATATGGGCGCGCCGCCCGCCCTGCTGTGGGCCGCCGCGTACCCCGACGAGATTGCGGGTCTGCTGTACCTCGACGAACCGGTGATGCTCGCCGAGGTGTTGACGAAGTTGATCGCCTACACGCCCCAGATCGCGGGCAGCGGCGGGTTGTGGTGGTGGACGCTGGCGCTGGCCCCCGGTATCCCCGAACGCCTGATCGTGGGCAATGAGCGGGCGTTCCTGAGCTGGTTTTACGAGCATTCCAGCGCCACACCGGGAGCCATCGAGCCGCGAGCGGTGGACGAGTACCTGCGAACCTTCAGTGGGGCGCGGGGCGTGCTGGGGGCGCTGGGGGTCTACCGGGCCAGCTTCGTCACCCAGCAGCAGACTGCGCCGCTGAGCCGCCAGAAAGTTCAGGTTCCGGTGGTGGCCTTGGGCGGTGAGAAAGGTCTGGGTGGTCAGGTGCGCGAGATGGTGGAGCGCGTTGCCACGCAGGTCACCGGTGAGGTGCTGCCCGGCTGCGGCCACTTCATTCCCGAGGAGCGCCCGGAGGAGGTGGTGCGGTATGTCCAGAACTTGACGACCTGACCGCCGCCCCCGTCCGTTGCCCATTCACCCCATTCAGGAGGCCCGTCATGACCAAGCCCGACAGCAGTTCCACGATTCCCGACGACGACCTGAGCCGCTCGCTCACCGTCGCCAAACCCGAGACCGATCAGGGCCTGACGCACCTGGCCATTGTGGGCGATACCTACACCATCCTGGTTTCAGGCCAGGAAACTGGTGGCAAATACACCATGATCGATATGCTGATCCCGCCGGGCGGCGGTCCCGGCCCCCATCGCCACGACTTCGAGGAGATGTTCAGTATTCTGGAAGGCGAGGTTGAGCTGACCTTTCGGGGGCAGACCAGTGTGGCCAGAGCGGGCGAAACCGTCAACATCCCGGCCAACGCCCCACACGTCTTTACCAACAAGACCGACGCCCAGGTGCGGCTGCTGTGCGTGTGTGCGCCGTCTGGCCAGGAGGAATTTTTTGAGGCGATCGGTACGCCAGTGGCAACCCGCACGACGCCCGCGCCCGAAATGAGCGAGGCCGAGAAAGCGGCGTTCAAGAAGAAATCTGCTGAACTCGCACCCAAGTACCGTACCGAACTGCTCAAGCACGCCTAGCACTTCAGGTGAAGCGTTCGTCAAATGGCTGTGGAAGAGTGCCGCAGCCATCCTGACACCTTCTCAGGCAGAACGCAGAAGGGGCGTCCTCGCGGGGAGCCGCTCGCGACGACACGCCCGCGCGGGATCTATCCGCTCCCCCCGGGCTGTGCTGCACTGGCTGCTCTATCAAGCCAGGCAAGTTTGATCAGTCATCAAAATCTCGCAATCTCTACCAGAACGGCTTCAAAGCGTATTCCAGGAGTTCTTTATGATTCTCGTCACTTCGGCCAGTGGCCACGTCGGTACCGCTGTTGTTTCTGCTTTGCTCAAGGCCAAACGCTCGGTTCGCGCCTTTGTCCACAGCGAGAAGGATCGCGGCAAGCTTGAAACCCTCGGCGCTGCCGACATCGTGGTGGGCGACTTGCTGAACCCCGATCAGCTCGGCGCGGCTTTTGAGGGCGTGACCCAGGTGTTTCATATCGGGCCGCCCGAACATCCCCGCGAACTCGCCATCGGTCAGGCCATGATCGATCTGGCCAGCGAACATCAGGTGGGGCAGTTTGTCTTTTTCTCGGTGTTGCAGCCCTACCTCTCCAGTTTGCGCCACCACTGGAACAAACTGCTGGTGCAGGAGTACCTGGTGGATTCTGGGGTGCCGTATACCGTCTTGAACCCCACCATGTTCATGTCGCCGCCGCAGCAGGCCGTCCAGAGCGGAAAGATGGCCCTGCCCTGGTCGCCGGATCAGCCGATGTCGGTGGTGGATTTGCAGGATGTGGCCGAGGTGGCCGTGAAGGTGCTGGGCGAGGACACCCACCTGCGGGCCGCTTACGATCTGGTGGGTGATCAGCCGCTCAGTCAGCGGGAGATGGCCGGGATCATTGGCAAAGTGGCAGGCAAAACCATCGAGGTGCAGCAGCTCCCCTTTGCGTCCGTGACCGCCAGGATGCCGCGCAGCACTCCGCTGGAGGCCTACGGGTCGGATTCGCTGGAACGGATGTTCCTCTACTACTCGCGGCATGGACTCACCGGCAGCCCGAATGTGCTGGGCTGGGTCTTGGGCCGCCCACCCACCAGCTACGAAGCCTTTGTCCGAAGGAGCCTGGGACGCTGAAGCGCGGTCAGACTGTCCGGGAAACCCCTGATGCTCAGCAGGACCCGCCTTATCCACTGACCCTTTGGCGGAGACGTTCGTAAATCCAACTCACGGTTTGTTCCTGACGGTCCAGCGGATTGTCGTCGAGAAGAGGCGCGATGATCGCGGGAACCTACCCCTTCACCTCACTTTTGGAGACTGAACATGGCACTAACTCTGGGAACTGGCCCCTTCAGCGAGCAGCCGTCTGGACACTTCGACGTTGATCCACCGGTCAGGCCGCTCCTCTTCTGGGAATCCTTTCCAAAACGCTTCCGGGTCGTTTCCGGCGGCGAGACGATTGTCGACAGCCGCAACGTGGTCGCCCTGCACGAGACTGGGCAGATGATGCGCCTGTGTGCGCCGTGGTCAGACGTTCGGCGCGACCTGCTCACGCCTGGGGCGAGTTCGCAGGGGGCAAGGATAGGCCCGCTTCGCTCATGGTCCCTGAACACCGCCCACAGCGGGACTGACGCCGTCGCCCAATCCATCGATGCACCCCCGCCAGCGGCGGCCCCGCTTCAAGATCTCGTCTTTTTTGACTTGAAGAAGGTGGACGCCTGGTACCTCGAAGATGACCTTGGCTACGCCCACCCGCGTGATCCTTACCAGCGCGTCGATGTCCAGCGAACGTCCCGTCATGTGCTGGTTCGTGTGGGGGACACGCAGATCGCGGAGACGTTGGCCCCGGCAATGCTCTTTGAAACATCGCTGGCACCGCGCTTTTATCTGCCGCCAGACGCCGTCCGGCCAGGGTTCCTGGTCAAGAGCGAGACGGTATCGGAGTGTCCCTACAAGGGCGACGGGCAACACTGGCATGTGGTGGTTGATGGTCAGCGGATTGCCGACGCCGCCTGGAGCCTGACCACGCCTCTGGGCGACGCGTTGATGATCCCGCACTGGTTTAGTTTTTATCCCGAAAAGCTTACCGTCGAGGTTGACGGTGAACAACTGCACAGTTGACTTGAAGAGATTGGCGCTGTGAGTCTGCAAACACTCTGAATGGTCAGCCAGCACTTCTGAACCACTTCCTCTTTGGTCCTCTTTCAAGGTCCAATTCTAGAGGTTTTGTATGTCCAACACACCCGGCGCTCCCGCTTCACGGCCTGTTCTCACCATTAGACCTCTTGCGAAAGTCGTGCGCTAGGGTAGGGGATGGTTGGCACGCTAAAATATCACCAGGCCCTGAAGCTAAATCGCACGAGTTTTCGCCGTCGCACTGGTGTGTACCCCGAAACATTTCTAGAGATGGAGACCGTGTTGCAAGAACGCCATGCCAACAAAGTCAAATCTGGACGGCCACCTGCACTCTCTTTGGGAGCGCAACTCCTGATGACGCTGGAGTTCTGGCGCGAGTACCGCACGTTGTTTCACATCGGCCAGGACTGGGGTGTCCATGAGGCCACGGTTCAGCGAACCG
>NZ_MSTI01000141.1 GCF_001949125.1 Deinococcus marmoris
GCGGTCCGGGAGGCAGGGAAAAAGCTGACGGTAGGTGAAGCGGACCTGTGCGAGCCATTTTTGCTGTGATGGCTGACCCAGGAGTTCGCCAACCAGCGCAATCGTCATGATCTCGGCGTAGGTGCCTTTTTGATGCGGCTCCCTGGGGAGTGTGAACAGGCCGCTGACCTCAGCGGCCTTCAAGTAATCATCAATGTAGACGTACACGAGTAAAAACAGGTCTTCGACGGTAGATTGAACCAGCGGAAGCTCGTTGGTAGGCATACCCGAGTTTCCGCTTTTCTCGGCTCAGTATCCCCTAGCACCCGAAGTTCTAAAGGATTGTTTCCCCCCTGTCCCTCCCTTTTTCTCCCTGTACGTGGTAAAAATGCAGGTATGGAAAGCGTCGTTGCCCTCTTTCGTGAGCCGGGTCAGGCCAAGGTTGTGCTGGAAGCCCTGAAATCCCGTGGTTTTGATCGCGATCACCTGGGCTTTGCCCTGAGTGACGCCGTGGCCGAGGAAGATCTGGCGCAGTCCACGGGGGTCAGCCCGGAGGAGGGCGCGCCCGCTGGATCGGCAGCCGTCATCCGGGGCGGGTTGATGGGGGTGCTGGCGAGTCTGACCCTGACTGTTCCCATCTGGCTACTGATCCTGGTCTTCCCCGTTACCCGCATCTATCAGGAAGGTGGGCTGCTGGGCATCATGTACGGCGCGATTGGCGGTCTGACGTTGGGCGGCCTGTTCGGCGCGCTGTCGGGCAGTGACAGCGGCGATTACGTGACGCTGCTGCGCCGCATGGGCGTGCCCCCGGTGCAGGCTGAGCGCTTCAACGCCGGCATCAGCGACGGCCACGTCATCGTGATCGCCCGCGACGCCAGCACGGCCCGCGCCGACGAGGCCCTGAGCCTGATGCGTCAGCACGGGGCCATCAAGCTGGACGACGCAGCGGGCAAGGGCCGTCTCCAGAGCGAACGGATCGGCCAGGGCGGCAACTGAGCGCAGCAGTCTAAAAACAGGAGTTGGGAAGAACGAAGAGGCGGGGCGGTGGGGGAGACCCTAGCGCCCTGCCTCCCTTGCTGCGTCCTCCGCTGTCACCGTGTGGCCCGCCAGCCGCGCCAGTTCTGCCACGTCACAGACCCGCACCGTGCGCCGTTCCAGCACGATCAGGCCCAGCCGGTAGAACTCGCCCAGCTTGCGGCTGATGATTTCCGGCACGGTGCCCAGCAGCGCGGCCAGTTCCGAATTGGTGGGCAGCGCGTGCGGGGTTTCGGCAGCGTGGTCCAGCAGGTAGGCAGCCAGCCGTTCGCCCAGCTCGCTGAAGACCAGACTGTCCAGCCGCCCCAGCAACTCGGCCTGCCGCCGCGCAAAATAGGCAATTACCGCCTGCGCCAGCGTCGGCGTATTGAATACGGCCTGCCGCACCGCCTCCACCGGCAGGGCCAGCACCTCGGTGGGACTCTGGAGGGCCTGGGCATGCGCCGGATAGACCGCCCGGCTCTGGAAGGCGGCAATTCCGGCGACCAACTGTCGCGGCCCCTCCACATGTAGGGTCAGCTCGCGCCGTCCGCCGCGCGCCAGCCGGTACACCCGCACGCTGCCACTGGCGACGACATACAGCGACTCCACGGTCTGTCCAGCCTGAAACAGGTGTCGCCCACGCATCAGCCCCAAGAAGTGGCCCCGTTCGGCCAGTGGCAACAGATCGGCCTCCTGCGCGCCCTGAAAGATGGGGACGTGACGCAGGAGGGCCAGGGCGCGTTCGGGAGTCACAGAGGTCTATGGTGCCACGCTTTAGCCGCCCAGCAACGTCACCAGCACCTGTCCCGGCTGAAGGGCCAGCAGACTGATCTGTTCGTTGCCGTCATGGACTGCCACCTCGCCTGCCTTCAGGGTCTGCGTGGCCTGCGCCCGGACCTCGATCTCGCCTGATAGGACGGCAAGAATGGCCTGTGCGCCGGGGTGACGGTGGGGCGGGATGCCCTGCCCGGTCTCCAGCGTGAACAGCAATGACCGTCCGTGCGGGGTGGCGGTCAGAACCTGCGGAGGTGCGGCGCGTTGAATGTCTGTGTGTTCGGTGGTCATGATGTTTCTCCCTGTAAAGAGGCTCCGGCCAGTGCGAAGCGTTGCAGCGATACCCGCATCCGCGACGCCATCACCAGCAGGGCCTGTGCTTCCGGCGGGTTGAGATGTTCGGCCAGCGCGGTTTCCCACAGCGCTAGCCAGCGGTCAAAGTGGGCCGCCTGTGCGCCCAGATTGCTGTGGGCTGGGCCGGGCTGTCCCCGGTAGGCGCTGGGGCCGCCCGTGACCGCCCGCCAGAAGCCTTCCAGCCGCGCGATATGCACTGGCCACCCGGCCCCCGGAAACGGCCCGACGCGTTGCCTGAACACCGGTCCCAGCAACTCGTCCTTCACGACTTCGGCGTAGAAGCCCCACAGCAGCGCCCGCAGACGCTCCTCCCCGATCCGCGAGAACAGCGTGTCGCCCTCGGCGGTCAGCAGCATTGGCCCAGATGAAGGGACGGTCATGCGGCCCCCACGGCGGCGACGCACAGCAGCACGCTGGCCCCCAGCGTCACGTTGGTGATCCAGCCGGGCACGGTTGCGCCCGCCACCGAGGCCCGCCGGACATGCAGCGCCACCGTTCCGCCGATCAGCGCCAGCAGCAGCAGTTCGGCCCACAAAACTGGGGCCGCGCCGCCCGTGAAGATCATGATCAGCGCCACCCCGCCCAGCACGGCAGTCAGTGGGCCATTGACCCGCGCGTAATGCCGCCCCACCAGTCGGCGGTGGCTGCGGCGCACCTCCGCATCCGGGAACAGTTCGGTGAACGCCGGGCTGACCACGAAGGTGGTGAACAGGTACATGCCTACCCACAGGCCCACCAGCAGAATGTTGATGCCGGACAGCACAGACAGCGTCGTCATGGCCTCAGACCCCGAAGAACTCGTAATTGCGGGCGATGAAGGACTCCTCTCCGGCGGGCACATCCTCCTCGGGGAAGATGGCGCTGACGGGGCAGGCGGGCACGCACGCGCCGCAGTCGATGCACTCGTCGGGGTGGATCAGGTACATCTCTCCGGCGTCGTAGATGCACTCCACCGGGCAGACCTCGGTGCAGGCCTGATCCTTGGTGCCGATACACGGACTGGTGATGATATGGGTCATGTCTGGAGTGTGGCAGACGGCGCTGGGCACAGCCATGACCTGGGTCAAGGGGCGTTCAAGATCGGTGCTGTGAAACCGGGAACTCTTCTTAGCCGCGTCTCGTATCATGGAACGTATGCAGACCTATCCCATGCCCCAATCGCAGGCCCGAACGGCAGAAATTGTCCGCACGTTCATGGCCCGCACGTATTCGTGGATGGCCGCCGGGCTGGCCCTGACTGCCGGAATCGCCTTTCTCACCGCCCAGAACGAAGCCTTCGCCTACCAGATCATGCAGATTCGAATGCCGCTGCTGCTGGTCCAACTGGGTCTGGTTTTCGGCCTGAGCATCTTCGCCAACCGCCTGAGCAGCACGGTGGCCGGAATGCTGTTCATCGCCTACGCCGCCCTGACCGGCCTGACCTTCAGCGCCCTGCTTTTCGCCTACAGCCCCACCGCCGTCATCAGTGCCTTTGCCACCACCGCCGGAACCTTCGGGGCCATGAGCGTAGTGGGTTACGTGATCAAGAAGGACCTGAGCGCGATGGGCCGCTTTTTCATGTTTGCCCTGATCGGCCTGATCATCGCCATGATCGTGAACATCTTCGTCGCCAGCAGCGCCCTGAGCTTCGGCATCAGCGTCATCGGCGTGCTGCTGTTCGCGGGCCTGACCGCCTATGATACGCAGATGTTGCGGAATATGGCCCTCAGCGGCATCGAGGGCGAGCAGGCCGAACGCGCCGCCATCAACGGAGCGCTACGCCTGTACCTGGACTTCATCAATATGTTCCTGTTCATCCTGCGCCTGTTCGGGGGCAGCCGCAGCTAAAGCTGAACCTCAAGCAAAGAACCGCCCCGGCCAGTGTCGGGGCGGTTCTTTCTGGCCTCAAGTTATTTTCAGCCGCCGCCATACATCCGAATTAATCCGGGCAAATCCTTCTGCAACTCGCCGCCGATCACTTCCGAATTGGTATACACGCGCACGAACTGACCCTGCGTGTTCACCACGCTGACCTGATCGCCGTGGATACGGGCGGCCTCGCTGGCCCCGGCTCCAGCGGCCTCAGCGTTGCTCGCACCCTGCCCGGAAGCCGGGGCGGTATGGGCGCTGTGGTCCATCACCATTGTCGGCTGCGGCTTGACGTTCGCCACGAACATGTCTCTGGCCGCCTCGTCGATGGTGTCGGCCTGGCCTGTCAACCCGGTGAAGGCGGGATCAAAGCGGTCCAGGTAGGCGCGGACCACTTTCGGGGTGTCAAAGGCGGGGTCCACGGTAATGAACTGAATCTGAAGGTCTTTCTGCTGCTCCGGCTTCAGCATTTCGTAGCTGTTCTTCAGGCTCGCCAGCGTCGCCGGGCACACGTCCGGGCAGCGCACGAAGCCGTAGAAGACCAGCCGCATTCGTCCGTCGCCGTGCGCCAGCGTCGTCGCTGTGCCCCGGTCATCCACCAGTTTCAGGGCGGGCAACGTCACCGGATTGTCCAGCGCCTCGCCGCCTGTCACGCTGGGGCTGGCCTGCCGTGCAAAGAGCAGTCCACCCAGAATCGCCGCAACCACCAGCAGAATGCCCGTCAACCATTTCATGCGTTCAGGCTAGGGCGTTTGCCGTGGGCGGGTGTCCCCATGACAAAAAGAGAGGCGGGAAAGCATCTCTGCCATTCCCGCCTCTCTTCTGTCTATAACGCTGTGCTGCTCAGCTTTCTCCAACCCGTCTACCAGGCGTAGAAGATCGCCACGATCAGCAGCCACACCACGTCCACCAGGTGCCAGTACATGCTGGCCGGAGTGATGGAACCGTGGTTGTACTTGTCCATCTTGCCGGTCATGGCCTGGTAGTAGGGCAGGGCCACGCCGATGCCGCCGATGATGATGTGCAGACCGTGCAGACCGACGATGATGAAGAAGCATGCCTGCCACAGGTTCTGCTTCCAGTCGCTTTCCGCGCCGAACAGCGAGAATTCGTAGATCTGGAACAGCATGAACGCCGCGCCCATCAGCAGGGTGATGAACAGGCCCAGGCGGAAGCGCGTGAGCTTGCCGTGGTGGTTGTCCTGCTCGGCGCGGTGCAGCACGAAGGAGGAGGACACTAGGATCAGGGTGTTCAGTGCGGCCAGCCAGACGTTGGGGCGCAGGGCAGGCGGCTCGGCGTGACCGCTGACACGCAGGTACACGTACCCGGCGATCAGCACGCCGAACAGCCCGATTTCGGAGATGATGAACCACGCCATGCCCATGAAGCCGTTGTCGTACTTGGTCAGGTGATGGTGGGCGACGGGCACGGCATACTCGCGCGTTCCGGCCCACTTGAACAGACCGTACAGGAACACCGGGAAGCTGACATACAGCACCAGACTGGCGAAGACGTGTCCGGCAGAGGCTTCAAAGAAGGGTTGCAGGCCACCGGTGGGCGTGTAGTTGGTAAACCAGCCGAAGCTCAGGCCGTAGCCCATCAGCAGGATACCCACGGCGGTAATAAAGGGCCAGATGCTGTCCTGCGGCAGGTGGATGGTCTTGGGATCCACCGGGGTCAGGGTGTCGCCGTTCTTCTCCCAGTCGTACAGCGGGCGCTCGGTGGGGAAGGTGGTGGGGAATTCGTGGGCAAAGTTGTACGCGGCGGGGGGGCTGGAGGAGGTCCACTCCAGCGTGTAGCCGCCCCAGGGGTTGTTGGACGCGGTGATGGGCTTTTTGAAGGTGATGTAGATGTTCCAGAACCACACTATTCCGCCTGCCAGCAGCGTCAGCGCGCCCAGCGTGGAGATGAAGTTCAGTTCGGTCCAGGCGAAGTTGCCTGCGGGGTAGGTGTAGTAGCGGCGGGGCATGCCCAGCAGACCCAGGATGTACTGGGGCAAGAAGGTCATCCACGAGCCGACCATGAACAGCCAGAAGTGCCACATGCCTAAGCGCTCGTCCATGAAGCGCCCGGTCATCTTGGGCCACCAGTAGTACAGGCCCGCCATCGCCAGGAACGCCGTGCCAAACATCATGACGTTGTGGAAGTGCGCCACCACGAAGTACGACATGGTCACCTGATAGTCAAAGGGAATCATGCCCAGCGCCACGCCGGTGATGCCGCCGATCAGGAAGTTGAAGATGAAGCCGATCAGCCAGTAGGTGGGGGTCTTCATGATGATGCGCCCGCCGTACAGCGTGCCGATCAGGTTGAAGATCTTGACCCCGGTGGGGATGGCGACGATCAGCGTGGCGATCATGAAGGCGATCTGCCACGATTCGGGCAGGCCCACGGCGAACATGTGGTGCGCCCACACCAGCAGACTGACCAGCACGATGCCCAGCAGCGAGTAGACCATTACGCGGTAGCCGAACAGCGGCTTACGCGCCATCGTCGAGGCGACTTCCGCGCCGATGCCCAGGTAGGGCAGCAGCATGACGTACACGGCGGGGTGAGAGTAGAACCAGAAGAACTGCTGGAACATCACCGGAACGCCGCCAATGCCGGGGTTGAACATGCTCAGGCCCAGCTTGAGTTCCAGGAACGTGACCAGCGCCGCCGCCGTCAGACCGCCCAGCGAGATGAGCTGGAGGATTGAGGTGGAGAAGATGGCCCACACAAAGATGGGCATCTTCCACAGGCTCATGCCGGGGGCGCGCATGTTGACAATCGTGGCCGCGAAGTTGGCACTACCCAGCAAGGAGGCGATGCCGTTGAGGGTCAGCGCCACCATCAGCACGGCCACGCCGGTCTGGTTGGCGTCCACGCTCAGCGGGTAATAGAAGGTCCAGCCGACGCCGGGTGCGCCGCCGTTGGCGAGGCCCGTGATGACCAGAATGAGGGAGAAGATGAACAGCCACACCGCAAACGTGTTGACGCGTGGCAGCGCCACGTCCCGCACGCCCAGTTGCAGCGGCAGGAACCAGTTGCCGAAGCCGAACAGGCCAATCGGGATCAGGAAGAAGAAGATCATCAGTGCGGCGTGCAGGGTCAGCACCTGGTTGTAGGTGTTGCCCACTAGGAAGGTGTTGTCCGGCACCGCCAGTTGAATGCGGATGGCGACGGCTAGAAAGCCCGCGATGGCGAAACCGATCAGGCTGGTGAGGATGTACAGCGTCCCGATCTTTTTATGATCGGTGGTCATCATGTAGTCCTTGAGGACTTCCCAGGCGCTGGGCCGGGCAGAGGGTGCGTGACTGGGAACCTGTTGTGGGGCCTGAATGGTCACTGGTTGCCTCCCGGTGTGGGACTAGAGGTCTTGGCGGTCTCGGCGGGAGCATTCTCAGCCGCGTCCGATGAACCGTAGACGGGCGTGTCGTTCCAGTAGTTGGCCTCTTCAGGCAGCTTCAGGCTGCGCAGGTAGGCGGCCACATCGTCGATCTCGGCGTCGGTCAGCACGCCGCCCTTGACCTTCTTGCCAGCGGCCAGATACTCGCTGCCGTCGTAGGTGGGCATCAGGCTGCCGGGCTTGACCAGGGGGCTGTGCTTGATCCAGGCGTGCAGCTCGGCTTTGGCGTCGGGGGCTTCCCAGTGTTCCGGGGTCATGGCTTCCCACTTGCCCGCGCCCAGCGTGCGGCGGGTGCCGAAGAAACTCAGGTCCGGGCCAGCCGCGCCGGCAGCGGTGGTGCCCTGCACGCGGTGGCAGGCGGCGCAGGCCAGCGCGCCGGTCTCAGACTTGCCTTTCATGAAGGTCTCGTAGCCGCGTGCCTCGGGGCTGTCTGCGGCAGGTTCGGGGGCGCGGTACGCCTTGGCGGCGGCCAGGAAGGTGTTGTAGCGCTCCTGATCCAGCGCGATGACCTTGTAACGCATGTTGGCGTGGCTGCCGCCGCACAGTTGCGAGCAGTTGCCCTGGTACACGCCCGCACGGTCCGTGTCCACGTTCCAGGTCTTGAGGGTGGCGGGCATGGCGGCGCGCTGCCCGCCCACGTTTGGTGCCCAGAAGCCGTGGATTACGTCGCCGCTGGTGATGGTCAGCGCCACGTCCTGCTTGGTGGGCATGATCATCTCGTTGCCGTTGGCAACCGTGCCGCCCGCGTCCGCCTTGGTCTCGGGGTACGAGAAGTTCCACCAGAACTGACGGCCCAGCACATCGATCTTGGTGGACGTATCGGCGACGGGGTTGAGGATCGCCATGCTGCGCACGGTCAGGATCGCCAGGAACATCACGATGATCACCGGCACCACCACCAGAATGATTTCCAGGCGGTTGTTGCCGTGGAACTGTGCCGGCTCTGCGGTGTTCTTGTCCTCGCGGAACTTGTTGACGGTAAAGAACAGCGCGTAGGACACGCCCACGAAAATAATGATCGACAGGGCGATGGCGAAGATGCTCATGAAGAGGACTTCGCGGTTGTAGCCCGAGGACAGATCGCCAATCGAGAGGAGCTGTTGTGAGCCGCACCCGCTGAGGAGCGTGACGCCCAGAACTGCCGCAAGAGCGGTCCCAAGCGTGCGCCGCAGCTTGTGATGTGAGAGCCGCCCATGTGGCGGGGGCGTCCCCTGAGACTGGCCGCTGTGACGGTGTATGGTATTCAACTTCCGCTCCTTATGCTGTGCCCTGAATCCTGTGTCTCTGAACCCTGTGTTCCGGCCCTGATGCTCCGGGTCCTGCCGCTGTGAGTCTTGTGGCCCATGTTCCCCTGTATGTGAATCCCTGGCAGTTTAACGCCTCACGCGGCAGATTGGGCCATTTCTGCCGCGCTCCCGTCCACTTGAAATGGGCGGGACTTACCGAACGGTCAAGCGTTGGCCCCATCTAAGCAGAAATCAGGGCGGGCAAGTGTCCTTTGCCGCGCCGCTGGGGCGAACTGCCGCGCCCGCTGTGTCCCGTCCTTTTCCCTCCCGCAATCCGGGCCTCAACCCAGATGCGCGAAGACGATCCGGTCCACCGCGCCCATCACGAACAGAATGGCCAGATACAGCATCGAGTACAGGTACAGCGGCACGGCCACCCTGCGCTCGATCTTGTTCCCTGCAAACACATGCTTGTACAGCCGCCACGAGAGAACCAGCAACCACACGCCCAGCGCCGCCGCGCTGAGGCCGTAGATCACGCCGACCTCATGTAAAAGGATCGGCATCAGCGACAGCACCACGGTGTAGATGGCGTACAGGCCGATCTGCGCCACGGTCAGTTTGTCGCCGTGGACCACCGGCAGCATGGGAATGCCCACCTCGCGGTACTCGTCTTTGATCATTAGCGCCAGTGCCCAGAAATGCACCGGGGTCCAGAAAAAGATGATGGCGAACAGGAACCACGCGAACAGGTTCAGGTCGCCCGTGACGGCGGCCCAGCCCACCAGCGGCGGAAAGCACCCGGCGGCCCCGCCCAGCACGATGTTGTGCCAGGTGTGGCGCTTGAGCAGCATGGTGTAGATGACCACGTAGGTCACGAAGCCCGCCAGACTCATCCACGCGGCCAGCGGCGAACCCCAGACCCACAGCATCACGAACGACAGCACCTGCAAGGTGGTCCCGAAAATGGCCGCGTCGCGCGAGCTGATCAGGCCGCTGGTGGTGGGGCGTTTGGCTGTGCGGGCCATCTTGAGGTCGATGTCACGGTCAAGGATCATGTTGAACACGCCCGCCGATCCGGCAGACATGAATCCGGCCACGCCCACCACGACCAGCAGCCATAACCCCGGCCACCCGCGCGCCGCCATGAACATGGCCGTGATGGTAGTCCACAGCAGCAAGGAGATCACCTTGGGCTTGGTCAGCGACAGGTAATCGCGCCAGGTGGCCCGCGCCACGCCTCCCCGCAATCCGGTGGTGGTCATGCGGCCACCCCAGACGGGGCCGAGCGCGAGGCCCGCAGCGCGGTCAGGGCGCGGTAACTCAGCATCACGGCGGCCAGCCATAGGGCGCAGGCCAGCAGCAGATGCACCAGTTGCATCCAGGCGGGGGCTTTCAGCGCCACGTTGGCGAATCCGGCCACCATCTGGAGTCCCAGCACGCTCCACATCAGCACGCTCCAACGGCCCACCTCCAGCGAGGGGCGTTCACGGCGCAGGAACAGGCCCAGCCACACCAGAAAGGCTGCCGTGAGGACCGCCAGCATGGGGTGGACGATCCGCAGGTTCTCGATCACGCCTGCGCTGGCCGCGAAGTCGCGCCGCACGGTGTCGAGTGGCGTGCCGTCGGCAGGGAGGAACAGCAGATCGCCCAGCGCCGTCACCGCCCCGGCCATGCCCAGCACCAGCACCAGCACCAGCCCCGTGAAGCTCCACAGCCCGGCCAGTCCCTGTCCACGCAAACGCAGGCGCGGCCCGCCGGAAGCCCACAGTGCAGTCAGCAGCAGTGCCCCCAGCAGCAGGAAGGTATTGGCCAGGTGAATGCCCTGCACGAAGCCGCGCGCTGGATCGGTACTCTGCGCGGTCAGGCCCAGCAGCACCTGCACGCCGCCCACCAGCCCTTCCAGAATGATCAGGCCCAGGCTCAGCACCGCGCCGAAGCGGGCGGGGTGGCCGGGACGCGTGACCGCGTAGGCCAGCGCCACCAGCGCAATCGCCAGCAGGCCGCTGGCCCCACTGGTCAGGCGGTGGCTGAATTCGATCACTGTGTGCAGCGTGGGGCTTTGCGGCACCACCACGCCGTTGCACAGCGGCCAGTGGTCCCCGCACCCGGCTCCGGCCCCGGTCAGGCGCACCACCGCGCCCCACAGGATCACCAGTACGTTGTAGGCCAGCGCCCCCCAGGCCAGCCGGGGCAACCAAACCCCCGGCAGCGTGCGCGGGGCAGTCAGCGTTCTGCTCAAGTCCTCACCTCTTCCCTTGTCGCCCAGTCGTTGTGCCGCACATGGCGGCCAGAAACCGGACGGCGAATGACAGAGCGCATTCTACCCGCGTGGCGGGGCGGCGGATTGTCCCCCGGTGGGGAATGGGCGCTGCAAAACCCGGACGGGCCAGCGGACAGCGTTGACGCGATCACACTTGATCTTCCCTGACTCCTCCGGGCCATCCTGCCCCCCGCCCCGGCCCTAGACTGCCCGGCGATATGGCAGCAATCATCAACGAGTGGGCGGTCATTATGATCGTTCTGAGCGGGATCGCCCTGTGTACGGGCGTGTACTTCATTCGCACGGGCCGGCGCGTGCTGCACATGCGCGCCATGCTCACGGCCAGTGCGCTGGCAACCGTGTTTCTGGTGCTGTACCTGACCCGCCTGGGCCTGGGCTACGAGAAGGTCTTTACCGGGCCGCCCGCATGGAAACCCGCGTATTTCGCGCTGCTGATCAGCCACATCATCCTGGCCGCCGCCAATGTGCCGCTGGCACTGGTGGCACTGTGGAATGCCTGGAACGGCCTGAAACGGGCCGGGAATCTGGACAACATCGAGGCTCCCGCCGCCCTGCCGTTCTTTAACCGCCACCGCGCCTGGGTGCGCTGGACGGTGCCGGTGTGGCTGTACGTGGCCGTGACTGGCTGGATCATCTATCTGGTGCTGGGAAGATGGGGCGAGGTGGTCACGAGCTGACCCGTGCTTATAAAAAATCATAGAAAAGCGCCGCGCCATTCCGTGTAGATCGGAGATGGCGCGGCACTTTCTATGACTTCTGTCGCTGATGGCTCAGGCTTTGGGTGGGAAGGCCAGATGGCCCTCGAAGTGCCAGCCGCTGAACTTGTAGGGCTTTTTCTCGATCAACGTGCCGCGCATGATGCCGTGCTGGGTATTGACCTGCACGTCGCAGCGGCCCTCGCCCTGGCACTTCTTCTGTAACGCCTCAATATCGCTCTCCAGCGTCCCGGCGGGCAGCGTTTTGCCCTCGGCGTAGATCGCCAGTTTCTTGTTCGGCTGCACCACATATTTCCCTTCGAGAATCAGCATCCCTCAAGAATACGGGATAACGGCGAAAAAGAATGTTCTCAGGCGTGCCGCATTCCAGGATGGTCCAGTGCTATCTGGTTCTGGTGCAGGGATTCAGACCTGATACTGATGAAGTGACAGCTCAGGCGGCACGGGTAGACGCGCCTACACTGCGCGGGTGAGCCTCACGCCCGAACCGCAGACCACCGCCAGTCAGGACGTGCTGCGCCTGCCCGAGTTCCGCGCCATGCTGCTGGCCGCCGTGACCAGCACCCTGGCCAGCCGCGCCGTGGCCCTGACGGTGGCTTATCAGCTTTATCAGATCACCAAAAATCCGCTGACGCTGGGCATCCTGGGGCTGGTGGAGGCGGTTCCGGCCCTGAGTCTGGCCCTGTTCGGCGGCGTGGTGGCGGACCGCAATGACCGCCGCCGCATCCTGCTGATGACCATCAGCGTGGAGGTGGTCTGTGCGCTGCTGTTTGCGCTGTACGCGCCGCACGCCACCGTGGGAGGCATCATCCCGATCCTGGCGCTGATCTTCACGCTCGGCATCGCGCGCGGCTTTTCCGATCCGGCGCTGCCCGCCTTTCAGGCGCAGGTGGTGCCGCGTGAGCTGCTGCTGCGGGCCTCGGCGTGGCGCTCCAGCGCGGGGCAGGCGGCGGCCATCACGGGTCCGGCGCTGGGCGGGGTGCTGTACGCGTCGGTGGGCGCGGGGGCGGCCTACGGTGTGGCCTGTGCCCTGCTGCTGGTGTCGCTGGCCTGCGTGGCCTACGTGAAGCCCAAGCCGAAGCCGCGTTTCATTCCCGGCGAGCCGATCTGGCAGAGCATCAAGGAGGGGCTGGCCTTCGTGGTGCAGCGGCAGGTGCTGGTGGGCAGCATGGCGCTGGACCTCTTCAGCGTGCTGTTCGGCGGTGCGGTGGCCCTGCTGCCGATCTTCGCCTCCGACATCCTGAAGGTGGGGCCAGTGGGATTAAGTGTGCTGGTGGCCGCCCCGAGCGTGGGGGCGCTGGGCGTGATGCTGTACGCCACGCGCCGTCCCCCTGGCAAGGGCGCGGGCCGCACGCTGCTGGTGGCCGTGACGGGTTTTGGCGTGAGCATCATGGTCTTCGGGTTGTCGCACAACTTCTATCTCAGCGTGGCCGCGCTGGTCGCCACCGGCCTGTTCGACGGCATCAGCATGGTGATCCGCAGCGCCACCCTGCAACTCAAAGCGCCAGACCATATGCGCGGGCGCGTGAATTCGGTCAGCGGCATGTTCATCGGCGCGAGCAACGAGCTGGGGGCCTTCGAGAGCGGCGTGGCGGCCAGTCTGCTGGGCACGGCCCGCAGCGTGTGGCTGGGCGGCATCGTCACCCTGATCGTGGTGGGCGTCACGGCGTATCTGGCCCCCGAACTGCGCGCCATGAACCTGGAGGACATTGAGGATGACCTGCCCGCACATCTCGCGGAGACCAGTTCCGCCGTCCTCAAACCATCCTCGGACGCCGCGCCGCGCCTGTAGGCAAAGTCATATGGACTCCGATTAGAAGGTGTGAACACACCTGAAAATCCGAGCGGAGCGAGAAGGAGAAAAACGGGTTTCGGGCGTGGAGTGGAGGGATCGGCGCTGTCCCGATTCCTCCACGAAACAGACGGAATCCGTGTCAGCCTGCCTTCCCGCCCTCCGGCATAGGAATGATCGCCAACGTGCAGCGCGAAATGCAGACCATCTTGCCCCGCTCGTCGGTGATTTCGATGTTCCAGACCTCGGTGGTGCGGCCCTGAAAGATGGGCGTTCCTGTGGCCGTGACCGTCCCGGACACCGCGCTCCGCAGGTGGTTGGCGTTGATCTCTAGGCCCACGGCCATCATCCCGCGTTCCCGCACGCTCAGGTACGCGCCGGTACTCGCCACCGACTCAGCCAGAACCACACTCGCGCCGCCGTGCAGGATGCCGAAAGGCTGATGCACGCGCTGTTCCACCGGCATCTGCGCCACCACTTTCGAGCCGCTGGCCTCCGTAAACGTGATGCCCAGATGTTCCACCAGCCCGCGCTGACCGCCGAGCTGTTCGAGGATGAAATCGGAGGGGGCCTGTTGAGATGTGACCTGTGGATCGGTCATGGTTGTTTCTCCTGGGAAAGCTCTGAATGAGGGGTTCGGGTGGGCCGCATCACCAGACAGGTGGTGGTGGCGGTGGCGTACACCTTGCCTGCGTCGTCCACGATCTGCGCGCTGGCGGTGGCTACCTGCCGCGACACGCTGATTACCTCGGCCACCGCGCGGACCTCGCCCATGCCCAGGCGCAGTGGGCGCAGGTATTTCACCGCCAGATCCAGGGTGGTGTAGCCCACCCCGGCGGGCAACATGGTGTGGATGGCGCAGCCCAGCGCCGAATCCAGCAGCGTGGCGTAGACGCCGCCGTGGACGCTGCCAATCGGGTTGTAGTGGAATTCCTCCGGGCGCATGCGAAAGGTCACCTTGCCCTCCTGCACGTCTTCCTCATGGCCAATGCTGAAGCCCAGCGTCTGGCCAATGGGCGGCGGCGGATACTCGCCCCGCACCATGCCGCGCAGGTACTCCAGCCCGCTCAGGCCAGGAACGGCCCCCGCGCCGATCAGAGGGTCCTGCCAGGTGTAGGTGCGGGCGCGCGGCGGTGGGCCGGGATTCGTTGGCCTGTCTTCAGCCTGGGGCGCGTCGGTTGTGGTGCTGGACATGACGGGCATCATAGCCAGTCACAGTCAGGGTAAGTCTGTGTTCGGGAGCATGTTGGCCCCAGCCTCATGCATGAAGGACAAAGCGCATAGGCGCTGGCCGTCCCCAGCCCTTATACTGCCCAAGTTATGCGGACGGTGACGGTAGGAACGCGCGGCAGCACGCTGGCGCTGGCACAGACCAACTGGGTGGTGGCCCGGCTCAAAGAAGAATGGCCTGAAACGGATTTCCGTATTCAGACCATCAGCACCAAGGGGGACCGCAACCGCGCCAGCCTGATCTCGATGGCGCAGCAGGGCGACAAGGGCTTCTGGATCAAGGAGATCGAGGACGCCCTGCTCGCCAAGCGGATCGACATCGCGGTGCATTCTCTCAAGGACCTGCCCACCAGCCAGCCCGAGGAACTGGAAGTGGCCTCCATTCCCAAGCGGGTGGACGCCCGTGACGTGCTGATCGGCAAGGAGGGCATGAAACGGCTGGCCGATCTGCCGCAGGGCGCACGCGTCGGCACCAGCAGCGTGCGGCGCAAGGCGTTCCTGCAAGCCTTTCGACCGGACCTTCAGATTATCGGGCTGCGCGGCAACATCGACACCCGGCTGGCCGCGCTGGCAGGAGATGAGTACGACGCCATCATCCTGGCCGCTGCCGGACTGATCCGCACTGAGATGCGCCACCGCATCGACGAATTCATCGAGCAGGACGTCATGCTGCCCGCCCCCGGTCAGGGCGCACTGGCCCTGGAAACCCGCGCCGACGACGACCTGACGGTGGAAGTCGCCTACGCCATTCACGATCACACCACCGATGACCGCATTACCGCCGAGCGCGAGTTCCTGGCCGGGCTGGGTGCGGGGTGCATGGCTCCGGTAGGCGCGCACGCCACGGTCAAGGGCGGCATCCTGACCCTGGAAGGCTGGGTGGCCGCGCTGGACGGTTCGCAGGTTCTGCGGGCCACCACCAGCGGTGACGTGGCCGAATGCGCCGAGCTGGGGGCGGAACTGGCCGCAGATACGCTGGGGCAGGGCGCGCAGGCGCTGGTGGACGCGGCGCACGCGCAGATTGCGTAGGGATTCTCTAGTTACTGCTGGGCTGCGGCCCGTGCGCTGCGCGCCCGACGGCCTTTGGTTGCCACTCCGGTTTGGCGTTCCAGCGTTGCTCTGGCGGTTTGAATGTGTTGAAGGTGATCCGGGTGGTGTTGGACCGGAAGCCCTAAAGAACCGTTCAACTCTTGGAAACTCAAAATGAGCTTCCACGCGCTCAAATGCGGGCGTGAATTCATCTCCCATTCTCGATCTGGCGGGCCTGACGCTGGAGGTCAACCATCTGGCGCGTGGCGTGCGCTTCTATTCTCAGGTGCTGGGTCTGGACCTCGTGCGCCACGACGAGGCAGCGGGCGTGGCCGAGTTTGCGGTCAACCCGCACCAGACGTTGACGCTGTGGCAGCCAGTCACACGGCAGGCCAACGATGCACGGCTGGCCCCTTTGAGGCCGCGCGGAGCTTCCCATATTCATTACGCGTGGCAGATCGAGCTGGATGATCTGGAGCCGAGCAAGGCGCTGCTGGACGCGCACGGGTTGGAGTGGCAGGAGATCAACCTGGGGACGGAGGACCGCCCCGACTGGACACTGTACTTCTTCGATCCCTTCGGGCACGGCCTGGAACTGCGCGCCGTGGACCGGGCCGACGCGCGCCAGCCGCACTTTCCACCCATGCCAATTCAGCGCCCCGCCCACGCCCTACCCGTCATGGGCCTGCGCGAGGTGGCCCTCGCCTTCAGCGATTACGCCGCCATGAAGGAGCGCCTGCCCCGCGCCTATGGATTCGCCCTCGCCAAGGAGCAGGAGGACCGCGACTTCGCCCAGTTCACGCTGGGGCCGCAGCCGGAGCCAGACGGCAACGGTACGCCCCGGCGCTGGCTGTACGCCTGGGACCCCCAGGTGGGTCTGGCCGACATGCTGGGCGGTGATCACGCGCTGGTGCGCTTCTACGCCGATGTGGACGCGGTGGCGGAAGCGGTAAAGGCTGCTGGGTTGCCGTCTGTGCAGGACGAACAGGGGCTGGCCGTGCGTGACCCGGAAGGGCATGTCTTCGAGTTCGTCGCGCCCTGAAGATACCCGCCCTGAAGGCCAAAGGAGAGGGCGGCCCATATATGCGGGGCCGCCCTCTCACGGTGGATTGAACTAGCGCGGCTGCGGCTGCCCGCCAGCGGGCGAATCCACCTTGACCTCTGCTGGGAATGGGGAGTCTGGCTGCTTGCGGAGGCGGATCAGCATGACGATGCACACGATGATCAGCGGAATGCTGATGACCTGCGTGTCGGTGAACAGGCCGATGCCCGCCTTGTCCAGACCCTGGCTGAGGTAAGAGTTGAAGGTCAGCGGGTTGAGGCGGAAGGTTTCTTCCCATCCGGCGCGCAGGACGGAGTACCACAGCCAGAATTGCCAGAAGGTCCAGCCCGGCTTGTGCGAGCGTAGCCAGTAATAGGAGGCGACGGCCAGGATGATGCCGATGATCACGCCGTAGAGCTGCGTGAAATGCACCGGAGCGGTCATGACCATCTGACCGCCGATGTCCTGGCAGTACTTGGACAGGTCCATGTTGGGGTTGGGATTGGGCTGGCACATGCCGTTGTGGAAGGCCCGCGCGCTGTCGGGCCAGCGGTAACCGACGGCCCAGTTCGTCACGCGGCCCACCGTGTCGGTGCCGTTCATGATGTTGCCCAGCCGCCCGCCGATAATGCCAAAGGCCACCCCCGGCACGCACAGGTCCGCGTACTGGTAGAAATTGAGCTTGTAGCGCCGGGTGTAGTAGATCAGCACCAGAATGCCGCCGATCAGGCCGCCGTGTATCGAGATGCCGCCCGCCCGCAGGTTGATGATGTCCAGAATCACGCGCGGGAAGGGGATGTCTGCAAACTGGCCCCAGGAGGTCAGCACGAAGACCAGCCGCGCGCCGACCAGCCCCCAGATGATCATCCACAGGATCATGTCGCTGAAGAGGTTGACGTTCAGCCCGCGTTGCCGGGCCATGCGTGTGCCGAGCCACGCGCCTATCACAATGCCCAGCGTGATCAGCACGCCGTACCAGGCAATCGTGAAGGTACCGATTTGAAGGAATACTGGATTCATAAGTCGGCGCTAGTTTAAGCCTTTTACCAGGTGAGAAATGCCCAGGTGCGGCAGGGTACCCCCAGCAAGGCGGGCAGGTCCTTGGCTGTGGGGCATGAAAAAGCCCTCTCCGGGGGGAGAGGGTGCATTGAGGGGGCTTTGCGGGCGCAGTTCCGGCTCCAGTTATAGTCCCAGCGCGGGCGACTCGTCCTCTTCGGGGGGCGGCAGGCGGAAGGCCCGCGAGAGCAGCACGCTCAGCTCGTACAGCACGTACAGCGGCACGGCCACCAGCATCATGTTGGTGGGGTCCGGCGTGGGCGTGATGACGGCGGCGGCGATCATGATGCCCACCAGCGCGAAGCGCCAGCCCTTGCGCAGCATCCCGTGGTTCACGATGCCGATGCGCGTCAGGATGATCGACAGGATCGGCATCTCGAAGGCCAGCCCGAAGGCGACCAGAAAGGTGGTGACGGTGCCGATGTACGTTCCCAGACCCAGGATGGGCGTCACAGCTCCGGCCAGAAAGCCCACCAGAAACGGCACCATCGTGGGCAGCACCAGCTTGTACCCGAAGGCCGCGCCGCCCAGAAACGACAGCCCCGCCCCGACGATGAACGGAACGGCCCAGCGCCGCTCACTGGGATACAGCCCCGGCGCGATAAAACCCCAGACCTGTCCCAGAATGAAGGGCAGCGCCAGCCCCAGCCCGGCCCACAGGGACAGGTTCAGGCTCAGCAGCAGCGGCTCGGTCAGGGTATAGGTAACGACCTGCACCTTGCCGTCCACATACAGTTGCGAGTACTGGAGCGGTCCCTTGATCCAGTCGATCAGTTGCACTCGGTAGATAAACGCTATGGACGCGCCGATGACCAGAAAGATGACGCTGAAGACTAAGCGCTTACGCAGTTCATCCAGGTGATCGAACAGTGGGGCGCTCTTTAAATCTGTGCTGGGAACGGTTTTGGGGGACATGACGTGACCTGCCCTTAGCGGCGGTTGCCCGCGCTCTCGCGTTCACGTTCGGTGGGCATCGGCGCGCCCGTCACGGGATCGATCTGGCGCGAGGACACGTCGGTGATGGGCGTGACCACGGTGGTCTCGGTGTCGGTCTTGCCCGTCTCGCGCTTGAATTCCTTGATGCCCTGGCCCAGGCCCTTACCCAGTTGCGGCAGCTTGCTGGCCCCGAAGACCAGCGCGATCACGACGACAATCAGAATGATTTCAAGAGGACCCATAAATGTTGCTCCTTTGCGTGCCGGGCCGTGGCCGGGCGTGCTTTTGCTGTTGAAGGGGATGAAATGCCGGGGATGGATGCTGCGGAAAGCTCAACTGCTCTGAAAATCGGGGCGGACGGTGAAGCGGTCTCGCTCTGTCCTGTAGATATGCGGCTGCGGGCCGGGCGGATTGCCTATTAAACCTTAATGGCGGGGCGGCGAGTGACAGTTAACGTGCAATCTATGTCTCCCAGGCGGGGCGTTCAGATGCTCCAGCCGCCGTCTACCAGCAACTCCTGCCCGGTGATGTAGGCGGCCTCGTTGGTGGCCAGAAAGGCAATCGCCGCCCCCACCTCGTTCGGCTGCCCGAAGCGGCGGGCGGGAATGCGGGCAGTCAGCTTCTCGGCGTCGGCGGGACTGCTGTTCAGAGCTTTGAGGCGGTCCGTGGCGGTGTAACCCGGCGCAACCGTATTGCAGGTCACGCCGTCGGCGGCCACCTCCAGCGCCAGCGTCCGCAGGTAGTTGGTCACGGCGGCGCGCATGGCGTTGCTGACCGGCAGCGTGGGCGAGGGCCGCCCCACCGTCAGGCTGGTCACGGCGATGATGCGGCCCCACTTTCGCTCGCGCATCCCGGCCAGCACCGCGTTCGCCAGCCGTACGGTACTCAGGAAGGTGGTGTCGTACCCGGCCTGCCACGCGGCCTCGCTGACCTCGCTGGGTTTCCCTGGTGGTGGGCCGCCCGCATTGCTGACCAGAATGTCCACGTCACCTGCCTCCCGCACGGCGGCTGAGACGCCTTCCGGGGTACTGACATCGGCCACCACCCAGCGCGCCCCGATGGCGTCCGCCGCCGTTCTGAGGGTGTCTTCGTGGCGCGCAGCCACCGTGACCCGTGCCCCCAGCCGGATCAGATCGTGCGCCGCCGCCAGCCCGATTCCCTTGCTGCCACCCGTGACCAGGGCGCGTTTTCCATCCAGCCGAAACAACGTCATGCGGGCAGGCTACACCCGGCGCGGTATGGGGAAGGGGAGATGCCGCGCACCGTTACCCCTTACCCTGTCCCTCATGCTGCCCCTGATCGTCGTCGCCACCCACGCCGAGGCCGAGCGCCTGCTGGACCTGAACGCCCGCGTGATCGTTTGCGGGGTGGGCGTGGTGGCTGCCGCCCTGGCCACGGCGCGGGCGCTGGCACAGGAAAAGGCTGGACTGGTCATCAGCGCAGGCATCGGCGGGGCCTATCCAGCGTCCGGCCTGTTGCCCGGTGACCTCGCCGTCTCATCTGAAATTATTCAGGCGGACCTGGGCGCGTGGGACGGCGATCAATTTCTGGACTTTGGGGAGCTGGGTCTGTCCATCCTCCCTACCTCATCGCACACCGGAAGGTTCCCTGCGTGGCACTTGGCATCGGAAGTCGCGCGGCGCACGGGCGCACGCCTGGGGCCAACGCTGACCCTGAGCAGCGTCACGGGTAGTCTGAAAACCGCCGCCTTTCTGGAGACCCGTTTTCCGGGCGCACTCACCGAGGGAATGGAGGGTGCAGGCATCGCCCACGCCGCCCTGCTGGCCGGGGTGCCGGTGCTGGAAGTGCGCGGCGTGAGCAACGCGGTGGGGCCGCGTGACCGCCCCGCCTGGCAGATTCCACAGGCGCTCGCCGCCACCCGGAAGGGCGTGGCGGCGGCGCTGGAAGTCTGGCTGGAGATCTGTTAGCTGTTCAGCGAGAGTTTGCCGCTGGTGGTGTTGGCCACATTGCCGGGAAAGTTGACCTTCACGTTCACGGTGGTCCCAGCGGGCGTGGCCGGATCGATGTTGATCCAGTGGCTGACCAGCACGGGGGGCGTGGGCTGCGGGTCCACGGCGCGCACCAGCACCCGCCCCTGCGCGGGCACAAAGACGCACCAGCCCTCGGGGGTGGTGGTGAAGGCCCGCACGGGCAGGATGCTTTGCAGGGTCATGTCGGCGTTGGTGGCCCAGTACTCGACGAGCAGGCTGGCCTGTTCCCGCCCGATGTCAGCCTGATCCAGATCGAGCTGAACTTCCACACTGTCGGGCATGCCGTCGACCAGATTGGTCCAGCCGGGGACGACAAAACGGTTGCTGGCGGCACTCTTGAACTGCTGGGGGTTGCTGGCATCGGTCATGCGCCTAGCCTAGCGGATTGACCGCCCGCAGAGGGCCGGACCCATGTTCATTTCCGTTTGTCTCTTGGCTGGGGTCTATTCGCTGTAGGTGCGCGCGGTGCGGATCAGCGCCCGCACGGCCAGATAGCCCACCACGAAGAACAGCAGCGGCGTGACGTTCAGGGTGACCTCGGAGTCCTTTTCGGGTTCCAGGGGATTTTGCTTGCGGTACTTGATCATGAAGTCAGGGTACGACACGACGGGAGGCGGGTGTCAGCGGGGCAGGCTTATGGAGTGTTGAGACCGGGTGTCCGGCCCTGGTGAACGCGGTCACGGCGGACAGCGCCGACTGAGAGTAAAACGGCTGGCGTGACCTCTTCCTCTCCCACCATGCGCGCCCTGAGCAAACTGAAACCCGAACCCGGCATCTGGCTGACCCGGACGGACGTGCCCGTTCCCGGCCCCAACGATCTGCTGATCCGCATAAAAAAGAGCAGCATCTGCGGCACCGACGTGCATATCTACAACTGGGACGACTGGGCGCAGCGCACGGTGCCCACGCCGATGGTGGTGGGCCACGAATACGTGGGTGTGGTGGCCGGCATGGGGTCCGAGGTCCGAGGATTTGAGGTTGGTGACCGCGTGAGCGGCGAGGGCCACATCACCTGCGGGCATTGCCGCAACTGCCGCGCGGGCCGCCGCCATCTGTGCCGCAATACCCAGGGCGTGGGCGTGCAGCGTCCCGGCTCGTTCGCCGAATATCTGGTGCTGCCGGCCTTCAACGCCTTTAAGCTCCCAGACGACATCTCCGACGATCTGGCCGCCATCTTCGATCCCTTCGGCAACGCCGTTCACACCGCCCTGAAATTCGATCTGGTGGGCGAGGACGTGCTGATCACCGGGGCGGGGCCAATCGGCGTGATGGCCGCCGCTGTCGCCCGGCATGTCGGGGCGCGGAACGTGGTGATTACCGATGTCAACGAGTACCGCCTGGATCTGGCCCGCGAGATGGGCGTGACCCGCGCCGTCAACGTGGCCCGTGAAGACCTGTGGACCGTCGCGCAGGACGAACTGCACATGACCGAGGGCTTCGACGTGGGCCTGGAAATGAGCGGCTCTGGCGCGGCTTTTGCCCAGATGGTGAAGACCATGAATCACGGCGGCAAGATCGCCCTGCTGGGCATCCCCGCCGGGCGTGTGGACATCGACTGGGACAGCGTGATCTTCAAGATGCTGACCATCCAGGGCATCTATGGCCGCGAGATGTTCGAGACCTGGTACAAGATGGTGGCCCTGATCCAGTCCGGCCTCGATCTGACCCCGGTCATCACCCACCACTTCGGCATTTCCGACTTCCAGCAGGGCTTCGACGCGATGCTGGGCGGCCAGAGTGGGAAGGTCATTCTGGACTGGGAGGGCTGAGCTGGGTTGTGGGCTGTGGTTTGTCGGGTGTGGGAAAAGCGCATTCCAGATGAAGCGGAAGGGTTGACCGTGGGAGCAGCCCATTCGCTGTCGAATGACTTTTTCCCAGGCTCCTACAGAGGATCAGAATGACACTCGCCTCCTCGCCCACGCGCTATCCTGCGCCCATGAGCTTCAAACAGGCACGCACGCAGGCATGGTGGCCCGGCAATTGACCGGGTGACCCTTCCTTTTGTGCCGTCGAACCGACAGGCCGCGCCCGGAGAACATCCTGGCGCGGCTTTTTTTGTTGCTCTCAATATCCCGGAGGAATAGACCATGACCACCAACCCGCCCAGAAAACGCATCCTGACCGGAGACCGCCCCACCGGCCCGCTGCACATCGGCCACCTGGCCGGGTCCCTCCGCAACCGCGTGGCCCTGCAACACGACTATGAAACCTTCGTGCTGCTGGCCGACGTGCAGGCGTTGACCGACAACTTTGAAAACCCGCAGAAGGTCCGGGGCAACGTGCTGGAGGTGGCGCTGGATTACCTGGCCGTGGGACTGGACCCGGACATCTGTACCTTCGTCATCCAGTCCCAGCTTCCTGAAATCGCCGAGCTGACGGTCTTTTACCTGAATCTGGTCACCGTCTCCCATCTGCGCCAGAACCCCACCGTCAAGGCCGAGATCGCGCAGAAGGGCTACGGCGAGTCGGTGCCCGCCGGATTCTTCGTCTACCCGGTGTCGCAGGCCGCCGACATCACCGCGTTCGGCGCGCATCTGGTCCCGGTGGGCGAGGACCAACTGCCCATGATCGAGCAGACGCGTGAGATCGTGCGGCGTTTCAACCACCTGTACGCCCCGGTCCTCATCGAGCCGCAGGCGCTGATAGGTCAGGCGGCCCGCCTCCCTGGTCTGGACGGCGGCGGCAAGATGAGCAAGTCTCTGAACAACGCCATCTTCCTGTCTGACAGCGCCGATACAGTGGCCCGCAAGGTGCGCGGCATGTACACCGATCCCGGTCACCTGCGTGCCGAGGACCCCGGACAGGTGGAGGGCAATCCAGTCTTCGCCTATCTGGACGCCTTCGACACCGATCACGCGGGCCTGGAGGCCATGAAAGACCACTACCGACAGGGCGGTCTGGGCGACGTGAAGGTCAAACGCCATTTAACTGATGTGCTGGAGGCGACGCTGGCCCCCATCCGCGAGCGCCGCGCCGACTTTGCCCTCGACATGGATAGTGTGCGGGACGTGGTTCGTCTGGGGACGCTCAGGGGCCGGAAAGTGGCTGCTGGAACGATGAAAGCAGTGCGTGAAGCGATGGGGCTGGATTATTTCTGAGTGCGGGAACCTTCTCCCAGAACCTGCGCCGCTACCCGCACCGCCCGCGTGATCTCTTCCTGCGGCAGATAGGGGAGAGGTAGGCGGTCTTCCGGCACGGCCAGGGCCACGGCTGGATTGGCGGGCAGGTGCAGAAAGCCGCACGGCACGTCGCTCTGGCCTCTCTGCGTCAGCCAGTGGCGGGCGTGGTACATCACGAAGTTGCAGACGTACAGGCCCGCCGTGTTGCTGATGTGGCCGGGAATGCCTGCCGCGTGCCACGCGCTCAGCATCCCGCGTAGGGGCAGGGTGGACAGGTAGGCCGGGGGCGCGTCCGCATGGGCGTGGGCGGGTGCGTCGCGGTAGGTGTTGCCCGCGTTATCCGGGATATTGAAGTCCATGACATTCAGCGCCACACGTTCCAGCGTGACCTGGGGTCGGCCCGCCGCCAGTCCGGTCAGCAGCACCGCGCCGGGCTGGTGCTGCTCCAGCAACGCCTCCAGCGCCTCGCCTGCCGAGTGCGGTTCCACTGGAAGCAGGGCCGAGACGACGCGCATGCTGCCCACCTCCAGCCCGTCCAGTGCTGCCGCTGCCCGCGCGCTGGGATTGTCGGGATGCGTGTGGAACGGCTCAAATCCAGTCAGGAGCAAGTTGGGCATGAACCAAGTGTAAGCTGAGTGTGTGAAGCTTAGCGTCAGGCTCGTCATGCCCCTCGCCTTTCTGTTGGCAACTGCGTGGGCCGCTCCCACCGTTCAATATGCCGAACTGAAGAAGGTCAATGGAACCAGTCAAACGGCCACGCTCACCCTCGATTACCTCGATTTTTTTGTGCTGGACGACGGCAATATCAAACAGGTGATGAAGCTGGGTGGCTACAGAACGCCCGACGAGGCTTCCGATGCCAATCCATCAGGGATCTATATCAGCAATACCAATCCACAACTTCGGCTTCTCAAAACGAACAGCAAGACGAAATTTTACCTCGTCTGTCTGGCCGACAGTGACCCCGGACAGTTCAGGTCGGTGGAGTTGAAGACTTTCGTGGCCTCCTGGCAGGGCGATACACCCAAAGGATGCTGGCCCTTCGCCCAGACAGTGCAGCTTGAACTGGATGGTTCACGCATCGTGAGTGTCACTGAGGTGTATTACCCCTGAGCGGCTTGTCCGGGCGCATTGTCTGGGCGTGGCGTTGTCGGAAGCGCACAATGGACGGCATGACCTACATTGCCGTCCACGCTGTCATCACCCCCAAACCCGAACACGTTGAAGACGTGCTGAGCGAGATGCTGGGCATGGTCCAGGGCAGCCGCCAGGAACCCGGCTGCCTACGCTATGACCTGCTGCGCCAGGACGACGCCGGAACCGTGCGCCTGCATGTGCAGGAGCGCTACCGCGACATGGAGGCCGTGCAGGCCCACCGCGACTCGGCTCATTACAAGGCTTACCGTGCCAAGGCCGGGGACTGGTTTCAGGAAGCCCCGGTGGTGACGGTGCTGGAAGAGATAGACGTGGCCTGATACGGACTCCGATTGAAAGGTGTTGAAAACGCCTGGAAATCCGAGCAGAGCGAGAAGGAGAAAAACGGGTTCCGGGCGTGGAGTGCAGGAATCGGCGCTGTCCCGATTTCTGCGCGAAACAGACGGAACCCGTATGAGTTTTCCCGGAGCCTTCGCTACCTTCGCCCCGCAGCCACGCCGCTATGCTGGGCGGGTATGCCAGAGCTGCCGGAAGTCGAGACCACGCGCCGCAAGATCGAGCCGCTCCTGCGCGGGCGCGTCATTGCGAATGTCGAACACGACGCGCCGCACAAGTACCGCGATACCCATCTGGCGGTGGGACGGCGGGTGCAGGGCCTGTCCCGGCGCGGCAAGTACCTGATGCTGCAACTGGCAGGAGCGGACGCGGCAGAGACTGACCCCCACGATCTGGAATTTATTGTCCATCTGGGTATGACCGGGGGCTTTCGTCTGGAACCGGGGCAGCACACCCGCGTCACCCTCACCACCGAGGACGGCGAACAACTCTTCTTCAACGATCCGCGCCGCTTCGGAAAGATGGCCGTGGTCCGTCCCGGCGAGTACGCGAGTATGCCCACCCTGGCCGCGATGGGACCCGAACCCCTCTCCGACGATTTCACCGAGGCCGACTTCGTGAAGCTGGCGCGCGAGGCGGGCGCAGTCAAGCCGTGGTTGCTGTCCCAGAAGCCCGTCAGCGGGGTGGGCAACATCTATGCCGACGAAAGTCTGTGGCAGGCCCAGATTCACCCGGCCCAGACGCGTCTGACCTCCGCCGAGGGCAAGAAGCTGTACACGGCCATCCGCGAGGTCATGGCAAAGGCGGTGGAGGCGGGCGGCAGCAGCCTGGGCAACGGCGTGGGCAATTACCGCCAGCACGACGGCGTGAGCGGCCTCTTTCAGCTCGAACATCACGTTTACGGCAAGGGTGGGCAGCCCTGCCCCCGCTGCGGCACCGACATTGCCAAAATTGTGCTGGCTCAGCGTGGAACACATTTCTGCCCGAAGTGCCAGACGCTCAAAGAGAGGTCTAAGAGTCAAGGGTCTAAGGGCTAACAACCCCCGTCTCTTCCGCCTTTCTCTGGACTCTCAGACCCTTGACCCTTAGACGCGCCGCCGGGCGCTGAAGGAGCTTCCATGACCGATCTCACTTCCCTGCGAATCTCCTATACCCGCGACGCGCTGCGGCGGGCTGACCTGAACCCTGACCCACTGGCACAGTTCAAAAGCTGGTTCGATGCCGCACAGCAGGCCGATTTGCCCGAACCCTATGCCCTGTCCCTGGCGACGGCGGACGCTTCCGGGCGGCCCAGTGTCCGCACGGTATTGCTGCGCGGTGCGGACGCTGGTGCGTTGACCTTCTACAGCAACTTCGAGTCCCACAAGGGCCATGATCTCGCGGCCAATCCGCAGGCCGAACTCCTGTTCTACTGGGCCGAACTGGAACGTCAGGTCCGCGCTTACGGCTCTATCGCCCGCGTGCCGGATGCCGAGGCCGACGATTATTTCCACGTCCGCCCGCGCGACAGTCAACTGGCCGCCCACGCCAGCGATCCGCAGAGTGCGCCCATTGAAAACCGTGAGGCGTTGGAAGCCAAATTCGCCGCCCTGCACGAACGCTTTCCCGAAGACCAGCCCGTTCCGCGCCCGGACTTCTGGGGCGGCTACCGCGTGACCGTGCAGGAATGGGAATTCTGGCAGGGCCGTCCCAACCGCATGCATGACCGCTTCCGCTACAGCAGGCAGGGCGACGGCTGGCAGATCGAACGTCTGATGCCCTGAATCGGCTGCCCTCTCTTTCTCTGGTGGGCCGTTAGCAAAAGCGACGCGGGAAGCAACCTTTCGCTGCTTCCCGCGCCCCGTTTCCTGCTTTAGCCCGTCTGACCGAACTGCATCCTGAATACGAACTTGGTGACATCTATTTTCAGGTTGTCGATCATCTCGTTGAACATGTTGGTGGCCTCGAACTTGTATTCGGTGAAGGGATCGCGCTGGCCGTAACCGCGCAGGCCGATGCCCTGTCGCAATACGTCCATGCCGTGCAGATGTTCCTTCCAGTGCTGGTCCACCGTTTGCAGCAGCACATAGCGCGACAGGCTGTTGAGCATGGTGGGACTCAGCTCGTCCTTGCGGGCGTCGAAGCTGTCGGCCACCGCGCCCAGCAGGGCGTTCTGGGCGTCGGCGGGAGACATGGCGCGCAGGCCCTCGAAGTCGAAGCCCTCCATCTGTGGTACGGCATCCAGAATGGCGGCCTGTAGCCCCTCGATGTCCCAACTATCAGCGTTGGCCTCAATGGGCAGGTACTGGGCGAGCTGCATGTCCACGAAGTCGGCGATCATGCCCTCGGTGGATTCCTCGACGGCCTCGTCCGGCCCCAGCAACACTTCGCGGCGCTGGGCGTACACGGTGTCGCGCTGCTTGCTCATCACGTTGTCGAATTCCAGCAGTTGCTTGCGGGTGCTGAAGTTGCGGTCCTCCACGCGGGCCTGCGCCTTCTCGATTGCGCCCGTGACCATCTTGGCCTCGATGGGCTGGGTGTCGTCCATGCCCAGGCGGTCCATCATGGACACCACGCGCTCGTTGGCGAACAGGCGCATCAGGTCGTCCTCAAACGAAACGTAGAAGCGGCTGCTGCCGGGATCGCCCTGCCGTCCGGCACGCCCGCGCAACTGGTTGTCGATGCGGCGCGACTCGTGGCGTTCGGTGCCGATGATGTGCAGGCCGCCCACCTGCTGCACGCGCTCGTGGTCCGCCACCGTTTCCGAATGGAGCTGCTGGGCCTGCCCGATAAACTCCTCGGTCATGCCGGGAATCTGCATACCGATCTCCACGATCTGGGGGTCTTTGCGGCTCAGCGCCGTGATGAACGCCTCGACTTCCGGCACGTAACGGCCCAGGCCCAGGCTGGACTCGATGCTGGCCCCGATGATCGACTCGGCGTCGCCGCCCAGCTTGATGTCGGTGCCGCGCCCGGCCATGTTGGTGGCAATCGTGACCGTGTTGCTGCGCCCAGCCTGCGCAATGATGCTGGCCTCCTGCGCCTCAAATTTGGCGTTCAGGACGCTGTGCTTCACGCCCGCCGCCGTCAGCAGTTCGCTGAGCTGCTCGCTGGTCACGATGCTGGCGGTGCCGATCAGCACCGGGCGGCCCGTGGCGTGCATCTCCTTGACTTCCTCCACCACCGCGTTGTACTTGCCCAGCTTGCTGCGGTACACCAGATCCTCGGAATCCTTGCGGATCACGTCGCGGTTGGTGGGGATCACCAGCACGTCCGAGCCGTAGATGTCCAGAAATTCCTTCTCCTCGGTCTTGGCGGTGCCGGTCATACCCGAGAATTTGTTGTACAGGCGGAAGAAATTCTGGTAGGTAATGGTGGCCAGCGTCTGGTTCTCGTTTTCGATCTTGACGCCTTCCTTGGCCTCGATGGCCTGATGCAGGCCCTCGCCGTAGCGGCGGCCCGGCATGCTGCGCCCGGTGAACTCGTCGATGATGATCACCTCGCCCTCGGCGTTGACGATGTAGTCCTTCTCGCGCTTGTACAGCTCGTTGGCGCGCACCGCCTGGGTGATCATGTGCGCCTTGTCCATGTTCTCGGGGCTGAACAGGTCCGGGATGCTCAGCAGTCGCTCGATCTTGGCGATGCCGCTCTCGTTCATGTGGACCTGTTTGGTCTTCTCGTCGATGGTGTAGTCGCCCGTCGCCTCGGCACGCTCGCCGGGCACGGCAGGCTCGCCCTTCTGGAGCCGCCGGATCAGCTTGGCGTACACGTAATACAGGTCGGTGGCCTTCTCCGCTGCCCCCGAGATGATCAGCGGCGTGCGGGCCTCGTCGATCAGGATGCTGTCCACCTCATCCACGATGGCGAAGTTCAGCGGGTGTTCGGCGCGCAGGGACAGGGCCTCGCGGCTCTGGGCCATGTTGTCGCGCAGGTAGTCGAAGCCCAGTTCCGAGTTGGTCACGTAGGTGATGTCGCAGGCGTAGGCGGCCTGCTTCTGCGCAGGTTGCAGTTCGCGGCTGGCCAGCCCCACGGTCAGGCCCAGGGTGCGGTACAGCAGGCCCATCTCGTCCGCGCCCACGCGCGCCAGATAGTCGTTGACCGTGACCAGATGGCAGCCGCGCCCTTGCAGCGAGTTCAGCGCCAGCGCCAGCGTCGCCACCAGCGTCTTGCCCTCGCCGGTCCGCATCTCGGCAATGCGGCCCTTGTGCAGGGCGTAGCCGCCGATCAATTGCACGTCGTAGTGCCGCTTGCCGATGGAGCGGCGTCCGGCCTCACGGATCAGGGCGAAGGCGGGGATGATCACGTCGTCCAGGGACTCGCCGCCCTCCTGCACGCGGGTACGTAGGGCCGCGAAGGCGGCGGGAAGGTCTTCCACCCCCATCATCTCTTCTTCCAGCGCGTTGACCGGCTGCACGATGGTTTTCACGATCTGCTGCACGTCGCGTTGGTTGTTATCGAATAATTTATTAAGGACACGGAACATGACGAGCAAGTATACCGCCCCGGACCTGACCGTGGCCTCACAAGTTCACAGTGGCGCGCGTAAGCAACCTGAGCGCGGCAGACTCAGCGTTCTGTGCTGTTGCGCCTGGGCCTACCACGCTGGGGCAAGGGCCGCCTTGCGTCAACTTCTGGTGAAGGCCAGTCCTGCCCGCCTCTGTCGGTCTTCGTGCAAATGTGGAGGGTGCAGTGGGTCACAGTGAAGTCGGAACCGGAGTCATTGGCCCGGCGAAGCACCCCATCACCCACCAGGAGGGAACACCTATGTCCAACCGCAGCATCTCCAACTTTCTCAGCGTCGCGGGATTCGCGTCCATCATCGCCTCGATCATCATCTGGGCCACCCAGGGCGGCACCGACAAGACCCACGAGGAAAAGTCGCACGGCGAGCGCTTCGGCATCTTCGTGGGCCTGTGGGCACCGACGTTCTTCGTGCTGTCTAACCGTTACAACACGGCAGCCCTGGAAGAAGAGAACAACTAAAACTGACCTGCGTAGACTGGCCATCTAAGTGGTACGGTCTACAGTCTCAGCGTCGGCACAGAACACGTTTCGAGCAAGACCCGCCAGTCTCAGATTCGTCTGCTGGCGGGTCTTGTCGTGGACGGGGATTCATAGGCGGGTGCCAGGACCGCAAGCAGCGTGTATGGGCGGCGGGTATGGCATTCCCAGAATTCGTCGAGGTACATATTAGAATCCTCTGGCTGGTCAGGTCAGCGAATCGTGCGCTCCGCAAGTTAACGGACCCGTCAAATCTCATCTCGCCCAGGAACCGGGTCGAAAATAGAAAAACCCCGTACTGGACGGGGATTTCTCTTTGTGGTGGCGATGCGCGGACTTGAACCGCGGACCTAACGATTATGAGTCGTTCGCTCTAACCAGCTGAGCTACATCGCCTGGGGATCGTGCAAGAAACTTATCCAGGAAAAAAGCAGCCCCGCACAGTGGCGGGGGCTTCTTGGTGGAGCTGAGCGGGTTCGAACCGCTGACCTTCTGAATGCCATTCAGACGCGCTCCCAACTGCGCCACAGCCCCTCTTGTTGGAAATTTTTTGTCCGCCTCTTTCAAGGCTCAGCAATCTTAACAGCGCCTTTCCGGCTTGTCAACGGGCAGGGCCGCCAACCTGCCAGACGGCCTAGCCGGACGCCGTCTGCCGGGAGGCCAGATTCACGTAGCCCTCGATCAGGTGGATGATGACCGGGTTGTGGGTGTGGACGCCGTGCGCCTGTCCCACGCCGTCCTCATCGATGAAATGGGCGATCAGGGCGGCCTCGCCGTCGCGGGCGAGCAGAAAGGCGCGCTGGCCCTCGGCGGCGACGCTGGGCAGGCCCGTCAGGGGGGTGCGGAGCAGTTCCACGCCGCGCGGGGTCAGGCGTTCCAGGTCCTGCGCGAAGCTAGCCTCCCCGGCCATGAACAGGCTGCGCCGGGCGTTCAGGGTCAGGTCCTCGCACAGGCTGCGGATGGCCGCCTCGCCGTACAGGTGATACACAGCTTCCGGGGCTGGATCGGGGGCCAGGCGCGACAGGTCCCGGTCCAGTGCGCCCAGCCGGTCATCGAAGCTGCGGCGGGCGCGGGCCAGATACTCGCGGGCGCTGAGGGGCGCGTATTCCAGCGGATTCTGGCCCATCTTGGCGGCCAGTCCCCGGCCCTCCAGCCGCTCCAGCGTCTCGTAGATCTTGGGCCTGGGAATGCCAGCCTGCCGCGCCACACGGGCGGGGACGGCGCGGCCCAGCGCCAGCAATGCGGTATACGCGCGGGCCTCGTACTCGGTCAGGCCCAGCGCTTGCAGATGAATCACGGCGCTCATGTACGGATCAGCATACGGGAAAAGGGCTGCTCACGCTTGCTTTCTCAGCAGAATGCTCTTGAGGTACAGGCTCTCGGGCACGCTGAGCAGGTGTGGGTGATCGGCGGGCTGATAGGTCACGGCCACCACCTCGGCGTCGCAGTCGGCCTCGGCGGCGGCCACGCGGGCGGCGTCCAGCAGGTCATCCACCCGGATGTAGTGGGCGCAGGTGCTGATCATCAGATGACCGCCATTTTCCAGCATTCGCAGGGCGTGGGCCGCGCCGTCGGTGAAGATGCGCTTGGCGCGCGGCACGTCGTCGCGCCGCTTGGCGAGGGTGGGCGGGTCCAGCACGGCGGCCCCGAAGGTGCGCTTCTCGCGCTCCAGCGCCGCCAGAATTTCCAGCGCGTCGCCCCAGCGCACGCCCACATTGCCGTTCACGCCGTTGCCCCGCGCGGCCCCCTCCAGCGCGGCCAGGGCCACCTGATCCTTGTCTACGGCCACGCTCTTTGCGCCCGCCTTCGCCGCGTGCAGGCTGAAGCCCCCGGTGTACGAGTACACGTCCAGAAAGCCCGCGCCGGGCCGCACCAGGGAGCGCATCAGGCGGCGGTTGTCGCGCTGGTCCAGAAAGAAGCCAGTCTTCTGCGCGTCCATCGGGGCGAAGTGCAGGGTCAGGTCGTCCTCGTGGAATTCCACGCGCTCCGGCACCTCGCCCCACAGCGGCCCGGCCACCATGCCCAGCCCCTCGCGGCGGCGTTCGCCCGTGTCACTGCGTTCGTAGGCGCTGCTGGCCCCGGTGACTTCCTTGAGCGCCTTGAGAATCAGTTCACGGTGGCGCTCGGCCCCGGCGTTGCGGAGCTGCACGGCCAGCACGCTGCCGAACTGATCGGCCACCACTCCGGGCAGCCCATCGGCCTCGGCGTAGACAGCGCGTACCGCATTGGTGTTCAGGATGCGGCCCTCGCGGCGTTTGAGGGCGGCCTTGACGCGGGTGCGGTAGAACTTGAGGTCCACCTCCTCCCGTTCCCAGGTCAGCAGGCGCAGCGGCGTCGCGCCGTCCGGGTTGAAATAGCCGCGTGCGATGACCTTGCCGCCGGGGCCTTTCACGTCCACCACCTCGCCGGGCGTGATTCCGGCATCGGCATCGGCAATGTCGCCGGAATGTCCGAAGGGGTAGCGGCCCGCGATACGCCGGACGGCGGCAGGCTCAAGAGTGACGGAGGCGGACTTCTTCATGGACGTCAGGCTAGCGCGGGGAGACCGGAAGGCTATGGGGAGAGCGTTTTGCACATATTGGAGATCGACACCGACATTTTTCCGAACCTGTGAAGTTCGGCGGTCAGAAGCTCGATTCTCGATGTGCTGCACCTTGAGCGCAGGAGGTCATCCAAAGCCGGGAGGAAGACCTCGGCTTGCATGGGTTGAGGTCGGAATGGAACTGTCCTGTTCCCGTCCCACAAAGGTTTTTTGCGGTTAGGGTGATATTCAGGGGAGCAGCCAGAAAACCGCGCTACTCGTCTGTACTCAGCACTGCCAGGAAGGCTTCCTGCGGCACTTCCACCGTGCCGATCTGCTTCATGCGGGCGCGGCCCTTCTTCTGCTTGTTCAGCAGCTTCTTCTTGCGCGAAATATCGCCGCCGTAACACTTCGCCAGCACGTCCTTGCGGTACGCCTTGACGGTGGCACGGGCAATAATTTTTGCGCCAATGGTGGCCTGCACGGGCACGGGGAACATCTGGCGCGGAATCACCTCGGCCATCTTGTCCACGATCTTGCGGCCCAGCGCGTAGGCCCGGCTCTCGTGGACGATTACGGCCAGGGCGTCCACGATCTCGTTGTTGACCATGATGTCCACCTTGCGCAGATCGCCGTCGCGGTAGCCCAGTTGCTCGTAGTCCATGCTGGCGTAGCCGCGCGAGATACTCTTGAGGCGGTCATGGAAGTCGTACAGGATTTCCGCGAAGGGCACCTCATAGACCAGTTCCACGCGCTTGCCCAGGTAGTTCATGGTGACCATCGAGCCGCGCCGGTCTTGCAGCAGGCCCATCACCGGCCCCACGTAGTCCTCGGGCAGCATCACCGAGAGCTTGATATATGGCTCCTCGACGGTTTCAATCCGGTCACGGGTCGGGAATTGCGCCGGGTTCTGGGTTTCAAAGACCTCACCGTTGGTCAGGCTGATGCGGTAGACCACGGCGGGGGCGGTGGCGATCAGGTCCAGATCGTACTCGCGTTCCAGGCGTTCCTGAATGATCTCGGCGTGCAGCAGGCCCAGGAAGCCGCAGCGGAAGCCGAAGCCCAGTGCCTCGGACGTTTCTGGATCGAAGCTGAAGGCCGCGTCGTTGAGCTTGAGCTTTTCCAGCGCGTCGCGCAGCTTGCGGTAGTCCTCGGTGTCGGTGGGGTAAAGGCCGGAAAAGACCACGGGCTGCGCGGGCTTGAAGCCGGGGAATGCCTGGGGGGTTTTGCGCTCCCGGCCCGTCAATGTGTCGCCTACCTGCGCGTCGGCAATGTCCTTGATCCCGGCGGCCACCCAGCCCACTGCCCCGGCCTGCAACTCCTCGCCCACCACCAGACCGGGGGTAAAGGTGCCCACCTTGTCCACCTCAAAGGATTTGCCCGCGTTCATCAGGCTGATCTGGTCCTTGGCCGTGACGGTGCCTTCCAGCACGCGCACGAACAGGATCACACCCTGGTAGGCGTCATAAAACGAGTCGAAGACCAGCGCCTTGAGGGGGGCCGCCGGATCGCCGGAGGGCGGCGGAATGCGGGCCACCACCGCTTCCAGAATCTCGTCGATGCCGATGCCCGCCTTGGCCGAGGCGAAGACGGCGTCCTCGGCGGGAATGCCGATCACGTCTTCCAGCTCTTTGGCCGCACCTTCCGGGTCGGCGGCGGGCAGGTCGATCTTGTTGATCACCGGCACGATTTCCAGGTTGTTGTCGATGGCCAGATACGCGTTCACGATGGTCTGCGCCTCCACCCCCTGCGAGGCGTCCACCAGCAGCAGCACGCCCTCGCAGGCGGCCAGCGAGCGGGACACTTCGTAATTGAAATCCACATGGCCGGGCGTGTCGATCAGGTTCAGCACGTAGGTCTCACCGCCCGTACCGTCGTCCTGCATGGGGCGGGTGTATTCCAGCCGGATCGGGGTGGATTTGATGGTGATGCCGCGCTCGCGCTCCAGCTCCAGTGTGTCTAGGGTCTGGTTGCGCTTGTCGCGCTCACCCATCGCGCCCAGCCGCTCCAGAATGCGGTCTGCCAGGGTGGACTTGCCGTGATCGACGTGGGCGATGATCGAAAAATTGCGGGTTGCCGCAGGGGGTAGAGAGGAGAGGGGCTTGACGCTCATTATCCCGCAGTGTAGCCGGGCGCGGCGCAGAGGACAGCGGCGGGAAGCACAGGGCAGGAGTGCGTCACGCTGGCGTGTGAAATCTACTGAACTGAAAAAAATATGATTTCATGAAGAAACTGCGTTCCAGCGCAGCAGAATTCGTGCCCTGGTGGATGATACGGCGTTCAGAACCTCAGAGGCGATGGCGCTTTCCAGGGTATCGATCATCCGGGGAATGGATTGAACCGGACTCCGCTCAGATTTCTTCGGGCGCATCCTGCTTATCGGGCTGTTCGATCTGAAGGGCGAGAGCAACATCCCCGCCACCTTCTCGGCGTTGACTGAACACCACTTTCAGCTTGGGGTGGGTAGACGGGCCGGGCTGCTCTGACCTTCTGCGTGGGCCGGACCTGGGTATCGTCTCAGACGGTCAGCGCCACGCCGGTTCCTGCACTCTCGGCCCGTCTGTCCACAGACACCTTCCAGAATACTGAAACGAGAGATCCCAAGACGCGCGGGGCCACCCGAACACCTACACTGCCCGGTAGCCATGACCGACGCCCTTCCACCGAACCTTTCTCCTGCTCCAGCGCGTGACGCAGGATCTGGCCGCACTTCGCCAGCCGGACGCCGTCTTCAATATCGTCCTGCGAGATGTGCTGGAGGCCCTGGGAGGTCTCGGCGGGACGGTCCTGCTGGTTCATTCCAACTCTTCATTCTGGCCTGGATGCGTGTGCGCGAGAACACGCCGCTACCGTTTGACCTTCCGCAGCGCCAGCGCCAACGCCTTTAGAGCCTCTGCCGGGTCGCCCGGCGCGTAGCGGGCCACCTGATAGGCGCGGACCACTTCATCCAGGGCGGGGGCCAGATGGGGGCGGGCGGCGGCGGCGCGGGCAGCGTAGGCACTGGGGGTTTCGCCGGGGGTGCGGGGCAGGCCCAGACGCACAGTCAGGTCATGCAGGGCGCGGGCGGCAGGATCACGCGGGCGCGCGGCCTGCCGCAACCACCACAGCGCAGGCAGCAGCGCCAGCCCCAGCAGCAGTGGCAACACCGCCAGATACGGCACCGAGCCGACGCCGCCCAGGCCCACCCGCGAGAGCAGCGCCTGCTGCTGGCCGCCGTCATACCCCACGATCAGATCGTTCCAACGGTTTTGCAGGGCGTCCAGGCGCAGGCCCAGACGGCTCAGGGAAGTGGCGGCGGCGGCGGCACTGGCCTGCGGCTGGGTCAGGGCGGTGGACAGTCCGGCACTCACGCGGGCGGGGGCCACCACGGCGGTGGGGTCCACGCGCTGCCAGCCCTGGCCCTGCACCCAGACCTCGGCCCAGGCGTGGGCGTCCTGCTGGCGCACGATCAGGTAGCCGCCGTCGGGGTTGACCTCGCCGCCCAGGTAGCCGCCGACAATCCGGGCGGGCAGCCCGGCGGCGCGCATCAGGAAAACGAAGGACTGCGCGTAGTGTTCGCAAAAGCCCTGTCTTGTGCCGAACAGGAAGGCGTCCACCCGGTCCTGCGCGGGCAGCAGCGGCGGCGAGAGGGTGTAGGAAAAGCCGCCCCGGCGCAGGTAGTCCAGCCCCGCCTCGATCCGTCCCTGGGGGGGCAGACCGCGCCAGCTTTCGCCCAGTGCGGCGGCGCGTGGACTCTGCCCGGCGGGGAGCGACAGGTCAAATTGCAGCCGCTGTGGGTTCTCGCTGACGCCCAGCCGGGCCGGGCGACTTTCCAGCGTCACGCGGCGGCGGGCGCTGACCGGGCGCAGGGTCACGGCCTGAAACGCGGTGGTCAGCACGGCACCTTGCGGCACTTCCAGCGGGGCGTCCAGCGCCAGCAGCCACGGATTATCGGACGGTTCCAGCGTCAGGGTGTAGTTCCAGGCTGGGGCACCCGCCAGCGGTTCGACGCTGGGCGACGGGCCGCCGATCCGCACCTGTTTCCAGGACTGGCCGTCATAGGCTTCATAGACCGGGCCGCGCCAGTAACGCTGATCCGGGGGGGGCAGCGCGCCCGTGAAGTCGGCGCGAAAGGCCACCGCGCGGTTCTGCGCCAGATTGCTGTACTCCCCGGCGCGAATCTCGCTGGACAGACCCGTGGTGGCCCCGCCCTGAACCGGCAGTTGCCACAGTGGGCTTTCCGGGCGGGGAAACAGCACGAACAGCGTCAGCGCCAGCGGCACGGCCAGCGCCAGCAGCCCGCCACTGCGGATCAGCGTGGAGGGCAGGTCCGCCTCATCCTCCCGGCTGCTTTCCTTGAGATCCGTGCGTGTTGGAGCGGTCCAGCGAGAGGCCGCCGCCAGCAGCAGCGCCGCGCTGAGAATGGCGTGCAGGGCGGTCAGCGGTCCCTGGCCATGGAAAAAGTGCGTGCTGGCGACGAACAGCCCCAGCAGCACCAGCAGGTGGCCGTCGCGCCTGCCGTGGCTCTCGGCGGTTTTGAGGGCCACCAGCAGTCCCAGCAGCGCGGTTCCGGCGGCACTGCCCAGCAGCGTGCCGTATGTGGCATTCAGGCCCACGGCGGCCAGCCCGGCCACCACCCCCAGCAGCCAGGTGGGAATGGCAGGCAAAGGGCGCATGGAAAGTGGGCGGCGCGTGCGGAATGCCCCGTATGTCAGCAGCCCCGCCACCAGTGCCGAATCCCACAGCGGCTGCCGCAGCACCCCCGGCACGAGGGTAAACGCCAGAGCCAGCAGCGTGACCCGTAAGGCGTCGGTGTCGGTGGCCGCCAGCAGCTTGAGACGGGGTGGGGGCGTGGCCGGGGGGAAGGGGGAAACACCCGCCAGCAGCGTCAGGGCGGCCAGCCGTTGCGTCTCGCCACTGCCCGCCGCCAGCGCCGCACCGGGCAGCTTGAGGGCGAAGGGCAGGCCCGCGTGGTCCATCTCCATCACCCAGGCGGCCAGTCGGGAGAGGCGGGCCTCGGGATCTCCCGCCGTATCCGCCCAGTCCAGCAGACGCACCTGCCCCTGCGCGGCGTCGGTCTCGCGGGTCAGCAGGGTGCCGGTGCGGGCCACATGCCGCCAGGAAATCTGCCGGGGCGAGTCGCCAGGGGTGTAGGGGCGCAGGCCAGCGAATTCCTCGTCGCCGCGCGTGCGGTTGTGGCCGCCCTCCAGACCCGGCACCGTGCGCGGGGGTGCGGGGGGCGCATTCGTCTCCGGGGCCGGGGCGACGTTGACCGTGACTGGCGAGGGCGCAGCCAGACCCGCTGCCCACAAACCCAGAAAATCCAGCGCGGCAGGGGCAGAGGGGGTCAGCGTCAGCGGGCCGCGTGTGCGGGCGGACATGGGCACCGTCAGGGTGCGGACCTCGCCCGCCGCCACGCGCAGGGTGACGGTGCGGGTGTCGCCCGCGCTGCTTTTCAGGCCAAGTGTCACCGCGCCCGCCACCGTCGCTGTGACCGACAGGGTGAACACGGCCTCCCCTCCAACACTGGCCCCGGCGGGGGCGCTCAGGGTCAGGCGAATCTGCCGCGCTGCGCGGGCCACGCCGGTAGAGGCCATGACCCACACGCCGCCCAGCAGAAAGGTCAGGCCGTAACCCAGGCTCAGGCCGTAGTTGATGCAGCCCACCAGGGTCAGCGTGACCAGCAATAAAAAGGCGAGGCCAAAGCGGGTGGGCCGCAGGGAAAGCGCCGGGCCTGGGTTGCGTGGAGTGGCGAGAGGAGTTGTCGGGCGCTCTGCCTTCTGGGCCCGATTGGTGGTCATGAGACGGAGAAAGCCGACTGGCGCGAGGCTCCTTGCACTGTCTGCACGGTGCGCCTCACGGGATCGGCGTGTCCGCCAGCATCCGGGAGATCAACCCCGCCACATCTACACCCGGACCGCGCACGGGCAGGCGGTGGGCAGCCAGCGCGGGGAAAACGGCCTGCACGTCTTCGGGCAGGGCCATCGGGCGGCCTGCCAGATAGGCCCAGGCACGGGCGGCAGACAGCAGCGCCAGCAATGCGCGCGGACTCAGGCCCACCGACAGCCCCGGATGCTCGCGGGTGGCGCGGGCCAGCAGTTGCAGGTAATCCAGCAGCGGGCCTGCCGCGTGAATGCCGTCCACCTCGCGCTGCATCTGAAGCAGGATGGGGGCGTCCAGCACGGCCCCCAGATCACGAACGCTCTGGCTGCGGCCACCCGTTTCCAGCAGGGTGCGCTCGGCGCGTGGGTCCGGGTAGCCCAGCGTGATGGTCATCAGAAAGCGGTCCAGTTGCGCCTCGGGCAGCGGCAAGGTGCCCACGAAGGCTGCCGGGTTCTGCGTGGCGATCACGAAAAAGGGATCGGGCAGGGGCCGGGTCACGCCTCCCTCGCTGACCTGCCGTTCCTCCATCGCCTCCAGCAGCGCACCCTGGGTACGCGGTGTGGCGCGGTTGATCTCATCGGCCAGCAGCACCTCGCTGAAGACTGGCCCCTGGTGAAAGCGGAAGACCGAGTTGGGCGCGTCCCACACGCTGATCCCGGTCAGATCGGCGGGCAGCAGATCGGCGGTGAACTGCACGCGCCGGAAATCCAGCCCGAAGGTGCGGGCCAGCGCCCCGGCCAGCGTGGTCTTGCCCACCCCCGGCTGGTCCTCGATCAGCAGGTGTCCGCGCGCCAGCAGACAGGCCACCGCCAGCCGGATCTGTCCCGGCTTGCCCAGAATCACGCCGTCGAGCTGCGCCAGCGCGGCCTTCAAGGTCTCTGCGTGCGAGAGGGACTGGGGGGCAGAGGTCACGGCGCGCATCATCTGGGTCTCAGCCTAGCGGGCGGGGTCTGACAGAACTGCGACGGGGCTGACGGGGGAGCCAGGGGACCTCCCGACCTCGACAACCCAGCTCAGCCAGCCCACACTAGACCTCTTGCGAAAGTCGTGCGCTAAGGTAGGGGATGGTTGGCACGCTAAAATATCATCAGGCCCTGAAGCTGAATCGCACGAGTTTTCGCCGTCGCATTGGTGTGTACCCTGAAACATTTCTAGAGATGGAGACCGTGTTGCAAGAACGCCATGCCAACAAAGTCAAATCTGGACGGCCACCTGCACTCTCTTTGGGAGCGCAACTCCTGATGACGCTGGAGTTCTGGCGCGAGTACCGCACGTTGTTTCACATCGGCCAGGACTGGGGTGTCCATGAGGCCACGGTTCAGCGAACCGTGGTGCGTGTTGAAGATGCCCTGATACAAAGCGGGAAATTCTCGCTTCCCGGCAAAAAAGCCCTGATTGACCACGGCACGGTCTTCACAGCCGTGCTGGTCGATGTCAGCGAAGTCCCGTGTGAGCGCCCAAAAAAATCA
>NZ_MSTI01000046.1 GCF_001949125.1 Deinococcus marmoris
CTCCAGCCATCATCTTCATCCCTGCCCAGCAGGGATGAATCGCACCACCCCTCTCGCTCACCTTCACGCTCTGGTCTTGCATCCATTTTTGTACTCTTTTTTTGAGATTGGACCCCAAATGCAGACACCCCCGTGCCCACAGCGCTGTGGAACCACCCCATCCCATGCCGAACTGGGCCGTGAAACACAGCCGCGCCAATGATACTCGGATGGCAGCATCCCGGAAAAGTCGGTCAGTGCGGGGGTTTTTTCTTTTCTTTCCTCGCGCCCCAGTGTTTACACTCAGGCGCGTTTCTGCGAGAGTAGCTCAGCTGGTAGAGCACTACCTTGCCAAGGTAGATGTCGCGAGTTCGAATCTCGTCTCTCGCTCCACAGTTTTAATAGAACAGCCCCCTCTATAACGGAGGGGGCTGTTTTGTTGGTTGGTTGATCTCGATCTTTTTGGGCTTAGTGGAGAGGGCTGTTCGGATTCCTTATGCTTGCCACAAAATTTTCAGGCTGCTCAATGCGGCACAATATGGCTATGTTCGAGTTTGAAGTTCAGCATCAGGATGGGCGGGCGCGGGTGGCGCGCTTTGCAACCCCACATGGCACCGTCACGACTCCAATGTTTATGCCAGTGGGCACGCAGGGTACGGTCAAGGGCATCAGTCCACAGGAACTGCTGGATATTGGATCGCAGATGATCCTGGGCAATACCTATCACCTGATGCTGCGGCCCGGCGAGGAACTGGTGGCAGCACATGGGGGCCTGCCCGGCTTCACTGCCTATCCCGGCCCCTTTCTAACCGATTCCGGCGGCTTTCAGGTGATGAGTCTGGGCCACCTCCGCAAGATCGCTGAGGAAGGCGTGGTGTTCAAGAGCCACCTGGACGGCAGTCTGGTGGAATTGACGCCCGAGCGGAGTATCGAGGTGCAGCAGGCACTGGGGGCCGATGTGATCATGGCCTTCGACGAGTGCCCGCCCTTTCCGGCAGAGCGTGACTACATCACCCGCAGTCTGGAACGCACGGTGCGCTGGCTGGAGCGTTGCCTGACCTTCAAGTCACGGGATGATCAGGCCCTGTTTGCCATCGTGCAGGGGGGGATTCATTCGGATTTGCGGCAGCTCAGTCTGGACCTGACCCTTCCCTTCAACACCCCTGGATTTGCCATCGGCGGTCTGGCCGTGGGAGAGAGCAAGGCCGAGATGTATCCCGCTGTGGACTTCACCACCGCCCGCTTACCCGCCGAAAAGCCGCGCTATCTGATGGGCGTGGGCCACCCGGAAGATCTGGTGGCGGGCATTGCGCTGGGAGTGGACATGTTCGACTGCGTGTATCCCACCCGCACCGGGCGTTTCGGCTACGCGCTGACCGACGAGGGGCGGCTGAACATGAACTCCAGCGCGCCGCGCCGGGACCTGCGTCCTATCGATGAAGATTGCGATTGCTACGCCTGTCGCCACTACACCCGCGCTTACCTGGCTCATCTGGTCCGCGCAGAGGAACTGCTGGCCCCGCGCATGCTCTCGCTGCACAATCTGCGTTATCTGCACCGGCTGGTCGAGCGGATCAGGGCGGCCATCGTCGCGGGTGAATTCGACGTCTGGGCCAGGGCTTGGGGTGCGCGTTACTTCGGCGGTGAACTGCCGCAGTGGTTCTCTGCTGCGCTTGAGGCTTCAGCCGTTCAACCCGGTCCAGCCGCCGCCGGAACCAGTCCCCATTTATAGGTGAATGTGCCTGTCATGAGTTGCTCATCTCTTCATGAGTTGGTCAGAAACAGTCCGGGTGGCCCGGAATGCCGAATTTATCCCGCTCTCAGGGTTGACCCATCTATCTTCATGCTTGTATCATCCATTCTGATCTGACACCTGTACACCCATTTCGGGGGAGGCGCTCAGGTTGCAGGACACAGTTGCGCAGGCGGGAGAGAACGAAGCGGTGAATTACTCCGGGAGAGGAAACTCGGTAACTCGCCCCAGCGTCACCTTCAGAAGCCGTATTTAATCGCTTCCGGCGCGCGACAACCTTTGGGGGTTCAATATGAAGAAAAGCTTGCTCGTCCTCACCGCCGCTCTGGCATTCGGCATGGCCGCTGCCCAGACGGAGGCACCCGCCAGCGCACCTCAGGTGCCTGCGCTGACCGACGTTCCCGCCGGTCACTGGGCCAAGGACGCCATCGACCGTCTGGTCAGCCAGGGCATCATCCTGGGCTACCCCGACGGCACCTACCGTGGCACGCAGAACCTGACGCGCTACGAGGCCGCTGTAATCATCGCCCGCCTGCTCGATCAGGTGCGTACCGGTGAAGTCCCCGCCAGCAGCATGGACGCCGAAACCCTGACCGCGCTTCAGAACGCGATTCAGGAACTGGCCGCCGATCTTGCCGCCCTGGGCGTGCGCGTCAGCGACCTGGAAGAAAACGCGGTTAGCCGCGACGACTTCACCCGTCTGGAAAACCGCGTCGAGGAACTGGTTGCTGGTACCGGCACCGCCCCCGCTGGTGACGCCGAAGCCCTGGCCAACATCCAGGCCCAGATCGACGACCTGACGGCCCGCGCCGACGACTACGACACCCTGCGTGCCGATGTCGACGACAACGCCAGCAGCATCGCCGCCCTGAACGACCTGACCGTGCTGCTGAACCAGGACATCCTGAACCTTCAGGACCGCACCAGCGCCATCGAAGCGGCCCAGGCCGATCTGGTCCAGAAGGCCGACTTCGACACCCTGTCGGGCCGCGTGGGCACCGTCGAAGGCCGCGTCACCAAGGTGGAAACCTCGGTGGGCGACCTGGACAACCGCGTCAAGCAGCTCGAGAAGTACGCCTTTAGCCTGCGCCCCAGCCTGAGCGCCACCTACTACGTGGCCCGTGGCACGCGCGACATGGACTTTGACCGCCTGATCCCCGGCACCGTGTTCAGCACGGGTGACGACGGCGACGGCGACACCGCCGACACCGCCGTGGACTGGACCGATCTGACCGGTGATCGCGGCGCGATTGGCGCACCTGTGGTGCCCGTTGCTGGCGTAACCCCGATTGCCACGGCTGCCAACATCGCCGCTGCGAACAATGCGAACGCCCAGAGCTTCTACGGCTTCAGCACCGCAGCCGCCACCCCGGTGAACAAGGAAGGCAAGACCACCCTGTCCTTCGGCATCACCTTCGACAACGCGGGCAAGATCGACACCGCGACCAGCGGCGTTACGGGTGCTTTCACCCCAAGCGCCGGCAAGCTGAACGTCAACAAGGTCGACGTGACCTTCGGTGTGCGTGCCGGTCTGCCCAGCAGTGCCAAAGATGCCAACGGCGTCAACGGCAGCACGTACTACCCCGATGTGACGGACAGCGACAGCATCACTTACCGCCCACTGTTCTTCTTCTTCAAGCAGGGTACGGCGGCCTTTACTGTGGGCAACGCTCCTGTAACCGTGACCTTCGGCAAGGCGCTGAAGTTCAAGTTCAGCGATTACCTGTTCGATAACGACAAGACCGGACGCGGCGACGGCTACATCGTCAAGGTGGACGGCAGCAACGTTCCTGTGATCGGCGCTTACAAGCCTGTGATCCAGGTGGTCTACGGTAGCCGTGGCGGTGCCGACGCGGTCAGCCTGTACACCTCTGCGCTGGAAGATACCGACAACAACCCCGCTACGCCTTCTGTCAACGTCAACCGTGCCTCAGGCCTGTCCGCTGGTGCGTACAAGTACTACCGTGGTATCCGTGCGGAAATCACGCCTATCGGCACCCTGAAGGCTGGCCTGAACTACGCTCAGGAAGGTCTGGACGATACCGGTCGCAAGATCGCCACCAACAATGCTGTGAACGGCGCAGTGGCCAACGTTCCTTCCATTCAGCCCGGTACCGTGGTCGTGACCAGCAACGTCACCGCCTTCGGCGCGGACCTGCACGGCGCAGTCGCTGGCTGGCAGATCGACAGCGAGTACGCCCAGAGCAACGTGACCACCACCAGCTACGCACAGGGTACGGGCGTTGCCACCAACTCGTCCGCCACCCAGCGCGCGTTCTACGGCAAGGTTGCAGGCACCCTGGGACCCGTCAAGGTCTACAACGCCAACTACCGCAACATCACCGCTGGTTACAACGCCCAGGCTGGCATCATGGAAGCCGATCCTGACGACAGCGACAACGGCAGCACCGCGCCTTACCACAACGACCAGAACGGCTTTGGCGTCAAGGTCGGCGGCGCGCTCGGCCCCGTGGCCCTGGGTGCGTACTACGACCGCGAAACCAACAACGCTAACACGGCGGACAGCCTGATCACCGATCTGGGTGTGGCGGCCAAGGCCAACCTGTTCAATCTGGTGACGGTGCGCGGCGGTTACTACCAGTTCAACAAGGCCGTCAATGCCTACGACAAAACGAACACCGTGGACGGCAACGGCACCCGCTACAGCGTGCGTGCAGACGTTACCCCCGGCTTCGGCCTGGCCGTCGGTGCTTACTACAACTACGTGTCCATCGGTGGCGTGCGGACCCAGAGCGACGCCCAGCTCTTCCGCAACAGCAAGTACAACAGCTACTTCGGTCTGGCGAACAACGAGTTCCTGGATTCCAACGGCTGCGGAGCCGATCACCCCGGTATCGCTTCTTCCGACACCGACGGTGTGGGCGGCGCACTGAGCTTCTCGCTGGCGAACTTCACCGACAAGACCTGCTACACCGAGTACGGTGCGGAACTGTCCCACAACGGCAAGGACGCCAACGCACTGGTCAAGGACCTGACCTTCCGGGTGGGCTACGCCTCCCGCTTCCGCAACTTCACCAACACCTTCAGCAACGGCTTCACCTACGGCGACGTGCTGTACGGCAAGAAGATCGGTATCGCACAGGTGGACGTTAAGGCTGCCTTCGGCATCGACCGTTACACCGACAACGAGCGTAACCGCACCGATCTGGCGGTCAACACCAACGGCGTGAACAACAGCAATGCTGCGGCCATCGGCGTCAAGGTCGTCACCGATTCTCTGAACGTGATCTTCAAGCCCAGCTTCGAGGGTCAGGTCGGGTACTACACCCGCAGCCACGACTACGGCAACTACCAGAATCCTGGCAACACCGTTCCCGGCAACACCAACCAGGATTTCACCTCGAATGCCCTCAAGTACTCGGCGGGCGTCAAGCTCAACGAGTTCCTGCTGCCCAACACCAAGCTGGCCGTTTACTACGCTGGCTACCAGGGCACCAACCGCGCCTACACCCCCTTCGTGACCGATACGGCGGGCAAGTACTCCGACGTCAACACCGGCGGCGCACGCGTCAGCCAGGACCTGCTGTACGTGGAAGGCAACTACTACGATCTGTCCTTCGGCTACGGCGTGGGCAACCTGCGTCTGCGCGGCGGCAATGCCACCACGGCTCCTGCCGATGCACGCGGCCAGGTCTTCAAGATCAGCTACAAGGTCAACTTCTAAGCCCCATCCGCTTGACCGCGTAACTCCACCCCTCGTCCTGTTTCCTAAAGGCCCCCGCCCAGTGCGGGGGTTTTTCATTATCTTTGTTCTGCTGTTTGTCCCTGTCTTTCTCTGTCGGGATGCCCGCCCCCGCCGCAGCCGCTAAACTCCCCCCATGCTTCACGTGTTCGGACACCTCAACCCAGATACCGACGCCATCGCCTCCGCGCTGGTGTACGCCCACCTGCTGTCGCGGCAGGGCATAGACGCTCAGGCTTACCGCCTGGGCGACTTGAACTTCGAGACCCCGTTCGTGCTGCAAAAGGCCGGTGTGGAGGCCCCGCCGCCGCTGCCCGTGCTGGAAGCCGGTACGGCGGTGGCCCTGGTGGACCACAATGAGCGCGCCCAGTCCGCGCCCAATCTGACGGACCTTCAGGTGACGCGGGTAGTCGATCACCACAAGCTGGGGGACCTGACCACCATGCAGCCCGCCTTTCTGCGCTTTGAACCTGTCGGCTGCACGGCCACGCTGCTGCTCAAGCTGCACCGTGAGGCCCGCCTGAAAGTGGAACAGGCCGACGCCTGGCTGCTTCTCAGTGCCATTCTCAGCGATACCCTGCACTTCCGCAGTCCCACCACCACCCCCGATGACCGCGAGGCGGTGGCGTTCCTGGCCCCGATTGCCGGGCTGCGTGACGTGACGGCCTACGCGCTGGAGATGTTTGCCGCCAAGAGCGATCTGGGCGACACGCCCGCCGCCGAGCTGTTGAAGATGGATTACAAGGTCTTTCCCTTCGGCGATCCGGCGAGGCCGCAAAGCTGGGGCCTGGGCGTGATCGAGACCACCAACCCCGGCTATGTGTTTGGGCGGCAGGCCGAGTTGCTGGACGCCATGCGGGCCGCGAAGGCTGCCGACGGCCTGGACGGCGTGCTGCTGGGCGTGGTGGACATCCTGAACGAGACCAACCGGATGCTGGTGGCAGGTGAGGCCGAGGCAGCGGTGGTGCAGCAGGTTTTCGGTGCCCCCACGCTGGACGGTGTGGCCGATCTGGGAGGGCGCATCAGCCGCAAGAAACAGATCGTGCCCGCGCTGGAAAAGCATTTCGAGACGCACTCCTGAATCCCGATGAACACCTGAACTGGCTGTTCGCCCGCCAGCGCTTCGGCGTGCATCCGGGGCTGGGGCGCGTGCAGGAACTGCTGGCCCGCGTGGGTGATCCGCAGCGTGCCTTTCAGACTGTGCTGGTGGGGGGCACCAACGGCAAGGGCAGCACGGCGGCGGTGCTGGCGGCCATTCTGAAGGTGGACGGGCGGCGCACGGGCCTCTTTACCAGTCCTCACCTGACCCACTTTGCCGAGCGTTTTCAGGTGGACGGCCAGGAATTGCCCGCAGAGACCGTCGGTGCAGGGCTGGACCGCCTGCGCCCCCACGCCGAAGATACGGGCGCGACGTTCTTTGAGATCGTCACGGCGCTGGGTGCACTGCTGTTCGCGGAGGCGGGCGTTGAAGTGGCTGTGATGGAGGTGGGTCTGGGCGGACGCCTGGATTCCACCAATGCTCTGGACCCCGTGCTGAGCGTGATCACCAACGTGGCGCTGGACCACACCGAGATCCTGGGAAACACGCTGGCAGCGATTGCCGCTGAGAAAGCTGGGATTCTGCGCCCAGGCCGCCCTGCTATAACGGGTGTGGCAGCAGACCTCCTCCCCCTGTTGCGGGCCACTGGAGCGGACCTGTGGGCGCTGGGGCAGGAGGTGCGGGTTCAGACCCGTTCCTTGGGCTGGCAGGGCGTAGAGGTGGGCCTGAAGCTGCCGGACAGTGCCCTGGAATTCCGGACCCCGCTGCTGGGCGCACACGGAGCGCGAAATGCGGCGCTGGCGGCGGCGGCGGCGTGGCGGCTGGGCGTGGGCGAGACGGCGATCCGGGCGGGTGTGGCGGCGGCAAGCTGGCCCGGACGCCTCGAAGTGTTGCCTTCAGGTGGCCTGGGTGCCCGCATATTGCTGGACGGCGCACACAACCCCGATGGCGCGCGGGCACTGGTCGCAACCCTGCTCGAACTGGGCGTCCCGCCCCTGCCCGTCATCTTCGGTGCGGCGGGCGACAAGGATGTGGGCGGCGTGGTGGAGGCCCTGCGCCCACACGTCTCGCACGCGGTTCTGACGCGGGCCACCCTCAGCCCGCGTGCGGCGACGGCGGCGGACCTTGCCCCGCTGTTCGCGGGGTTGCCCGTCACGCTGACCGATTCGCCGCGAGAGGCGCTGACTGTGCTGGCCGCCCTGAAGGCCCCGCTGGCGCTGGCCTGCGGCAGCCTGTACCTGATTGGTGAACTGCGCCCGTTGCTGCTGGGCACGGCGGGCGAGGACCGGGAGCGCTGGCAGTAGACCCGGCAGAAGACGCTTACCCGCCGGTTTCTGCGCGGTAGGCCGCCTGCACCTTCGTCAGCCCCGGTGCGAGGGCCAGGGCGCGCAGCAGCGGTCCGCTGATCTTCAGCTTTCCGGCGGTCATAGCCGCCACCGCATTCAGTTCGCCGCGCCAGAACGCGTGGGCCGTCTCGCCGCTCATGGCGAAGGTCAGCTCACTCTCTGCTTCGCGGGCGGCCTGTCCCCGGCTCAGCGCGGCGGTCTGACCGTCCCTGCCGTCCACCCGCAGCCACGCGTCCGGGTCATGGATGGCAAAGGTCAGGGCCAGCCGCCCTTGCGTGGGGCCAGGATCGGCGGCTTTCAGGAAGACCCGGATCAACAGGTCTTCGAGTTCTTCACCGGTCTGAAAAGGAGGGGTGGTCACGCTGCCCAGCCCAGCCCAGATGCCGCTCCACAACCGTATGATTTACGGCAATTTGCCCTCCTGCACAGCCTTGAGCTGACTTTCACAGGGCAGCCCCGCGTACAGACTGCGCTTTCTGTTGGGCGTTACATAGGCAGGCAAGATCAATTCAAGGAGGTACAAGAATGAATCAGCAATTACAGCAGACCATCCAGGCCCTTTCGGGCGGCGTAGCGGGCGTAGATGCCCAGACGGCAGTGAGCAACGTCACGAGCTGGCACAGCACGCTGGACGGCGTTCCCGGTGCGGAAAGCGTGACCGGCATGCTGGCCAAGCTCAAGGGCGCGCTGGAAGGCGGCGACCTGGCCGGCGCAGCCGCGATGTTGCCCGATCTGGGCAGCGAGACCAGCAAGCTGGCGTCCGCAGCACCCGCAGAGGATCAGGAAGGTCTGCGTCAACTCGGTTCCGCTCTGGGCGGCAAGTAAGCCAGAGCAGGACTCATCTCATCAGAAGGGGGGCCGTTGCTGGCTCCCCTTCTTCTTGCAGTTTTCCCTTCCCTGCCTGCGGGTGGGGATTTTTTTGGCCCCAGAACGCCCCCACCCCGTATGCTGACCCCGATGCCCCACCTCTCGTTTACCGTGGAACCGCTGTCGGAGATCATTCCCGCCGTGCGTGCAGCGCTGGAGGGTGGGGAAGAGGTCACCCTCGAAGTGCCCGATCCCGACGCGGGGCTGGGTCTTTATGCGGGCGAGCTGTACACGGGCGCGGCTGGCCCCGCCGGGCGGCATCGGCCCTGGAGTACCTGGGCCGATCTGGCCGACGCGCTGGGCGCACACCTGCTGACGCCACAGCCGTCCGGGCCGGGCCGCGCACGCTTCGGCCTGCGCCGTTACGCTGCCGCGCCTGCCCCCGATGCAGGCGGCTACGGCGCAGACGGAGATTGGACGCGGGTGGACAAGCTGGAAGATCCGGTGCTGCTGCTGACGCTGGTGGAGGCGCTGCGGCGGATTGATCCCCCGGCGGGGGGGCGCGTGCTGGCGCTGGGTGTGAACAGCGGGCGCGAGCTGAACGCGCTGGCGCTGGCCTTTCCTGAACGGCCCACCCCGGATCAAGACTCTCTGGATCGACACTTTGAGGTTGTTGGCATAGACACCGATGCCTCGGCGCTGGCTGTAGCGCGCGGCAGATTTCCGCGTGCGGAATTTCTGGAACTGGACGTGGCTGAATTGCCAGTTCCTGCGCTGGGGCGCTTCGATCTGATCCTGGCCCTGAGCCTGCTCCAGAGTCCGGGGGTGCGGCGCGACGTGCTTCTCAAAGCGCTGTGCAGGCACCATCTGAGCGAAACCGGCGGACTGGTGCTGGGCTTTCCGAATGCCCGTTACCGTGACGGCCTGCTCAGTTACGGCGCACGCATGAAGAATTTTGCGCGCCCGGACCTGAGCCTGCTGTGCGCCGACGTGACCGACACCCGCCGCGATCTGCAAAAGCGTGGCTTTCGGGTGTTCGTGACCGGCAAACACGAGGTCTTGCTGACCGCGCTCCCAGTCGGACGCCGTGTGGGACGCGAATTGACTCTGTAGCCCTTCATACGGAGCTGGAGGGCAACCCACACATTAAAAAGCTATCCCCCTGGGTCCCCCCGGCGGGGGGATTTTCTGATCTTCCCAGCCGAACATGAATTCTGATGTTGTGAAAAATCCTGTCTGGAATGGATTCCAGCGTCATCTTTATATTCTCATTTTTCTCATTAATTTGACTGCATGCAGAGCTGTTGGCGAATGCCAGCCGGATATGTAAGTGATGCGTAAGAGCAAGATTTTTAACCTCAGTTCAGGAAAAGAAGCCCGACTGACACTTCGACCGTGCCTTCACCCCGAGTTCATCTTTACAGGAGACCCCCCATGAAACGCCATGCGCCCACACTGCTCGTCACGCTGCTGCTCTGCGGCGCAGTCAGTGCGTTTGCCCAGGGAGGTGGCCCCGTCAGCCTGAAGTTGAGCATGCTGGCGGTCAAGACCATCAAGATCGACGGCAAGCCCACCGAGCAACTGCTGCCCAATCCCGGCAGCGTCAACCCCGGCGACGTGATCAGCCAGGTGATCAGCGTGAAAAACGCCACCGCCAAAGCCATCCGCGATCTGCCCGTGCAACTGCCCGTGCCTAAAAACACCGTGTATCTGGCACCCGAGAAGGGTCTGGACGGCACCAGAACCATGTACTCCATCGACGGCGGCAAGACCTTCGCCGCCGCGCCCCTGAAAAAGACCATCACCGTGACCGAGAACGGCAAGTCCGTGCAGAAGGAGGTGGAGGTGAGGCCCAGCGAGTACAACGCCGTGCGCTGGACCGTGGCTGAACTTGGCCCCGGCCAGACGCTGGAGCTTGGGTACCGCATTCAGGTCAAGTAAGCCCCACTCCGTCCAAGGCTCAACCCAGATTTGACCCTACCCCAGCACGACGCCCAGGCCGACAAAGGCTGAAGCACAAAGGAGATTTACCGTGAAAGTGAACCCCAAGTTTCTGATCATGATGTCCGCCCTAGCCGCAGGCACCGCCTTAGCTGCGCCCGCCCCCACCGCTACCAGTGCAGGCACCACCGCCGGGACGGTCATCACCAACACGGCCACCGCCACCTTCACTGATCCGAGCACGGGCAACGCGGCCACTCCGGTGACTTCTAACACGGTCAACACCACCGTCACGCCGATCACCGGTTTCGATATCGTCTACAGTGACAGCAGCGCCGACGGCACCACCGCTGCCGTTCCGGCCACCTACACCGAATACAACAGGCCCAACACGCTGGCTGGCGCGACGGTCGTGACCGCCTACACGGTCGTCAACAATAGCAACATCGACAACTATGTGGTCAACATCGTCGCCGACACCACCGGCACCGGTACGGCCCCCACCAGCGTCAAGTACTACCTGAAGACCGACACGACCTTCGCCAACGAAATCTTCTCGGTGACGCTCGCCAACGGCGGCACGAAAGAAATCGTTCAGGTCATCACCATTCCTACTGTGGCCACAGCAGGCCAGACCTACGCGGCCAGCCCCAAGGGCACGGCTCCTGCCGTCACCACCGGCACTGTGCAGTTCCCGGTCTACAACGAAAGCAGCAACGTCAACACGCCCGTCACGCCTGCGGCCAACGGCGACTTGCAGTTCACCCTGGCAACCATCTTCATCCCAGCCCTGACCAACACGCCCAACCCGAACCCCGCGACGGGCAACACCGTCACGCCGCCTACCCCGACGACCCCCGGCACGCCCGACAACCCAGTGAGCCCCCCCGGCACGCCCGTCAGCACCGATCCCACCAAACCCGATCCGTCCACCAGTGGCTACTCGGACCCCACAACGCCGAGTACGGCGATTGCCCAGAACATCGCGGGCAACAACCAGATCGCCTACCCCATCTCCGGTACCACCACCGTAACCTTCAGCAACGTGGTCAAGAACAACAACAGCACGCTGTCCGATACCGTCAGGCTGTTCCCCACCGATGCCACCAACAACCCCATCGGTACTCTCAACACCACCACGGGCGTCTTTACCCTGACGGACGGTACCACCGTCAGGTTCCTGAGCAGCACCGGCACCGCCCTGCCGCTGGATGCCAACGGCTACCCCGTCCTGACGGTCCCGAGTGGTGGCTCGACGCCTTACCGCACCCTGGTCAGCACCTTCCCGATCAGTGCCATCGACCCGGTGCCGACCACCATTCTGGTCGGCGTCAGCTCGGGCAACAAGGCGGGCGCGGTTAAGGCCGACGCCACCACCACCGACAAGATCGTGCCCCCCGGCCTCCAGTTCGGTGACGTGCCCAACACCGGTACCAATCCCGACGGCAGCCTGACGGGTCCGGGTGGCAACGCCCAGACCGCCGACCCCAGCGCCACCGCCTCCACTGCGCCGGTCACCGACGCGGGCATCAACACCGACCGCACCGTCGTGTTCCCGATGATCATCAGCAACACGGGCGAGTACAACGACACCTACACCCTCCAGTCGGACACCATCACCTTCCGCAATAAGGACGGCACCACCACGGCTGTCAAGGTCAAGTACGTGGACGCAACTGGTACGCCGCTGCCCACCAACACGGCGGGCGACTATTTCACTCCCGTGGTGCAGGACAACACCAAGCTGACGGTCTACGCCGTCTTGGACGTGCCCGCCACTGCTGCCGCCACCGACGGCACTTCGCCCGACGTCACCACCCCCAGCGCCACTGCCGACTACACCTTTGTGCAGAAGGCCACCGCCAACTACTCGGGCGCGGTCGTTACCGACAGCGTCAAGGACCAGATCACCATCAAGGCCGTCGGTAGCTTGGCGGTGGACAAGTACTCCCGCATCAATGCCGCGATCGATGCCACCTTCATCGGTACGGCAGCCGCGAAGAACCCCAAGACCGCCAACCCCAAGGACACGCTCAACTTCGCCATCGTCGCCAAGAACAACTACAACGCTCCGGTCAAGAATTTCGTCCTGAAGGATTCCAACAGCCTCGGCACCACCAACGTGTACACCTACAGCGACTTCCAGTCGGCGAGCGCGACCCTCACTGGCTTCGGAGTCGGAGCTGCGGCCTACTTCAGCACCGACGGCGGCACCACCTGGGCCACCAGCGTCACAGCGGCCAGCGTCACGGCGGCCAACGGCGTCTGGGTCTACGTCAACACCGACGGCACCCTGGGCACCAACAACGCTCCCACCGCAGGTGACGTGGTCCCCACCGGGGCCAGCGTACAGCTCGACATCAGCGTCAAGGTCAAGTAAGCCCCCCCCCTCGTGCGCGCCCTGCCTCTGTGTGGGGCGCGCTTTTTCGTTACATGATGGTGAAGAACCGTCCCTCCCACACAACAACAGAAATCCCATTTGCTCCACCCCCAGTTTTGCCCCCACGCACATTTTCGTGCCCGTGCCAACCCCACCCCGATCCTCCCAAGGAGAAGCCCCATGACCCGCTCCCGATTCATCCTTCCCGCACTGCTGCTGGGCCTGCTCCTGCCCGGCGCACACGCGGGCGCACAAAGCCTGACCCCTGCCGGTACGGTGATCACCAACCAGGCGCAGGCCGAGTTCCTGTCGCCCGATACCAACCAGCCGATGGTCTCCGTGTCCAACGTCGTGCAGACCACCGTTTCTGCCGTGTGTGCCCTGAGCGTGACCCCCGACGGCACGGTGGCCCAGCCCGGCCAGAGCGCGGCCCTGCTGCCCGGCGAGGCGGCGACTTTCGTCTACAAAATCGTCAACGCGGGCAACGCCACATCCACCTTTGGCGTGTCTGCCCGGACAGAGGCGGGCGGCACTTCCACCCCCGGCCTGAAACTGGTGCTGGACCTGAACGGCAACGGTATAGCCGACGCGAACGAGCCGGAGATCAGCAGCGTGACGCTGGACGCCGATAAGAGCGCGGACGTGCTGCTGCTGGTGGACGCGATCAGCGCCGGGGACGCCTTCGTGAATCTGGTGGCCGGATGCGCGGGTGGGCAGAGCGACAGCAACAACGTCAGCGTGGTGAAGATCAGCCCACCCCCCGAACTGGCTGTGAGCAAGAGCTTCTCGCCCGCGCTGCTGCGCCCCGGTAGTGAGACCACCGTGACGGTCAAGACCACCAACGGCGGCAAGGGCCAGAGCCGCGAGGTGATCCTGACCGACATTCTGACCGAGCAACTGGCGCAGGGACTCACCTTCGTGGCGGGCAGCGCCAGCAGCAATGTGGGCACGCTGGAATACACCGCCGACGGAGTGGATTGGGTTGCCGCCCCCGCAGCCGTGGTGCGCGGCGTGCGCGTGCGCGTGCCCAGCCTGGCCCCCGGCGCGGACCTGACCCTGACCTTCCGCATGCGCGCCGATGCCAGCGCGGAAAACAAGATCATCCCCAACACCGCCACCGCCCTGACCGGCAAGACCACGGTCATGGATACGGCGAAAGTGGATGTGCGCTACCTGCCTGCCGTCGCCATCGGTCCAGAGGGCAATCCCGAGGCCCCCGAAGGCAGCGCCGCAGACCGTCAGAGCAGGGCGCTGGCCGTGGTGGGCCAGCCGGTCTGCTTTGACCACACCGCAAAAAATACGGGTGACGTGAAGGACGCCTTTACCCTGAGCGTGAGCTATCCCACGGGCGGCGCGTCGGCCACTTTTTACGGCCAGGACGGTCAGCCCCTCGCGCAGCCGCTCCCCCTGGATGCGGGCCAGAGCGCCCCAGTGCGCGTGTGCTACAGCGCCGCGCAGACGGGGCCGCTGGACGCCCTCATTACCATCAAGGGGGACCGGGGAACCAGCAACGCCACCGCAGACGCCGTGCAGAGCGTCGAGAGCGGTCTGCCCGAACTGGTCAAGTCGTATGTGGCCACCGCGAAAGACGGCGGGGCGACGGTGACCCTGCCCGCAGGCGCGACGGTGGCGGCGGGCGACACCATCACTTATCGCCTCATGGTACGCAATCCCTACAGCCGCCCGCTGACCGGCGTGGTGGTGAGCGACAAACTGACCGCCCATCTGGACTTCGTGAGCGCCACGGACGGTGGCCTCAGCACCGGCTCAGAAGGCGCGCAGACGGTCAATTGGACGCTGGGCACGCTGGCCCCCAATGAGACACGCGTGCTGACTGTGGTCACGTCCGTCAGCGCCCGCGTGGTGGACGGCGAGGCCCTCAAGAACATCTTTCAGATGGTCAGCACCCAGACCCCGGACTCGCTGAACAGCAATGAGGTCATGACCCCGGTGTGGACCGCTAAGCTGGCCGTCCTCAAGGACGTGAACGCCCCCGAGGTGACGCCAGGGGACCGCCTGACCTACACCCTGACCGTCACCAACAAATCGGCCACCACGTCCATCATCGACGCGCAGATCAACGACACGCCCGCCAAGGGCCTGAGCTACATCCCCGGCAGCAGCAAGCTGGACGGCCAGCCGATTGCCGATCCGCAGATCACGGGCGGCGTGCTGACCTGGGCCGTGGCCGAACTGAAAGCCGGGGTGCCCATCACGCTGGCCTACGACACGCGCGTGACCCCCGACGCCCTGGGCGAACTGGTCAACACCGTGACCGTCAGCGGCGTCGGGGCCGGGGGCGTGGCCCGCGCGATTGCCAGCAACCGGGCGGTGGCCACGGTCAAGCTCAAGCTGCTGAACTTCGCGCCGCTGTCGGACATCCTGGGTCTGGTGTACGTGGACCGCAACCGCGACGGGCGCTACCAGGAAGGGCTGGACGCCCCGCTGCCGCGCGCCCGCGTGCTGCTGGCCGGGGGCCGCCAGACCCTGACCGACGTGGGGGGCCGCTACAGCTTTGCCAACGTGGCCAACGGCACGCAGGCGCTGCGCCTGGACCCCCTGACCACCCCGTACCCGCCGCTGCATGTGCCGCGCGACGGCGGCCTGAGCGGCACCCAGACGGTGTTCGTGAATGGCCTGACCGGGGTGGACTTCCCGCTGGCCCCGCTGGGCGGCGAGGTTTCGGCGCTGCGCCGGACCACGCTGACGGCAGGTGACGTGACGCTGGAAAAAGCCGTCTACGCCGTGGACGGCGGTTACGTGGTCACGCTGAAACTGACCACGCCGCGCGCCCTGGAGGGCGTGGACCTCCGTGATCCGCTGCCTGTCGGGGGCACTTTGAAAGAAGGGCGCAATAGCGTGGCCGCTAACCTTCCCGCAGGTGAAACGAACCTCACCTACCGCTTTGCCTGGACCGGCGAGCCGCGCGCGGCCACCACCGATCCCACGCTGAGCTGGAGGGAATGAAACCGTGAAGCGCAACCCACACCACCTGCACCGCATCGCCCTGACCCTCTCTGCCCTGCTGGCCGTGGGGGCGGGCGCGAACGCGATGGAACCCGGCACAGAAATCAGCACCAGCCTCCCCCTGACCAGCGTGGGCGACGCCCTGAGCTGGACGGTGGGCGACCAGAACCTGACGCTGGATGTGCCGGTGGGCGGCGTGGTGCGCCTGGAACTGTACAGCCCCCGCCTGGACCAGTCGGACTACCGCAGTGACAGCTATTACGGAGACGAGCAGTATGACGGCAACGCCGCACAGGTCTCCACTACCTTCAGCGTGCTGGATGCGGGCGGCAAAGTGGTGGTCACGCGTACCTTCACCCCCGGCAAACACGGCTGGGAAACGCTGCTGGACCAGAACCTGCCGACTGGCAAATACACCCTGCGCGCCGTCACCCAGGGCAATGGCAAGAACACCTTCGCCATCCGTCTGGCCGGGGTCAGCGCCGCCGTCAGCGCGGACCGCCTGACCGTCAACGTGCATTCGCAGAACTGGGTTCCGGCCATCAACATCACCACCGACGGCGGCGCTTACGCCTTGAAGATGTACGACGGAGACGGCCCCGATGAGCTGGAAGCCCGCGTGATCGACGCGGCCACCGGCTACGCCACGCCACTGCCGATCAGCCGCAACCTGGGCGAGGTGGAGTTGCCGCTGCCCGCGCGTGCCGGGAACTACGTGATCGAACTGCGCCAGCCCGCCACGGCAAAGCAGTACAGCAACGCGGTGGGCTTCAGCCTGATGCGCGCGGGCGTGCCGACGCCGATTGCCCTCAGTGTGGTGGACCAGACTGGCCTGCTGCGCGTGACCGCTGAACTGGTTTTGCCCGGTGGTTCCCAGTCCACCGTCGCAGAAGTGCAGGTGGGGGATCAGACCCTGACCGTCGATGGCCGCAGCGAGGGGCGCGTGGCCGCCGGAAGCTACCCCATCAGCGCCTCAGCCGTCGCGGGCGCGCAGGTCAGCGTGTCCCCCAGCGTGACCGTGCCGCGTGGCGGCGTGGCCGAGGCCAGGGTGGAAGTGCGCCCGCAGGTGGCCCTGACCCTGGAGAGCGACAAGCCCGAGGTCTGCGTGGGCGACACCGTGACCCTGACCGCCCGTGCCGCCACGGCTTATGGCGGAGAGTTGCCGCTGGACCTGAGACTGGACACGGCAGGACTGACGGTGGACGGCCTCAGTAGCCTGACGGGCACCTTCAGCGCCGCGAAACCCGGCGAACTGCGCGTGACGGGCACGGCCACCCGCCCCGGCCCGCTGACCTTCAGCGCTACGTTTGCGCCCTGGAATCAGAGCCAGAGCGTGGGGGTCAATGTGCGGCCCGACTCCACCCCGCTGCAACTGAGCCGCCCGCCGCTGGCCGACACCCTGCCGGGCCAGGAAACCACGGTCACGCTGACCCTGAGAAACACTGCCGATGTGGCCGTTCCCTACACCCTGACCGACATCCCCGGCGCGGGCCTGGAAGCGCTGGACCCGGCCACTTTCAGCGGCGAGCTGGCGGGCGGCGAGAGCCGGACCCTGAGCTACCGCGTGCGCGTGGTGGAAGCGGGAACCTTCAGCCTGAACGCCACGCTGGACACCCCCGCCTGCCCCCGTCCGCAGACCGTGACGGGACAGTTGATCGCGGCGCAGCCTGTGCCTGCCCCCGCACCCGCTCCAGTGGTCACGCCGCCCACACCTCAGCCCGCTCCTGCCGTCTCGCGCACGAGCGTCGTCAGCCTGCCCTTCGATGCCCCCGCGCAGGCACGCGAGATCGTGATCGCGCACGCCATCCCCGAGGGCGCGTCGTTCGTTGCGGGCAGCAGCCGCCTGGACGGCCAACCCATTGCCGATCCGCGTCGGGGGGCCAGCGGCACGCTGTACTGGACGCTGCCCGGTTCGCAGAACAACACCGTCATGCGCGGCAGCATCACCTACACCCTGGCCCACGCAGGTGCGCTGCCTGAATTGCCCGCGCCCGCGCTGCTGGCCCGCTACGGCGGCGAGCGCAGCGAGGTTTTGCAGGGCAGGGTGGACGCCGGGGACCTAGCTACCGCCGCCGCCCTGAGCGCCCCCGAACAGCTCAGCGAGAACGCCGGGGCCGTCAAGTTGCCGCTGGCGGGCAGCGACGTGCGAATCCGTGACCGCATCAGCGTGGTGGTGGAATTGCCGGTGGGCACGCAGAGCGACCTGAGCGTGAACGGCACGGTGATCGGCGCAGACCGCATCGGCCAGACCACCGAGGACGGTCCGCGCGGTGTGACCCGTCTGACCTACGTGGGCGTGCCGCTGAATATCGGCCCCAACGTCCTGACCTTTGCCGGGCAAAGTGTGACGGTCAACCGCGTGGGACCCACCGCAAAGATAGAAGTCCTGCCCGAGAGCCTGATCGCCGACGGCAGCACCCCGCTGCGGCTGAAGGTGCGGGTGCTGGACGCGTTTGGCCGCCTGTCCTCGCAGTCGTCGGTGACGCTGCGTTCCAGCCTGGAGCCGCGCACCCCCGACGCCAACAGCACGGAGGCCGATTATCAGTTGCGTCTGACGGATGGTGAGGGCGTGCTGGAACTGCAACCCCAGGCGTCGCCCACCATCCTGAAACTGGACCTCCTGCAAGGCGCAAATATTACCCGTCAGACCTTCGCCGTCACCCCCGGCGCGGGCCGCGTGGGTGTGGGCATGGTCAGCGCCACGCTGGGCCTGGACGGCACCTTGAACCTGAATGAAGACCTGAAAGTGCAGGCCCGCGCCAGCTACGAGGGACCGCTGGCCGGGGGCAAGATCTATCTGGCCGCCGACAAGGACGGCCTGCCCACCGAGCGCGACACGTTGAAGCGCTACAGCCTGTTCGGAGACAGCAGCGTGGAGAGCGTGCCGCTTCAGGGCAGTGGTCCCGTGGCCGTGGAATATGACCATCCCGCCTTCCATGCCCAGTACCGCCGCGCCGCGCTGCCTATCGACGTGCTGCCTGTGGGAGAACAGTTCACGGCCCTCAGTGCGAACACCAAGGGCAACCCCCTGGTCTCTGGCTTCGTGGCCCTGGTCCCCGAGGCGCGGGTCAAGGACGAGCGCGTTACCCCTGAGAACACCCGCATCCTGCGATTGAAAAACGGCGACATCAGCCCCGGCAGCGAGACGCTGGAAGTGGTCACGCTGGAGCAGACCACGGGTAAGGAACTGGGCCGCGTCCGGCTGCTGCCCAACCTGGATTACCAGCTAGACCGCAGCACTGGCATCGTGACCCTGACCCGTGCGCTGGACCGGGTGGACGGCCTGCTCAACGACGTGGTGGTTCTGGCTTCCTACCGCCTGGAGAACGAGAATTCGCAGCGCAAACTGGCCTATGGCGCGCAGGCCGGATACGCCGGAAAAAACTACAGCGTGGGTGTGGCTGCCGTCAGCCTGGACAGCGTGGTGACCTTCGGGGCACGCGCCCGCTACGCCAACGGCGACACCCGCGCCGACGGCCTGCTGGCCTATTCCGGCGGAATGCAGGCCAGCCTGGACGCGAATACCAGACTGGGTGGCAGCGGCCTGAGCGGGGGCAACCTGGGCTTCAAGGTGCGCTACCAGAGCGCGGGGTACGCCGGACTGACCGCCTTCGCGCCGGGTCTGACGGTGGGCGGCAGTTACGACGCAAAAGTGACCAGCAATGTCCGCGCGCTGGTGGATGGCAAGTACCACCGCACGCCCACGGCCACAGACATCACCCAGGGCGGCAGCGTCTCGGCCCGTGCCGAGGTCGCCCTGTCGCCCTTCAGCGTCGGCGGCGGCCTCAAGGTGGGCTTCGGCGATCAGCAGGGCCTCAGCGCCATCGCCAGCGCCGGATACCACCGCGCCCCGCTGGACGTGGATGTGGTCCATACCCAGTCGCTGAGCAGTTCAGGTGTGGGCGGCGTGCAGAAGGCGGAAACTAATATCGGCGTGCGCTACCGCATCGGCAAGGTCACGCTGGGCATCACCGACAAGGTGACCTGGGGTGTGGGCCAGACGGCGGCCCTGACACTGGACAGCACGCTGGGCCGCACCAACTATGCCGTGGCCTACGATCTGCCCACGGCTGGCGGTCAGGGCAACCGCGCCCGCTTCGGCGTGACCACCACCCTGCCGCTGAACGCCCGCACGGGTCTGGGCCTGCGTGGCAGCGCTGTGTACGACATCGCCAGCAGCAAGACCGAGTTGGGCGCGGGCGCGGACCTGAACTACAAATCCGACACTGTCAGTGCCACCGCCGGAACCGATCTGATCCTGAACGATAAGGGCTTTGGCGTGGTTATCCGCGCGGGCGTCGCCGGACAGCTCACGCCGAAGTTGACCCTCAGCGCCGACAGTCTGGCCGAATTCGGCGCGGGCAAGGGCGGCCTGCGCGCCGCCGTGGGCTACGCCTACCGCAACAGCGCCTTTAACAGCCTGGGCACCCTACGCTACGTGAACGGCAGTCTGGCGGGCAACAAACCCGAACTGAGCGGCAACCTGAGCGCCGAGTACCGCCAGCCCGTTTGGGCCGTGCGCGGCGGTGTGGATACCCGCACCCTGCTGAACGATCCGGGCAGCTTCACCGCGCAAGCCGCACTCGGCGGCACGGCGTACATCGGCGAGCGCTTCGGCATGGGCGCGTGGGGGCGTGTGTTGACGCAGCCCAGCACTGGTACCACCCAGGCGGGTTACGGCCTGGAAGCCAGCGTGCGCGCCCTGCCGGGCACCTGGCTGACTGCTGGGTACAACCTGGCGGGCTTCGAGGGGATCGGCAATCAATACACCAAAAAGGGAGCTTACGTGCGGCTGGATTTGACCTTGGATGAAACGGTAGGAGGAAGGAAGTGAAGAGGATAAACTTGCTTTCGCGGCTGGGTCGGGCTGGGCTGGGCGTGCTGGCGTCGGGGCTGTGCATGAGCAACTTTGCCGGTGCGGCGAGTTTTGATTTGCAGTTTGTGAACGGTGTGGCCGTTCCAGGGGGTGGCACATGTGGACTGACGCTGAACAGCAGGTGTCGGTTCAACAATGTTGTGGTAGGCGCTGGTACAGGCTCTGGCAATCCCTTTCAACGCGACGTTATCATCACGCTGACAAGGTTGAATGACGCCACACTGACAAATGTTTTTGACAATGCGACCCCCATCCTGTCGGCGACCCCAGTTCCAGCGGCCTCACAGGCGCAGTTCTTCGCGCCCACAGTGACGCCGACTCAGAACGAAGCGGGATTAACAAGTTGGGCAGAGTTCACGTTTGATTTTGTTTCGCCGGGAGGTGCTGCACCATTAGCAGGTGCGGGTACAGCTACCTTACCAGGTTCCTTCTGGGTTACCAGTTTTGATACTGATGGTGACAGTGGAACATTGAGAGAATTCGTGGAGTTTGTGGGAATCCCAGCCGCCGATACCGATCTTTCTTCGGGCACTGCCTTGAGCAGCAGCACTGCTGTGGATGGTGGTGTGCAGTACCAATCATCAACAAATGTCCAAGGTGATATTTCTACATCTGACGTTCATAAAGCTTCAGCAGTATTCTCGAATAAATCTAGCTTTAAGCTGGTTTACGGTGCCCGTACAGGTACGAGTGGCACTTCGGCTGGTGGACGCCTAACCGTTTTCGACTTCTTCAAGCCTGATGCAGTGGTTCTGCGTTCGGCAGTCGATGGCTATAAATCCGTCAAGTTGACCACGGATGCCGATACCAGCGGCACGGTCACGGCTGGCGACACGCTGACTTGGACTATTACATATGTGAACACGGGAAATGCAGCAGTCAGCAACTTTCAGATCACGGACGCCTTGCCCAGCAATGTAACCTTTACGACTGGTTCGCAAGTCGTGACGCGAGGGACAGGGAGTACGGCTGTCAAGCGAAACGGTTATGACGGATCGGGAAATCTTTTGACCAACACTGGAGTGCTTGGCACGAACAGTTCGATTACCGTCAGCATCCCTGTGGTTGTCGGTACAGGCGCTACGAACACCACACTCAGCAATCAGGCGTCGGCAGGCGGCGTTCTCACGGACAACGTGGATAGCGATACGGTTTTCCCGCCTTCAGTAGGGGCGGCCAGTGGGTTTGGGACCGTTCCCAGCGGCAGCGTCACGCAGACTGAACTGACCACGGTGAACCCGACGACAGTTGCTATAACCAAGCTCTACGCCATCTCCGGCAACGTCTACGAGGACTACAACTACGGCGGCGGCGCGGGCCGGGTCTACAACGCGGGCCAGGGTATGAGCCTGCGTCCCAATGTGCGGGTGGAGCTGTACAGCTCAGCGGGAGGCAATGTTCTGGCAACGGCCTTCACAAACGCCAGCGGCGCTTACATTTTTACGGGTCAGTTGCCCGGCACATACAAAGTACGTGTGGTCAACAGCTTCGTGACCAGCAGTCGTACAGGTGGATGTGCCCAGGCGGTCAACGTCTCGACACCTCCAGCGGGTTGCACCCAGATTCCTGTCCAGACCTATATCAATGGAAGCGTCAATCAGGTGGGCGGCGCAGCTCCGGCTGGGACTGACCCTGCGCTCAGCACCACCACCCTGCCTGTTGGTGCCGAGTCGGTCGCCAGCGTTACCATTAGCACAGCCGACGTGCCGGATGTGGATTTCGGCTTCAACTTCGATACCATCGTCAACACCAACGACAGCGGTCAGGGCAGTCTGCGCCAGTTTGTGACCAACAGCAACGCGCTGCTTGGCAACAGCAGTCTCGTGCAGGTGGGTCAGACCGCAGGCAAAGAAACCTCAATCTTCATGGTGCCGACAGGAGTGCTGACGGGTGGCGTAGCGGTTATCAACCTCGCGTCCACACTTGATGTTACCGACAGTAACACCAGCATTGACGCCACCACCCAGACCGCCAACACCACGACCAGCACGGGTGACACCAATACAGGCGCGCTCGGTACAGGCGGCTTGATAGGTGTGGACAATTTGCCCCTTAGCAAGGTTGATCGGCCAGAAGTAGAAATCACCCTGACGGCAGCAAAAGCTCTGCAAATCTCGGCGGCCAACTTCACTCTGCGGGGTGTGGCGCTGCACGGCGGCAACCAACTGGTGCTAGGAACTGGAACCAATGCTGCTGACAACGCTCTAATCGAGAAGAACATTTTCGGCACTACGGCCAAGGCTTTTACGCTGCCCGCCAGTTTGCCCTCAGCCCAGTATGGAATCTATGTTGTCAACGGTTCAGGGACGATCTTAAATAACCTGATTGGTTACTCCTATAATTCGGGGATTAATTATCTGGGTGGGGGCGCTGGCCTGACCATTCAGAACAATGAATTTCAGCAGAGTGGTTACGTGCAGGCTGGTGGCGACGCTATCACCCTGACAGGCAGCACTACTGCTGGCTTTGCTAAACCTGTAACGATTACTGGCAACCTGCTCGCCAGTAGTAATTCCAGCGGCATCCAATTTGAGATCGGCAGCGTGGCCAACAATACCGTGACCAATAACACTATTACTGGCAACGGCAAGGGTGGGGCCGCCACCCGGCTAGAAGGTTCTGGTATTCACTATCTGGCCCGCAATGCTACGGTCAACAGCACCAACAGTGACACCATCACAAAGAACGTGATCTACAACAGTCTGAGTTCTGGTGTCGTCGTCAACTTTGGCCAAAAGAATGTGACCATCAGCCAGAATTCATTTTACTTGAATGGCCTGACCTCAATTGATTTCACCGCCTCGGACGGGTATGTGGGCGGAAATGCCAACTATGGTAAGGGCAATGGCGTGACACCGAATGATGGTGCCACGGTGGCCCGTGAGGGTAATACGGGGCAGGACTATCCGGTATTCACAGCCATTACGCTTGGCGGTGGCATTCTGGACGTCACGGGCTATGTTGGGAACGGAACCTCCACCAGCTTCGATAGCACGAGCGCAGTGATCGAAATCTACAAAGCCGATGACGATGGCAATCAGAACGGCGCGGTCCTTGTCGGTGACGGCAAATCCGTGCCTCACGGCGAGGGTAAAACTTACCTGGGCACTCTCACGGTAACGCTAGGAGCCAAGGGAGCATTCAGCGGTACGTTATCTGCCGGGGCGTTCACGGCCAACGATAGCCTCACTGCAACAGCCACCATTGTGGGTAACACGTCCGAATTCAGCCCCAACATCAAACAGGCCCCCAGGATTACCCTGCTCAAGCTGGGGCGCAATTCCACTCAAAACACAGCTTTTGTCGATCAGAACGGAACGGTTGGTGCCAAACCTGGTGAGACCGTGGAGTACTGCATCGCCTATAGCAATGCAGGCAGTGACGCCCTGAATTTCAAGCTCACTGACAATGTGCCTGTCGGAATGAATGCCTTGACTGATGGTTATGTTGTCAGCAAGGGTGTCCGCTGGGCCGACGGAACAGTCATTGCAGCGGGTGCGACCGCTACTCCCACAGGCAGTGACCTGACCAGTACGGATACTGATTCCGATAAGGGTAGCCTGACCACCACACTTGGCCTGGGCAAAGGCACCATGACCCTGGACCTCGGTCCGTCAGGTCTGGCAGCAGGTGGCAAAGGGACGGTCTGCTTCCAGGCCAAAGTCCCCTGACCTGACCACGCCTTCCTTCCATGTGCGCCGCCCACTCAACCCAGGGCGGCGCATTTTCCCGTTCATCCCCACTACAATCCCTGGCGTGTCTCCCCGGTTGCGCGGCGTTCTTCTCTTAATTCTGGTCACGGCAGTGTGGGGCAGCACCTTCGCGGTGGTCAAGACCCTGGGCGACCTGCTGCCCCCGGCCCAACTGATCGCGTGGCGGTTCCTGATCGGCTTCGTGGCCCTATTGCCCGCGCTGCTGATCCGGGGCTGGGGCCTGCGGCGACGGCGGGCAGATCAACCCGCGCCCGCTGCCCTGCCGCGTTTTTCGTGGAAGGACGGGCTATGGCGAGACGGCTTTTTGCTGGGTACGTGGCTGATCGCGGGCTACAGCACCCAGACCATTGCCCTGCAAACCACCACCGCCAACCGGGCTGCGTTTTTCACGGCCCTGAGCGTGCTGCTGGTGCCGCTGTGGCTGGTCTTCGCGCAGCGCCGCCGGATGCCCCTGCCGCTGCTGGCTGCGCTGCCGCTGGCCGTGCTGGGGCTGGCGCTGCTGTCCTGGGAAGGCGGCGCGTGGGTGGTGGGCGACGCGTGGGCGCTGGGCTGCGCCGTGACCTACGCGGGCTTTATCATCACGCTGGAGCGGCTTTCCAATCGGCACGCGGCGCTGCCGTTCACGCTGGCGCAACTGGCCGCCGTGACGGTGCTGGGCTGGCTGTGGGCGGTGGTGGCCGGGGACGTGGGCTGGCTGCCCGCCGCCGCCTGGGGGCCGCTGCTGTACCTGGGGATCGTCGCCACTGCCCTGACCACGTTGTTGCAAACGGTGGGCCAGCGCACCGTCAGCGCCGCCGAGGCCAGTCTGATCTACGCCCTGGAACCGGTCACGGCCACCCTCTTCAGCTTCATTTTAATCGGCGAGCGGGTGGGCCTGCGTGGCGCACTGGGGGGCCTGCTGGTGGTGGGCAGCACGGTTCTCAGCCAGCGCAGCGGGGGAGAGGCCCGCCCGGAAACGCCCGCGCCGCTGGCGGAATAGCGACTGGCAAAAAGAGCTACTGCCGCCGTGTCTGATCGGGAATCAGCAGCGTTCTGAGGGCGATGTTGCTGCCCCACACCCCGCGCAGGCTGTTCTGAAGCGCCGAGTTTCGCACCGCCTCGTAGATGGCGGGGGGCATGTTGACCGAGGGGTAGACGCCCGTGGTTCCGGCGGGGGTGACCCGCACATCCAGCGGAAAGCCCAGGGCCACGGTGGCGATCAGCACACCGCCCAGCGCCAGACCGCCCACCCCCCCGGCCAGCAGATGCCAGGGCTGTTCGGCAGCGTGGGGCAGCAGGCGCACGATCATCACGGCGCAGCCCAGGCCCAGCAGCAGCGCGGCCCCGGTGGTCACCAGCGGGCCGCCCAGCGAGGCCACCAGAAAGCAGATGGTCATGCCCAGCCCTCCCCAGGCCAGTCCAGCCAGACCGCGCCGCGCCCCCAGCGCGGTCATCACGGCCAACAGGGTCACCAGCAGGGCATCAAACCAGGTCATCACGCCCGTCAGTGTAGCGGGGCAGTCCTTACAGATTGTTTTCAGAGCAGGGGGTGGGGTGGGGCATCTGCCGTGCCGGATGCTGCTGAGGTGACCTTTTCCCTGCGTGTGCGCCTCCTGCTGGCTTGGCCCGAAGCGGAAGCCAAAGGTAGGTTCCCTTCCTCATCTGAGCTGCGCCCTGCCCTACACTGCTAGCTATGTCTGTGATCCGTGTCCTGTTGGTCGATGACCATGCGCTGTTTCGCCAGGGCCTCCGCAGCCTGCTGGAGTCCGAGGGCATGCGCGTGATCGGCGAGGCCGCCAACGGGCGCGAGGCCATCCGTTACGCCGCCGATACCCACCCCGACGTGATCCTGATGGACATCCAGATGCCCGAACTGGACGGCGTCAAGGCCACCCAGAGCATTCTGGAGATCGATCCGAATGCCAAGGTCATCATGATCACCATGTACCGCCAGGACCGTTATGTGTTCGAGGCGGTCAAGGCCGGAGCGCGCGGTTACATCCTCAAGGACGCCGACGCCACCACGCTGCTGGACGCCATCAAGCGGGTGGCCGGGGGCGAGGCGCTGCTGGACGCCGACATGGCCCAGAACGTCCTCGACGACTTCCGGGACAAGCGCGAGGAACTGCCCAGCGAGAAGCACGCGGACCTCAACGAGCGCGAGACCATGATCCTCAAGTTGCTGGCCCAGGGCTTTTCCAACCAGGACATCGCCCTGCGCCTGGACATCTCCGAGAAAACGGTCCGCAACCGCCTGTCCGAGATCTTTACCAAGTTGCAACTGAACAACCGCACCCAGGCCGCCCTGTACGCCATCCGCGAGGGCATCGCCAACCTTGACTGAACGGCGCAGGCGGGGCGGGGGAGAGGCCGGACCGGTGACCTTCCGCGCTGGCTGTCTGCGCGAGTGGGTGCTGAACAGCGCTGAGGCCGATCTGGCCTACACCGAACAGGCATTTCCCGAGTGCCCCACCTGCCCCCACCGCGTCGAGCCGGAGGGTGGGCCGCCATTTTGTACGTTGCGTCCGGTGAATACGCCGCACCCCTTTGCCGCGCTGGCCGGACTGAATCTGCCGGAATAGGGAGAAAACCCTGGCTCCCCTCAAGGGGAGCTGGCCGCGTAGCGGACTGAGGGGTTAACTGTGGGAGCCACCCTGGAAACCCGCAGAGCGAACTCTCTATCTCATCTCCGCCACCACCCTGCTAAATTCCTCCGCATGACCTCTCCCTTCCTGTCCGATCTCCGCGCCCAGGGCTATGTCGGAGAGATAGGACTGCGCGTCTGTGACCTGACGGGCCGCGAACTCTTTGCCCTGAACCCGGAGCGCGTCTTTCCGGCGGCCAGCACCATCAAGGTGCCGCTGCTGATCCTGGCGCTGGCGTGGGCGCAGGCGGGGCGGCTGGATCTGGAGTCGCGGGTCACGCTGGAGGCCACTGACCGGGTGTCCGGCGCGGGCGTGCTGCACGAGCTGGGGCCGGGTCTGGCCCTGAGCTGGCGCGACGTGCTGACGTTAATGATCATCGTCAGTGACAACACCGCCACCAATCTGGTGATCGGGCGGCTGGGCGTGGAGGCCGTGAACGACTGGCTCACCGCGCACGGCTGGACCGAAACCCGGCTGGTGGGCAAATTGCAACTGCCGCCCGGGCAACGCAACGCCGCGCAACTCCGGGGCGAACGCAACCGCACCACCGCTGCGGATCAAACCGACCTGCTGGGCCGTCTGGTCCGGGGCGAGTTGCTGGACGCAGCGCACACGGCGCTCGCGCTGGACATTCTGGAACGCCAGCAGTTCCGTGACCTGATCGGGCGGGGGCTGCCGCGCGCGGAGAACGGCGAACACCTGTACCGCCTTGCCAGCAAGAGCGGCGAGCTGGACGGCGTTCATCATGACGTGGGTGTGCTGTATACCCCGCGCCCGCTGGTCATCGCCCTGCTGACCGGGGGGGGCACGGACCGCCGTGAACTGCCCGGCAACCGCGACGTGAATCTGCTCTCGGAGGCGCTGTGGCCGCTGCTCTCGGCGCTGGGAAAGGTCTACGGATAGGGGACATTTAACCGTCCGGTCAGGCGCATCATAAAGCTCGCCGGAGTGTCGCCTGATGATGTGTGCTGGAGCGGTGCAGAGTGCGACACAGACGGTATCAACAGCCGCTGAGGACGCCACGGGTGCATGCTATGCTTCCCATCGATCCGGCTCAGATTTGAAGCTCATCGGCACAAGCCCAAGGATGGCGCAGTCTATCAGGCCATTTCATGCGTGAGGGAGAAAGAACGTGGAGAGAAACGACGCTGTAATGCCCTGGGTCGCCATCGTGTGCGCGGCCATCATGTGGATTCTTTTGCTGTTCCTGTTCAACAAGGAAACCGCGCCTGAACCCGTCACTGTTGACCCGGCCATCGTGGCGAACATCAGCAAGGAATACCCGACCATCGGCAAGGAACTGTATACCTCTGCTGGCTGTATCGGCTGTCACGGCGCACAGGGCCAGGGCATCGTGGGACCGGCGCTGGCCGGAGACGCCAAGATCCTGCGCGATCCGGTGTACGTGCATAGCATCCTGGTCAACGGCAAGGGGGCCATGCCCGCCTTCGGCGAGAAGCTCAAGGAAAACGAGATCTACGCCGTTGCCAACTACATCCTGAACACCTGGGGCAACAAGGAAGACGCGCTGCTGACCCCGGCCACCGTCGCGGCGGGCCAGAACAAGATCGATCCTGCCGTCCTGAAAAACCGCAGCCGCTTCGTTCCCGAGGACATCAAACTCCCGGAAATCTTCCTGGCCACCTTCATCATGGTGCTGCTCACCTACGGCCTGATCGGTCTGTACAGCGTCTGGGCCGAGGGCACCGAGTTGCACCCCGGCATCCACAAGGTGCGTTCCACGCCGATTGCCATGCTCAGCATGGTCGTGACACTGGGGCTGGTCCTGCTGTTCAGCGTGCTGTTTGCCCGTCAGATGGTGATCGATTACGCGGGCTGGGGGGCCAAGGAACCCGTGATGCCCAACGTGACCGCCGAGGGCTTCTACGCCGCCATGATCATCCTGCTGCTGGCCGTGGCCATCGGACTGTACAAGAAGTTCTTCATGGACGGCGAGGTGCTGGTAGAAGACGCCAGCGGCGAATTCCCCTGGTAATCCTTCCAACAACCCACTTCCTTTCCTAGAGAGGTTTCAACCATGACCCGTTACCGCAAGCAAGACCCCGAAATCACCCGCCGCCGCTTTATCAATGCGGCCATGGGCACCACCGCCACCGTGGGCATCGTCAGTCTGGTGGGCGTGCTGGGCACCGCCAACCCTATCTTCCGCCTGACCCGCGACAAGATGCCCCCTGTTCCCGGCGACATTCTGGTCCACGCCGAACCGTCCAGGGAAGGGCAACTCGTCAAGGTCAGCGACCTCAGCGAGAAGCTGGTGCGCGCGTGGCCGCAGGGCAAGGCTGAGGACGGCTCGCCACTGATCCGCAAGGGCGATCCCAACAACGTGCTGTGTATCTTCCGCTTTCCCAAGGGCCAGATCGTGGCCCCCACCGTCATGGAAGCGACCATCGACAGCGAGATCGTGGCCTACAGCGACATCTGCACCCACGCGGGCTGCTCGGTGGCCAACGATGATCAGAACGTGGGCGACATGAAATGCCCCTGCCACTCCGGTCAGTACGATCCCAAGCGCGGCTGCAAGGTCATCGGCGGTCCGCCTCCGCGTCCGCTGGCGCAGCTCCCGATCAAGATGGACGGCGACAATCTGGTGGTGGGCGACTTCTTCCTGGAATTTCCGTACCCCTTCCTGACCGAGCAGGAATGGCAGGCCCGCATCACTGCCGTCAAGTCACAGCTCGCATGAAGCCCTTCCCTGTCCGCAGCAGGCCCGCCCCCAGTCAGCACAAGGAGAACAGCGAATGAACCAGTGGCTCGACGAACGCCTGAACATCTCGCGCCTGAACGACAAGTTCCTGCGCAAAGCCTTTCCTGTTCACCACAGCTTCTTCCTGGGTGAAATCACGCTGTTCAGCCTAATCATCCTGATCATCACGGGCATCGTGCTGGCGCTGTCCTACGAACCCAGCAACAGTCTGGTGGTCAACTCCTTCGATCCGGGCACCACCGCCAAGCCCAACATGCTTCCGGCGGCCTACCACTCGATCCTCAAGCTCAATGCCATGCCCTTCGGGGACATGCTGCGCCGTATTCACCACTGGATGGCCAACATCATGGTGGCCGCCGCCGTCATTCACATGATGCGCATTTACTTCACCGGGGCGTTCAAGAAGCCGCGTGAAATCAACTGGTGGATCGGTCTGCTGCTGCTGATCTTCGCGGCCCTGACTGCGGTGACCGGCTACATCCTGCCCTACGACAACTACTCCTACAACACCGTCAAGGTGGTCTACGGCATCGCCGCCTCGATTCCCTGGATCGGCACCTGGCTGGCGCAGGCCGCGTTCGCGGGGAACTTCCCCGGCGACGGCATCATTCCGCGTATCTACGGCTACCACATCATGTTGCTGCCGGGCATCCTGCTGGCCCTGACCGGCGCGCACATGCTGCTGATGATCAAGCAGAAGCACACCCAGCCGCAGTACGCCAAGCGGCTGGCCTACAAGAAGATCGTCGGCGTGCCGCTGCTGACCCAGCAGACCCCGATCATGCTGATGCTGACGCTGCTGTTCGCCGGGATCGTGATCCTGTTTGCCGCCTTCATCCCGGTCCACCCGTCCGAGTTCTTCGGGCCGCCCAGCACCACCCCGATCAACAACATCAAGCCCGACTGGTATCTGTTGTGGGTCTTCGGTGCGCTGGCCATCATTCCCAGTTTCGAGTTCGATATCTTCGGCGGCTTTATCGGCTCCGAGTTCGTCGGCGCGATCCTGCTGCCCACCGTGGTCATCGGCGTCATGTTCGCCGTGCCCATGCTGGACCGCAGCAAGGACATGAACTACTACGCCGAGAACCCCACCAACCATCCGGTGCGGCTGGCAATAGGCACAGCGTTCATGGCCATGCTGCTGGTGATGTCTGTGGCCGGGTACAAGCCGGACCTGATCAGTGCCAACGTGCTGACCACCGCCAACGCCAACACCGTGCTGTGGATTCTGCTGTTCGCGGTGCCCATCGCCACCTACTTTGCCACCATCGGCATCGTGCGCGGTATCCGTTCCCTGCGTGAAGCCGACGAGCGCGAGTCGATGGCCCACGCCGCCGCCGCAGACGACTGAGTAGCGCCCATTTTTCTCAACCGCCCTGGCCCTGTGCCGGGGCGGTTTTTCTATGCCTCCTGCTTATGCTGTGCGGGTGAATGATCTCGCCGTCTATCTGGCCGCCGAGGCCCGCCGTCTTGGCCTGGAATCAGGTGCCCTGGAACACGCCCCGCCAGAAGCCGTGCAGACCTTCGCTCAACGCGTCCTGCATGAGCTGGCTGCGCTGGGCCTGATCCGGGGGAACGAGGAACTGGGCTGCTGGGCCACGCCGCGCCCAGGTGGTCATTGAAGGCAAGAAAAAACCGCCCCACATGGAGGCGGTTGGAAGGTATAGAGAACTGGAGCTAGAGAAAAAGGGGGCTTAAGCCTGAACGCGGTTGCTGGGCCGGACCACGGCGGGCTGCTCGCCGCCCTCGCGGCTGCCGGCGGCGTAGCCCACCTGCGCGCCAAATTGCCAGGCCAGTTTGATCATGAACTGGATGGCTTCCTCGTCGTGGTTCTGGATCAGTTGCCGCAGATGTTCGGGTAAGCCTTCGGGCAGTGGCATGGCCCCGAGCTGCTCGTTGTACTCGGTTCGGAGCTGCTCGAACCACTCGGCGTAGGGGTTCGTCATGGGGTCCATCTTAACATGACCACACTCAAGGAATGTAAGCGGGAGTGATGGTTTCGGGAGGAATGGGCGCAGCGGAGACTGGAATCGGGGGAGCGGTCCAGCACACTTTCAAACCTGCCCTGCCCTTCGTTCACTTTGCTTTCCGGGCACCTTTTTATTGTTCCAATGGTGTTAGGATTCACGCATGACGGCGATCTCCCACTCTGAAACCCACGGTGACATGGCTGAAAAGCCCATGACCATCAGCGAATTTGGCGCGCAGAAGGCTCTGGGCATCATCGGCCAGAGCGGCAAGGAAAATGCAGGCGTGCGCGTGTTCATCAAAAGCGGTGGCTGTAGCGGCTACCAGTACGGCATGGCCATCGACGACCGCGAACTGGAGGGCGACACCATCGTGCATGACCGGGGCGTCAAGCTCTTGGTGGACCACATGAGCCTGTCGCTGTTGCAGGGCAGCGAGGTGGACTTCGTGGAGAACATGATGGGCGGCGGCTTCACGGTCAACAACCCCAACGCCACCAGCTCCTGTGGCTGTGGCCACTCCTTCCGCACTGACAGCGGCCAGTCGCCCGACGGCGAGGGCAGTAGCGGCTGCGGCAGCCACTAGGTCGTCGCCGCTCTCAACATTCCAAGCTAGACATTCCAATCCAACGAAGGCCGGGACCCCGTGTTCCGGTTTTTTGTTATGTGTGCGGAAGATCTGGTGGAACGCACGATTTTCGGGGTTCCATCTGTCTCGGAAAATAGAATCGCCAGACACGGGCATGCTTCCCGCCGCGTTCCCCTGCTGCCGGAATCTGCAATTCAGGTCGCCCCATTGCAGACATTGCGCTTGACACGGCTTCATGCCGCCCTATACTGACGCTCATCTACACAGTTAGGGGCCGTGATTGGCCTGCTCAATGGTTCTGGAGGCGTTCATGAAAGAAGTGTCCCTGAAGAAGATTCTGACCCTTTCCGCTCTTTTGCTGGTGCCTGCGGTCCTGGCTCCGGCGCTGGCCGGGCCGTCTAACAACAGCCTGGTCGTCGGCACCTCGCAGGAACCGCCGAACATCTACGATCCCTGGGTCACCAACAACCTGGCGATCAGCACCGAGATCAACAACTGGATGGGCGCGGGCCTGACCGGCCTGGACAACGCCGGCAAGCTGTACGCCGACATGGCGACCACCGTTCCCACGGCGGCCAATGGCGGCTACAAGCTGATCAAGGATGCCAGCGGCAAGGTCACCGGCAACAGCCTGACCTACACCATTCGCCCCGACGCCAAATGGAGCGACGGCTCGCAGATCACCACTGCCGACTTCGAGTTCTGGCTGATGGTGCAAAACGATGAGCGCGTGCCCGTGCCGGACCGTTACCCCTACGAGAACGCCAAGATCACGCGCGGCGCGAACAACAAGACTTTTACCATCACCTTTAACCCGCCGTACCTGTTCGCCGATCAGGCCGGTGCGCCCGGCGTGGCCCCCTCCGCCTCGATGAAAGCTGGCTGGGACGCCTTCAACGCGGCCACCAAGGGCCAGAAGCCCAGCGACGCGGTCAACGAGCAGTGGATCAAGTTTCTCAACCAGTTCACCACCTCCAACAACCTGCCCAAAGTCGTGGCTGGACCCTTCAAGCCCACCGCGTGGCGGCCCGGCAACAGCCTGACCATGACCCGCAACACCAACTACTGGCGCAAGCCCAGTGGCGGCGAGAGCAAGTACGTGCAGACCGTGACCTACCGCTTTATCCCCAACACCAACACTCTCAAGGTCAACGTGCTGTCGGGACAGGTGGACGCACTGGCGACCGTGGGGCTGTCTTTCGATCAGGCCATCGATCTGCAACGCGGTCAGCGTAAGTTCAGCACCTACTTCGTGCCTGGGTCGGTGTGGGAGCATATCGACATCAACACGCGCGGCCAGAAGGCCAAGGACCTGCAACTGGACACTCCTGGCATTCGTCAGGCGCTGCTGTACGCCATCGACCGTCCCAGTCTGGTCAAGGCGCTTTTTCAGGGCAAGCAGCCCGTGTCCAACGTCTTTATCAACCCGCTGGCGACCGTGTACAAGAAAGACGTTGAGGAGTACAAGTTCGATCCGGCCAAGGCCAAGGCGCTGTTCGCCGCCGCAGGCTGGACCCCGGGCAGCGACGGCATTCTGCAAAAGGGCGGCAAGAAATTCAGCCTGAACTTCGGTACCACGGCGGGCAACAGCGTGCGCGAGCGCGTGCAGCAGATCTTGCAGGCACAGTGGAAAGCTGTGGGCGTGCAGGTCAACATCCAGAACTATCCGTCCAGCGTGTTCTTCGGCGCGGATTTCCTGTCCAAGGGCGAGTCGGGCAAGTGGGACCTGGCCATGTACGCCTGGACCAGCAACCCCATCTTCGAGGAAGGCGACCTGTTCAAGGGTTCGGGCGTGCCTACCGAGGCCAACGGCTACTCGGGCCAGAACAACTCCGGCTGGATCAATGCCGATTACGACAAGTTGCAGGCCCAGGGCCGCACCGAGTTCACCCCGGCAGCGCGCAACAAGATCTTTGATCAGATGCAGACCATCTGGGCCAAGAACGTGCCGTCGCTGCCGCTGTACTACCGCGTGAACCCGTACATCCAGGCCAACGGGCTGGCCAACTACGACTTCAGCGCCTACACGCTGTACCCCACCTGGGACGCCTACCGCGTGGGCTGGACCAGCAAGGGCGCAGTCTCGGCCCACAAGCAAAAAGAGTAAGCGGGGGAACTGGGCGCACACCGCCTGAACTCCGCACGGGGGAGAGGATGCGCCGCACACTGGCCTTCCTCTCCCCCCTTACATTCACCACTCTGACCCGCTCATTGAAAGGATGGCCCCGCTATGGCAACCTACGCCCTGCGCCGGATTTTGCAGATGATTCCGCTGCTGCTGCTGATCAGTCTGGTGATCTTCGGCCTGACCGCCCTGCAACCCGGCGATCCGATCGATCAATTGATCTTCGGTAACCCGCGCATCACCCCCGAGGACATTGCCCGGCTGCGCGAGGCTTACGGCCTGAACACGCCCTGGCCGGAGCGCTACGTGTCATGGCTGATGCGCGCCTTCCAGGGCCAGTTTGGCTACTCGCGCGATTTCGGCATTCCGGCCACGCAGTTCATCTTCACGCAGCGCCTGCCCAACACGTTGCTGCTGACCATCCCGGCGCTGGTCATCAGTACATTGATCGCCGTGCCACTGGGCATCTACTCGGCCATCCGGCAGTACAGCCCGGTGGACAACATTCTGACGTTCCTGAGCTTCGTCGCTTTCAGCGCACCCGTGTTCTGGATCGGCGTGATGGCGCTGTACCTGTTCGCGGTGTACCTGCCGCAGGTCACGGGTGGAGTCATCGCTCTGCCCCCCGGCGGTCTGGGCAACCTGACACCCGACGACGGGTTCTGGCCGTTCTGGCTGGACCGCCTGAAATACCTGATCCTGCCGCTCTCCATTCTGATGTTCCGCGAGATCGCCTCGGTCAGCCGCTTCATGCGGGCCAGCTTTCTGGAAGTGATCGGACAGGACTTCGTGCGGACGGCCAAGGCCAAGGGGCTGCCCAACCGCTCGGTGATCTTCAAGCATGCGCTGCGAAATGCCCTGATCCCGATTGTGACCATCCTGGGCCTGTCTATTCCCGGCCTGTTCGGCGGCGCGGTCCTGACTGAAACGGTGTTCTCGTGGCCGGGCATGGGCCGCGCGCTGCTGGACTCGCTGGTCAGCAAGGACTTCAACGTGGTGATGCTGTGCCTGATGCTGCTGGCTATCCTGACCGTGGTGTTTCAGCTTCTCGCCGATCTGGCCTACGCGCTGGTCGATCCCCGGATTCGCTACTCGTGAGGCTCCCAGCCCTGAGATTCCAGCCGTGAAGGTGGCCCTCCCATGACAATCACTGCGCCCGCCCCGCCCGCCGAGAAAAGCTACTCCTCTCTCCAGATGTCCATGCGCCGGCTGCGGCGTCACAAGGCGGCCATGATCAGTCTGGCCTTCATCGTGTTCGTGGTGCTGGCGGCCATCCTTGCGCCGCTGATCGCCCCCCACGATCCCAACACGCAGGATCTGGGTGGTTTCTTCGCGCCGCCGAGTTCCAGCTTCCCGCTGGGTCAGGATGAACTGGGCCGCGACGTGCTGTCCCGCGTGATCTATGGCAGCCGCATCAGCCTGGTGGTGGGCTTCTCGGTGGCGCTCATCAGTTCGCTGCTGGGCACCCTGATGGGTCTGGTGGCCGGCTTTTTCGGCGGCCTGACCGACTCGGTGATCAGCCGCTTCATCGAATTCATGCTCAGCTTGCCCACCCTGCCGCTGCAACTGGTGATCTCGGGGCTGTTCGCCAGCAGTGACGCGCCGTTCATCGTGGGCCTGCGCCAGAACCTCGGCTCCTCGGCCAGTGTGGTGATCATCATTTCCATCTTCGCCATCTTCGGCTGGATGGGCACGGCCCGACTGGTGCGCGGCGAGGTACTGCGCCTCAAGAATCTGGAATATGTGGACGCCGCCCGCGCGCTGGGCGCAACCAACAACCGCGTGATGTGGCGGCATCTGGCCCCCAACATGCTGGGCATCATCGTCGTCAGCGCCACCATCGACGTGGCCGGGGCGATTCTGGGCGAGGCGGCCCTGAGCTTCCTGGGCTTCGGCATTCAGCCCCCCGTCTCCACCTGGGGCAACATGCTCAGCAACGCGCAGGAAGTCGTTCTCAGTTACCCCTGGCTGCCCTTCTACCCTGGGCTGGCGATCCTGTTCACCGTGCTGGCCTTCAACTTCCTGGGCGACGGGCTGCGCGACGCTTTCGATCCGAAAAGCCGCCGCTAGACTCTGCACGTATGGCCGCAGCCGGAGGAAACTCCGTGCCTGCGGCTTTTTTCGTCCCACCAGTCCCTTTTCCCGTATGCTGGACGCATGATCGTCCTCGGCATTGATCCCGGCCTCGCCAATCTGGGCCTCGGTCTGGTGGACGGCAATGTCCGCAAGGCCAGGCACCTGCACCATGTCTGCATTACCACCGAGAGTGCCTGGGTCATGCCCCGCCGTCTGGCCTACATCCACAGCGAGGTCAGCCGTCTGATCGAGACCTATCAGCCGGAAGCCGTCGCCATCGAAGACCAGATTCTGCGCCGTCAGGCGGACGTGGCCTTCAAGGTGGGACAGGCGTTCGGCGTGGTGCAACTGGCCTGCGCTCAGGCGGGGGTACCTGTGCATTACTACGGCCCCATGCAGGTCAAGAAGTCGCTGGTGGGATCGGGCCGCGCCGACAAGGAGCAGGTCATCTATATGGTCAAGGCGTCGCTGGGCGTGCGCGAACTGTTCAACAACCACGCGGCGGACGCGCTGGCGCTGGCACTGACCCATCTGGCGCACCAGCCGATGCAGGCCGCTGCCGCCCGGCTGGCCCGCGCTTAACCGTCCCAGCGAATGCCTGCCGCTGCCGCGCTGACCCTGTCCCTGCTGGCATCCGTGGGCGTCACGCTGTGGTGGCTGTGGTTCTTCGTGCGCCGGGACCGCCACCCGGAGCCACTGTGGCTGCTGGCCCGCACCTTCGCCTGGGGCATGTTCGCGTGGCTGATCGCGGCGGCTTTCGAGGCCAGCCTGGGCAGGATGCTGGACTCCACGTTGCCTCTGACCCTATTGCTGGTGGCGCTGCTGACCGCCGTGATCGAGGAAGGCAGCAAATTCGTGGCGGCCACTACCGCCATTACCGAGCTGTCCTTCGACGAGCCGATGGATGGACTGGTCTACGCGGTGACCGCCGCGCTGGGCTTCGCCCTGATGGAAAACGTGACTTATACGCTGGGCTTCGGCACTGGGGCCGCCACCTGGCACGCGCTGGTCACCACGCTGGCCCACGCGCTGTTCAGCGCCCCGCAAGGCTACGCGCTGGGCGGCCTGCACTGGCAGCAGATCCGAGGCCCAGGCTTTGGGAGATCGGGGCTGGGTTCAGTGCGGGGCTGGATTCTGCGTGGCGTGTTGCTGAGCATGGCGCTGCACTTCGCCTTCAACGGTCTGGTGTCCGGGCCGCCCGGCCTGTGGCCCTTGCTGGCGCTGGGCGCGGTGGTTGCGCTGATGATCGGTTTGGCGAGCCGCTACTACCTCAGCTTCGAGGCGCATGCCCGCGAACACGGTCCCTCGGCCTATTTTCTGGAGACCCAGGCGCAACGCAATTCAAAGTAAAAATTAGGCAAGTAATGAGGAGAGGTTTAAAGCGCCGGATGTTCCGAGTGGCCCTCCACCCAGTGCTGGCCGTCCTCATCGCCCTCGTGCTTCCACACGGGGATTTCTACCTTCAGGTACTCGATCAGCAGATCGCAGACTTCCAGTGCGGCCCGGCGGTGCGGGCTGGCCACCCCAATCAGGATGCTGGCCTCGCCCGGCAACAGCCGTCCGGTGCGGTGCTGAATCCAGATCCGCAGTTCACCGTACTTTTCGCGCGCTGCGTCTGCCGCGCCCTGCATAACCTTGCGGGCCATCGGCGCGTAGCCCTCGTAATCGATGTAGTCGACGTCCTTCCCCTTATTCGGGCTGCGGACCGTGCCCACGAAATACGCCTGCGCGCCGCACTCGGGCCGCACCAGAAAAGCGTCCGCCGTCTGAAGCAGCAGGGGTTGATCGGTCATCTCGCAGTGGGTGGCCGGGTCGCCGCTCCCGCCCGCCACTGGAGGGAGAAAGGCCACCTCGTCTCCGTCTTTCAGGGCGTGGTCCGGCGTGGCGTAGTTCTCGTTCACCGCCACCATGCATCCTTTCAGGCTCAGACCATGCTGCGCCTCGATCAGAGAGGCCACCGCCCGCACATCGGCTCCATCGGGGGCGTCCAGCGCCAGTTGCTCAGTCCCGATTTCCCGCCGCAGGTGGGCAAAAAACACCACGTTCAACCGCATGGATTCAGGCTAGCACGCGCCTCACAGTCTGCATAAACCCCTGCTTGACGGCCCAGATCCCAGCGCTGGACTTTCTCGCTCTGGCCCAATCTTCAGACGTTGGCGGGCCATCGAATGCAGGTATTGACAGATATGCCTTACAGGGATATAGTTCCCTTCGCCCGTTAAACAGGCGAGTGGAAAACCCCAAGCTCTTCGGAGAAAAAGGCCCACTGGGACGCATGAAAATCTGGTGTTGATAATGATGACAGGACCGCTTCGACAGAGGCGGGTGAGCGGCCCTTCCAAATACGGAAGTGGCTCCAGATTCACGAAAACAGAAGGCACGGGTTTCGGCCTGTGAACTTCAAAGCAGACCCGCTTCTACGGAAGGGGGCAGCCAAGCGAAAGCTTGGGTCAACGAACTAACATCTGCAAACCTTAGGGTTTGCAGTGATAGACCATTTTATGGAGAGTTTGATCCTGGCTCAGGGTGAACGCTGGCGGCGTGCTTAAGACATGCAAGTCGAACGAGATCTTCGGATCTAGTGGCGCACGGGTGAGTATCGCGTGACTGACCTGCCCCAAAGTTCCGAATAACTGGCTGAAAGGTCAGCTAATACGGAATGTGCAGCATCCTCGTGTGGATGTTGTAAAGGCTATGACCGCTTTGGGATGGGGTTGCGTTCCATCAGCTAGTTGG
>NZ_MSTI01000158.1 GCF_001949125.1 Deinococcus marmoris
TTTCGAGCCTCCCAGACCGCCATTCACCCTGAAACTGAATTGGTTGCCGATGCTGGCTATCAGGGCGTTCAACACCAACACCCGCTGTGCCATACACCGCACAAAGCGAGCAAGAAACGCAAGCTCACTCCGGCACAGAAAGCAGAAAATCTTCGACTGGCACGCTTCAGAATCGCTGTTGAGCATGTTATTCGTCGGCTCAAGATTTTTCGAGTGTTGAAGGAAACGTATCGCCATCGGCGAAAGCGGTTCAGCCTCCGAGTCAACCTCATCGCCGCCATCTGCAACGCCACCGCTAAATGTGCCTGACTTTCGCAAGAGGTCTAAGCTTTGCTACGCCTGGCCCATGACGCCAGCCCTCAAGCCGCTGTTAGCTCTCTCATCAGCATTTTCGAAGTTGGGCTGGGGATTAAAGAAGACAGTTTCAACTGCACTGACGTCTTCTACAATCTGGAACATTTTATTCGGTCTTCTTCAGATGACAGGCGGCTTCCGCGCCTCCCACTTGATCACGGGCGTACGGAAGTGATCTTCAAATATTACGGGCTGAAGGGCGGTGATTGGGAAGCCATGCCCATCCGGCCAGCAGAGTCGTGTGGAGCCATCGTTGAACTTCTGCGGGCGTTGGAGATTGAAAGCCATCAGCCGTGAGTCAGGGTGCGTCACAATGTCCCCCATGAGGAACCCAAAATGGTAACGGCCATCGTGATGGTGCAGGCGGACCGCCAGCGCGTGCAGGAGACCGCCGAGGCGCTGGCCGCCATCCCCGCCGTGCGCGAGGTCTACAGCGTGACCGGCGAGTGGGACATCGTGGCGATCCTGAAACTGGCCGAGTATGACCAGCTCGACGACGTGGTGACCGGCCACCTGCGGAAGGTGGAAGGCATCGCCCGCACCCAGACCATGCTGGCCTTCCGCACCTACAACGATGCGCTACTCGATCAGGGCTTTGGGGTGGGGCTGGATGAGGGCCGGGCGAACGGAGGAGGCTAGGCGGCCTGTTCTCTGGTGTTCATCCGGTCAGTCTGAGCCGTCCCACATGAACGAATGGTTGCCGGGCGGGCTGACGGCGACGCTGCCTCCGCGCTAGGCTTGAGCCATGACAGCAACCCAGGAGAGGACGCCAGAACTGCGCGAGCAGCTCGTGGCTTGGCGGCGGCATCTGCACATGAACCCGGAGGTGGGCTTTCACGAGCATGAGACCTCGGCGTACATCGAGGCCGAGCTGAACAAGATGCCGGGCCTGACGGTCACGCGGCCCACCGAAACCAGCGTGCTGGCGGTGCTGAAGGGCGGCAAGCCGGGGCGCACGCTGCTGCTGCGGGCCGATATCGACGCGCTGCCGATCACCGAGGAAAATACCTTCGAGTTCGCCTCCAAGAACAAAGGGGTGATGCACGCCTGCGGTCACGACGGACACACCGCGATTCTGCTGGGCGTGGCCAAACTGCTGTCGGGCAATCCCGGCGAGGTCCCCGGCGAAGTCCGCATGATCTTCCAGCACGCCGAGGAAATCGGTCCTGGCGGTGCGGAAGAACTGGTCATGCAAACCGGGCTGATGGACGGCGTGGATCTGGTGACGGGCCTACACCTGAGCAGCCAGTTGCCCGCCGGAATGGTGGCGGTCAAGCCGGGGCCGTTCATGGCCTCGCCGGACATGCTGGAACTGACCATCCAGGGCCGGGGCGGGCACGGCGCGCACCCGGAAGAGGCCATCGATCCCATCGCAGTGGGCGCGCAGGTGGTCACCAACCTGCAACACATCGTCAGCCGGGGCGTGGCGGCGCTGGAACCGCTGGTGATCAGCATCACCTCGTTCCACAGCGGCACCACCCACAACGTCATCCCGGACCGCGCCACGATGCTGGGCACGGTTCGCACCTTCGATCCCGAATTGCGCAAGCGTGCCCCCGAGCTGATCGAGCGCGTGATCAAGGGCGTCTGCGAGGCCCACGGCGCAACCTATGAGCTGAAGTACGAATTTGGTTACCGCGCCCTGATCAACACCGACTGGGTGGCCGAGCAACTCAAGACAATCGCGCTGGAAACGGTGGGACCAGATCACTTCCGGGACGCCAAGCAGACGATGGGCGGCGAGGATTTCAGCGCCTATCTGGAAAAGGCCCCCGGCGCATACTTCAACGTCGGCTCTGGCAGCGACGGGGAGGACAGCCGCTGGCCGCACCACCACCCGCGTTTCACCATCGACGAGGACAGCCTGGAAACGGGTGTGAAGATGCTGCACGCCGCCGCGCTTCGGCTGACGCTGCCGGAGTAACGTAGTGCTGCCCGACGCCATCTCCCGGCAGATCATCGACGATCACGCGCGGCGGCCCCGGCACGTCGGGGAGTTGCCCGGTATCGTGGGCGTCTCGCGCGACAATCCGGGCTGCGGCGATCAGTTGACCGTCTGGGCCGATGTTCAGGAGGGGCGGATTGTTCAACTGACGTTTCAGGGGCGTGGCTGCGCGATCAGCCAGTCGGCGGCCAGCCTGATGACGGTGATCTTGACTGGCAAAACGCTGGCTGAGGCGCAGCAGGTGGCTGCCGTCTACCGGAGTATGGTCATGGGCGAGGCAGAACCCGGTGCGTCGCTGGGCGACCTGCAAGCCCTGGCTGGGGTCAGCAAGTTGCATGCCCGCCGCAAGTGCGCGCTGCTGGCCTGGGACGCGCTGGCGGAGGCGCTGGACGGGGTCTCCGCTCAGGCGGGCGCTGGTTCGCCGTCCTGAAACAGTTCGGGGGTCAGGAGGGTTTCTTCATTCCGTTCCGCCTTGACCTCCGACAGTTCCACCCGGTTGCGGCCTCTGGCCTTGGCCGCGTACAGCGCGTCGTCGGCGCGAGAAACGCAGGCTTGCAGGCGCTCGCCAGCAATGACGGGGGCCACGCCCACGCTGATGGTCACCTGTTGTTCGGGCGGCGCGTCACGGCTGCCGACAGCCCGGCGCAAGCGTTCGGCCACGGCCACGGCGTCATCCGCTGAAATGCCCACCAGGGCCACCAGAAACTCCTCGCCACCCCAGCGGCCCACGATGTCGTCTTCACGCAGATGCCGGGGTAGGGACCGGGCCACCTCCCGCAGCACCTCGTCCCCGACGTTGTGCCCCAGTCGGTCATTGATGCCCTTGAAATGATCGATATCGATCAGCAGCAACGCCGCCGGGTGGCCGCCCTCCACCCGCTCCAGCAGGGCATCCAGCAAAGGGTACAGCGCGTGGCGGTTATGCAGGCCGGTCAGGGCGTCGGTGTTGGCCATCCGGTGGGTCAACTCGAAGGCGCGGCGTTCCAGCACGAAATGCTCGCGGTACCACGACAGGCTACACAGCGTCGCCAGAGTAATGGCGCACAGCAGTTGCACCTGCCCCAGTCTCGCGGCCTGTGCAAAGGAAACCCCGCTCAGCGCCAGCATGGCCCAGGGCAGCAGCGCGCCCATGCCATAGAACGCGGCGGTCACCACGATGGCCCGGCGGTAATCCAGCATCAGGAAAGAGACGATGGAGACGATCACCAGCAACCAGTACAGGTCCTCCAGGGAAGTCAGCATGGCCGGGCCGCCGATCAGCGGCGTCACCACCGCCCGCGCCAGAATCACCAGTCCGCAGACCACCAGCGCCACCAGATAGACGACCTCAATGGGCCTGCGGGTATACAGCCAGTACAGATTCCACGACGACATGGCGAAAAAGAGCGGGTTGCTGAACAGGGTCACGGGGTCCGGGTGGGGCCTCAGCAGGTTCAGCGTCCAGATAGTTACCTGAACCAGCAGGCCCACGATGACAATGCCCATATAGATGCGGCGGCGCGTCTCGTCCCAGGTCTGGTGACGGCCCGGCAGGCCACCTGCCACAGGCAGGGCAGGCTTCATTCGGCGCTCGGCACGGGTCATGGGTTCGGTGAAGTCTGCCTGGAATGACACCGCAATGCTGGTAATTCTTCACATCAAGGATGGGGTTGAACGGCAGGTTGCCTCACTGGGGTGTTTCCTCAGTGGAGGAAGGCTGGGTGATGCAGCGATCTCTCTCATAAAAGCGATAATGCTGATAAAAACGGCGTTTTTAGCTTCTCTCCCCTTGCGGGGGACTGGTACAGCTCGCACCGCGAGAGGCTGGGAGGGGGGAACCGCAAACGCCGTCCCAGCGCGGCTAGAGAAAAATGACATTTGGCGAAAATCAGCGCAAAGCCAAACATGAGAGACTTGTCTGCATCACCCAGGTGGATGGAGGGGAGCGTCAGTCGTAGCCCTTGCCGCTGTGCTGCCACGCACCACCAGTCGGGTGGGCAGCCGGACATCCGGCGGGGTCTGGCCGCCCAGCAGTTCCAGCATGGCCTCGCCCACCCGTTGCCCCTTCTCGGACGTGGGCTGCCAGACGGTGGTCAGCTTCAGATCGGCGCTGCCCGGCAGATCGTCGTAGCCGATGACGCTCAGGCGGTGTGGCACGCTCAGGCCCAGGGTCTGGGCGGCCCGCAGTGCCCCCTGCGCCAGCACGTCGCTCATGCACAGCAGTGCGGTGATCTCCGGCTCGGATCGCAGCAATTCCAGCGTGCAGGTCTCGCCGTCGCTGGGGGTGTTGCGCTCGGCCTCGGTCAGAAACAGCCGGGTTTCGGATGGCCCGGCGGCCAGCGCTTCACGGTAGCCGCGCAGCCGCTCGGCGGTGGGGTGGTAGGCCACCTGCCGTTCCCGCTCCGGCGTCACCGGGCCGCCGCCCTGCCGGGGACCGAGTTCCAGGCACAGCACCCCGATGTGGGTGTGGCCCAGGTCCATCAGGTGTCGCGCCGCCAGCCTTGCCCCCCCGGCGTCATCGATCTGGACGCCGCTGGTCTGGGCGCGGTGGTCCTGTGCTGGCAGATCAGGCTGGTCCGCCAGTACAGGTTGATTGACAGACCCTGCTTGGTCCACAGGCACAGGCTGATCGACAAGCACCGTGGGCATACTGCGCGCCATCACCGCACGCAGCAGTTCGCTGTCCTGCGCCGCGCTGTAGACGATCAGGCCGTCCACGCTGGCCCCCTGGACCGGGGCCAGCGGATCGGTCTGCGGGTCGCCGGGACTGGCCAGCAGCAGCAGATTCAGGGACGCGGCCTGAAGCGACTGCGCCAGACTGCCCAGGAACAGGGCGGCGGCTGGGTCGGCAAAGGCGTATTCCAGTGGCGCGTCGTACACCACGCCGATCACCCCGGTGCGCCCTCGCCGCAGACTGCGGGCCAGCGGATCGGGACCGCCGTAGCCCAACGTGCGCGCCGTGTCCAGCACCCGCTCCCGCAGCGCCGCCGAGAGCTGATCGGGGCGGTTGTAGGCGTTGCTGACGGTGGCCACGCTGACGCCCAGGGCACGCGCCACCTCCCGCAGAGTGATGCGTCCACTGGACTGCGACGCCCTGGATGGTGACGCGCTGGATGGTGGCGCAGAACTGGAAGACATCGTGCGGATAGAATACCCTACTTTCAAGGGATCTGAATCGTTTCAGATTTCAGGCTTGAGGGGCTGTGTAGGATCGCCCAACCCATTTTTGAGGATATTTCGTTAATTTATTCACGTTCCCTCTCTTTTCCTGCTTCTGTCAAGGAGTCCGTATGACCGTCCTTTCTCTCCAAACTGGCCGCGCCGAATCCGCCCGGCGCGCCGTCAGCCTGATCTTTCTGGTCAACGGCGCATTCTTCGCCACCTGGGCCGTAAACATTCCAGGGGTCCGCGACGCCCTCAGCCTCAGCGAGGCGCAGATCGGCGGGGCCTTGCTGGCGATTGGCCTGGGCGCGCTGATCACCATGCCCCTGACCGGCGGCTGGACGGCGCGCTACGGCAGCGGCCCGGTCACGCGCGTGGCCGTGGTGGCCTGCATGCTGTCGCTGGCCCTGCCGTTTCTGGCCCCTGGTTATCTGGGCGTGGTGCTGGGCCTGACCGTCATGGGGGCCGCCAACGGCAGTTTGGACGTGGCCATGAACGCGCAGGGCGTGACGGTGGAGCAGGCCCTGAAACGCCCGGTCCTGAGCCGCCTGCACGCCTATTTCAGTCTGGGCGGCGTGCTGGGCGCGGCCCTGGGAACCCTGCTGGTGGGCCGCGTGCCGATGCTGACGCATGTGCTGCTGGTGGTGGGCGTGACGACTGTGGCCGGGGTGCTGGCGGGCCGCCTGATGCTGCCGGACCCGCCTGTCACGCAGACGCAGGAAGCGGGGCAGGCTGCTCAGCCTTCGCGCCGCCGCATGGGGATCAGTTCCGCCGCGCTGCTGCTGGGCCTGCTGTGCTTTCTGGGCATGCTCTCGGAGGGGGCCAATTACGACTGGGCCGCGCTGTATTTCCGCGATGTGCTGGGGCAGGCGGGCGGCAACGCGGGCATCGGGTACACCGCCTTTGCCGTCACCATGACGCTGGGCCGCTGGTTCGGTGACCTTGCGCGCACCCGGCTGGGCGACGAGGCCATCGTGCGGGTGGGCGCGGCGGTTGCGGGTCTGGGTCTGGGCATCGCGCTGCTGGCGCAGGGTCCGGTGGTTGCCACAATCGGCTTCGCGCTGTCGGGCCTGGGCCTGAGCAACGTGGTGCCCGTGCTGTACGGCGCGGCGGGGCACGCGCTGGCCGGACGCGGCATCGCGCAGGTGGCCACCCTCGGCTACGGCGGCTTTCTGCTGGGGCCGCCGCTGATCGGCTTCGTGGCGCAGGAGGTGGGGCTGCGTCCGGCGCTGGGCGTGGCGCTGGCCGGGGCCGTGCTGGTGGCCCTGCTGGGCGGCTCAGCCTTCGCGCTGGTGCGGCGGCGCATCGGCGCGGGACCGGGTCAGGTGGTGGGTCAGAACAGTTCTCCCTCATGAGCGCGCGTTAAAGGTGCGAGTCCAGCAAGGATGTCAGTCCCATCAATCCCGGACAGGACGGCCATTTCATTTTTCTTCTGCCAAAGGAAAAACATCGGCTGACAAGGCTACTCTGCGTTCAGAAGGGGCTGGATCGTCCGTGCGACTCCCGTGAGGCTTTACCCAATCTTAAGGCGCGCGTTCATGTTGATCCAACCGGCTCCCGCCCGCTTATAGCTGGCCAGAAGGACAACATGGCGAAGGGGTCAATTTCTGAATGACTGGGCAGATCCACCCTTTTGCGTCCTTACTTTGCCCGCTTGTCCCCTCGCCTCTCACCCTTTGGAGGAAGACCATGAGCAACGAAATCAATGAGAAGACACTGAACCGCCGTAAATTCCTGGGAGCTGCTGGCGCTGTCGGCGCAGGCACGCTGCTGGCAAGCTGCGCGCCCGGCATGACCGGCGGCGCGATGGCGGCGGACAAGAAGCCCAACCTGGACGGCACCATCTTCAACTTCGCGCTGAACCTGGAGTACCTGGAAGCGGCCTTCTATCTGGCCGCCGTGGGCCGTCTGGAAGAGCTGGACGCGGTGGGCGGCGACAGCAGCAAGGTCATCCTGCCCGCAGGCTTTACCGGCAAGGGCGGCAAGGGCATCAAGTTCGAGTCGGCAGACGTGGCAGCCTACGCCAACGAAACCGCCTCCGACGAGCTGAACCACGTCCGCATCATCCGCACGGTGCTGGGCAAGGGCGCTGTGGCCCAGCCGATGATCGATCTCGGCCCGGCCTTCCTGGCGGCGGGCAACGCAGCTTCGGGCGGCGCGATCACCGGCTTTAACCCCTTTGCCAACGATCTGTTCTTCCTGCACGGCGCGTTCATCTTTGAAGACGTGGGCGTCACCGCTTACAAGGGCGCAGCCCGCTTCCTGTCCGATACCTCGGCGGGCGGCAACCTGGAAAATGCCGCTGGCATCCTGGCCGTCGAGGCCTATCACGCCGGTATGATCCGCACCCTGCTCTACCAGCAGCGCAACACCCAGGTCACCCCGGCCCTCAAGGTCAGTGACGTGGTGGCCGCGATCAGCAACCTGCGCGACGCCGTGGACGGAGCCAGCGACGACGATCAGGGCATCCTGGACGCAGCGGGCGGCTCGAACATCGTGCTGGCCGACGCCAACTCCATTGCGTTTAGCCGCACCCCCCGTCAGGTGGGCAACATCGTCTTCCTGAAGGTGGACGCGGTCAAGGGCGGATTCTTCCCCGAAGGCCTGAACGGCGACTTCGCCGCGATTCTGGCCCTGTAAACCTGATTTCCGCGCTCCTGTTCGCTGTCATCCTCCCTTGACCGCGTCCGGGAGAAAAGAGTGCCCTGACCCTGTAATGGGGGCCGGGCGCTCTCTTTTGTCTGTCGGTTTTGCCGGGACAGACCTGCACGCCCCTTGACAGTTGCCAGACTCGCCAGTAAAGTAACTGAGCCTTCCGAAACGCCCCCACGGGCGCGGCTACCAAGCGGGAGGGCAGTATCAGACGAGTAGGTTTGCCGAGGTGGCGGAATTGGTAGACGCACTAGTTTCAGGGACTAGCGCCGCGAGGTGTGTGGGTTCAAATCCCATCTTCGGCACCACAGAGCAGGAAAGGAAAGCCCCCGATCGAGATGTCGGGGGCTTTTTCTATGTGCTGCTCCTATGTGCTGCGAAAGACAGTGCGTGTCAGCGCTTCAGTGCGGGGTCCAGAAAAGCCGCCACGGCGTCGCGCATGCCCTGGCTGGTGTAGTGGCCCACGCCTGCGAAGATTAGTTCCTGGAAGAGGTCCGGCTGCCCTGCCTGCCTGTATGCCGCTCTCAAAGCCCCGGCAGTGGGTTCATGGTTCGCGCCGGGTGGGAAAGTCGGGTCGTGGTCCCCGCTGGCCAGCAGCAGCGGTGTGGGCGCAAAGTCGTCCGCGTGGGTGTTGGGGCGATTGGCCTCCAGAAACGCCCTGATCTCCGGCTCTCCGACTTCTGGCTCGTTCCACACGCCCGAGGTGATCAGCGCCGCCACCTTCTCGATCCGTCTCTCGGTGCGCGCCAGCGTCAGCGCCACGTAGCCGCCCATGCTGGAGCCGACAGCGAAGGTGGGCAGCGGGCCGTGGAGTTCGGTCAGTGCGTCCAGCAGGGCCGGAGCCTCGGCCACCGAGCGGCGCACACTTTCCCAGACATATTCGCGGGCGTTCAGGCCGGGCGGGGTGTCGGCCAGGCGTTCGCCGTGCAGGGGCGCGTCGGGAATGACTACCGCCATGCCGCGCGTCGCCAGTTCGGAATACACGCCCAGCTTGCCCTCCTTGGCGGCCCAGGCCCCGTGGTAGACGAGGCAGACCGCACGTACCGCCTCGCCTTCCGGCGGAAGCTCCAGCAGGCAGGGAATCCCGGCCAGCACCCTACGCTCGACGCGGTAAGGCAGACCGTTCGCTGTGGGTGCGGCGTGTGGATCACTGGGGTTAAAGGGACGGCTCATAGTTTGCCTCCGGCCTGCGCGGACAGACTCATCTCATAGAGCAGAATGGACGTCGCCACCGCCACATTCAGACTCGACGCCGATCCCGCGATGTCGATCCGCAACGTCATGTCACACAGCTCGCGCAGTGCCGCGCTCATGCCGCTCGTCTCGTTCCCAGCCACCAGCACCGTGAATCCAGCAAAGTCGTAGGCCCGCGCCGTTTGCGAGCCGTGTTCATCAGTGCCCACCACGCGCACGCCCTCCACCGTCTGCCGCGCTGTATCTAGCCACTCCCGGACCTCTGACGGGCCGGGAAAATGCACCACGGGCACAGCCAGCAGGGAGCCGGTAGAGGCGCGGATGGCCTCGCGGCTATAGGGATCGACGCCGTGTCCCACCACGCCCACGCCGCCCACCCCGAAGGCGTCGCAGGAGCGCACGATGCTGCCCAGATTGCCCGGATTCCCCGGACGGTCCAGCAGCACCACGCGCCCGTCTGGCGGGATAGGCAGCCGGGCTGGGTCTGAATCGGGCAGGCGCAGCAGGGCCATGATCTCGCTGCCGTCGTTGCGGTCCGTCAGCAATCCGTAGCCCTGCGGGGCGATCAGGAAATGCCGGGCCGCGTCCGCCCGCTCCAGCACGTCATGCCCCCAGCGCGACAGGGAAGTGTCTTCGGGGATCAGCAGCGCGTCGAAGGTCCAGCCGTGTTGCAGGGCCAGATTGATCGGGCGCACCCCCTCCACCACGAACAGGCCGTGTTTGCGCCGTTTCTCGCGGTTGCGGCCCAGCGCCTCCAGAAGCTGGAAGTCGGCGTTCTCGGAACGGATGCGGATGATCTGCGGCGTCAAGGTTCCAGTCTGACGCGTTCGGCCAGCCCCTCCGCATTCCAGCGCCAGACATCCGGGTTTCGCAATTCCGCCCAGCCGCCGTAATCCAGCCCCAGCAGCAGCGCCAGCAGGTTGCCGTGGGTGAAGATGGCGGTCAGGCCCTGCGGGTCTTCGGCGTCCTTCAGAGCGGCGAGGGCGCGTGCTTTGGCTGTTGTGCCAGATTCGCCGCTGTCGATCACCCGTTCGGGATCGAGGAAACTGGCCCTCAGCGCCGTTTGCCAGTGGGGGAGATCATGCCCGCTCAGGACCCGTTCGGTCAGCCGCTCATCGGTTTCAATGCTCAGGCCCAACGCCGTCGCCAGTGGCTGCGCCGTGTCCACCGCCCGCAGCCACGGACTGCTGACCATGCGGGTGATGCCGTGCTGGGCAAGTTGCGAGGCCAGTCGGTGCGCCTGCTCCTGCCCCTCAGCCGTCAGCGGTGCGTCTGGGGCCTGCCCGCTGGCCTTTGCGTGCCGGATGAGCAGAAAGCCGCCGCTCACTCCTTCTTCTTCGGCGCGACGTGTTTCCGCAGAATTCGGATCTGGCCCCGGTGACTGACCTCGTCCTCCATGACGTGAAACCAGGCCCAGTGCTGGTTCATGTCGTCCCAGCCGGACGCGGGCAGACGGGAGGCCAGCCACTCGTCGTCCTTGGTGGCGAACACTTCCAATGTCGCGGCGCGGGAGGCTTCCAATTCGGCCAGCAACGTGTCCAGGCTCTGGCCGATGGGGGGTGGCGTGCCGTTTTTCCCCATCGACAGCCCGCCTCTGATCGCCTCGCTCGCTTCCTCGAAAGGGCGGCCTAGCAAGGCGACATGGTGATACATCCGGTCCACCGCCGCGATATGCGCCAGCAGCATTCCGATGGAGTTGCTAAAGCCTTCCGGCACGGCATCCAACTCCACTGTTGTCAGGTCTTTAACCGCTTGAAGCGTGGTCATGCGGGCGTAATTCATCATCTCCACCAGCGCGCCGATCTGTGGGCTGTACCGGGCGTCCGGCTCGATGCAGCTCCAATTTTTTTCAGACATGGAAAAGAGTGTAAACCTCAGCCGAGTTCTCGCTAGACATTCCCGCCCAGTCTTTTCAACTCAGTTTGCAGCGCATTGATCTCCACATCTCGCACCCTTCCGCCATGCTCCCGCGCGGCCCACGCGGCGGCGATTCCGGCGGCCTCGCCCATGCTGTGGCAGTTCTGCTGAACGCGAATGGCCGACTGTGCCTCAAAGGAACTGCTCGCCGCCCGCCCAGGCACCAGCAGATTTGAGATGCCGACAGGAACGATGGCCCGGAACGGAATCTCGTGATAGGCGTCCTTCGCAAAATACGGTGCGGTGCCGTCGCGCTCGTGCAGCAGCTTTGCGCCGCCCTTGACGCTGTGAATGTCCACCGGGTAATGGTTGCGGCAGATCGAATCGGGGAAGCGGGCGCAGTCCAGAATGTCCGCCAGCGTCAGCGTGTACTCGCCCACGATGCGCCGCGACTCTCGCACGCCCACCATCGGGGCCACCACGCCAATAAAGGCGGTCTCGCAACCGGGCAAATATGCGCGGCAGAAGGCGGTCAGGCGGTCTATCGCCTTCCGCCCGTCCACCTGCGCGGCGCTGAGTTGCCAGGGATCAGCGCCGTCGTGCAGCTCTGCGCGGATGCGCGGGCAGTTGAAGCTGATCTCGCCGGGCCTACCGGGAATGCTGAAGCCCTGGAAATAATCGCCGTCGCGTTCCAGCAGCACGCCCTCCGCCACCGCCCCCCGGAACAGCGGTTCCAACGTGCCGTTCTTGCCCCACACCATCCAGAAGTGCATGAAGTTCTTGCCGGTCTGTCCCTGTCCGTTGCTGTTCAGGAAGGCACACAGCCGCTCCGTGTCCACCCCCGCCAGCGTGAAGCGCAGGCTCATGGCCTGATGAATGCCGTCCTCGTCGCCTGCATGGAAGGGAACGCCCGCGCGGGTGGCGAGGTCTGCGTCCCCGGTGGCGTCAATGAAAACGTCGGCGCTCAGGGCTTGCAGGCCGCCCTTGTTGTGGATGACGAGTGACTCGATCTGCCGTGCCTTCTCGCCATCTGCCAGCAACGGCTGAACTATATGCGTGTGGTACAGCACCTCGCCGCCCGCTTCCAAAAGCATCCCCTCCAGCACAAACTTCATGCCTTCGGGGTTAAACCAGTTGTCGTTGCCGCCGGGGTCAACCGCGCCGTCGCCGCGTGCCAGCATTCGGGCCTTGAGTTCGTCCGTCAGGCCCCGGTTCAGGTTCTCGCCCGCCGAGACATTTCGCATCAGGGGCGTGACCCAGGCGTTGGTTCCGGTGCCGCCCAGACTGCCCAGCGCTTCGATGACCAGCACCCGCGCTCCGGCTCTGGCGGCGGCGATTCCGGCGATTGCGCCAGCGGTCCCGCCCCCGGCGACGATCACATCCCAGGTCTGTGTATGGGTGGAGTAGGAGAGGGTCATAGCAGACCTGTTTTTGAGGTGGCCGCGACGGTTTGACCCCTCAGTCTGCTACGCAGCCAGCTCCCCTTAAAAGGGAGCCAAGAAAAGCGGCTGGCTGGGCAATTCCGAGACTCTTGCCTCCCTTCTAAGGGGAGGTGCCCCGAAGGGCCGGACTCGCAGAGCTGCGAAGCAGAGGGGTTGACTGTGGCAGCCACCCCAGAAACCCGCGAAGCAACCAGCCGATTCACCCCTTCACCGCCCCTTCCAGCCCCTTCATAAAATACTTTTGCCCGAAAGCGAAGACGATCAGGATGGGAATAATCGTGATGACCGCGCCTGCCATCACCGCGCGGCTGTTGGTGGAGAAGGTGCCGCTGAGTTCCAGCAGGCCCGCCGAGAGGGGCAGCATGTTTTTGTCGGGCAGCATGATCCGCGCCCACAGAAAAGAATTCCAGTACGCCACGAATTCCAGAATGGCGAAGGCCGCGATGGTGGGCATCGCCAGCGGCAGCATGATCCGCCGCCAGATGGTCAACTCCGAGCCGCCGTCAATGCGCGCCGCCTCGATCAGTTCCAGCGGAATGGTCAGGTACGCCTGCCGCAGCAAGAACAGACCCACGATGCTTGCCAGCCCCGGCAGCACCACCGCCATGTACTGCCGGACGGCGTCAAGAATCGGATTGGTCTGTTGCAGCAGCCCCAGCTTGATGGTGGTGATGTAATTGACGATCAGCCCCGATTCGTTGGGCAGCACCATCAGGGCCAGAATCGCGTAGAAAATCAGATCGCGCCCCGGAAAGCGCATCTTTGCCAGCGGATAGGCGGCCAGCGTCGCCAGCGTCACGGTCAGCGAGACGCCCAGCGTGCAGATGATGACGCTGTTCAGAATCAGCCGCCAGAACGGCACGGTGGTGCCCTTCCACATCTCGGCGTAGTTGCGGATGCCTACCGCTTTGGGCAGAATCTTGGCCTCGTAGATGTTGCCCGTCGGCTCGATGCTGGTAATGAATGTCCAGTAAAACGGGTACAGCATGATCAGCGCAATCACGATCAGGACGGCGTAGGCCAGCAGATCGGTCAGGCGGCGGCGTTGCTTGCGCCGGGCTTTGAGTTGAGCGGCCAGCACCGCGTGTGGATCGTTCTGTATTGCGGGGTGAGAGGCTTTAAGCATCGACTTTGCCCCCCCGCGTCAGGCGGAAGTTGATCAGCCCGAAGATGATGGAGATGAGGGCGATGATGATGCCCCCCGCCGCCGCCAGCCCATATTTGTAGTCCTGAAAGGCCCGCGAGTACGTGTAAAACAGCGCCGTGTAGGTGCTGCCCGCTGGATAGCCCTGGGTCATCACGTAAATTTCCTCAAACACCTTGATGGCGCTGATGGTGGACAGCAGGCTGCACACCAGAATCGTGGGCCGCAGCCCCGGCAGCGTGATGTTCCAGAACACCTGCACGCGGCTCGCGCCGTCAATGGTGGCGGCTTCCTCCAGCTCCGGGCTGATGCTTTGCAGGCCCGCCAGATACAGCACCATGTAGTAGCCGATGCCCTTCCATAGCGTCACGAACATCACGGCGTACAGCGCGGTGGCGGGGTTATTCAGAAAACTGCCCTTCTGCGGGAGGCCGATAAAACCCAGCACCTTATTCACCGCGCCGTCCTGCTGGTACATCCAGTTCCACATCAGCCCCACCACGGCAAAACTGGTCACGACTGGTACGTAAAAGGCGGTGCGAAAAAAGCCAATGCCCTTCATGGGGCGGTTGACCAGCAGCGCCACCAGAATGGCGATCACCTGAATCACTGGCACGATCAGGATGTATTTGAGGCTGTTCTTCAGCCCGGACCAGAACTGCTCGTCGGCAAACAGCTCCTGGAAGTTCGCCAGCCCCACCCACTCTGGCGGGCTGATGATGTTGTACTTGGTGAACGCCAGATACGTGCCGAAGATGACCGGCCAGGTGTGGTACACGACGAGCAGGATCAGGAATGGCATCAGGAAGGCGTAGGCGATCAGCGTATTGCGCGCGGTCACTTTCGCGCCCGTGCCGCCAACACGGTGCTGTTCTCGGCGCGAGGCCCGCCGGGGAGTTGTGGTCATGGGGGGAAGGATAAACGGTTGATGGGGTGTGGGCGGTGGGTTGTCGGGTGTGGGAAATAGATAGGCGGTGAGCTGGAAGGCGAACCCCTCAGTCTGCTTCGCTGCCAGCTCCCCTTAAAGGGAGCCAAGGAACGTGACTGGTACGGCAATTCCGCAACTCTTGCCTCCCTTCTGAGGGGAGGTGGCGCGCAGCGCCGGAGGGGTTAAACCGTGGCGGCCACCCCGCCAACCCAGCCGAGATCAATTCTTTTCTGCGGTTAGACAGTTTGACCTTTTGATGGTTAGACACCAAAAAAAGCCCCCACCCAAACAGGGCAGAGACCAGGACTACAGAAGCTAGAGATTCAGGACTTAGTGTCCGTCGCCGTCCTTGGCTTCGCGTTTGCCCTCGTTGTAGCTGGCGTTTGCCTCGGCATTGTGGACTTCGGCCTTGGCACGGTCTTCAACGGCTTTCGCCTTGTCGCCCGCGTTTTCCAGGGTGCTGCCGCCTACTTTTGACGCCAGATCGTGTCCGGCGGCGCGGGCGCGGTCAGCCCCCTCGTTGATCTTGGCCTTGGCGGAGTCCAGCATGTTCTCGGCAGTGCTTTTATCGTCACTCACGGTTAAATACCTCCTGAATTTGGATTCCTGTTAAGGTGCCTTAACCATGCGCCCCCCAGGCGAGATTGGGATGAGGCAAGGCTTCAGACACCGTTATCAGAGGGGGGTGCGGCCTGTCCCAGCCCCTCGTTCAAACTTTTGAACCCACCCCAAACCCGGACGGTAACACCCGGAGCCTCTCCCCGGATGGCCGCGAGGCGCTAGATTGAAAGTTATGAGCAGCCATATTCAGCGGCCCGAACAGGGCGAGAAGATCAGCATGCAGGGCGACAAACTGAACGTCCCCAACCATCCCGTCATTCCCTTCGTGGAAGGCGACGGGACGGGCGCAGACATCTGGAAGGCCAGCGTGCGCGTGCTGGACGCCGCCGTCGAGAAGGCGTACGGCAACGAGCGCAAGATCGAGTGGATGGAAGTCTACGCGGGCGAGAAGAGCGTGCAGGTCTACGGTGAGGGCCAGTGGCTGCCGCAGGAAACCATCGACACCTTCGACGAGTACCTGTTCGGCATCAAGGGGCCGCTGACCACGCCCGTCGGCGGCGGCATCCGCAGCATCAACGTGGCGCTGCGCCAGGAGCTGGACCTGTACGCCTGCGTGCGCCCGGTGCAGTACTTCGCGGGCGTGCCTAGCCCCCTCAAGCACCCCGAGTACGTCAACATGACCATCTTCCGCGAGAACACCGAGGACATTTACGCCGGAATCGAGTACATGGCCGGAACCCCCGAGGCCGACAAGATGCGCGATTTCCTGGTGAACGAGATGGGCGTCACCAAGATCCGCTTCCCCGACAGCTCATCCTTCGGCGTCAAGCCCGTTTCCAAGGACGGCACCGAGCGTCTGGTGCGCGCCGCCATCCAGTACGCCATCGACAATGACCGCAAGAGCGTGTCGCTGGTGCATAAGGGCAACATCATGAAGTTCACCGAGGGCGCGTTCCGCGACTGGGGTTATGAACTGGCCAAGAACGAATTCGGCGCGAAGGAAATCGACGGCGGCCCGTGGTGCGAGCTGCCCAACGGCATCATCATCAAGGACGTGATCGCCGACAACTTCCTTCAGCAGATCCTGCTGCGCCCCAAGGAATACGACGTGATCGCCACGCTGAACCTGAACGGCGATTACATCAGTGACGCGCTGGCGGCGCAGGTGGGCGGTATCGGCATCGCGCCCGGTGCGAACATCAACTATGTGACCGGCCACGCCATCTTCGAGGCCACGCACGGCACCGCGCCCAAGTATGCGGGCAAGAACGTGATCAACCCCAGCTCCGTGATCCTGTCCGGCGAGATGATGCTGCGCTACATGGGCTGGACCGAAGCCGCCGATCTGATCCTGAAGGGTCTGGACGCCACGATTGCCCAGAAAGTGGTGACCTACGACTTCGCCCGCAACATGGAAGGCGCGAAGGAAGTCAAGACCAGCGAATTCGCCGACGCGATCATCGGCAATATGGCGTAAAGCCTATGTCGGGGGGAGGGGCCGGGGCAGCTGCTTCCGGCCCTTCTTTTTGCCGCTGGTGAGGTGTCGGTCTGTGCCGATTAATGGAGAGCCGAGGAGCGCGGTGGGCCGAGCAATTCCGCAACTCTTGCCTCCCTTTTGAGGGGAGGTGCCCCGGAGGGGCGGACTGACATAGCTCCGCAGGAGAGGGGTTAAACCGTGGAAGCAACCCCCTAAAACTGCCAGAAAGATCAAGTCACCTCCCCTCCCTGCCCAACTGCCCTATCCTTTCAGCATGGCAAGACTGATTCTCGCTGCTGTCGGCGTCGTGCTGCTGGCCATCGCGGCGCTGGCGCTGGTGTGGCTGCTGGGCCAACTGCTGGTGGGGCTGGGCGCGTTCGTGGTGGGAACGGCGGCGGTGCTGTGGCGCTTGCTGGGCTTTCTGATCCTGGCGGGGGCGCTGGGCGGGCTGGTGTATTTCCTGGCGAGTGCGTGGCGGCCCTCGGCGCGCGTGGCAGCGGCTCCCGAAACGGTGCGGCTGAAGAAGGCAGCGCGGAAGGCCAGAGCGTGACCAACTCAGACCGTTTCCTGGGCCGCGCGGGCGTGTACGCCTCCGCCCGCCCGACGTATCCCCCGGCACTGGGCGAGTGGCTGGCGGGTCTGGGCCTGCTCTCTGGCCGGGTGGCGGATGTCGGGGCGGGAACGGGACTGTTCACGCGGCTGCTGCTGGCGCATGGGAGCGGGCCAGCCTTTGCCGTGGAGGCTGTCGAACCCAACCCGGAAATGCGGGCGCAACTCGAAACGGCGCTGGCTCAGGAAACGTCGGCAGGGCGTCTGCGCGTCTATGACGGCACTTCAGAGGCCACGTCTCTGGCTTCCGCCTCCGTCTCGCTGATCACTGCTGCTCAGGCTGCCCACTGGTTCGATCCGCCGCCCACCGTGCAGGAATTCCGGCGTGTGCTGACTCCCGGCGGTCAGGTGTTGCTGGTCTGGAACGACTGGCGCGGGGTGGACACGCCGTTTAACGCTGTCTACCGCGAAGTCGTCACCCAATTCAGCCGCGAGGACGGCGAACTCATCTCGCGTGTGCCGGAGCAGGAGTTACCCCGACTGATGCCCGGCGGCTTCGATGTCCAGACCTTCGACAATCCAGTCCCCTTTACCCAGGGACGCCTGCGTGCCCTGGCCGGAAGCGTCAGCTATCTGCCGTCGCCCAGCGATCCTGGGTTTGCGGCTGTGGTACAGCAATTGGATGCGGCTTTTGAAACCCATTCGGCTGGCGATCAGGTCACGCTGACCTACCGCACGCACGCCTATCTGGGCCGATTGGAGTGAATCGCTGGCCTCTTTCTTCTGGCAGTGTTACGCTGTAGTCAGAACGAGTTGCTCTGACAGCACAGCTCCAACAGACAGAAAGGAGGACGCCCGCCATGACCATTGCCATCGACGATCCCACACGCACCGGATACGCCGCCGAGGTGGTGGCGAACGCCTTTCTGGAGCTGGCCCGCACGGAGGGCCGCAAACTCACGCAGATGCAGGTGCATAAGCTGGTGTACATCGCGCACGGCTACACGCTGGCGTTGCTGGGTCGCCCGCTGATGTACAACGCGGTGCATGCCTGGCAACGTGGCCCGGTGGTGCGTCAGTTGTGGCAACACTGGGGTGAACGGGGCAGGGTGCCGATTGCCGACCCCCTGCCCGTCGCCCCCGGCGAACCCGAACTGAACGGTGACCGGGAGGCGATGGACGTGATCCGCAGTGTCTGGAACGGGTACGGCGGCATGGACGGCGGCGCACTGTCCGGCCTGACCCACCGCGCGGGGAGTCCGTGGTCCCAGACCTACGGCCTGCAAGACAACCTGATTCCCGATGAGATTACCCGCGAGTACTACACCCGTCTGGCGCGGAGTGCCTGACCAGACGGTGACCGAACCTTCTGAACTGGAGCGAGTCGGCCCTGTCCCGGCACCTCAGCCTCTGGCACCAGCTCCCGCCGCGCACACCGACACTCAGGCGGCCATCGAGCGGGCCGTGCAGCAGGGTCTGGAAAGTGAACGCCGCTCGCCCGCCCAGGGTGCCGATCTGGAGCGCCTGACCCGCCAACTGCGCTACCGCGAGGCGGTGGATCAGCGTCTGCTGCGGCTGGGCGTGGGCGCAATCGTGTTTATTCTCTCCGCAGGCTGGCTGGCCGCCGACGTGACCCTGACGCTGGCAGCGGGCTGGGGCGAACTGGGCGGGCGGCCCTTCCGCCTGGAAAGTAGCGTGCTGGTGGCTTTTCTGACCACCAGCACGGCCACCGTGATCGGGTTGTTTCTGGTCTTCCTGCGCTGGCTGTATCCGCAGACCAACCCTGTCGAAGAACGGGAACCGGAGCGCGACAGACCGTAAAAAGCCCCTCTCCGCAGAAGAGGGGTTGAGGCTGATGGGTCTCTACTTCAGCAGGTTCCGGGCAATCACCACACGCTGAATCTCGTTGGTGCCCTCGTAGATCATGTTCAGCTTCACGTCGCGCAGTAGTTTTTCCACGGGGTACTCGCCCACGTAGCCGTAGCCGCCGTGGACCTGAATCCCCTCGTTGGCGGCGCTGAAGGCCATTTCCGAGCAGTACGCCTTGGCAATCGCGCTCTCGAAGCCGTGCGGCATTCCCTGGTCCACCAGCCACGCGGCTTTCTGGTACATCAGGCGGCCCGTCTCGATGCCCATCGCCATCTCGGCCAGCTTGAACTGGATGGCCTGGAATTCGGTGATGGGCTTGCCGAACGCCTCACGCTCCTTGGCGTACTTGATGCTCTCTTCCATCGCGCGGCGGGCGATGCCCACGGACCCGGCGGCCACCGGAATGCGGGTCTTGTCCAGCGTCTTCATGGCGATCTTGAAGCCGTCGCCCAGGCGGCCCAGTTGGTTTTCCTTGAGGACGCGCACGTCCTCGAACACCAGTTCGCTGGTCAGACTGGCGCGCTGTCCCATCTTGTGCTTGATCTTGTTGTGGCTGAAGCCCTCGGCGTCTTTCGGCACCACCAGGGCCACCGTCGCCTTGTGTCCACCATTCTTGTCGGTGGTGGCGAAGACCACGTTGAACTCGGCCAGCCCGCCGTTGCTGATCCACATCTTCGCGCCGTTCAGAATCCAGGCGTCGCCGTCGTCGCGGGCCATCGTCGCCATCCCCGCCGCGTCCGAGCCGTTGCCGGGTTCGGAGAGGGCAAACGCCGCCAGCCCGGCCTTCTCGGTCAGCGGTCCCAGGAAGCGGGCCTGCTGTTCCTCGGTGCCGCCGATCAGGATGGGTGCGATGCCCAGTTCAGAGGCCATCAGCACGGTGTAGATGCCCATGCAGCCGTAGGCCAGTTCCTCACCGATCAGGCATTCGTCGAACATGCCCAGGCCCAGGCCGCCCGCGTGTTCGGGGATGGTGGGGTTCAGCAGGCCCACCTCGAACGCCTTTTCCACCACCTGCCACGGCAGTTCTTCCCGGCGGTCATACTCGGCGGCAATCGGAATGATTTCCTTGCGGGCAAAGTCGCGGGCGAGTTGCTGGAGCTGGCGCTGTTCGTCGTTCAGGGTGAAATCCATGCTGGACACTCCTTGCAAGAGGCTGGGTAAAAAGCGGTGGGGACTTAACTAGACTGGGTTAAAATTAGACTCGGTTCAATTCTACCATTTCGGGAGGTGGGCGTTGTGTTCTGCCGCCCACTGCACGTCCACCCCTGCCGATCATGGCCCGGTCACGGCCCGCCGGGTACAACCGACTTGCAGCCGGGGGGGAGCCTTCCGAAGCCTGCAAGGAGGCGGCAGGGATGCAGAACAGAATCACGCACGGCGTCAGGATGGACATCACCGACGACGAGACCTTCGGCAGCAACGAACATGCCAGCGTGAGTCGGGGGGGAACGCTGGTCCTGGACGCCTCCCGGCCAGAGCTGACCGAGCTGACCATCGGCAAGTGCGGCGGCGAGGTGCGGGTGGAACTGCGTGTCACGTACCGGCAGGCGGCGGGCGGCGCGGTCAGTGTGTCGGGCCGCGCCCTGCTGTACGAGGGGACCAGCGAGAACACCACCGATCTGGATGGCCGCGCCAGTTTTGACGGCATGGTGGCCAGCGGGGCCTCGCGCCAGTTCAACGTTCGCGTCCGCAACACCGACGAGGGCGGCGATTTCGCGGATATTCGCGTGGACGTGAACAATCTGGCCCTGAGCGAGAACGATCCCTGTCCCAACATCGACGCCAAGGCCGCAGCGCTGGGTGCGAGTTTTACCGGTAACGCCGTCTCCGGCTGCGAGGCGGTGCGCGGGGGCCACCGCCGACGCTTCCAGAACGCCGACATCTCCTACTCGCCGTCCACCGGGGCGCATGAGCTTCACGGCGAAATTCGGCGCAAGTACGACAGCAGGGGGGGGCCGGACAGCGATCTCGCCCTGCCCGTTACCGATGAAACCGCCACCCCGGATGGCGTGGGGCGCTACAACCACTGCTCCGGCAATGGCAGCATCTACTGGCATCCCCGAACCGGGCCGATGGAGGTGCGCGGCGGCATTCGTGCCCGCTGGGCGCAGACCGGCTGGGAGCGCGGCGCGTATGGCTATCCCACATCGGATGAGCTGAACATCGGCCAGAACCCGTGGCAGTGGTACAGCGACTTTCAGAACGGCGTGATCTTCTTCGAGGGGAGCGGCGTGGTGGAACCGGCCACCGCCAGCCTGAGCGGCGCGCAGGTGCTGGCCGCCTTTGCCGCTGCCTTTCGCCGCCGCACTGCCGACGATCCCCGCGTGGAGATCGATTCCGTGGTGGTCATCGGCGTCAGCGACACCGCCTACGACTTCACGCGCAGCGGCAACCGGGTGGTCACCTACCGCGTGGCCGGCGAGATCAGCAGCGGCCACTGGTACATCCCCGATCCCAATTTCGAGGTCACGATTCCGGTGCAGTTCACCGCCTCCCCTCCGCCCGACGCCCGGCGCGAGGTGGCCCTGAGCGCGCGGCAGGCCGGGGTGATCGGCATTCATGTGGACAATTTCGCGGGTCTTGGCATCCACGACGTGGCAAACGCCCTGCATGACAAGCTGGCGGCCATCTTCAACCGCCCGATTGCGCTGGGCAGCGTTCCCGCCATTGCGGGCCTGCTCAGTTTCAAGGTCATGAAGGACGGCGGCCTGACCCTGTACTTCCGCCCCGACGTGGCCGGACGTTTTGCCGCCGGGGCGGCGCAGACCATGCTGAACGACATTCGGATTTGAGGGCAAGCGCTCCGGGCGATTTCCTCCTACACGCTCAGTTGCACGATCAGCCGCTCCAGCGTGACCCCGGCGTCCAGGCCACGTTTCATGGCCAGATCGGCGTCCAGAATGCGGCCCATGTGGGCGCGGATCTTGGCCTCGTTCAGTTTGCGGGCCACGTCCAGCGCTTTCTTGGCCGGATACGGCTTGACGCCCAGGCGCTGGGCCGCCGCCGCCTCGGTCACGCGGCCTTCCTCTTGCAGCAGGGCCACGCAGCGGACCACCAGGCTGTACTGCCAGACCACTGCGCCCATCAGCTTGAAGGGGTCCTCGCCGGATGCCAGCAGACGGCGCAGTTGGCCCACCGCCTCGCCGGGGCGGCCTGCCGTCGCCGCACCCAGCATGGCAAAGCTGTCTCCCGGCGGCTCGCGGCCCACGATGCGCTGCACGGACTGGCGGGTGTGCGGGCCGCCCAGCAGGGCTAGCTTGGTCAGTTCGCTGGCAATCCCGGCCAGATCGGAGCCGAAGACCTCGGCCAGATAGGCGGCGGCGTCCCTGTCCAGCGGCAGCTTCTGCTTTCTGGCGTACTGGACCACCCAGCCGGTGATCTCGCCGGGTTTGCTGGGGGCCGCCGAGACGATCTGCTCGCCGCGCGCCTGATACAGCTTGCTGCGCGTGGCGGGGGCCATCTCGTCCAGCACGGCCACCGTAATTGCCGCGCCAGCCAGCAGTTCCAGCAGCGCCTTGTCGGGCTTGACCCCCTCAAAGTCCACGATCACGCCGCCGTCTCCAAACAGACCGGGGGACAGGTGCGGTCCCAGGGTCTGGGCCGTCACATCGTCACCGCCCAGCCGGGGCAGATCGCGGGGGTTCAGGCCGCGCTTAATCAGGGTTTCGCGCAGGGCTTCCTCGGCCAGAAAGCGGTTGCCGGTAAAGGCCAGCAGGGTCAAAAGCCGCCGTCCTCCGCCGCACAGTCTTCTCGTGTACCGTGGAGGACTTTCACGGCGGCTTCGGGCAAATCGGCATGGGGCAGGGCGGGCAGCCCCAGCGCCAGCCGGGCCTGACACAGCTCGTCGTGCATGCCCACGGCGCTGCCAGGGCGCTGCGCCGGATCGCGCGACAGGGCGGCGCGCAGCAGCGGATGCAGCGCCTCCGGGCCGGGCAATTCGGCCCGCTTGGTGTGAATCCCCGCCAGCCAGCCCAGCGCGTCGGCGTAGGGCGGCTCGCCGGCCAGACAGTCGAACAGCAGCACGCCCACCGAATACAGGTCGCTGCGGGCGTCGCCGCGCATACCGTAGAACTGCTCGGGGGCCATGAAATGCGGCGTGCCCATACGGGTGCCGCTGTGGATGTCCAGCGGCAGGTGCAGGGCGTGGCTCATGCCGAAGTCGATGATCCGCACCGTGTCCCAGCGGGCCAGTCCGTCCTGAAGCAGCACGTTTTCCGGCTTCAGATCCTGATGCGTCACGCCCTGGCCGTGCAGGTAGGCCACGCCGCGCAGCAGGCCCAGCCCGACGGACGTGGCCTCGTCGATATTCAGCGGCCCTTTTTCCAGCCGCTCGCGCAGGGTGCCGCCCGTCACGAAGGGGAAGATCAACTGGGTGGGCGAGGCCGCCAGCAGCGGCACCAGGGCCGGATGATTCAGCGCTGCCGCCACCCGGCCCTCGTGGTGAAAGCGGGCCTGGGCATCGGGGTCATCCACCATCAGGGTTTTGACGAACACCGACAGGCCGCGCCACTGCCCCGCCTCGCTCAGGACGCCGCCCCGTTCGGCCAGCGGCGTCCGCGCGGTCAGCTCCTGTGGTGTGGTCAGTTCCTGCACCTCCTTACTGTAGGTTAAATGCTTCACAAAATCAGTAACCCGGTGTGGGGTCGGCCACAGACCTGCTGCTCAGGCCGCCTGTCCGGGTCATCACGCCACTGCGGTGCAGGGGTACGCCGTTTAGACTGCGGCCCATGCTGCCATCCTCTGCCTCCACTCCTGACGCGCTGCGCGCCGTCGTTTTCGACTTCGACGGCACCATCCTGGACACCGAGACCCGCGAATTCTGGCACTGGCAGCAGCTCTACCAGCAGCATGGGCGCGAGCTGGCGCTGACCGACTGGCAGCGCGGCATCGGCACCTGGGGCGCGTTCGATCCCTGGGCGGGTTTGCCGGAGGAGGTGCAGGCGGCCCGAGAGAGCGTCCATGCCGGGCTGCATGAGCGCATCCTGGCCGACATCGCGGAGCAGGATCTGCGCCCCGGCGTGCGCGGCGTGCTGGAGGGACTACGCGCCGCCGGATGGCCGCTGGCCCTGGCCACCAGCAGTGACCGCCGCTGGGTCACGCGCTGGCTGGAGCAACACGGGTTGCTGAACCTGTTTGAAGTCCTGTGTACCAGTGACGATGTCCGGCGCGTCAAGCCGGACCCGGAACTGTACGTGCTGGCCGCACAGCGCCTGGGCCTGCGCGCACAGGATTGTCTGGCCGTGGAAGACAGCCTGAACGGCGGAATCGCCGCTGTCGCTGCTGGAATGCGGCTGGTGGTGGTTCCCAACGAGGTGACCCGCACCCAGCCCTTTCCCCCCGAGTGGGCCAGATTGAACGACGGCTTTGCACTGGGACTGGTGGGCCTGCTGGAGGCGGCAGGGGTGGACGGGCCGCAGACGACACCCTTCTAGCGTATGTGGAGAGAGGGACAGGGCAGTCAGCGTTTCTCGCTGCTGTGTCCCGGTCTGACCCTCAATTCGGGCCGGACGTGATGCGCGGCGTGGTTGGCGGCGATGGCGGCCTGGGCAAACGCCACCGAGATCAACTTGAAATCGCCGCCCGACTGCGCCAGATCGCCCACCACGTACACGCCCTCCAGCGCAGTGCGTCCGCCGGGAGCGTCTGGAACGTATTCGCCGCGCCAGTCCAGCGGCCACGCCCCAATGGGGGAGAGGTCTGGCAGGTAACCACCCAGAATCAGCACGGTGTCGGCCTCGACGCTGCGGGTTTTGCCGCCCACCTCCACTTCCGCGCCCTGCGGCGTGAGTGTGAGCAGGCGGGCAGGAGCCAGAATTTCGAGACCTCGGCTGGTTCGCGCGGCCTCCAGCTTTTCCAGCGTTCTTGGACTCCCCCGAAACAAGGCCCGGCTGTGGGTCAGCGTGACTTTCGCTCCAGCGTCCAAAAGCTCCAGCGCCGCCCTCGCCGCCTGTGGGACGCCGCCCACGATCAGTACACGCCGCCCGCCCAGTTCAGTGGGATCGGGGAAGTCCGTTCGCACGTCGGGATGATCTTCTGCGCCGGGGATGCGGGTCGCGCGGGGCAACAATGCGCCCAGGCCCGCCGCCAGAATGACCGCGCCCGCCGTGAAAGTGTCCCCGTCTGTGCTGACCCGCCAGCCGTCGTCACTTTTTTCGAGTTCGCGGGCCACCGTATTCACGCGCATATCCACGTCCAGGCCGTCGAGTTGCTCCAGCAGATGTGCCACCACTTCCGCCGCCCGCGCTCCGGGCAGTCCCGGCACGTCGTATACGCGCTTGTCCGGGTACAGGGCGCTCAGTTGGCCGCCCACCTCGCCCCGCGCCTCCAGCACGCGCACACTCAGACCGCGCCACGCCGCATAAAAGGCTGCATGTAGTCCGGCTGGGCCAGCACCGATGACCAGGATGTCGGAATGGTGCGCGTTCACTGGCAAAGTATGGCAAAGCGGGCGGAGACGAATGCCCGCCCGCTCTGTTTGCCTGACGCTCTACTTCTGCCGGTGGCCCAGCATCTCGTGCTTGTGGACCACTTTGGCGCGGGGGCGGCCCTGCGCCTGGCCCTGCGCCTGCTCGTGGGTGTCCAGCGCCTGCCAGTCGGCGAAGGTGTAGACGTCCACGCCGCGCTCTTGCAGCAGGGCATCGATGTCGGCGCGGCTGGCCTTCGCAACGGGTGGCAACGCGTCTGCATCCGCGAGCAGGTGGGCCACGGTGTCGGTGGAATCCTTGCGGTTGGTGCCAATCACGCCGCTGGGACCGCGCTTGATCCAGCCGGAGGTGTACTCGCCTGTGCGTCCCTCCACCCGCCCTTCCACGTTCGGAATAATGCCGAGTTTCTCATCGAATGGCACGCCCGGCAGCGCCACGCCCCGGTAACCCACCGAGCGCAGGACCATCTGCACGGGCAACACCTCTGTTTCCCCAGTGCCTACCGCGTTGCCGGATGCGTCCAGCGTGTTGCGCTCGATTTTCAGACCCGAAACATTGCCATTCTCGTCTCCCAGAATCTCTACCGGAGACACCAGAAAGCGCAGGTGGATGCGGCGCGGCTTGCCTTCCGGGGTGCGGCCCGCGAAGTCGCGGATCACTTCCAGATTCTTCCTGACCACGTTGTCGGTGATGGCGGCCTCGGCAACCTCGTCCACCGCCACCTCTGCGGGCTTGACCACCGGATCGGCGTCCGACAGCTCGCCAAATTCGCGCAACTCCTTGGTGGTGAACTTGGCCTGGGCCGCGCTGCGCCGCCCCAGAATCCAGACGTCTTTCACAGGGCTGTCTTCCAAGACTTCCAGCGCGTGCGGGGCGATGTCCGATGCCTGCAACTCGGCCACCGTCTTCAGCAGAATGCGGCTCACATCCAGCGCCACGTTGCCCACGCCCACCACGGCCACGCCTGTGGCGCTCAGGACCATCTCGCGGGCGGCGGCGTCGGGGTGGCCGTTGTACCAGGCCACAAATTCGGTGGCACTCATGGAGCCGCTCAGGTCCTCGCCGGGAATGCCCAGGCGGCGGTCCCCGCTGGCCCCCACGGTGTACATGATCGCGTCGTAGTGCGCCTTCAGGTCGTCGTGGGTCAGGTCTTTCCCAAATTCCACGTTGCCCAAGAAGCGCACGCGCGGATCGCTTAAGGTTTTCTCGAAGCCCTTGGTCACGCTCTTGATGGTCAGGTGATCCGGGGCGACGCCGTAGCGCACCAGACCGTAAGGGGTGGGCAGACGGTCAAACACATCTACCTCGGTGGGCAGGGCGGTCTGCTTGATCAGGGCTTCGGCGGCATACACGCCGCTGGGGCCGCTGCCGATCACGGCGACGCGCAGGGGTCGCTGTGCAGTAAATGGGGGGGTAAACGAATGGCTCATGGGCGCGAGTTTAGAGTCTGAGGCTGTGGACGTGCGCGGGAGGAGTGGACAGAGAGGAAATGGGCAGGGTGGCTGCCTCACCCTCCATCCTGGGCGTGACGAAGAAGAAGGCCAGCGCCAGCAGCAGATACACGGCGATTAACAGCACGCCCTCGAACCAGGTGGCCTCGCCGTCCTTGGTCACGGTGGTCACGGTCAGGGCCGCCGCCACAATCGCCACCAGTTCCAGCGGGCTGGAAAAGACCAGATTCATCGGTTTGCCGATCAGGTACGAGATGATGACCAGCACGGGCGCGGTGAACAGCGCCACCTGAATCGTGGCCCCCACGGCGATATTGACCGCCAGCCCCAGCTTGCCCTGCCGCGCGAAGTAACTGCCCGCGATGTACTCGGCGAAGTTGCCCACCACCGCCAGCACGATGATCCCCAGGAAGAACGGGCTGAGGCCCAGTTGCGTGCTGGTGGCCTCCAGCGCCCCGGACAGCATCTCGGATTCCACGGCGATCAACACGGTTGCGCCCACCATCACGGCGGCGGCCTTCCAGACGGGCCACAGGGCAAAGCTGTCGTCGTGTTCGCCTTCCTCCTCGCCACGCGCGAACACGTCCTTGTGCGTGACCAGCGTATAGACCAGATTCAGGGCATACACGGCGATCAGCACGCCTGCCACGCCCAGGCTGAGGTACTCGTCCAGATTTCCGCGCGCCGCCGCGCTGCCCGCCAGGAAATCCGGCAGGCGCTCGGTGTAGTCGAACAGTGCCGGAATCAGCAGAGCGATCACTACCAGAAACAGCATGGAATTGAGCTGCCCGGCATTCTCGCGGTTAAATTTCTGCCGCTCTCTCCCAAAACTGCCGATCAGAATCGCCAGCCCCAGCCCCAGCAGTGCGTTGCCGATGATGCTGCCCGTAATCTGCGCCTTGACCACCGTGGTATTGCCGCCCAGCAGGATAAAAATGGCGATGATCAATTCGGCCAGATTGCCGAAGGTCACGTTCAGCAGCCCGCCGATGGTCTGCCCGGCCCGCGCCGCGATCTGCTCTGTGCCCTGACGTAGCAGATCGGCCAGCGGGATGATGGCGATCACGGAAGTGGCGAAAATCCACAGCGGCGGCGCGTGGAAGACCCATTCCAGCAGCAGGCTGATCGGGATAAAGGCCAGCAGCAGTTTCATCCACACGAGTCGCACCACATGGGGCGCAGTTTAGGCGCGTGGGCTGGGGCGGTGGGGGAGAGTTGAGGTTTGGTTGAGAGGCAGGGAGATGACAGATTGGAGTGGTGGGGAGGCTGCCACGGTTTGACCCCTCTGCTCCGCAGCTCTGCGAGTACGCCCCTCCGGGGGACCTCCCCTTAGAAGGGAGGCAAGAGTCGTGGAATTGTCCGACCAGTAACGCACTCTTGGCTCTCTTTAAGGCTGGATGATGCGGACATCCCACTCATAAAAATGATGATGCCGATAAATACGGCTTTTTTGGCTCCTCCCTCCTTGCGGGGGAGGCTGGGAGGGGGGAACCGCAAACGCCGTCCCAGCGCCGATCAGAGAAAAATGACATCTTGCGAAAAGCAGCACAAAGCTAAACATGAGAGACTTGTCTGCATCACCCAGCTCCTTGAGCGAAGCTGACTGGCTGGCACAGCTCCGAAGAGAGGGGTTAGCCTTCCAGCTCCAGCGCCCCCTGCAATTCCGAATGCGTCCGCAAAATCCTTTTCGCTCCCGCCCCCGTCAGATGCGCGGCGTTGTCGGGGTGGACGTGGCCCCCGGCCAGCAGGCCCCAGGCTGTGGCTCCCGCCGCCACGCCCGCGCTCAGGCCAGTCACGCTGTCCTCGATGACCACGCAGCGGGTGATGTACGCGCCCAGTTGCGCGGCGGCGTAAGCGTACAGGTCCGGGGCTGGCTTGCCGCGCCCGCCGACGTGCGCCGGATCGTAGGCGTGTTCACCTACCAACTTTGCAAGGCCCGACGCTTCCAGCTTGCGCTTCAGGCGGCTGCGGAGGCTGTTGCTGGCGACGGCGAAGGGCATCTCCGCCTCGCGCAGCAGCTCCAGCGTCCGGGCCGCGCCCTCGATGGCCTGCGTGCTGCCGAACGCCTCGTGCAGGCGGGCGTCCATCTCTGGGATAAAGCCTTTGGGCCTCGTCCAGCCGTAGTCGCGCCTGAGCCACTCGAACAGAACGACGTGCGTGCCGCCCACCGCGTTGGCCATGAACGTGGGCAGATCGATTTCCAGCCCATGCTCGGCCAGCAACTGCACCCAGACGGTGTTCGCCTGCAACTCGCTGTCCACCAGCACGCCGTCCAGATCGAAGAGAACGGCCTGAAATTCAGAATCGCCCATCAGGTGTCCGAATCCGGGCCGTTTTCCCAGCCTGCCAGGATGTGAATGTGGGTGTGGAACACCACCTGCCCGCCCTTCTCGCCGGAGTTGACCAGCAGACGGTAGTCGGCGGCGTGCTGGCGGGCCACCTTCACGGCGGTCAGCCACAGGCGGCCCATCTCGCCCTCGTCGGTGATCTCGTCCAGGCGGGCGCTGACCGTCTTGGGAATCACCAGCAGGTGGATCGGCGCTTTGGGCGCGATGTCGCGGATGGCGATGTAATTTTCGTCCTCGTACACGATGTCGCTGGGAATCTCGCGGGCGATGATGCGCGTAAACAGGGTGGGGGAGGCGGTCATGCGCCCACTCTAGCGAGGCGGCGGGTCTTCATGCGGCGTTCATGTTCTGGTGGCGGCTGATCCGGTTGCGGGGCCGCCGCATATACCCGGTTGAGTCAGGAGAGACCGACTGTAGTTCCCGGACCCACCCGCCCATCATCCGATCAGGACACGCCTATGCGCGCTGTCTCGCCCCGCCCTCTTGCCACCAAGGAGCTTTCCCCATGACCCACAACGACACCGATCAGACCGCCCCCACCGCCCTCAACCGCCGCGCCGCCCTGGGATTCCTGGGCAAGGCAGGTCTGGGCATGGCTGCACTGGGCCTCGCCGCGCCCGCGCTGGCTGCCCCCGCCAAGGACATCGACGGCGACGTGCTGAACTTTGCCCTGAACCTGGAATACCTGGAAGCGGCGTTCTATCTGGCCGCCGTGGGCCGTCTGGACGAGTTGAAGAAGATCGGCGGCGACGCGGCTATCCGTGTGCCCGCCGGGCTGGACATGGCGCGCGGCATGCAGTTCAAGGACAGCACCGTGCAGGCGATGGCCAACGACATTGCCGAGGACGAGCTGTCGCACGTCAAGTTCCTGTACGGCGCGCTGGGCAAGGGTGCCGTGATGCGTCCGGTGCTGGATCTGAACGGGGCGTTTCTGGCGGCAGGCAGCGCGGCCAGCGGCGGGGCCATCAAGGGCTTTAACCCCTACGCCAATGACCTGTTCTTCCTGCACGGCGCGTTCATCTTCGAGGACGTGGGCGTCACCGCCTACAACGGCGCGGCCACGCTGATCACCAACCCCGCGTACCTTCAGGCCGCCGCCGGAATCCTGGCCGTCGAGGCATACCACGGCGGCGCGATCCGCACCATGCTGTACCAGCAGCGCCAGATCACGGCGGCGGCGGGGCTGTACGTGGGCCAGGTCGTGCAGGCCATCAGCAACCTGCGCGGCAAGGTGGGCGGCGGCAAGGACATGGGCCTGACCGACAACACCGGAAACGCCGTGTTTGCCCCCGCCGACAAGAATGCCATCGCCTATGGCCGCAGCACCCGCGAAGTGCTGAACATCGTCTATCTGGCCCCCGGCGCGAACAAGGGCGGATTCTTCCCCAACGGCCTCAACGGCGCGATCAAGTAAAGCTGTGTGAGAGATGGGCCTTCGTTGCGCCCACCTCCCATCTCCGAAAGCTCGACAGACAGCCTGCGTGTAAAAGTGGGCTGTTTTGCCGTGCCGGACGGCCCTCAGCCTCCGCTTAAAAACCGCAGCGTTTCCGCGTACAGCATCTCCGTCGTTTCCAGGCTGGTGAAGTTGTGCGTGCCGCCGGGAATGGCCGCCGCGTCGCAGCCCAGTGCCCTGGCGTAGCGCACGCCCCATTCGGGCGGACAGACCGTGTCGGCGTCGCCGTGGATGACGTGGGCCACCCCGCCCCAGGCGGCGGCAGCCTCCAGCGGGCGCAGACGCGGCATCTCCTGCAAGAAGGCGCGGCCCAGCGGCCAGCCGTCCACGTCGGTGATGCCAGGGGGCAGCACGCCGCCGCGCAGCAGGGGCAGCCACAGCTCCGGCAGCGCGGGTGCCCACAGCAGCAGCCGGTGGGGGCGCACGGTCCCTGCCGCCAGCGCCGCCACCATGCCGCCCATGCTGTAGCCCAGCAGCATCACGCGCTCGGGATCGATGCCGGGCTGGTCTCGCAGGTACTCGGCGGCGGCAGCCACGTCCTCCACCTCGCGCATCACGGTCATTTCGCTGAAGTCGCCCTGCGAGTCGCCGCTGCCCCGACAATCGAAGCGCAGGCTGGCGATGCCCCGTGCGGCCAGCAGCCGTGACATCAGCACCAGCAGGCGGTGGTGGTCGATCCGGTTGCCGGTGTAGCCGTGAACGAAGACCACCGAGGGCCAGCCCTGGGCCGGTGCGTCGGCATCGGGGGTGTGGAGCATGCCGTACATCCGCTGCCCATCCAATGAAAACTGCGCGAAATGTTCCATGCTGGGATTGTGGCAGAACGCGGCCCGGCGCGCGGCGAACGCAGAGGGGAGCCTACTTCCCGATTTTTGTCAGCACCATGCTGAAGCTGCCGTCTGCCGAGGTGGTCTTGACCATCCCCACCCCCTGGACATACCACGCGCTGGTGGTGGTCTTGCCGCCCATCATCTGGTTCAGGTCCATGCCCGGCGGCAGTTTGGTTCCGGCGGGCAGACTCATTTTCATGCTGGTGGTGCTGTCCACGCGCAGGGCCGTGAAGGTTCCGGCGGGCACCGTGACCTTTTCCTGCTTCACAATCTTGCTGACCGTGGTGCTGGTCATGTTCATAGCGCCCACTCCAGGGGCGTTGACATTGACCTTGTTGCTGCTGTTCCAGCTATAGCCCGCCTTCCAATTGCGGGCATCGGGCAAGAATCCCGCGTCGACATTGACCTGAGCGCCCCCATCTCCGGCGGGAATGCTGGCCTTCATGCCCGAGGCCGTGCATGTCCAGACGACGGGGGTCGTCTTGCCGTTCATGGTGGTCTGCACGTTCATGCGGTCCCCGGACAGCGGCGTGGCCTTGATGGTCATCGTCGATTTGTCCGCGCCGCTGCCCATCTGATAGGTGCGTGTGCCGGCAGGCAGATAGGTCTGCATATCACAGGCCGCCTGCGCCACAGACGCCACCGAAAGTCCACACAACATGCTCAGAACGATCAATCTTGACATGGTCGACCTCCGGGGTCAGAGAAGGAATGTCATACAGGCTCCGATTGAAAGGTGTTGTGAACACCTGGAAATCCGAACGGGAGGAGCAGCGTCCTCATGGGCGTCTGTACGCGACGATGGTGAGTGGGAGAAAAACGGGTTCCGGGCGTGGAGTGCGGGAATCGGCGCTGTCCCGATTCCTGCATGAAACAGACGGAATCCGTATAGGTCAAGTGTAGCGTTCCGTCCGTCCTACAATCGGAAGGTGAGCAATCCCAGTGTCCCGTCTCCCCTGAAAGTCATTCTCGACGGCGATCCCGGTCTGGACGACGCCGTGGCGTGGCTGCTGATGCTGGCCAGCCCGGAAGTGCAGGTGCTGGGCATTACCGCCACGCACGGCAACGTGGGCCTGCCGCTGACGGTCCACAACGCCGGGGTCACGCTGGCCCTGGCGGGCAAGGCAGGCGTGGGCGTGCCGTATTTTGCCGGGGCTGACCGCCCGCTGGTGGCCGATCTGGTCTCGGCGGCGTCGGTCCACGGCGATTCCGGCCTGCCCGCCGCCGATCTGCCCGAACCCGCGCGTGCGCCCGAGGCCGGACACGCCACCGATTTCATCATCCGCACCGTCCAGGCGCACCCGCACGAGGTCACGCTGCTGGCGACGGGGCCGCTGACCAATCTGGCGCTGGCCTTCCGGCTGGCACCAGACATCGTGCCTCTTATAAAAGAGGTGGTCTGGATGGGCGGCAGCACCACGGGCGGCAACCGCACCCCGGCGGCGGAATTCAACGCGCTGGCCGATCCGCACGCGGCCCAGATCGTGTTCGAGTCCGGCGTTCCCCTGCGGATGGTGGGTCTGAACGTGACCATGCAGTGCATCGCGGACCCTGACAGGATCGCGGCCCTGCGTGGCCTGGGCAACCGCGCGGGCGAGGTCTGCGCCGAACTGCTGACCTTCTATGCAGGCGTGTACCGCCAGCGCTACGGCACCAGCGGCGGCGCGCTGCACGATCCGCTGGCGGCGGCGGCGGTGATCCGCCCGGAGCTGCTGGACTGGCAGGCCATGCGTGTGGAGATCGAGATTCAGGAGGGCCTGAACTTTGGCCGTACCGTTTGCGATCTGCATGGCGTGACTGAACAGACCGCGAATGCTCGGGTGGCCGTGGGCGTGCGCGACGAGGCATTTTTCGGCTTGTTGCTGGAGCGGATCACCACGCTGCCTTGAGGGCTGCTCTCCGGTACGGACCCCTGTCGGGGAGGGTTTGACCGCCCCCGCCCCGGCGCGCTAAGATTCCGTGCGCGCTCAAGGGCGCACAAACCCTGCAAAGCAGGCCGATGTGGCGGAATGGTAGACGCACTCGACTCAAAATCGAGCGGGAAACCGTGGGGGTTCGAGTCCCCCCATCGGCACCACACGAGCACAAGCCCATGCGTCAGCATGGGCTTTTTGCTTTAGCTCGGGGCGCGTGCTGGGGCGGAATGTGCCCCCAGCCTCTTCCAGCAATCGAGTGCCGCCCACAAGACGCGCGAATGCGGTAAGCAGGGAGGCTCCATGCTGCTCACAGACCTGCACCAGATGCACGCCCGCCACCTCGCCGCGCTGCGCCGCTCGCCGGCCACCATCGCCTATTATTTCTACTCCCTGGAACCGCTGCTGCAGTTCATGGAGGGCCGGGGGCTGGCCCGGGACGCCGACCTGATCACCCTGCCGCTGCTGCGCGAGTTCCAGCTGTGGCTCCGGGACACGCGCGGGATGAAGCCCGGAGGTGAACACGCCGTCTTGCGGGGCGTGCGGGCCACGCTGCGCTGGGCCGCCGAAGAGGAGGTGCTGGCCAGCGACCCCACCGCAAAGCTGCGGCTGCCCGCCCTGCCCCATGAACGTCCCCCGGCGGTGCAGCCGGATGAGGTGGAGCGCTGCCTGAAAGTGGCGGCGGGCATGACCCAGCCGCTGCGCAACCGGGCCGTCCTGCTGTGCCTGTACGACACCGGGCTGCGCATGGGCGAGGTGCTGCAGCTGCGCGTGGCGGACTTGAACATGACGACCGGCATGATCACGGTGCGCGCGGAGACGGCCAAGGGCGAGAAGGCCCGCGTGGTGCCGTTGGGGCTCAAAACCTCAAAGGCGCTCAGCGCCTATGAGCGCAAGGAGCGGCGCGCCGCCCTCCCGATGGTGCAGCAGCTGTTCCTGGGCCGCACGGGGGAGCCGATGACCCGGGGCGGGCTGACGCACCTGCTGGTCAAGGTCAGCGCCGCAGCCGAGATCCCGAGATCACATACCGCGCCCCACGCCTGGCGCCGCGGCTTTGCGGTGGGCTATCTGCGGGGTGGGGGCGACATTTTCAGCCTGCAGCAGATCCTGGGGCACACCACCCTGGAGATGACGCGGCGGTACTTCAAATTTCTACCCGACGACCTGCAGCGCCGGCACAGCCTCGCCTCGCCTGTGGATAACCTGGGGCGGCGGTGACGGCACAGGGGGAGCCGAGGGTGAGGGCGCCGCCAGCATGGACGGCCTGGCGGCCCTGGTGCTCGCCGGCCTGCAGTGTTCGCCCCAGAGCCTGGCGCTGCTGGGCGAGACCAGGCAGCGCGCGCCCGACTTTTTCACCCTGCTGCTGCCGGTTCTGGCTGACCCGGGCGTCCGCCTCGTCATCCGTGAGTGCCTGCCCACGTCCAGTCAACTGCCGCCCTGCGACGTCAGCCGTACCCTGTTGCTGCTTTGCGGCTGCGCGCACCTGCAGGTCAGTGGGAGCGAGCTGTCGCGGCGCTGGCCCGCGTGCGTGGGTCCTGCGGCAGCGGCACTGCCGTACTGGACCGTTGAGCGGGTGATGGGCGCCCGGCTGATCTCGTGGTGGGCGTTGTGGCGACTGGGAGAGCAGGTGGGGCCAGGGAATGGCGGGCTCAGGACAAACAGGCACGAGCCAGGCGGGTGACGGGACAGTGCTGGACCATGCGGGGTGCGGGCCGAGCAGGATAGACGCGTGGCTGGGATTCCAGGTCACGGACGGCGACCTGTTGGACCAGCGTGCATGACGGGCCATTCCTTGGTCAGGTCATCCATGTGAACCGGCATTTCGAGGGTGCGCTCGAGCCGCCGGCGCTGTGTCACGTCCCTCTGGATCCCCACAAAGTGGGTGGGACGTCCCAGGACGTCGCGGATGGGCGCGAGATTCAGGGCATTCCAGACTGGCGTACCGTCTCAGCGGCGGTCATTCAGGCTGACAACCCTGGTCTCCCCACCAGTCTTCAGCGCCTTCAGGCGCGCGTCTCAATGCTCCTTGTGGAAAGCGGCGATTGCCCCTGAGGACCACGCTGGACATGTACCCGGTCAGCTGCTCAAATGCTGAATTGCAGGTCACGATTGGCCGCCCTCGCTGCTGGTGATGATTCCGTTGGTCGCCGTGTTCACTCCCCAAATCAGCACGTTGGAGAACGTTCCCTGGGCGCCGCGCATGACGACATGCTATCCGGCCTGTGCCGTCAATGTCATCAGGAAGGCGGCCAATTTGGCCGCCTTCCTCTTTGCTTCTGAACCTTTTTCCCGTGGTGTCGAAGGGAAAGAAACCGTTCTATGAACTTGCAGCGCAGGGCTGGGGCTGCATCATGTGGCCACGCTTCCTGGTGTGGAGACAGTGGACGGACAAGGGGCGCTGGTCAATAATGGTCTATTTCTGGCCGGCCACCTCGTGCCAGTCAGCGGAGCCGTACCAGGGCTCCAAGTCATACTCGTCCTCCTCCCTCGTCAGCCACGCATCAGCAGAGATGAACTTCGCCCGAACGTCCAGGGCGTAAGCCTCTTTCTCTTCCTCATCACCGAAATCCGTACCCTCGGTGAATATTTTAATGAGGTCGTCGACGTCAGACGGCATCACGGCGCATATCTCACCCAGCCCATTTGAGTGGGAATCGTTGATCTGTGCGTCTTCAAGAGCACCATGGTTCTTCAGGATTTCCTTCAGGTTAGTCAGGACGAACGGTTCGCGAGCACCGTCGCGGGCTTTGTCCAATCGGCTGAGGCGTCTTTCACAAAATCGACAAGTCATGTTCATTCTCCTATGGTCGAAAGTTGAGGTGCAGCGGCGTTGAGCGGATGCGGCGCCTCTGCATCACTGTTGTAGCCCGGGGAAGTGGGAGCCGACACCCCCGTCCCGACGTGTGGCTCTGTGCCTCACAGCGCTGGGCCTCGGTTCAAGAATCCCAGTGACCGGGAACCGGGCTGCAGGCGGGCACCAGCCCCCAGCGCCCAGAGGGAATGTCAAAGTCCCTGGGGGGGCATCGCACGCGGCGGCTGTGATCCTTCGGTCGAGTCTCAGAGAAGGCGGCCAGGTCAGGCGGCCTGGGGACATGCCGCTGTGGGTGGGATGCTGTGGGATCACTCCAGGTAGGGCCAGAGCGCGGGTCCCCGGCACTGACGCGCGCCCGGGCTGCCTCGCACCTGGGTCTGTCCTTCATCCTGCGCATGCCAACCCGGCGGTGCGGGGTGGTGAACCCTGCCCTGCGGATGTGAAGCTATCCGGATGAATGACACCCGGCGCCGCGTTGCCAGCCACATACTCGCCCAGCCTCCCTCTGACATGCTGCCCCGGATCATTGCGGGGCGCGTTCCCAGCGCTATTCCCATCCTGCACCGACTGGCCTGCATGCTGGAACTGCATCCCAACGCCTGGTGGCTGATCGAGTCCGAGCTCGATGACGGCAATTCGCTTGAGGACGCCCTGGAAATGGTCGTCGATCTTTCCCGCAAGATCAGGGGTGGACGGTAGCGGGTTCTGCCCCTGCCGCTTCGGGAAACGTGGGAGGACGAGGACGTCGACAGCTATATCGCCCGCCATTTTGCGTATCTGCTGTGATCCAGGGTGCCCTGCAGGGCTGAGCCTCCAGATCCAGATGTCCCGCCCCGCACGCGCTGCTGGGGCGGGGGTCGCCTTTCGCTACGCCGGTGGACCGTGGCCCAGAGGGCGGCCCCCGGGCGCATGTCGGCAGTCGCGGGGCGCCTGGCGTGGGTCTGTTGGGCACGATGCTGGCCCGTGCCGAGCCGGCCAGCATCTGGATGGGGGACGCCGCGCGGCCGCCAGGCGCTGAACTGGATGGTGCTGGAGTGCACCGGACCCGCGCTATGCACCGTCGGGATGGTCGCCACGTCCCACACCGGCGGGTCACGATTGATCGGTGCGAGGTGGAATGTTCGGTTGCCGTGTCACCCAGGTGAGCGCTCGGCCACCGGGAGATCGTTTCTACAGAAAACGAAGAAGGCCAGGCCGGACAGACACCTGGCGCAGCCACCCGCCCACGGCTGGTCACAGCTCTCCTGAAATGGCGCGCAGGTGATCTCCAGTGAGATCCGGGCGTGCCGTGGAAAGCGTGTCGACGGCCAGGATGTCTCACCTCGTGTCAGGTACGGCCATCAGAATCAACAGTACAGACCGCGCTGACTGACAAGGTGAGACATTCACCTCGGCGGGGCACGTCAGGTTCCAGCGTCGGTCCTGGCATGTCCTGCAGGCCAGGGACGGGTTCTTGCCCCCTGACTGGCCTGGACGGAGGCCGCAGGTGGATTTTCCATCGCCCCGGCGGTCCAGGGCTGCGGCGTACAGCGGCCGTGCCGGACTGCGGACGCTGCTGGGTGTGCCGCAGCAACCCGTCGGTGCGGGGGTGTGACGTCAGGGGTCGGGCGCATACGATGCGCGGGTCCTTCGGGCTTGTGCTGAGAATGACGCCCTGCAGCGGGAGCCTTAGACCGGCCTGCCGCCTGTCCACGCCACCCAGAGGTTTCCTGTATGACACCGTCCCATGACACTGATCTGAACCTGTCCCAGGTGCTGGGCCTGCTGGCCGACACCTGCGACTCGCTCAAACTGAGCGAGTACGACGCCCTGTGTGTTCCCGAGGTGGTCGGGGCGCCCGACCAGCATCGTCCCGCGGAGACGCCCCGGACCGTTGAGGCGCTGGAAGCCAACTGGCAGGCCGCCGGCGAGGTGGCCTACATGCCCGGCGCGCCGCGTGGAGCCCAGCTGCTGCTGACCCTGGGTGAGGCCATGACCACCCTCGTCACGGGCCGGCCCCCGGGCACGGCTTGCGTCCGCATCTTCAGCACCCAGGGTGCCATCGCCCACGTGCTGGGGTACGAGCGCCGGACGGTGGTGCGGGGCGCGGCCTGGTGGAAGGAAGCCACAGGGACACCGCTCCTGCGTGGGCACGCCCAGACCGTAACGCGCGGGGAACGCCAGGGACAGGCCCTGATGGACGGCAGCACCATGCTGCTGCGCGAGCCGGCGCGGATTGATCCTGAATCGGCGGTGTACATCCTCACTGACGCGCCCCGGCCCGCTTTTGCCGAGGATCTCGGAAACAACAACGCTGCGGTGGCCATGGAGCGGCTGCTTCGGGCGGTGGCGCAGACGGATTTCGGGCGCCGCAGCGCACAGTGGCGGGCGGTGGGGCAGCTCGCGCTGACCCTGCTGCACCTGAGTCCGGCCACCTACTTTGTGCGTTGCCGTGAGTTGACGGCGCGTCTGAAGCCCGTCGCCCGTCCCCTGAGAAAAGAGGGCACGCCCGGGCCCTCACAGGTTGAAGACGCGGCCCAGACCTGCGTCCAGATCGCCTCACCGTGGTCCAGTCCGGTCGCCGGGCCGCCCGTGGAATGGCCCCGGCCCGGCTCCGTTGAGCTTGGTCCTTATCTGTCGGTGCTGAAAGGCAACCAATTTGCTGCATGGATGGAAGAGCGCCCAGGCTGGGAACTGCTGATATCCGCCGCGCAGCGCGCCTTTCTGGACGGGGCGTGGCCAACGGACCTGCCGGCCCCCGAACCCGTGCTTCTGGAGGTGCGTGCCGCAGCGCTGCTGAATGAGCTGCGCGACGTGCCCCCCGGTACCCTGATCCTCGCGGCCCAGGAGATCGGGCAGGAATTGCTGCAGCGTGGCCTGTCCCCGGAAGAGCTGGGGCTCCTGCCCACGTTGCTGGGACGGGAAGAACTGGTCGCATGGCTGTGCGGATACGTCACGACGGACCTTGTTGATGAGGCGCGGTGGCTGGGGCGGGCGGCCAGCTGAGCCCACGACCCGGCAGCGGCAGACTGGCCGGCCCCTGACGGACACGCGTTGTGCCCCGCCGTCGTCACCGGGGCCGGACAGCGCTGAGTCCATTCCAGTCTGCCCCCCACCAGCGTCATTAACCCACGGTGGACCGCGTGTCTGGCCGGGAAGCGGCCTGGACCCGCGTGTCGCTGCGCCCCCTAGGTGCGAGATGTGGACACAGGGGGGGATGAACCGAGACCTGCCCTGGAACCGCAGATGGCGCGGCCCTGGACCGCCGGGGGGCATCGCGCCGGCATCACTGCGCGCGAAAGCTGACCAGGCCGCCCCTGCGCCGGCGCTGCTGGACCCAGGGCGTGGGTGGGGATCTGCGCGCCCTGCGGGTTCTGAAAGCGTGCGTCCAGGGAGGCAATCGGCGCATCTGAACTGGCCGCCCTGGATGGTTCTGCGGCGTCTGGCATGAAGGACCGAGTCTGGACGCGTACGTCGATGCCCAGCGGCGCAGCCTGAGCGGCGCGTGTTCACTCAATGGAAGTTCGCTGCCAGGTGACTGGCGCGCGGGCGCTTCGGATGAGCCTGCGTCTCGGCAGGCCGCCGTTTACAGTCGCGGATGCTGCGGCCGTCCGCACCAGGGGGCAGAGCATCGACCAGGGGGCTGTGTGTACGCCAGGCGCACGGGTGCAGGAAAGAGGGGACGGATCACCGTTCTGAACTGGGTAGGACTGACGGTGAGGCGCGGTTCTGTGCAGGACCGGTCATCATGACGGCCCCCAATGGAGCTGGCGACGCGGTGTTCGCCGGACGTCCGGGGGCCAATGTCGCACCTCGTGTCCAGGTACAGTTGTAGGAAAGCCCCACAGGAATCACGGCAGAACGAGGTGAGACATCGTGCTGTGCCGAACCACCCAGTAGCCGGCCCCGGGCGGTCCTGCTGCGTCCACAGCTTGACCCAGCGCTGGCCAAAGTTCTGTTCAACCCGCTTGAGCGGTCCGTCACTTGAAGGGCACCGAAGCTGCGTCACCACGTCCTGCTGTTGGAACCAGTGACCCACCGGATCAACCCAGTTCAGTCCAGCCAGAACAGTCCACCTCCGGGGTCTACACTGATCTATGGACCACCGGCCGGGGTCACCACCGCGGCGTGCGCTCGTCCCGCTGTACGGCCGCGAGCACGACCTGCACCAGCTGCTGAAGATGCTGCATGCCGGCGTGCGGCTGCTCACCCTGCGCGGCCCAGGAGGGATCGGTAAGACTGCCCTGGCCCTGCACCTGGACCACGCCCTCAGGCAGCCGGGGGGACCTCAGATTGACCACCTGCATTTCATTGATCTCAGCGCCGGGCGCGAACCGGAACAGGTTCTTGGCCTGATCGCTGCAGTTGCACGCCGCCGGCTGGCACGCCCTGAGCCTGTCCCAACGCGGCTGGCGAGGCTCGGCGGGCTGCGACGACTACGGCCTCAGCGGGCCGGCCGATCTGGGCGCGGCGCTGGAGTGGCTGACCGGACAGCCTGGGGTCAAGGGACCGCTGGTGCTGCTGGGCTTCAGCATGGGTGGGCTGAGCGCGCTGCTGAGCGTCTCCGTCCCCGGGGGACAGGTCTCCTGCGCCACGCATGTGGTGGCGGTGAGTGCCCCCACCGACCTGCGTGCAGTCTATGACACGTCCAGTCTCCGCTTTCTGAGGCGCTGCTACGACGCGATTCTGACCCCGGAACAGTGGCGCGAAGGCTCGGTGGTGACCCACGCTGCCAGGCTGAACGTGCCGACCCTGGTGGTGGTCGGCGCGTACGACCGCGAAGCCGCTGGAGTCCAGCCGCTGGAGTACGCCGACATGGCCCACGAACCGGACGAGGCCCAGTGGGCCGTTATTGTTCGCGAGCTGGTGACCTGGACCAGGCGCGGGTCAGTGAGCTGATTCCAGGAGAGCCGGGACCCTCACACCTGATGAGGGTTCCGGAAGAGTGCGGTCAGCAGACCGCGAAGGTCAGGGCGATTCTTAGGGGGAGGTGACTGAGTTCTGGGGATTTGGTCACGCCTCCCTATCAGGCGGAGCGGCCGGTCGGCACGGCCGTGACGCCGTGCGTCCCAGCACCGGCGGCGATGGTCGCCAGGACGCTGAATCGGATGGTGGATGGGGCATGATCTTTTCTGTGACCTCTTCCATGCCCGCGCAGGCCGCCGACCCGTATGCGGCGATCAAGGCTGAATTGATTGCCCAGTTCGCTCTCGGTCCCGGCTCCCTGCAAGGGCCGCAACACTGGCAGCGCGTCGAGGAGACCGCCGTGCGCCTCGCCCAGTTGGGGGGAGGTGACGCCGAGGTGGCCCGCTGGTTCGGCCTGTTCCATGACGCGGCCCGGCACAGCGAGGGCGCAGATCCCCTTCACGGTCACCGGGCAGTCCGACTGGTCGACCATGACCGGACCCGGCTGGGCCTCACCGACACCCAGCTGAAGCTGCTGCAGTGGGCGTGCGAACACCACGCCAGCGGCCAGACCACCGACGAACCCACCGTGGGCGCGTGCTGGGACGCTGACCGTCTCGATCTGCCCCGCGTCGGTCTTCAGCCTCAGGCGAGGTATCTGAGCACGGTGGCGGGCAGAGCGCAGGCGCTGCGGCTGTTCCCCACGGCGGCAGGCGGCCTTGGGAGTCCCGGCTGAGCCAGACTTCGGCTGCGGCCCCCATTCCCGCCGGCGTCAGTGGAGGCCGGCGAGGTCCTCCAAGGTGGCGTGCAGCGCGTCGGTGTGAAAGTCCTGATAGAAGGCCGGGACGGTGCCGGGCCGTTCTCCCAGCCGTGCGAGGGACTGGGCGTAAGACGCCCCAGTGAACTCACCAGCCTCCAGGGGACGGTCCAGCCAGTCAGCAGGTGAGGGGAGACGTCCCAGCTGCGTACGCAGGAACTCGAAATGCTCCAGATTCCGCGTCAGGAGCTCGGGCGTGGTGGTGCCACCGTGACAGGGCAGCACCACCTGCGGGTCAAGTGCCTGAAGACGCTCGAGGGAGGTCCGGGTGACCGCGAGCTGGGCCCCGCCCCGCACCTGGGGAAAAGGATGTTCCGCGGCGTCGCCTGCCAGGACCGTGCCCAGCTCCGGAATCCAGACCGACACGTGATCGGGGGTATGGCCCGGTGTGGGCAGGACTTCGAGGGTGAGGTCGCCGCCGTGCAGGGTCAGGCGCTCGGGGAAGGTCACGTCAGGGCTGACCAGAATGACGTCGGCGAAGCGGGAATCCTGGGCCTGCTGCTGCCGCAGGCGGTCCTGGGCGGGGCCAGAGAGCAGGCGGTCCCGGGTGGCCTCGCTGGCGATCAGCAGGCCCGGCAGGTCTCCCTCTGGGTTGAAGAGGCTGTTGCCGTACACGTGGTCCCAGTCGGCATGGGTGTTGAGTACCAGGACCGTGCGTCCGGCGACGTCCGGGCGAACAGCCTCGGTCACCTGACGCATCAGGGCGGGGGTCGCCATGGTGTCCACGAAGATCAGGAAGCGGGCCGTGACCACGGCGAAGGTGTCCACCTCCTCGCCGGCACGGAACCAGCGAATCCGTGGGTCCACTTCGGCGTGACGCAGTTCCTGCACATGGGTGGGCGGGTGGAGACTGACCATGGGAGAGAGTTTGTCAGAAGATGGTTGTGCCCGTGGACATTCTGGCTGCCCTCCGTGCCCGTCTACTGGCTGCGGTGCCTGACCGCCAGCACGCCGTACAGGGCGGCCAGGACCAGGCAGAGTGGGGTGTACAGATGCGCATCGTTGCGGGCAAACGGACTGTCCCCAGCCTGCCGGGTCAGGCCGATTTTGCGCCCATCCCCGACGGCCCGCAGCAGGAATACGAGGGTGGTCAGGCGCAGGGGCCAGCGCATCCGGGGAGAGTGGGCGTCTAGGGCGGCCGCGCTCATGCCCGCCAGCCCGGCAGCCACACCCAACGTCATCATGGGGGACGGCGTGAACGCAGGCCCTCCGCTGTCCGCTTCGGGGAGCGCCGCCGTCAGACCCACCTTTCCGCCTGCTGCCCAGTACACATGCACCGTCGCGATGGTTCCCGTGAGCAGGGCCGCTCCGATGGAGACGGTACGGTAGGCAAGCGAAGGTTCGGGCATGGTCACATCACACCCTGCCCAGGGCCGCAAAATGTCCCTGGCCGCGCCCCCAGGGCGGAATGGGTACCGGAAGCGTTGTATGGCGCCGACACACGGACGAACGCTGCATCAGTCCCTGGAAGGCGGGTCCACGCCCATTCCTGCACAGGCAGCTTCATCCTCCACGACACATCTCTCGTTCAGCATTGGGTCACTCCGACCTCCAACGCGTCTGGCCAATGCAGCGCGATGAAGCTCTGGTCGGGCGTTCGGCCTTTCAGATCTGGGCAGCCTGCAGAGCAAGCCTTCATGTGCGGGACGAACGTCATGCGCCTGTGACAGCGCGCAGGCCAGGCTCTTTTCAATCAGCAGGACCTGCCCGTGTGCGGCAGGAATACCGCCCCACAGTGCGTGGGGCTTTTTCTTTGGTGTCAAGAGAGAGAGATCAGTGCCAGTGTTCTCCAGCTCAGGTGGTGCCGGAACCTTGAATCCGCCTGAATGTGCTTGTTCAGGACTGACAATTGGCGGTGCGGACCACCACGTTCACGTTGCGGACGGCCTGACCGTCCCGCCGCTCCTGGAGGACGTACGCCACGATCAACCGGCCGGTCTGGTCACGGGAGAGGTCCAGCACTGCCCACTGGTTGTTGAGCTGCCCATCCCGCCGCGTGCCCAGGAACCAGGTGTAGCCCGAGTGGACTCCCAGCGGATCGTCGGCAGAGGTGGTGAAGGCGCGCTGGCCGCTCGCCGTGCCAATGCGGGTGTTGACCCAGTAGATGCCCCCAGAACTGGGCCGGAACGAAACGCCGTTGAGACCGTCAAGGCCGGAACCGCCGCGCAGGTAGACCTGCCCAGGCACTTCCTTGATGGTCAGGAGCGTGATGGTGCTGCACCCGGTTACCGTGACGGTGCGGCGGGCGGTGGCGAGACGCTGAAATTCTGCTTCGCTGATGCCCAGGCGGACGTCATAAGGGATGAGTTCACTCTCGGATGTCCGCGCTAACAGATCCAGGTACCAGGCCGGCCGCCCCCTGATCGCCTCCTGGACACGGGCCTCAAGTGCCAGGACATCGTCTGGAAAGACAACGTTCAGGATCTCAACGGTGACCTTGCCGGGCGTGAGCAGGGTGGGGACGGGCGGCACGGCCGGCGCGGTGGCCTGTCCATACGCGTGGCCGAACAGCAGGGCGGCGGTCAGGAGCCAGCGAGTGCGTAACACCATCCCATGATAGGCAGGCAGGACGCGTGGGCGGACACAATTCTGCTCACCTGGTCTTCCTGACCGGGCAGGACCCACCTACGCCAGACCTACGGCCGTATCGCACGGCCGTCCACTGTGAACCCACCATGCGCTGTGTGCGCCGGCCGCCAGACCCATCAGGGGTTACCCGGCGTGGGCAGTGGCCCATCGGGCGCGACACTGCGGTTGGCTGTGCTCGGTTCCACCCTGTGGCCGGGCTGGGCGCACGTTCCATCAAGCGCCTATGCGAACCATGCCGGCGGGATCTGTCGCCGGCCCCACCATGGGGGGCATCAGGCCGTCTGACCCACCGTGTGAATCACCGTAGGGCGTGGGCACCGATGCGCTTTCAGGCGCTCACGTTGGGGCGGCACGGCCGTGGTGACGGCAGATGAGAGCGCCGGGATGACGATCCTCGACGGCGTGCGGGCATTCTCATGTTCTGACGCTCAATGCCGTCCAGACCACAGCAACGCAATGCGGCAAGACTTGCAATGACCTAACACTTCCCTGCACCAGATCTCTGCTCGTTTTCGTGATGCGGCGCGTCTGCCCGGGCCCAGTCCACCGCGCTCCCCAGCCTGGGAATGACGTCCTGGCCACAACACGCCGCGCTCCATCCGGCCTGGGCACACCCCATTCAGGCTCACCGCCGCACCCACCGTGCGCACAGTCACAGGCCGCCCCCACCGTATGCAGGCCAGGGCTGGCACCGGCCCACCACGGGTCAGTTCACGCCCACCACCAGTCCTTCTGCACCCACCACCGGTCAGTTCACGCCCAACATGGGTCAGTCTGCACCCACCTTGCGCTGCACCGCCAGCCCCGGCTCTCACAAGTTGAGCTGTCGCCAGTTCCACCGTGCAGGGCTGCACCTGAAGTAGGGGAAGAGGGAGAAGCAGGGTCAAGCGGGCGAAGAACAGAAAAACCTGTACTGAACGGGAAAGAATGGATCAAGCCCCTCAGTCACAGGAGCAATGTGCCCGAACACACTACGCATCATGTGGTCCGCGTGGACCGCAACACCTATCCACAACTCCGCCGAGCCGTGGCCAGCGGCCAGTTACAGCCCACACAGGAAAATCTGGACGTGATGGCCCAGGGGCAGGTGTACTGCCCGGCCGACACGCTGCTGAACGCCCAGACGCTGGTGCACGACCGCGAACTCCAGATGGGCAACCTCACGGTCACCGGCGAGCTGTACCGTCTGCCGGAAGGCGAGTACTCCTCAATCATCACGGCGTCGCTGGGGGTCTACCGCCAATACCCGGGAGTTCAGCAGCTGCTGACCGCGCTGCTGACGCCGATGACGTCGACGGCCGAGACGATCTGGTGGCAGGATGTGCGCATGGCGGTGGCGCAGGGCCGCCAGCTGGCAAGCGGCGTGGACCTGACCGACGAGCGCTGGACGCCCACTGCGTGGCGGCGTGATCTGACCCGGCTGATCGAACTGGGCGATCACTGGTTCTTAATTCTGTATTTCGCCCAGCCCCCGCACCACCTGGGACCAAGAGGACGTGCGGTGGTGGGGGTAGACATCGGACTGCGCCCGCTGGCGACGGCGGCCTGGGGCCAGCAGCACGAGGTCACGTGGGGGCTGGCCACGCCGGCTCTGCCCGTCGGCGAGTCGGCCGAGGTGCGCGCGCTCGCACAGATCCTGAACTATGCGGCGGCGCGCGCCGCGCTGGAGGCGTTCACGGTGCTGGTGCTGGCGGATGCCGGCACGCTGGTGCTTGAGCAGCTCGATTACCGGGGGTTCAAAAGCAATTTCTCTGCCGTGTCCCGTCGGCGGGCGGTGGCGGACTGGCACCAGACCTGGGCGCGGCAGCGCGCGCACGCCCGTGGGATCGAGGTGGAGCGGGTTCCAGCCGCTTACACCAGCCAGACCTGTAGCCAGTGTCAGGGGTCTACCCGGGGCACCCGGCAGGGGCGGGAATTCACGTGCCTCCACGGTCACGTCATGGACGCCCACATCAATGCGGCGCGAAATCTGGTGCGCCGGTACTGGGGGCAGCAGTCCCACGTCCAGTGACAGCAAACTCCCGCAGCGCCGGATGTGGTGTGACCGACGTGCCGAACCGGGAGGGCATGGGATTTTGCCCTCCCGGCCTTCACCGGCTCACCCACCTGCAGGCCACGTTGCCGGCTGAAGTGCTGAACCAGGGAACCTGGTTGCCCTGGCTGGCCCTGCCCCGGGGGAATGGAAAGGCCGGCAAGGTGCCGGCATTGCCGAGAGCCGGCGTCCTGCGTCCAATTGATTGCCGGGGGGCGGGGCTACCGCTGGCGGAGGCCTATGGGCTGGCCCGCCAGCACAGAGCGGGGGGAATTGGCATCGTCCTGGGCCCCGATACGGGACTGACCGCGCTGGATCTGGACACGCCACTGACCCGTCCTGCGAAGACCCTGTTGCAGGACATTGCTGGCTATGCAGCGCGCTCGCCGGGCGGTGGAGTCCATGTGTGGCTGACTGGCAACCTCCTGCGCAACCGGCGGCAAGCCGGCATCGAGATCCTCGGTTGCGGATTCGTCACCGTGACCGGCGAGGCGTGGGGGCGGGGCCGCGCGCTGGGCGAGCTGGGGGCCGTGTTGGGACGGCTGGGGGGGTGAAACAGACCTTGCCCGGGGCGGCGGCCCCTACCCTGGCGGACCGCGCAGTGCTGGGGACGCAGCATGGGGACACCGTACTGCTCGCCATGTACAGTAGTGTCACAGGGAAAAATGACCTAGGCTGGAGTGCGTCTACGACGCATTTAAGCAACACTCTGCAGATGGTTGCGTAGCACAATCTGACTTTCCTTAACGCCATTGAGCGTGCCGCTTCTCATCTCCGGGGCACGAGGCGGCGGCGGCGGGTGGTGAACTTTGGCTGGAGCGGCGACACTCCCTACATGTCAAGTCACCGAGACGACGGAGCCGAGCTCCTGCTTCCTGCCACACCTTCCGCGCCCGGTGCGCCCACGCCGGGGGGCCGCCGGGCGCCCCTGGCCACAGGGAGCGGCCCCCACGACCTGGCGGGGAAGGTCGCGGTCGTGACGGGGGCGGGCAATGCCATCGGCGCCGCGACGGCGCTCGCGCTCGCGGCGCAGGGCGTGGACGTGGTGCTCGTCGCGCGGCAGGAGGTGCATGTGCACGCCCTCGCGCAGCAGGTACGGTTGGCCGGGGGACGCGCCGAGGTGGTGGCCGCGGACGTGACGGACGAGGCCCAGGCCCGGCTCGCCGTGGACCGTGCCGCCCACGCGTTCGGCTGGGTCGACATCCTGGTGAACAACGCGGGATTGACCCTGCTCGGTCCGGCCACCGACATGACCGACTGGCGCGGCATGCTCGGCGGCGACGTGCTGGGGATGGTGCGGACCACCCAAGCTGCGCTGCCCTCCATGGGCACCCGGGGCATCGGGCGCATCGTGACCATCTCCTCGGTGACCCGAGAGGCTCTCGAGCTGGCGCTGTCCGCCATACCGGGTGCCGGGAGTTTTGGTGACCAGATGCGCCACCAGGACCGGAGGGACAGCGTCCGCTTCACGACCATGGGGCCGGACACGTCCACGCCAGTCCCCTGTGTGGCCGCCCGGCACCGCATCCAGCCCATGAGCTGCCTGCGCCCCGAGGACATCGCCGAGACCGTGATTTTCGTCGTTCGCCAGTCCGACTTGATCTCCGTGGATAGCCTGCAGGTGCTGTCGCCCGCCCAGGTGGCCTACCTGGACCAGTAAATAGATAACCCTTGCCCAGCTCACTCCATTCCCTTCCACGCATCATGCCGCAGCCCGGCGGCGGCTCGTGCCACACCACCGATGTGCAGCATCCAGCGCCAGGGCGCTGCGGACGGATGACACCAGGCTGACCTGCGTCATTCTGAGCATCAGCCGGCCACCGTGGTGCTCGCCTACACGGCGGCGGGGATCAGTTCACGTCGTCCAGTTGCAGCCGGGCAAGTCGGGTGCCGGCCCTGAACGCGGCATTTCTGAAGCCCTCACGCACTGAATCCGGGGAAGCGCCCGCTAGACTGATGTGCATGCCAGTCCGCATCACAGCAGGCGAGAAACACAACCTGATCCAGACGTCGCTGGAACTCAGCGTCACGCATGACCTTCCGGGCCTCGACATCAGCGTGTTCCTGCTGGACGCCGGGCGCAAGATGTCCGGCGACGACAGCATCGTGTTCTACAACAATCCGTCCTCGCCCGGCGTGCAGGGACGCTTCACCGGCACCCAGGCACACTTCAAGCTGGATCTCACGCAGCTGGGCGAGGTCTCACGCCTGATGGTCACCGCCAGCCACGACGACCTGATCCTCAAGAAGGCCGGCGTGCTCAAGGCCGAGGTCGGGGGATTCGAGTTCAACCCCCTGAGCGGGCTGCAGGGCGAGAAGGCCGCCATGCTGTTCGAGATCTACAACCACAAGGGCAACTGGAAGCTGGCCGCTGTCGGGCAGGGCTTCGCCGGAGGGCTCGGCGAATTGATCGGGTACTTCGGCGGTGAAGTCGAGAGCGGCCCAGCACCGGCAGCCACGCCCACACCGGCACCCAGGCCGGCCATCCCTGCGATGAACACCGCTTCACGGGCGTCCGGCCTGGCCACTGGATCAGCAGGAGCCAGCCCGGCAGGAAGTGGCGGGTCCGTCAACCTGCTCAAGGTGGCCAGCGGCACGTCGACCATCTCGCTGGCCAAGGGCGAGCGGGTCTCGCTGCGCAAGGAGGACGGCGCGCCGGACCTCAGCGGATCGTGCATGGGGCTGGGCTGGGACGCGGCCAGCGGACGAAGCATCGATCTGGACGCCGGCTGCCTGCTGTTCGACAGCAAACACAAGCACCTCGAGACCATCTTCTTCATGAAGCTCGCCGGTGGCGGCGGCGCGGTGCGCCATTCCGGGGACAACCTGACCGGGGACGGCGAGGGCGACGACGAGACCATCAGCGTGGATCTGGACCGGCTCGCGCCGAACGTGCAGCACCTGGTCTTCGTCGTCAACTCCTTTTCCGGGCACAACTTCAGGGACGTGCGGCGGGCCTTTTGCAGGCTGTTCAACGAGCGCACCCAGCACGAACTGGCACGCTTTGACCTCACCGACGGGGAGAGCGCTACCGCCATGCTGATGGCGCGCCTGACCCGGCGTGAGGGCGGCTGGGACATGACGGCGCTGGGCACCAAAGCGGGCGGACAGACCGCGCGCGGCAGCATCAAAGACGCCCAGCAAGAACTGCGGAGCGCTGGCGTCTGAGAAGCCCTCGAATTTGCGGAAAGAGGCGCACCCGCAGAAGAAAAATTCGCCGCCCCCGCAGAACAGCAAGCAGGGATGGGGCGATTTTAGAGGGGGGAGTCAATGTTTTGAGAGTGAAATTGCTGGGGGGCGGGGACCGCGTCACGTCCACGCATCATGCCGCAGCCCGTCTCACTGCGCTGCGGAAAGACGGTGTGCGGCCTGTGGAGCGCCCATCATGTCGGCTCCCGGTCCGGGATGTCCTCAAGGGTCAAGCCGTCCGGGGCCAGCATGGACGCGATCGCGGGCCGCACCTCGTACAGGTCGTGCAGGTCCACCTCAGGGGAATAGGGTGGGGCACCCGGTGCTGTCGCCTGCGTCCAGAGTTTGCCACTCACCCGCCCTGCCGCCTGCTGGTACAGGGGGCCAGCGAAAGGCAGCGCGCGCTGGTACCACCATGCAGGCTGTCCCTCGATCAACTGGATCTCGGCCAGCCCCACGAGGTCATGATCTGGTGATGCGAGCATCCGTTCGATGAACGCGAAGGCCCGGTGCAGCGCTGCGTTCCGGTGTGGGCTGACGGGGAGGGCCACCAGCACTTCCAGAAAGTAACGCAGCAACATGCTCGTGCCGCTGTACTGGCGAGGCACACCGTTCGTGCTGAAGATCTCGTCCTCACAGAGTAGGGCCAGTGGCCGGGCAAGTTCCGGAAAAGCTTCAGCCACAGCTTCGTGAATGTGTTCGAAGGTCAGGGAAGTCATGGACGCATTGGGAGGTCATACACGGTGACCGCTGTCCCCTGATCTGCGAGTTCGCCACGGATGATGCCTTCGAGCACAGCCCAGTCCCCGCCCGCCAGTCCGGCGCCAATGCGGGGCATGTGTACGCTTGCGTGATGTTCCCGGGAAAAGTGGCGAACCTGCGCCAGACCTGTACGGATGGCCTCGTACCGCACTGGGGGCAGGTCCGTGTGGACGCCTTTGCGCTGAATCTCATGCTGACCGATCAGGTTCGCCACCCACAGGTCCGGCTCCACAGCCACGAACTGCACCTGTCCCAGTTCAAACGGCAAGTCACTCTGGTCTCTTGCCCAGGCTCGGTAGGCTCTTTCTGGTTCCGGCCAGCGGCGGGAGAGTGCCACCACGAAGCCGGCGCCCCACGCCCCGATGTCGTTGCACACATGCACAATGACCCTTGTGCCTGTGCCGCTGGGTCTCGTTGCGTCCCCCGTCTGATAGGTCAGCATGATCGTCGGTCATCATGCCATGGACGCACGATCCATGCCGTCCGTCAGGCGGCGGCCTTTGGCGGTCATCCTGATCCGGATTGGCCCAGGTGTCTGTGGCCAGAAGGGCCGTGGTCCTTCTCCAGCAGCAGAGGCAGGCGTACCGTGCGAGTAGCGCCGCGCTCTCCGCCGGCCCGATCAACCCGGTTGTTCAACGATCTTCACCACGGTCTCACCATCCCGTACGCCGCTGGGTGCGGCTGTCCAGGGTCCCCGGTCTGGGGCTGCCGCGCCGTCCCGACTTGATCTTTAGACCTCCTCATGGCGCACCAGGAAGCCGTGCAGAGCAATTGTGCAGCGGCACCTTGCTCACAGGACCTTCGCCGGACTTGCCGGGCAGGCGTCAGTGCGTCTGCGGCTCTTCTGTACGGCAGATTTGAGCGCTGGAGGCTCTGAAAATTTCCACCCCCGTTGGGGGTATGTGACGTTGGCTGTCGTTGCGCAGGCTGGCCACGGCGCTGGGTAAAGTGGTCATCTGAGAGTTGCTGGTGCTGCAATTTAGAGCCGTGCAGAAACGAAGGTCAAGCGATTCTTCGACCTGTGGACCCCCAATTTGAGGCTGCACACAGGTTCCACAAGACGCCTGTATACGTCCAACGTGGTAAATCTCTCCCCCCACCAGCGCGGAACACATTAAAATTCTGAGAGAATATGAAGACACTCCGACTTCCTGCTTTTGTTGCCCTCTCTGCCGTGCTCGCCGCCTGTGGTGGCGGAAATGGTCCTGGACCCGCCGCCGACTACGCCCTCACCGTGAAACTGGTGGGCGTCCCGGCGGCTCCTGTCTCCGTCAAAGCGGGGAATACGGTCCTGTGGAACGACACGGTGACCGGAACCAAGACCTTCACACAACTCGCAGCGGGGACCGTGGTCACGGTCAAGGGCGCCGCCGTGCCCGGGTTCGATGTTCCGGCCGAGCAGACGGTCACGGTCAACGCCACCCAGACCGTGACGTTGACCTACACGGCGCAGCGCGGCGCGGCGATCAGTCCAGCAAAGATCAGCGGCACCGTGGCTGGGGCAACGTTCCCCGCAGGGTACGTGCTGCTCGGCAATACCGATGGCGTCAGTGCCAATTCCAGGGGGACCCTGAGTGCGTCGGGTGAGGTGGATCTGAAGCTCGTGGCTCCGCCGTCCACCGGCAGCTCGTCTACCCTGCTTCCCCCGCCATTCGGTGGATGCACCTTCACGGGGACCAGCACCGCCAACCCTGACATCTTCCGGTTCAGCCGGCTGTACGCGTATTCGGCCCAGGGTGATCCCCTGGGCGAGATTCAAGAGGAACTCGTGGCAGGAGCGACGGTGCCGGGCAGCACGGTGGCCCGCATCTACAGCACGGTCGCCTCGCGGACCAGTGGAACCGTCGACTGCGGAAACAGCGGTTCAGTGGTCTATGACCTTGATCTGAAAGCAGGCTGGAACGCCGTGGAGTACAGCGCGAAGACGGATGTCCCGACGCGCCTCACGCTGAAGTCAATGGACCCGGCGGCGGCCTCGCAGCTCAAAGGCCGGCTGTTCGAGTCATTTGTGAACGTCGACCTGGGAACTGCGCCGCTGACCTTCGCCGCCAATGAAACCGTCAGCGTGCCCGCCAGGTTCCAGCAGGTTGGGGGCGTCTCCGGTCCAGTCACGCTGTCCACTGACGTGCCTGGGTTGACGGTGGAGCCGGCCCGACTGACGCTGCCCACACTGGGAGCCGCCCAGGGGCAGAGCGCCTTCGTGCAAGGTCTGGGCCTGGCTCCGCAACAGCTCGACACCCAGCTCACCTTCCGGTACACGGGGACAGTCCCGGGCACCCTGCCCTTCCGGCTCCTCTTGAACGACAGCGCGGGCCGGTCAGTGGGCGGTGGTTTCGGGACGCTCAGTGTCCAGCGGCCCGGCATCAAGCTGGATCTCGGCACGTCAGTGCCCGAGGAACTTGTCTGTCAGGGAGAAACGGGAGCCGTCCGGGGACAGCTCGTCAGCCTGTTCGGTTACGCAGGGCCAGTCACCCTGAGCCTCAAGGGGCTTCCCGCCGGGGTCAGTGCGGCGCCCGTTCAGGTCACGCTGGGGGCCAACACCAGCACGGCGGTCACGCTGCCGATCACCGTGGACAAAGGTGCGCCCCCCATCCAGCGCGATGTGACCATCGAGATCTCCGGCCCCGGGGTCACCAGTTCGGTGTCGCTGACCCTGGGTGTCTGCCCCCAGCGCACGCTGATCAATAACGGCGGCGTGGCCGAGAGAGGCCTGGCCTCGGTGAGCAGCGGCGTGTGGATCCTGACCGGCATCGCCGAGACCCAGACCAACAACTCCTATGACCAGGTGCTCAAGCGGTTCACGTCCAGCGGCGTGGCCGCCACGGTGACGTTGCCAGAGGTGGGCCAACTGGTCGGCCTGAGCAGCGGTGACGTGGTGGCCCTGCCGTACGCGAATAGTGGCACTCAGGCCAGGCTGGTCAGACCGGACGGCACCTTCACCACCGTGGTCACACCGGAAGGTGTGGGTCAGGCTGTCTCAGACGCCGATGGACGGTTGTGGTATGTCGGCCGCGACGCTGCAGACCAGCGCCTGGTGCTGACCCGCTGGAACCCGGTGACGGGCGAGGTGGCCGTCATGGACCGGACGCGCGTCTATTCCCAGGACAATACGAAATTTCTGGTCAGTCCCGATGGGAAGACGTTGCTTTATCTGGCTGTGAGTACAGATCTTCCGGTGGTGGTGGATACCGTGACGGGCGCGGTGCGTGATCTGGGGACGCGCCTGGAAAGGTATCCATTTTTCACGGCGGCCATCGGCAATGACGGCACCATCTGGTTCACAGACATCAACAACAACCTGAATCGCCGGGATCCGGACGGCCGTGTGTCCACGGTGATCTCCACGGGGACCCTGCCCGGGCCGCAAAACTTCATCGTCATTGGCCTTGACGCGGCGACGCCGGGCGTGTTGTGGCTGCAAAATGGATTCAAGGCCATTCGCCTGGAGACCAGCAGCCTGAAGATGACGCCCACCCCCGTGGGCCGGATCTCCAGCATGATCACCAGCCGCAACGGCGGTGTGGCGGTGGTGACCTACGATGGGTGCGCCACGCAAGCTTGCTCCCACCTGACGCTGCTGAACTGAACATTCAGCCGTGAAAGGACAGTGGCCGGGTGTGGGGGCAGACGCGTCTGCCCCCACACCCGGCCGCGACTTCTAGATGATCCGGAGCGAGTTCTGAGGTCCAGACCTGATGAAGGCCGAGATCCTTTCACTTTCCCGGCTGCGAGCCTTGCGATAACGAAGGTTCAAGCGGTGTTTCGCGGCACATGACAAATTGCAGCTTCCAGCGTTGCGGAGAACTGTTGTCCAACACTGTGAAGGGGCGATGCATTTTTGCAACCTCGTGGGCTGGAATTTTGGCCTCTGTCAGATTCAGTCCATGGGGGGCAAAGAAGAAGGCGACCCGAAGGCCGCCTTTGATGTTGCACAGAATAGCGCGATATGCGCCTGTTGTCCAGCTTATGCGTCGGGCGCGGTCCTCAGGTAGTGGTAGACCGTCTCCTAGCTGATCCCAAAGTCTCTGGCAAGGCTGGCCTTTGACTCGCCTTTCTCGACGCGTCGGCGCAGGTCTTTTGCCTGGACTGCAGTCAAGAGCTTTTTGCGTCCCCTGTACACGCCGGCTTTCTTTGCCGCTTCAATCCCTTCACGCTGCCGCTCGCGGATCAGGGCGCGCTCAAACTCGGCGAAAGCACCCATGACGCTCAAGAGCAGCCTGGACATGGCCGAATCTTCCCCGGTGAAGGTCAGGCCTTCCTTGATGAACTCGACGCGCACGCCCCTCTCCGTCAATCCGTTGACCAGGGCGCGAAGGTCATCGAGGTTGCGCGCCAGTCGGTCCATGCTGTGGACCACCACGGTGTCGCCCTCTCTCACATGACTCAGTAAGGCGGTCAGCCGCGGGCGGTTGGCGTTGCCACCGCTGACCTTGTCAGTGAACATTTTGTCGAAGGTCAGGCCGTCCAGTTGGCGGATACCCCACCCTGACAACTTGATGCATGCCGAAATTTCTGTCCACCATCAATCCATGAATCCCGTCTGGCCCCCGATAGGGTAAAAGTCACCCAGCATCAAGACCTTCATGAAGTTTTTCTCAGTCGCAGTTACGAAATTTGTGACAGCGCGTCGCACAGACTCAACAGGCTTAAAGCGTGTCCCATACGACTGTTCTCAAGGAGTTCCGACATGAAGAACCAATTTGCCGCCCTCAGCCTGTTGACCCTTGGTCTGCTGTCCGCGTGTTCCAGCACTGCCCCCACCGCCGCCTCTCCCTCTCCTCAGGAGCGTTTTGCCCATGTCGCTCTGGTGCCGCTGGAAGCCGGCGACACGCCCCAGAGTCTGGCCCAGGCGGTGGGCGGCGAGATGCTGGCTTGGAACGATGCCGGGTGCGCTGCTGGCGACGACACTGATTGCGTGGCCATGATCGGCATGAACCAGCAACTCGGCTCTCAGAATCTCCATGCTCTGGGCGGACGCATGGTCTACATCGAGCCGAACAAGGACATGTTCAGCGGCGGCGGCACCATGACGGCCACGATGGGCGGCAGGATCAGTATGTGGGCTGGTGGAAGAATCAGCATGTGGGCGGGCGGTAGGATCAGCATGTGGGCCGGTGGACAGTACTCCCAACTTCCTGAAAACACCGCGCTGTGGAAGAAAATCAGACTGGAAGAGGCGCAGCGTCTGGCCCCCAAGCTGGGTGCGGGCGTAACCGTCGCCGTGATTGATACCGGTCTGGATCTGCAACACCCTGCTTTTGCCGCCGCTCTGTCCGATCCGTCCACCTGGTATGACTTCTACGATGGCGACGCGACGCCGCAGGACGAGGGCACCTTTGGCGTCGGCGGCTACGGTCACGGCACCAATGTCGCGGGCATCGTCTTGCAGGTGGCCCCCGGCGCAAAGATCATGCCGCTGCGGGTGCTGGGTTCGGACGGCTCCGGGGACGTGGTCATGGTGGCCAAGGCCATCCTCTGGGCCGCCGACCACGGGGCCGGCGTGATCAACCTGAGCCTGGGCAGCAAGGAAAACTCCAAAGTCGTGCAGGACGCCATCAAGAAGGTCACGGACAGGAAGGTACTGGTGGTGTCCTCAGCGGGCAACAGCAACCTGAACAAGATCACCTATCCAGCGGCGGATGCCAGTGCCAAGGGCAGCGGCGATTACAGCCTGAGTGTGGGCAGTGTCGACCTGAACGATGTCAAGTCCAGCTTCTCGAACTACGCGTCCGAGCTGAAAGTCATGGCTCCTGGCGAGCAGGTGTATGCCCCTGCCCCAGATGGACGTATGGCGGCCTGGAGCGGCACGTCGATGGCCGCGCCGATGGTCAGCGGCGGTCTGGCCCTGGCCCTGGGGGAGCGGGTTCCCACCAAAGACCTCGCCAAGGAACTGGCGAACCGGGCGACAGATATCTACAAGGTCAGCGGCAACAAACCGTACAAGGACAAGCTGGGAGAAAAAGGCCGTCTGGATCTGGTGGAGTTTCTCAGTCATTCCAGCGACGATTAAGGGCTGTTGACGATGACCGTCGGCCACCGTCCCTCGTCTGGGCTGGTGTCTGGGCCGCCCCAGACCCAGCTCCAGGCGCTGCAACGCGCCATTCCCGAACTGCTGAGTGTCGATCCGGCCCAGGCCCTGACCCTGGCGCGGACCTGTTGCTCGCTGACGGCAGACCAGGAGTCCTGCGAGGCTGCGGAGAGCCGGGTGCTGCTGGGCCGGGCCTTGCAGGCCAGCGGGCAACAGGCCGAGGCGCTGATTGAATTCATCCACGCCGCCACGAGCTTTGGGCATCTGGGTCAATCCGTTTCCGAAGCCGAGGCCCGGAGCTTCGCGGGCAAGTTGCAACTCGATCTCGGGCATTTTGAAGAGGCGGCGGAACACCTGGAGCGGGCTGTCCAACTCGCTCAGGTTCATACAGAAGGACAGGGAATCCAGGCGACAGCGCTGAACCATCTTGCCATCGTTAACCACCATCAGGGCAAGGTAGCCGAAGCCCTGGGACTGCTCCATCAGGCCCTACGCTTGCGTGAAGACGAAGCGAACATGACGGGTCAGATTCAGTGTCTGATCAACATTGGCAATATTCAAATGTGGTTTGGTCAATATGAAGAGGCCATCAAATCATTGACACGTGCCTACGCTCTTTACAAGACGCAGCCTGCTGACCTCAAGTTAGAAACCCCAATTCTGCACAATCTGGCCCACGTCCACAGCATGAGGGGCGACAACGGGCTGGCCATTGAGGTCATGGAGGCGGCGTACAAGTCGGCGGCGGAGTCCAGAGACCGGCAGATTCAGGCCACGGCCAGTCTCAATCTTGGTATGTGCTGCCTTGACGCCCGGCAGTTTGACCGTGCGCGCGAGTACCTGCAACTGGCCCTGGACCTCAGCCGCGAGTTGAAGTATCAGGTGGGCGAACTGCACGCGCTGGACAGTCTGGGGAACCTGTACCGTCAGACCGAGGAACCGGTGCGGGCCGTGCAGACCATCAATGAGGCGCTGGGTATCGCGCTGGAGATCGGCTCCAAACAGGGCGAATTGGAGGCCCGGCTGCAACTGGGACGGTTGCATCTGCAACAAGGGGTGCTGGACGCAGCCCAGCAGGAACTTGAGACGGGCCTGAGCCTGGCCATCGACATCCAGTCGGTCAAGGAGCAGGCTGAGGCTCACGAGGCGCTGGCCGAGTATTTTGAGCGGTGCGGCGATCTGGAGCCGGCGCTGGCCCACAGCCGCGAACTGATCCGTATCGAGCGCGAACTGTTCAACGCCGAGCGTGATCAGCAAACCCGCAACCTGAGCATCCAGTTCGAGGTCGAGCGTGCCCGTCATGACGCCGAGATCTACCGTGTGCGCACCGACGTGGAACACCGGGGCCGCGAGTTGGCCGAACAGCAGGTGCGGGTGCGGACGGCTGAACTGGCCCGCGCCCAGCAGGAGGTGGTCACGCGCCTGGCGATGGCCGCCGAGTACCGCGACGACACCACCGGGGAACACACGCGGCGGGTGGGGCGCACCTCGGCGCGCATCGCGCGGGCGCTGGGCTGGCCCGAGGGTAAGGCCAACGTGCTGGGCGTCGCGGCACGGCTGCACGACGTGGGCAAGATCGGCATTCCCGACAGCGTGCTGCTCAAGGCGGGCAAGCTGGACACCGCCGAATTCCAGCAGATGCAGACCCACACCCTGATCGGCGCGCGCATCCTGTCCGGTGGGCGCTCGGAATTGCTACGCCTGGCCGAGGAAATCGCGCTGACGCACCACGAGCGCTGGGACGGCAGCGGCTACCCGCGTGGTCTGCGCGACGGTCAGATTCCACTGTCGGGCCGGATCGTGGCGCTGGCCGACGTGTTCGACGCCCTGACCCAGGCGCGGCCCTACAAGCGGGCCTGGACCGCGCAGGAGGCGCTGGACGAGATTCGCAAGCAGACCGGCACGCATTTCGATCCGCACCTGGTGGAGCTTGCCCTGGAAGTCCTGACCCAGCCGGACACCCTTGAGGGGGAATGGGGGGAGGAACTGCTTCCCCTGGAGCAGGAGGACGCCAGCCATGTGCTGACCGTGTTCGAACACCTGCTGGTGGAACGCACCCGTGAACTGGATCAGGCCCGTGCAGAGGCCGAGCGGTTGGCCCTGACCGACAGCCTGACCGGGCTGGGCAACCGCCGGGCCTTCGAACTGATGCTGGAGCGCACACTGAATCAGGCGGCTGAAGCACGTGGGGAATTTATGGTGATTTCCTTCGATCTTGATGGCCTGAAAAGCGTGAACGACACGCAGGGACACGCGCAAGGTGACCGCTTCCTTCAAAGTTTTGCGCTGGCGCTGACCAGCGAATTTGGCCAGGTGGGACAGGCTTACCGGATTGGCGGCGACGAATTTGCCATTGTCACCACACAACCGCTCGAGGTCAAAACGTCGCAATGCCTATTGAATCAGTTGCAGGAACAGATGCGCCGTCAGGATTTCCAGTCCGCCACGGCCAGTATGGGGACCGCCCAGTACCCACAGGATGCCCAGACTGCGGGTGACTTGCTGCGGCTCAGTGATCAGCGGATGTATCAGGTCAAGCTCTCACAGCGTCGCAAGATGCATTGAGAGGCCGGGCTTGAGAACCGCTTTTCTGGTTCAATCACCCTGGAGTCGCCTCGCTATCAAAGTCCAGCTTTTCGTCATGCTCACCCGCAGGGCGACGAAATGCCCGTGGGCCATCAAATGATCCTTGTGCGATGGGTGTTTGCTGCATCCTGACCTCTGGTAAGCAGCCTTACCAAAAGCCCGCCCCAGGGACAACCGAAGTTGGCTCTGGGTCTGACTTCCGGTGAACGGGGTGATCAAAAAGGCGTTGAACTGGGCTGTCAGCAGATTTTTGCCCTGTCCGCCTTCCTGTCCCTCCCTCTGGCGGGTATACCCCAACCCGACAACGGAGTAGTGAAAAGTAGAGCACCGCGTCCGCCTTTATTCCTGGGCAGGCAGCCCTGGTTGTTTCGGTGGCGATTGAAGGCCAAATAACAAGGCCATGCCCAGACCCATGACCAGCATGGTCAGCACGCCATATGGTGCGTAGATATGGCTGCTCAAAAAGGAGACGCTGCTGAGCATCAACAGCACTGCGCCCGGCCACAGGCGCACGCCATGTCGGACCATCAACAGCCCACAGGTCAGCAGACTGGCCCCCAGAAAAGCCCACACGCCCACAGCCGCCAGCGCGTTGCCCTCCGCAAAGAGCAGCCGAATGGCCGAAGCGTCCTGACCCTGCAACGTCAGGCGGCCCGTGCCCACGCCTGCCAGCACGTCCAGCGCTCCGTAATACACGATGTACACGAACGCCAGCACACGGGCCACCCAGGCCAGCACACCGGACAGGGTGTGGCCAGAGACGCCCGACAGCAACCACCACAGGTTGACGCCAAGCAAGGGAAACACGGGCATCAGTGCCAGGTGCATGGCCGTCCAGTGCGTGGCCGTGTCTGCGCGAAGGTGGTGTGGATGCGTCAGCCCAAGACCAGCCAGAACCAGTGGGGCCAGCATCAGCCCAGCCACAGTCCATCCGCGCTGGGGCGTGAAAAGGGGGAACGAAGTCGGCATGCAGAAAGGGTCCCTGTAAACTGAGGTGAGATGCAACGGCCCACCTCACCTGCCGAAGTCGTGACCCTCTCTGACGTGCGTGCGGCCCAGGTGCTGCTGGACCGGGAAGCCCGTACCTGGTTCAGACCTTTTTTTGGACGCCCGTCTACCGTGTCAGAGGCCGCCCGCGCTCTGGGCAGGCCCGCCAACTCTGTGTTGTACCGGGTGCGGGCGTGGCAACGTCTGGGTTTACTGACCGTGGCGCATGAAGAGCGCCGCCGTGGGCGAATCATCCGGCACTACCGTTCGGCGGCGGATCATTTCTTCATTCCACAGGCCCTGACGCCCGCCCGTGACCTGACTGAATTGCTGCGAATGATCAACGCGCCGTATCTGGAACTGTCGTATGCCAGCCAGGTTGCTTTTGCCCAGCGGCTTTCCCCGGAGTGGGGCGTGCAATTTGCCCACTGGGGTGAGGTGGTGGGAGCCACCGGGCCAGGCCAGATCTGGCAGGCAGATGCGGCGTCCCAGCAGGTGCTGCTGGATCACTTCTGCTTTCCCCAACTTGACCATCAGGACGCGCTGCGTTTTCAGGCCGAGTTGCTGACCCTCTTAGGCCATTACGGTCAGGGTACGGGGAACACCACGTACATCTGTCATCTGTCGCTGGTGGCCCTGACGAAATGAAGCGGATCAGTGATGGTGGCTGTCCCATTCCCTTCCGGTAATTGGCCTGACCACAAGGGGCCTCTGGGCGCGCTTAGCCGTTGTCATGCAGAGGCAACGCCTGGATTACAGGCTCTCCTGCACGCCTCTGGACCCTGTGGTCCTGCGGGCACGCCCTGGGGCCTGCCCCTTGCTACCTTTGCGCTGCATCTTCAGCCGGGTGGCCTCTGCTGCCGCCTGAAAATCGATCAGACCCGCTTCAACATTCTCCACCGTCAGTGCGAGCTTCTCCGTCTGGGGCGCGCTCTGCGGCGGTGCGGGCATTAGGCGATAAAAAGCCGCTTCCTGGCACAGTTCCTCATACCGGGCGTTCACCGCAACAGGCATCCCCTCTGGATTCAACTGACACACCAGCAGGTATTCCAGGAACGTCGGCTCCCCACGGTCTGCCACGAGCAGCAGGGTGTTCGCATAGAAACGGCTGTACGCCCGCCAGGCTGCGGCCAGAGACCGGACAGACCAGTGCGCGATCTCCGGGTGGTGGGCATACAGCTTCTGGAGATCCTCCCTCGGCAACACACTCTTGCCATAACGCGTTGGGTCAAGGACCAGGGCCAGGCGCACCAGGTCATACAGTCCCCGTGCAAAGCAGACGACTCTCCCCTGGGCTTCCCAGCGCCGCAGCATTTTGCGGGTCTGATGCTGAGCTTGCGTAGAACGGGAGCTGTAGACCGCTTCGGCCAAGCGGTCCACCGTCATCGGCCAGGCGGCCTGCCGCGCCAGGTGCCAGTCCACATCCACGGCTACCTGGGTGACCTGCTGCGAGATGTGAGAAGACCTGAGGTCTTCTCCTTTTACACGGGGCAGCGCGTTCGCACTCGCCTGTTCTGCTCCTGGCGTCGTGTCGTGCTGAAGGCGCAGGAAGTGGCGGGCGTCATCGAGATGGACGTGCACAGGTGCGGTCCGCGCCTGCCCCTTCATGGGCGCACTCTGGAGGTGATGCCGCCGCACCCAGCGCTTCAACTCAGCCATGCTCACTGTAGTGAGGTAGGCCAGATCGGCGAGGCTGACCCAGGTGTAAAGCTCGGCGTGAGGGCCATACAGGTAGCGAATGGCCTCGTCCAGCGTGCAGCGCAGTTCTTCTGCCACGAAAGCGGGACTCAACGGTCCGTAGACGCGGTGAAGTTGACGGAGATGCTCTTGAGGCGGCAGTGCGCCGGGGGTGGCGTGCGAAATCAAGCTCTTAGAGTACATCCGGCAGACTGGCCGCCGCCAGGACCAGTTGCTGCGCCTTGACCCGGCCATAAATCGCCGTCGTCGCCGGGTTCTCATGGCCCAGAATGGTGCCGATCTCGTGCAGGCTGCGGCCCTGTTCCACGAGTGCGGTGGCGAAGCTGTGCCGCATCTTGTGCGGGCTGACCTTGGCCGAGTCCAGGCCCGCCCGGATGGCCGCCGCAGTGGTGGCCGCCTGCATGGTGCGGATGCTGAACGGCTGACCGCGCTGCGCCCCGCTCAGGTAGCTCCAGACGTAGGAGCTTGTCGGATGGCCGTCTACCTTGCGCACCTTGAGCCACTGCATCAAGGCCCGCTGGGCGGTGCCGGACAGCGGCACCGTCCGTTCCTTGTCTCCCTTCCCGATCACGCGGATGCTGACGGGTTCGCCGTCGCGGTACGCGATGCGGTCAAACGTCAGGCCCAGCACCTCGGAGATGCGCGCCCCCGTGCCGTACAGGAAGGCAATGAACGCCCAGTTCCTCAGCGCCTTGTCTGCGTTCTTATCGCTATGCGCAGCATTCAGCAGCTTGGCGATGTCCGGCGTCTCCAGATACTTGGGAAGTCGTCCCGGCAGTTTGGGCCGTTTGATCTCACCTGGAGGATTGCCGACACCTGAAACATGCTGCACGTCGCGCAAGAAGGTCCAGAACTTGCTCCAAGACGCGATCAATCGGTGGACGCGATGTGGCTTCGGACGAATGCTGGCCAGAAAGCCGCGCAGCTCCAGCGCAGTGACCTCTTCCCAGGCACACGGCTCCTCAAACTCGTCGTCCAGCCAGTTGCGCAGCATCTGTACGTCGGCCACGTACGCGCGCACTGTGGCGGGGCTGCGGCGTTCCTCGATTTCCAAGTAATGGCGGAAGGCTTCGATCTGGTTCATGGCTGCTCCTGGTTGAAAAGGCATGTGCCGCAGTCACTCCGCTGGGGTGTCAGGGTACTGGGCGAAAAACGCATCTCTGAGTTCTGGCCCGAAGAACACGACGAGGTTGTCCGTCCGGCCCTCGATCTGGAGCGTACCGGGGTCCACTTCAGCCGTGACGATCAACACCTGCTGCCCTCCAATCTGCACGGCGGCCTCGTTTGGCAGCAGACGCAGCGCTGCCAGCGGCTGCCCGATGTGCCCCTGCCAGTCTGGGTGGGCGGACACGTCCTCGAAAACGCCCGTCCTGAGAAAGTCCACCATGCAGCCGGGGTAAACGCTCAACTCCTCGTCGGCAGCGTTATCCCAGGTCACGAAAAAGCGGCCCGTGTCGAAGACCAGCTCCACGCCCTGGCCGACATCGTGGAAACCGGGCCAGTTCAGATCTGTATTGGCCTCGCCTTCGGGACGGTAGTACAACACACGCCGGAGAGATTGGCCGATGAACGATTGGAGACTGTCGGACATACCTTCACCTTTCCATAGAGGCGAACCTGCTCTTGACGACTTGGCGAATCTCCTCTAATCCCGATTCTAACCCTTCCTGCGTGAAAATCTGATTTCACGCAATAGGGGACTGACGCTTGGAACGGGGGATTTGTGCGGCTGGACGGCAAATATCCGCAGAGGGCCGCTCTGCCAGAGGACGGCTTCGAGAAAATCCTGCGTGAAATATACCCGAAGCTGCGTGAAATGGTAGGAATCCAGACGCTTCATCCATGATCCGTTATGGCTGAGAAGATCTGCTGATAACCGTCTCCCAAGTCTAGCGGCACGGTCCTTTCCCACGGTGCCTTTACCTTTTTCAATCAGACCGGGCCAGGCGACGTGCGACGATCCTGAGATGAGCCAACAAGACAACATCACCGCCACCAAGCGCTTTGGGGAACTGGTCAACACGGGCAAGCTGGACGGCTTCGCAGAAGTGGTTGCCCCGAACTCGGTTGACCATGACCCGGCTCCCGGCCAGGTGAACGGCCCGCAGGGGTTCACCATGTTCTTCACCATGATGCGCTCGGCCTTCCCAGACCTGCACATTGACGTTGAGCACATGGTTGCCGACGAAGACAACGTGTCCTTCGCGTACACCATCACGGGCACCCATCAGGGTGAGTTCATGGACATCGCGCCGACGGGCAAGCAGATCAAGGTGCGCGGGATGCAGATTGGCCGCTTCGAGAATGGCCTGATGGTGGAGCGCTGGGGCAGCAGCGACGAACTGGGACTGCTCAAGCAGCTTGGAGCCAGCGTCACCGTTTAGAACCAGTTGTGCGGGTCGGTGGTGCCGAGGGGAATCATGCGCTGGGAGCGCATTCTGTGGGTATGCAGACCACACTCCCCCCGACGACTGACATCATCACACACCTTTTCGTTCGCGTTGATGACCAGCTCGGCCCAGTTCCCCGCCATCCCCTGGCGAAGCTCCACGTGAGTGAGATCGTC
>NZ_MSTI01000077.1 GCF_001949125.1 Deinococcus marmoris
TCTGGACTCAGCACCGTGGGTGCGCCCTGGTTGTGCGCCCGGCCATCCCCTAAACCGTCCAGCCCCAGGGTGTGATACCGCTGCAAAATGTGACGCGCCCCAGAGACGGAGTATTTGGTCAGTTCCAAAAGCTCAGTTTCTGTTCTGCCTTCCGCAAGGAAGGCAAAGAACTGCGCTCTGCGCCGCTCCACAGCGCAGGTACTGGCCCGATAAATGGCCCAGAAGTCGTCAGCGGAGTGCTGGAGTTGGATGGAAGAGAAGAATTTTTTGATCTGGACAGTCTACAAGATTTAATCGGAGTCCGTATGAGTTAAAAAGAACTAGAGAAATGGGAATGGGCGGTTATAAAGATATATATCTCCAATTATTTGGTTTTGATGTAAAAATTCAAGCAAAAATTGAAAAACTATTCACTCAAATAAAAGACGCCCGCAATGATAAAGCTCATCGTGGGCCATTTGCAAGAAGTGTTGTCAAAAGGGCCAGCGAATTCGCTCTTTTCGTTGAAGGAGAGCTAGCAGAGATGCTATACAACGCTGAAGATTTTATGAGTAGTTCTGTAGTTTTTGCTAGAGAAAAAGATTATTTATATAAGATAAGAGGTATAATTCTTGAGAACTCTTATTCTTATATACCAATACAAATTAAAGAGGATTATTATTTCGTTAGTGATTTTGAAATTTCTAAAATATGGACAAAATTGAGTAAAACCGATAAATATAGCAAGAAATTGAGCGATCTGATCAAGGCAGATCAATTGAAACTACTTCAAGCAGAATTTGTAAATACTAAAGATGATCTGAAAAAAGTCATTGAAAAAATGGAAAAGAGTCAGTTTATTCCAATCTTGGTTAAGGATAAAGACGGTGATGTTGTTGGGATCATCACCGCGTTTGACCTTCTCTAACCTGTATCAAATAAGGACTGAGACTTTCTTTAAGCAACTCCTCTCAAAGCCCCGTCCATTAATGTGTCCAGCCGCTCTTGTGTGAAGGGCCGTTTGCCTTCCAGCAGTCCAGTTTGCCCGGCGTGCAGGTGCCAGTGCTTGCTGCCGCCCATCAGACGCAGGCTGACGCCTTTCAGGTCCACATGGCGGGGGCTGACGGCTGCCAGGATCAGTGGTTGCCCGGCCACGCCCACGCTGACGCTCATGACCGTGGTGGGCAGGTCATAGGGGCGTTCCATGCGGTAGATGTAGTCGGGGAAATCGGCCACCTTCTCAAAGGTCAGGCCGCGCGCCGCCGCTCCGGCTTCCAGCCAGCCGAGCAACTCTATCCACTGCGTATACAGCGCCGAATCTGGTGCGTGTGACATGTGGGAGGCAGCATAGCGCAGCGGGAGGAGTGGGTGGCTCAACCCTCAACCCCGGAGTTGGAAGTTGCCTGCTCGCCGCATTGAGAGTGACCCCGCTGCCCTGAAACATCTCGTCCATTCATCCCGCCACTTTTCTGTAGGCCGTCTGGGTGAGCTTCTCCCCAGTGGCGGGTGACGATGACAGTCCACCCGTTTCCACCCTGTGCTCGCGCAGGAAGGCGATTTAGCCCTGGCATGGAATCCGCCTACTTTGCAGTGCAAGTGGATTCAGTGCCCCGCGCCCTGCCATCTGTCCCCACGTCAACTTTTCCGCGTTCCAGGGCAGCTGCACAGCAATCTGGGCGCGGATCTGCACAGGTCAAGTCTCATACCGCGCTTGCATTCCTGCTTTCTACATGTAACACTCTCCCTGTTCAAAAACTCTTCATGTGGCAGTCGTTCGCAGGTCAGACCTGACGACTGAAAGGAGGTCATCCTCTGTTGCAACCGATTGCCAGCGCCCGTGTCGTGGATGTGGTGCGCGATCAGCTTCGTTCCGCCATTCTGGCCGGAGACCTTGCCCCTGGTTCGCGCCTGAGTGTGCCGGAACTGGCCCGCCAACTGGGCGTCAGCCGCTCGCCCGTGCGCGAGGCCGTGCTGCTGCTGGTGGGCGAGGGTCTGGCCGTGGAGCAGTCGCGCCGGGGCGTGGAAGTCGCGCGGCTAGAGCTGGGTGATGTGCTGGAGCTGTACGAGCTGCGGATCAGCCTGGAAAGTCTGGCTGCCCGTCACGCCGCCGAACGCATGACGAACACCGATCTGGTGGCGCTGCGCGGCGTGCTGGACGCCCAGGGTGCAGCGGCGGTGGGCGACGCCCGCAGCTTCCGCGAACTGGACCTGCGCTTTCACGAGATCGTTTCCCAGACCTGCGGCAATACCCGGCTGGCCCGGCACGCCGCGCTGCTGGCCCGCGAGATGCGGCTGGCCGCGCCGCTGATGGTCAACGAGCCGTGGCACCTGCGCCAGAGCCACGAGGAACACCGCACCATTGAACGCGCCCTGCGCCAGCGCGACGGCCCCGCCGCCGAAAACGCTATGCGCGAACACCTCGGTCGCGTGTGCCAGAGCGTGCGAAACCGACACAGCACAACCCCCTGAATTCCACTGCCGATACCCGGCCTCACAAGGAGAACACCATGCGTACATCTCTCAAAAAGACCGCCCTCTTCACCCTCGCCCTGACCCTCGCCGCCAGCGCCAGCGCGCAGGACACCATCAAGGTGGGCGCGATCACGTCCGTTACCGGGCGTTTCGCCGAATTTGGCAAGATGCAATTGGCCGGGTTCAAGGTGGGCGTGGCCGAGGTCAACAAGAACGGCGGCGTGCTGGGCAAGAAGCTGGAACTGATCATCGAGGACAATGCCAGCGACGTGAACAAGGGGCTGGCCGCCGCCGAACGTCTGGTCAACGCGGGCGTGCCGCTCGTTCTCAACGAGTATTCCTCCAGTCTGGTCAAGGCGCAGGCGCAGTATCTGGCCCGCCAGAAGGTGCCGAATCTGGTCATCACGTCCAGCGGTGACGACATCACCAAGCCCGGCAACGACTACATCTTCCGCCTGAATCAGCCGGCCAGCGCCTACGCCCGCGTGATTCTGGACATCTTCAAGGCCAACAAGTTCAAGAGCATGGCGATCATCGCCGGGACGGGAGCGTTCGAGAAGAGCGTGGCCGACGCCGCCAACAGCATTGCCAAGGAGTATGGCATCACGGTGATGGAGGATCAGCGCTACGACAAGGGCCTGACCGATTTCCGCCCCGTCCTGAACCGCATTAAAGCCAAGAACCCCGACGGCATCCTGATGGTCAGCTATGCCGAGGACAGTGTGGCGCTGATGCGCCAGGCACGCGAGGTGGGCGTCAAGCCGCGTCTGTTCGCCGGGGGCGCTGCCGGATTCGCGCTGCCCAGCTTCGTCAAGGACAGTGGGGCCGCCGCCGAGAATGTCGTGACCGCCACCGCCTGGATTCCGCAGCTTCGCTACCCCGGCACGCAGAAGCTGAATGTGGACCTCAAGAAGGCGCTGGGCGGGGAAGACCCCAGCTACCACGCCGCACAGGCTTACGCGGGTGTGCTGACCGCTGCCGCCGCCATCAACAAGGCGGGCAGCGTGGACCGCGAGAAGGTCCGTGCGGCGCTGGGCACGGTCAACATTCAGACCGCCTTCGGCCCGATCCAGTTCAAGGACTACGACGGCTTCAAGAACCAGAACCCGCTGGAAATGGTGGCGCAGCAGGTGCAGAAGGGCGCATTCGTGCCGGTGTATCCCAAGTCGGTGATCCCCCGCGCACTGACGTTTGAGCGCAAGTAAGAATTTAGCGGCGGGTTTCCGGGGCGGCTACTTGCGACTTAACCCCTCTGCTCCGCAGCTCTGCGAGTCCGCCCCTTCGGGGGACCTCCCCTTAGAAGGGAGGCAAGAGTTTCGGAATTGCCATGCCTGTCGCGCTTCTCGGCTCCCTTTAAGGGGAGCTGGCTGCGAAGCAGACTGAGGGGTTCGCCTTCCAACTCAACTTTCAACTGAGGTCACACCTATGCGCCCAATTCAGACCCTGACCGCCCTCGCCCTCCTCTCCCTCTCGCTGGCCTCTGCACAAAGCACGATCAAGATCGGGGCCATCACCAGCCTCTCGGGGCGATTTGCCACTTTCGGGGCCATGCAGCAGGCGGGCTTCAAGGTTGCCATTGACGAACTGAATGCCAAGGGTGGCGTGAACGGCCAGAAGCTGGAGCTGCTGCTGGAAGACGATGCCAGCGACACCAACAAGGCGCTGAACGCCGCCGAGAAACTGGTGAATCAGAAAGTGCCGGTTATTATCGGTGCGTACAGCAGCGGAATTACCAAGCCGCTGTCGCAGTATCTGGCGCGGGTCAAGGTGCCGCTGCTCGTTGCCACGGCCATCGACGAGACGATCACCAAGCCGGGCAATCCATACACCTTCCGCGTCAACAACCAGAGCAGCGTCTATACCCGCAGCCTGATTGACGAGCTGAAACGGATCGGCGGGATGAAGACGGCGGTGGTGCTGACCAGCAACGACGCCTTTGGCAAGAGCGTGCTGACCGACGCCACCAAACTGTTGCCTGCCGCCGGATTCACGGTGCTGAGCAAGGACACCTACGACAAGGGCCTGACCGACTTTCGCCCGCTGCTGAACCGCTACAAGGGCCAGAACCCCGACGTGGTGATCTTTGCCAGCTATGAGGAAGACGCCGTGGCCCTCGCCAAGCAGGTGAAAGAGGTGGGACTGGCCCCCAGGATCATTTCTGGCATCGCCACCGGTTTCGCCCTGCCCGACTTCCTGAAGGGTGCGGGGTCCACTGCCGAGAACTTTCTGGTCACGATGGTCTGGAACGCCGACGTGAAATATCCGGGCGCGGCCAGCCTGAACACCCGCCTGAAAGCCGCGCTGAACGGTGAGGAACCCTCCCAGCACGCCGCCCAGAGCTACGCGGCGATGCTGGCCGCTGCCGACGCCATCAAACGCGGCGGCACCGATCCCGAAAAAGTCCGCGTTGCGCTGGAAAGCACCAAGCTGAACACCGCTTTCGGCCCGGTCACCTTCCGCGATTACGCCGGATACCAGAACCAGAACAGCGTCGTGGGCCTGATCACGCAGGTTCAGGGCGGTAAATTTGTAACCATCGGCCCGGCCAGCGCGGCGACGGGCAAGATCGTCCTGCCGAAAAAGTAAAGGAGAGCGGAGGAGGGGCTTGCCCGGTGGCCCCCCTCCCAGCCTCCCCCACGAGTGGGCTAAAAAATCAGACCCTCAGACCTCGCTGTCACCCCTATCCCACTCAAGGAGAACGACATGGATCAAGTCGCCGTCACGGCGTTTTTTCAAACCCTGGTTCAAGGCTTGTTGACCGGGGGCCTCTACGCCCTGATCGGCACTGGCCTGAGCCTGATCTTCGGCGTCATGAAGATCATCAACTTCGCGCACGGGGATTTTCTCGCCATCGGCATGTTCATCACGCTGGCGCTGTTCAAGGCGTTCAACCTGGACCCCTACCTGAGCCTGCTGGTGGCCGCGCCCATCGGCTTCAGCCTGGGCTACGTGATCCAGCGCTTCGTGCTGGCACGCCTGGGAGACCGGCTGGGCGAGGGCAGCCTGCTTGCCACGCTGGGCCTGGGGCTGATTATCAGCAACACGCTGCTGCTGGGCTTTGGCGCGCAGCCGCAGAGCATCAACGTGCCGTATGCGATCAACACCTTCAAGTTCGCGGGCGTGCAGGTCAGCGTGTCGCTGCTGATCGCCGGGCTGGGAACGGTGCTGGCGATCTCGGCCCTGAATCTGGTGCTGTACCGCACCGAGCTGGGCCGCGCCATCCGCGCCACCGCGCAAAATCCGCTGGGCGCGGAGTTGCAGGGTGTCAAGACCTCCAACATTCAGGCCATCGTGTTCGGTGTGGGCGTGTCGTTTGCCGCCATCGCGGGCGTGCTGCTGATGCCGCTGCTGTACACCTTTCCCACCGTGGGCGAGAATTACGTGACCAAGGCGTTTATCGTGACTGTGCTGGGCGGCCTGGGCAACCTGCCGGGGGCGATTGCGGGCGGGCTGGTGCTGGGTGTCATTGAGTCGCTGGGAGCCTTCTATGTCAGCAACAACTACCGCGACGCCTACGGCCTGATCGCCTTCCTGCTGGTGCTGCTGCTGCGGCCAGAGGGCCTGTTCGGGAAAACGGTGAAGCGGGTATGAGGGGAGCTGTGTTGATGGTTGATGGGGGAAGGTTGCTGGTGAGGGGCCAGGGCAACTTATTTGAAGTTTCGGCCTGCCCGGTGGCCCCCCCTCCCAGCCTCCCCCGCAGGTGGGGAGGGGCCAGAAGCCTGGGATGCTCAAGCCCTTTGACACTCCAACTGTCGCCCGCTCACTGCTTCCTACGCGCCATCTCGCCCCAGAGGCCCACATGACTGCCATTTCTTCAACCGCAGCCCGCCCCCGCGCCCTCACCTTCGGCAATGTATGGCTGAGCGTCGCTCTTGTGGCCATTCTGTTCATCTATCCGTTCGTGTTCGGCAAGGCCATGAACTTCGGGATTTCCACGCTGCTGTTCGCAGGGTTTGCCATGAGTTGGAACATCCTGGGCGGCTGGGCGGGGCAGACCAGTCTGGGACACGCCGCGCTGCTGGGCATCGGGGCGTACACCATGACGCTGCTGGCGACGCCCGAGCGGTTGCCGCCGTTTCTGTCCTCGCCGCTGGCCCCGTGGTGGGGCGCGCTGATCGGTATTGTGATTGCCGTGGCGGTGGCGGCGGTGTGGGGCTGGCTGACCTTCCGGCTCCAGGGATCGTATTTTGCGCTGTCCAGTATCGCGGTGGCCCTGGTCATCCGTCTGGTGGCCATCAACTCCGACTGGACGGGCGGCGCGGAGGGCCTGTTCATGCCGGAGCTGCCCAAGCTGTTTGGCTTTGACCTGTTTGACCGCAAGACCGAATACTGGCTGGCCTTCGGCTTCGTGGTGCTGACCCTGGTGATCACGCATCTGATCCGCCGCTCACGCATGGGCTACGCGCTTCAGGCGGTGCGCGAGGACGAGGACGGCGCACGGGCGCTGGGGATTGACCCGGCCCGCATGAAGTTGCTGGCGTTCATGCTCAGCGCCGCGCTGATGGCCCTGGGCGGCAGTCTGTATGCCCTCTATCTGCAAGCCTTCGAGCCGCACACGCTGCTGGAATTGCCCGTCAGTATCCAGATCGCGCTGCTGGCGATCATCGGTGGACGCACCACCATCCAGGGGCCGTTGATCGGGGCGCTGCTGCTGAGCATCTTCGGCGAGGTCTTCCGCAACGTGTTCAGCAGCGCCAACCTGCTGATTTACGGCGTTCTGATCCTGCTGGTCACGCTGTTCGCGCCGCAGGGCATCATGGGTCTGTTTCAGAAGGCTGGAAGCAAGCTGGGAACGGCGAGATGACGGCTCCTTCGCTGAGCAAAACCCCCGAGCAGCCCATTCACGCCCCCTCCGGCCCGCCGATTTTGAAGGCCGAGAACATCACCGTGCGTTTTGGCGGTGTGGTGGCAGTCAAGGACATCTCGCTGGCGGTGCGCCCCGGCGAAATCCTGGGCCTGATCGGGCCGAATGGGGCGGGGAAGACCACCCTTTTCAACGCGCTGACGGGTTTTGTGCGTCCCACCAGTGGCCGGGTGAGCTACAACGGGCGCGATATCACCAACATGCAACCGCAGGCCCGCGCCAAAATGGGCATGGCCCGCACCTTTCAGGTGGAGCGCCCCTTTGAAGACCTGAGTGTGCTGGAAAACGTGCTGGTGGCGGCATTTCTGAAGTACCGGGGAAGCAAGGCCGAGGACCATGCCTACGCCGTGCTGGAGCGCGTGGGGCTGGCTGACCGCGCCACACAGCCTGCCTCTGAACTGAATCTGGCCCGCCGCCGCCGCCTGGAACTGGCGAAGGTGCTGGCGCTGGAGCCGAGGGTGCTGTTTTTAGATGAAAGCATCGCGGGCCTGAACCCGCCGGGACAGCAGGAGATGGTGGCGCTGATCCGCACGCTGGCGCAGTCGGGCCTCGCCATCGTGATGGTGGAACACATCATGCACGTCATCATGAGCCTGTCCGATCACGTCATCTGTATGGCCTTTGGCGAACTGCTGGCCGAGGGCGATCCGCATGCGGTGGCAGCCCACCCGGACGTGATCCGGGCGTATCTGGGGGACGACAGTGATTAGGAGTCGCTTTGCTCCGCGTCTGAGGGTCAAAAGGTCTAAGGGTCCAAGAACAGCACCTCTTTTCCTTAGACCCTTAGACCCTCAGACCCTTAGACAGGCCGGAGGCCCGATATGACCACCATCCAAACCCAACCCGCCCGAATCGGCTACGCCCCCGGCGAACGCGTGCTGGAGGCCGATACTCTGGAAGTCGCCTACGGGCAGGTGCAGGTGGTGTTCGGCGTGTCGCTGCATGTGGATAAGGGTGAACTTGTCGGGCTGGTAGGCGGCAACGGCAGTGGCAAAAGCACCATCCTGCGCGTGCTGTCGGGGATGCTGAAGGCGCGGGCAGGAACGGCCACCTACCGGGGGCAGAACCTGAACGCCGTGCCGCCGCACCGGATCACCGATATGGGCGTGGCGCATGTGCCGATGGGCCGCCAACTGTTCGGGCAGATGACCGTGGAGGAAAACCTGATCATGGGCGCGTACCTGCCGCGCACCAAGAAAAACCGCGCTGAGAACCTGCAAAAGGTCTACGACTTCTTTCCGCGCCTGACCGAGAAACGCCGCTCTGCCGCCGCAGCCCTGTCCGGCGGGGAACAGCAGATGGTGGCGATTGGCCGCGCCCTGATGAGCGAACCCGAAGTGCTGCTGATGGATGAGCCGTCGCTGGGCCTGGCCCCGCTGGTGGTCTCCGAAGTCATGCGCGTGATCGGCAGCCTGCGCGAACTGGGCCTGACCGTGCTGCTGGTGGAGCAGAACGTGCGGCAGGTCCTGAAGGTCACGGACAGAACCTACGTGCTGGAACTGGGCAGTCTGGTCAAGGAAGGCCCGAGCAAGGAGTTGATGGGCGACCCGGAGATCATCAAGGCGTATCTGGGCGTATAAGAAAGCTGACCGGGGTGGAGGGGCGCGTTTGCCTCTCCACCCTATTTTGTGGGCCAGCGGGTGACGTCAGCCAGTTCGGCGGGAATTCCAGCGCGGCGGCTGATCGTGGCGGCCAGCCGAAGAATCAGGGGATGGGGGGGGGTATTTTTCTCGGCCAGTTCCACGGCGCGGCGCATGGCGGGCAGCGGGTCACGCAGCACTCGCCCATGCCCCAGCGCCAGAAAACGGGCGGGCACATCCAGAAGTTCCCGCGCGCTGCGAACCGTCCGGGCCAGATCCTCCGTGCCGATGGAGGGCAGCGGGAACATTGCGTTCACGACGCTGGCCACCCGTAAGCTGGGGATGCCTACGAAGGTATCGCCCGCGTACAGGGTGCCGTCGCGTTCATCAAAAAAGGCCAGATGCCCCGGCGAATGTCCGGGTGTGTCCAGCACGCGCAGGCTGCCCACGCTGTCGCCACTGTGCAGCAGCCGGGCAGGCGCGGCGCGGACTCCGTGGTGGGTCATCTGCTCTGCGTCGTTCGCGCCCACCAGGATTTCCAGGTCAGGGAACGCCTTTTTCAGTGCGGCCACGCTGCCGATGTGATCCGGGTGGGTGTGCGTCATCACCACGCGCCGCAGCGCCTTGCCCGTGCGTTTCATCACCGCCAGGACATGCCGCTCAAGACCGGGGACTCCTGCATCGATCAGGGTAAATCCGTCTTCCTCCGGCACCAGATACGAATTGATCACTCCGAACTGGGCGTGGCGGAGGGGCGGCAGGCGCTGAACAGGCTGACTCATCTGGTTCCCCCTTGAAGGACGCTGAGCAGGGCGAGGCCAAGGAACGCGGCGGCGGGCAGTGGGCCAGCGGTGGTCAGGGCAGCGGCGCAGGCCAGCGCAAAGACGGCCAGTTTCGCCAGCGGCCAGGCCGGTCCCCGGAAAGGATGGGAGGCCCGTGGAGACAGGAACGTTCCCCAGAATACTGCCAAAGCCAGCGGCGCGGCGAACAGTCCGGGCCATCCGGCGACTTGATTGCCCCATGCGGCCACAGCGGCCAGCGCAGCAATCTCCAGACTGAAGGTCAGCACCTCCCACGGGCTGACCCGTAAACGAACGATGTCCGTAGTCATAGTGAACACTGTACGTCTACAGATTATCACTGTCAAGACGTACAGTGTTCTTGATGCCCTATCCCGCCAAGCTGAACCCCGAACAGATTCTGGATGCCGCCCAGGACTTGCTGGAAACTTCCGGCCCCGAGGGACTGAGTATGCGGACATTGGCTGACGTGCTGGGCGTGCGCCCCAGCAGCCTGTACCGCCACCATGCCAGCCGCGAGGCGTTGCTGCTGGCGCTGGGCGAGCGGGCGGCGCTGGCCTTGCGAGAGGCGTTGATTGGGGGCGCGAATGGAGAAGACGCCAGAGCTGAGGCCGAAGCCGCCTCGCACGCCTATCTGGACTACGCCCGGCAGCACCCGCATCTGTATGCGCTGCTGCTGCTCAAGCTCGATCAGTTGCCGCAGGGACAGCGCATGGGTACGGCGGGCAAGCAGCTCTGGAACACGTTGCTGGATGTGGTGGGCCGCCTGAGTGGCAACCCCGACGACACCGCGCACGCCGTCGCCCTGTGGACTTTTCTGCACGGCTTTACGGAACTGGAACGCAGCGGCATGTTCGGCGCGAGTGGCCCCAGAGGCGGGCTGGAGGTTGGATTAGCGGCCCTGCTGGGCGCAATGGAAGCGGCGCACCCCACCCGTAACCCGGCTTCCTGAACCTCCTGCCCGGCCCCGCGTAAACTACGGGCATGAATCCCCGCCGCCAGACCGTCACCGCCAACGTGGGAGGCGTCCTGATCGGCAGCGCCCACCCGGTTGTCGTGCAGAGCATGACCAACACCGACACCGCCAATGCCGAGGCCACCGCTATTCAGGTGGCCCAACTGGCCCGTGCCGGATCGGAGCTGGTGCGCGTGACCGTCAACACACGCGAGGCCGCCGCCGCCGTTCCAGAGCTGATTGCCCGGTTGGAAGAGGTGGGCCTGAGCGTTCCCATCGTGGGCGATTTCCACTACAACGGCCACATCCTGCTGCGCGAGTTTCCCGAAACCGCCCGCCTGCTCGCCAAGTACCGCATCAATCCGGGCAACGTCGGAGCTGGGCAGCACCACGACGCCAACTTCGCCACCATGATCGAAGTGGCAAAAGAATTCGATAAACCCGTCCGCATCGGCGTGAACTGGGGCAGTCTGGATCAGCAGGTCCTGGCGCGATTGATGGATGCCAACGCGGCGAAGGGCAGCCCGAAATCCGGCACCGACGTGATGATTGACGCGATGGTGGTCTCCGCGCTGGAAAGTGCCGCCTACGCCGAGGAACTGGGGCTGGCGCACGACAAGATTCTGATCTCGGTCAAGGTGTCCAGCGCGCCCGAGCTGTGGCAGGTCTACCGCCAACTGGCCGCCGAATGCGATTACCCCCTCCACCTGGGACTGACCGAGGCGGGCATGGGCATGAAGGGCATCGTGTCCTCGTCGGTGGCCCTCGCGCCGCTGCTGAATGAAGGGATTGGCGATACCATCCGCGTCAGTCTGACCCCCGAACCCGGTGCCTCGCGCAAGCTGGAAGTGGAGGTGGCGCAGCAGATCCTGCAAAGCCTGGGCATCCGCCAATTCTCGCCGCAGGTCACGAGTTGCCCCGGCTGCGGGCGTACCACGTCCATTTTCTTTCAGGAACTGGCGCAGAAGATTCAGGATTACATCCGGGACACCATGCCCGACTGGAAGGTCAAATATCCGGGGGTGGAGGACATGCAGGTGGCCGTGATGGGCTGCATCGTCAACGGCCCCGGCGAGAGCAAGCACGCCAACATCGGCATTTCACTGCCCGGCACCGGGGAAGACCCGCGCGCCCCGGTGTACCAGGACGGTAAGCTCCTGACCACGCTGAAAGGCCCGCGCATTGCCGAGGAGTTTCAGGAGTTGATGGAGGCGTATGTGGAGCGGCGCTACGGGCATCAGGAAGTCGGTGCGTAGGTTCTGGCCGTTGGGCCTTGCCCCACTGCTGCTGGCAGGGTGTGTCGGGTTCCCGGAGCGCACGCCAGACCTCTTTCTGATTCCGCAGGGGTACAGCGGCTGGGTGCTGGTGGAATACGAGGTCAAGGGTGCGCCCTCACTGAAGCTGCTGGACGGTTACCGGGTTTTTCCGGTGTCCAGCAACAGTCTTCTTAAGACCTCCTCTGGTCAACCGCAGGGCTGGGCGCAAGACGTCTATAAATTCGTGGACGCCAGGGGCAAATTCACGGACTTGCCGCAGACTGGCTGGGGCAAGGGCGGTCTGGTCTGGGGTGCGTCGGTCAACGGCGGCAAGGTGAGCGTGTCGTCCGCACGGGAAGGCCAGGAGGCCATCACCTGTAAGTTTCGGACCTCGCCCAGCCTGAAATTCTTCGTGGGCACCGAGGCCCAATTCAGGGGGTTGCCCGAGACAGGGAGCATTCCTCTGATTCCAGCGGACCGGCTGGCGCAGTCCTCTCCTCGTTGCCCCTGAACAATCCAGTGCCGGAATGGACTACCTTCCCCGTTCCCCTAGAAGAGGCAATATGGCCGCGTGTGTTGGAAGCAATCGTCGCTTTCCTGAACCGGTGTGGTATTGAGCGCATAGAGGTCATGCATGGGTGGACCGAATCTGCATTGGAAGATCACCCGGACTTCCCTGCGTTGCAGTGGCAGCCTCAGATGATAGCCATATCCGACTTGCTATCCCTGATTGCGGAGCGGCAGCAGTTTGGAATGCAGTTGGGCCGAGATGACCTTTTTCTTGAGGGTGAAGCCCCGATACCGTGGCAAGTCCTGCTATGTCATGAGGGAGACGTGCATATCAGGGCAAGTGATGACGGCCTGATTGCTGGCTTTCAGGCCCTGCTGGCACCTTTGGGAGTGTCCCTCGTTCGCAATCCTAAACAACTGCTCTAGGCCCTGAAATGGCTAAACTTGAAGCATGGACATCTGGGGAACTGGCCCAATGGAAAACGAGGCAGGGGCGGCCTTTGCCGATGAAGTCGTGCAGGACGGCGCGTTCGCCCTGGCTGAGGCTTTCGACGTGGCGCTGGACCCCGACACCGACTTTCTGGCCGCCGAAGAAGGCCACCGCACCCTGGCCGCCGCCGAGATTCTGGCTGCCGTGCTGGACGGCGAAACGCAGAACATTACCAACGCCGGATTGCGCGTCTGGATTCAGGAGGCGGACCCGGCAGACCTGGCCCACTTGCAGGAGCTGGCGCAGGAAGCTGTGGCCCGCGTTCTCGGCCCGGATAGCGAATTGCCGGACCAGTGGGCCGACAATGCCGATGCGGACGAGTGGATGAGCGGCGTTCAAACCTTGCGGGCGCGTCTGGAATGACCTAAAAAATGGACCGCAAGATTTCCCCAGCGGTCCATCTTCAGATCAGCCGTTACACCACTGCGGGTTCCACATACTCGCCATATACAGTTTTTAGTACGTCCATCTGCTCACCCAGCGTCACGTAGGCGTGGGCGCACTCCAGAAAGGCGGGCATGGAATTGGCCCCGGTCACCGCGCTCTGGCGAAGATCCTCAATAGCTTTTTCCACCCGCGCCGGGTCACGCTCGCGGCGCACCCGTGCCAGCCGCGCTTCCTGCACGCGCTCCACCTCGGGGTCGATCAGTTGGATCGGCACCTGCACGGCGTCCTGCACGAAGTCGTTGACCCCCACGATGATGCGGCTCTTGGTCTCCACCTCACGCTGGTAGCGGTAGGCGGCCTCAGCCATTTCAAGCTGGAAGAAGCCGTTGTCGATGCCCTCTTCCACACCGCCCATCATGCGAATCTGCTCGATGTAACCCATCGCAGCCCGTTCGATGTCGTCGGTCAGTTTTTCCACGTAGTAGCTGCCTGCCAGTGGGTCCACCACCCCCGCCACGCCCGTTTCATAGGCGATGATCTGCTGGGTTCTCAGGGCGATGGTGGCGGCGTCCTCGGTGGGCAGGGCCAACGCCTCGTCGAAGGCGTCGGTGTGAAGGCTCTGCGTGCCGCCCAACACGGCGGCCAGCGCCTGAATCGCTACCCTTGCGATGTTGTTCAGCGGCTGCTGCGCGGGCAACGAGACCCCGGCGGTCTGCGAGTGCGTTCGCAGCATCCACGATTTGGGATTCTTCGCGCCGTAGCGGTCCCGCATCTGCCGCGCCCAGATTCGCCGGGCGGCCCGCAGCTTGGCAATCTCTTCAAAAAAGTCGTTGTGAATGTCCCAGAAAAAGCTGATGCGCGGCGCGAATTCGTCAATGTCCAGCCCGCGCTCCAGCGCCTTTTCCACGTAATGGAAGCCGTCGGCCAGCGTGAAGGCCAGCTCCTGCACACCCGTCGCCCCGGCCTCGCGGATGTGGTAGCCGCTGACGGAAATGAAGTTCCATTTTGGCACCACTTTCGGACCCCATTCAAAGGTGTCGATCACCAGTTTCACGCTGGGCGCGGGCGGATAGATAAATTCCTTCTGGGCGATGAATTCCTTAAGAATGTCGTTCTGGATGGTGCCGCCGATCTTGTTCAGGTCCTTGCCCTGCTTCTGGGCGTTGGCGATGTACATGGCCCAGATGGCGTTGGCGGGGCTGTTGATGGTCATGGACGTGGTGACGGTTTCGGGGTCAATGCCGCCGAATAGAATTTCCATGTCGGCCAGCGAACTCACGGCCACCCCGCACTTGCCCACCTCGCCGCGCGAGAAGTGGTGGTCCGAGTCGTAGCCCATCAGGGTGGGCAGGTCAAAGGCGGTACTCAGGCCCGTCTGCCCGGCCTTCAGTAGCGCGTGGAAACGCTCATTGGTCTGCTCGGCGCTGCCGAAGCCCGCGAACATCCGCATGGTCCACAGCTTGCCCCGGTACACGCTGGGCTGCACGCCGCGCGTGTACGGAAACTCGCCGGGGTAGCCCAGATCGCGCTCGGCGTCCCAGTCCTTCTGGTCATCTGCCGTATAGATCGGCTCGGGGTCCATGTCGGACAGGTTGGTGAAGTTGTATTTGCGCTCGGGGAATTTCTGCGTGGCAGGGCCATAAACGCTGCTCATCCACTCGTTCTTGGTCTTCATACGGTCCTCCGGCAGTTGGTGCAACTGGGGAAACTAACGCTCGTTAGGTTGGTCTTCAGGGTAGCAGAAGCGCGTGTAAGCCATGCGGCCCATGCCTTCGGCGTCGCTTGTGATTTACGCTGGAGTCAGTGATTTCTGAACACCTGCCAACCCCCGCCGAACTGGCCCGCTTCTCTCTGGCTGTCCAACACCCGCTGACGCTGAACTGGTGTCCTGAACCTGAACGGCTGGCGAATCTGGCCGGGGAACACGCCTTTGACCTCCAACTCGCCACCGATCTGGAACTGGCGGGGAAGCGGGCCGAATTTATCAACGTCGGCCCGCCCGCAGAGGCGTATCTGAACCGCTGGGTCACGGTTTCGCCCGGTCTGGATGCCATGCTCAGCATCCGGTTTAAGGGAATGGATGTGGGCAAACCGTTCGTGGATGTCAGCGTGACCTCTCGGCCTGTCCTGGCCCAGGATTTCCCCGCGCTGATTGAATCCGCTCTGCGCGAATACGGCGACTTCCCCCCGCCCCGCCTCCGCATCTGGAGTGCTGCCGAGGGTTTCTCTGGTTTGCGCCCCGATCAGCGTGTGCTGGCCGCGCCGCTGGCTGAGCTGGCTGGGGGAGAGGTTGCGCCCGAATTGAGCCTCAAGCCGACTGCTGATCTCTCTAATTATGCCGATGCTCAGGCCGCCTACGCCGCCGTGGATGCGGCCCATCCGAAGCATCCCGGTCAGGCTGGCCTGCTTTCGGAGGAAGATTTGCAGGACACCATTGACGCCGGGACCATGTTTGACGTGATCTGGCGCGGCGGGTGGAGCGGGTACGCGGGAACTTTGCCCGAAACTCAACTCGGTTTGTCCGCGCAGGTGGTTCAGGAAATGCTACTCGCCCCGCACGCACGCGGCCACGGCCTTGGCTCCTCCCTCTCCATTCTGCTGGCCCGTCACCTGCCCGCAGACGGACGGGTGCTGAGCGGCACCATTCACGGGGAGAACCGGGGCGCACAGACGGCGGCGCGGCGGGCCGGGCGGCACGACATCGGCGGCTGGTGGTGGGTGCCGACGGTAAACTGAAGATGAGACCTCGCGGGCCAGTTTTGACGCACAATGCAGGTCATGAGAACAATCAAACTCGGAAGCAGTGAGCTGGATGTGCCCGTCGTCGCCGTGGGCATGATGCGAATCAACACCATGAGCAAGCCAGAAGTGCAGACGCTGATCGGCACGGCGATGGACGCGGGCGCGAATTTCTTTGACCATGCCGACATTTACGGCAAGGGAACCTGCGAGGAAATCTTCGCCGACGCCGTGGGCAGCAGCGTGCGCGAGACGATGATTCTGCAATCCAAGTGCGGCATCCGCCCCGGCATGTTTGACTTCTCCAAAGAACATATCCTGGCCTCGGTGGACGGCATCCTGAAACGCCTGAACACCGATTATCTGGACATTCTGTTGCTGCACCGCCCCGACGCCCTCGTGGAGCCGGAGGAAGTGGCCGCCGCCTTTGACCAGTTGGAGCAGGAGGGCAAGGTGCGGCACTTCGGCGTGTCCAACCAGCACCCGCGCCAGATTGAATTGCTCAAGAAATACGTGCGGCAGCCTTTAGTTGCCAACCAACTGCAATTGAGCATCACCAACGCCACGATGATCACGCAGGGCTTCAACGTCAACATGGAAAACGACGAGGCCGTCAACCGCGACGGCGGCATCCTGGATTACTGCCGCCTGCACGACATCACCATCCAGCCGTGGTCTCCCTTCCAGTTCGGATTCTTTGAAGGTGTCTTTCTGGACAACCCCAAATTCCCCGAACTCAATGCCAAAATTGATGAAATTGCTGCCAAGTACGGCGTGAGCAACACCACCATTGCCATTGCCTGGATTCTGCGCCACCCGGCCAAGATGCAGCCCGTGACGGGGACCACCACCCCGCAGCGACTGGCCGATTGCCTGAAAGCGGCGGATGTTCACCTGACCCGCGAGGAGTGGTACGCGATCCTGCTGGCGGCGGGGAATACGCTGCCCTGAACGGAGTGACTTGAAAAACGCCGCCGAGATTCAGCTTCTCGGCGGCGTTCTTGTATGGATTGGCTCAGTCCGTCGCGCTCGCCACTTCCCTGATCAGTTCCTCAACGACTTCTGGCACGCCGTCCCGCACATCCTTGTGGATGCCGAAATCATCGGCGATCAGGCGGGCCGTCATCTTGGCCGACATCATCACGCTGGGGGTGCCGCCGCCGGGCTGCGCGCCCGCGCCCACCATGTACATGTTGGCGATGTCCTCTGAGCGGTTGTGCGGGCGGAAATACGCGCTCTGAATCAGCACCGGTTCCGGGCCAAACGCGTTGCCCAGGTAGCTGTCCAGCGTGCCCGCGAAATACTCGGGCGTGATGTACTCGCTGTGCGTCAGACGTTCGCGCAACCCTGGGATGTAGCCGCGCTCCTCCAGGAAGGTGTAAACCCGGTCCACCAGCTTCGGCCCCTCCACCGCCCAGTCCAGACCGCTGGCGTTGTGTGGCACGGGAACGAGGGTGTACGCGGCGTGGTGTCCAGCGGGGGCCAATGTGGGATCGGTCAGCGTCGGCACATGCAGGTACTGGCTGAAGTCCTTGCTCATCACCTTCTGCCCGAAAATCTCGGTCAGCAGTTCCTCGTAACGCGGCCCCAGGATGATGTTGTGGTGGCGCAGGTCCAGCGGGCGGGCCGGATCGTCGCGGAAGCCGAAGTAGATGACCAGCAGGCTCATGCTCTGGCGGGCGGCTTTCACGCGCACGTCGCTGTTGACCAGCCGGGCGGCGGCGGGAATGCGCTTGAGGTTGGTGTTGGCCCAGTCGCCGTTGCTGACCACGATATCGGCGTGCAGTTCCTCGCCGTTTTCCAGCCGCACACCGCGCGCCGTCCGCTTGCCGACTGGACGCTTTACGGGCTGGCCGCGCCCGTCCGTGACCAGAATCTCTTCTACGCCCGCATTCAGGCGCAGCGTGCCGCCCAGTTCCTCAAACTTCTGCACGAAGGCGCGCACCAGCGCCCCGGTGCCGCCCATCGCGTAGTGGATGCCCCAGGTTTTCTCGACAAAATGGATCATGGCGTAGATGGCCGGAACGCTCAGTGGGTTGCCGCCCACCAGCAGCGTTTCAAAGGAAAAGACCTGCCGCATCTTGGGATTCTTGAAATACTTGCTGGTAAACGAGAACAGCGTGCGAACCGCGTCCAGGCGCATCAGATCGGGCACGACGCGCAGCATGGACGGCATATCGCCGAAGTGCGTGTAGCCCAGCTCCAGAAAGCCGCGTTCGAAAATGGCGCGGGCGTCGGCGTGGAAGCGCTCGTAGCCCTCTAAATCCTCCGGCGCGAGTTCGCCGATCTGGCGGCGCGTACTTTCGGGATCGCCATCGTAGTCGAAATAGGTGCCGTCGTCGAAATAAATGCGGTAAAACGGCAGGATCGGCACCAGCTTCACGTAATCGCGGGTGCGTGGGCCGCCGCTCTCGCCAGACTTGACGCGGGCGTCCTCGGTCAGCGTGTGGGGCGGGTAATCTGGCTCGCCCAGCATCCCCTTGTCGCGTTCCAAAGCGAATAATTCCTCAATGAAATGCGGCACGGTGATCACGGTTGGTCCCATGTCGAACACGTAACCGTCCTCGGTGCGCTTCTGGTAGGCGCGGCCTCCCGGCGCGTCCAGGCGCTCCAGGATGGTGGTGTCGAAGCCCAGGCTTTGCAGCCGGATGCCCAGCGATAGCCCGCCGATGCCGGAGCCGATGATGATGGCGGTCTTGCGCCTGCTGTTGGAGGAATTGGGAGTTGCAGTCATGCTGCGTCCACTACAGCACGTTCAGGGGCGCGGGTCTGTAGCAAGGGGTCAAAGGCAAGATGAAGCGGAGGCCGTTTGCTTTGGCCTCCGCTTCCTGTCTGAGTCTGGATCAGCGCACGGTGATGGTCAGGTCTGCCGGGCGGATCAGCACGCCGTCGCCGTTGAACACCGAACGGATGGTGTAGGTTCCGGCGGGCACGTTCTGGTTCTGATCGTCCTTGCCTTCCCAGCGGATTTTCTGCAACTCGCCCGTTGCGCCGGGGGCCACGTCGGTCCCCACGATTTGCAGCGTGCAGATGGCGTCTTGCGGCGTGGTGCGGACCACCTGACCTGCTGCGTTCACCACCTCGAAACGCACGTCACATGCGCCGTGTTGCAGGTTGATGGTCTTGTCACCCGTGTTGGTCAAAAGAACATTCCACATGCTGTCCTGTCCTGCCTGCACGCTCTGCGGTCCCTCTAACGTGGCGGTGTAGGGCTGTGCCAGTGGCGGGTTGACGGCGGGCAGGGTGGTTACGGTGGGCGGCGTCACGGGAGTTCCCTGGGTGGGCGCAGGCGTCGTGCTGGGGCGGGACGCGCCGCTCTGGGGCAGGGCGGGAATATCGGTCACGCTGACCTGCGCGTGGGCCTGCATATTCATCAGGGTGCCGCCCAGTAGGGCCAGGGTCAAAAGAAGGTTTCTGCTCATGCCCCCAGCCTGACGCGCCGGGCCTGACCGGGGGTGAGACCCGGTAAAGAAAGGGCCATGCGTTCATCAGGCAACCTTCAGCCCAGGTTCCATCAGCGCAGCAGCTTCAGCACACCCGCGTACATGGCGACGAACTGTTGCTCGTTCAGTGGTTCTGGGCGGTTCCAGGTGGCGCTGATACACAGCGTCTTGCCCGCCTTCGTGGTGACCTGGGTAGTCAGGTTCAGGACACCGATCTCGGAGCCGCCTTTGAAGCTCACGGTCTTGAACTCGTTACGGTCAGCTACGCCGGGATTGATCTGCGTTTCGGGCAGCGCGGCCACATCGGCCATCAGGCGGCACAGACGTTGGTTGCTGGCGAACCATTCCACGTCCTGCGCGGTGGTTTTGCCCTGCGCGAAGAGGCCCGCATTGGGCAGCGGCGCGGTGTCGGCTTTTTGAAGCACCTCGCGCCGCGCGGCCCGGTTCAGCCCCGCCGAACGGTAGGCGCGCAGCAGTTCAAGATTGGCCGGATTCTTGAGGGCGAAGAACTCGCGGGTGCTGGGCATGGCGGTCTGCCCCAGCCGCGCCTCTACCCCTTCGCGCCCTACGGCCTTCAGCAGCAGGTCCGTGGCCGTGTTGTCGCTCTGGGAAATCATGCGGGCAGCCAGATCGCGCAGGGTGTATTTGCTTCCGGCAGGCGCATCTTGCAGGGTGCCGCTGGGCAGGCTCTTGTCGGCGTCGGTCAGCGTGACCTCATCGGTCCATTTTTTCTCGCCGCGCGTAATCTGCGCCTGCAACTCGCCCAGAATCGCCAGCTTGAAGGCCGAGCCAATCGCCAGCAATGTGCGGCTGTTCAGGTCGGCCAGCGGCTGCGGCTTGCCCGCCTCCTGCACCAGCAAGGTGACGCTACCGGGCAGGGCGGCGAAGGCGGCGCGGGCCTCGTCCAGAGTCTTGTAGGTGATGACGGGTTGCAGTTGCAGGGCGGTGATCAGGTCCTGGGCGTCCACGGTGAGGGCCGTCACGTCCAGTTGGCCTTTCTCGAAGGTCAGTCGCCAGCCGTTGCCCAGTGGTTCGATGCTCTGGAAAGCACCGTTCTCGGCATGGAGACTGGCGAACTGCGCGGTCAGTTCCCCGGCGCTGACCTGGGCCAGAAACTCCGGGCTGAACAGCGCCGTATCGACGGGATCAGACTTGAACAGTTCCTCGATCAGCGCCGCTGCCTTCGCCTGTGCAGCCTGCGTGGCTGCCGGGTCAGCCGCCGCCGAGGCCGGGCCGGGCACTGCGCCGAAAGTGGTCAGCCGCCCCTGGTCGTCCAGCGCCGCCGCCGAGATAACCAGTGTGCCGCGCTCATAGACGGCCAGCGGGCGATCCTGCAAGATGTCCAGCCGGACGAACTTGCCGTACGTCCCCGTGATTCCCTTGAACTGCGCGGCAATGGTCTCAAACGACACCTGTACCAGAAAGTCCGGTGCAAACCACTCTGCCTTGATCTCCGGCGCAGACAGCAGCCGCGTAATGGCCTCGGTTTGCGTGATGGCCTGCGCCTGAGCCGAAGCTGAGGCAATCAGGGCAATGGTGGTCAGGGACAGCATGGCTTTGTTCATGCCTCCGAATATGGGATGGGCAGCAGAAAAGTTGCCCCGCATACACTTCACGCGGTCTTAACCGCCCGCCTTCCCTCCACGCGGCTTGATGCTTTAGACTGAAGTTATGATCCGCTCTGCGCTTACTCCCAGGGGACCCCGCGACTAGCCCACGCTAGAGCGCCCGTCCCCGGCTGTGTCGCGCCGGGGCTTTTTTTGGTCCTTGCCTTCCGTTAAACCCTCAGACTTTTAGACCCTTAGACCTCCGCAGGAGCCTTCCCATGACCCAGACCGACGAACACCCCATCAATATTCAGGAACCCCGCGCCGAACGCTACAACCCGCACGCCATCGAGCAGAAGTGGCAGGACCAGTGGGCCGAGGACGGGCTGTACCGTTTCGACGAGAACGGCCCCGGCGAGAAGTTCTACGCGCTGACCATGTTCCCGTATCCCAGCGGCAATCTGCACATCGGCCACTGGTACGCCAACGTCGCCCCGGACGCCCGCGCCCGCTGGATGCGGATGCGCGGCTACAACGTGCTGTTCCCGATGGGCTTCGACGCCTTCGGCCTGCCCGCCGAGAACGCGGCGATCAAGAACAACGTGGACCCGGCGGCGTGGACCTACGGCAACATCAAGTCCATGACCGCGCAGTTTCAGCGCATGGGCACCATGATCGACTGGAGCCGCCAGTTCGCCACCTCTGACCCGGAGTATTACCGCTGGAACCAGTGGTTTTTCACCGAGTTCTTCAAGCGCGGGCTGGCCTACAAGAAGGGCGGTCTGGTCAACTGGTGTCCCAAGGATCAGACGGTGCTGGCCAACGAACAGGTGGTAGGCGGTGCGTGCGAACGCTGCGGCACTCCCGTCGAGCGCCGCAACTTGAACCAGTGGTATCTGAGAATTACCGACTACGCCGACGAATTGCTGAACTTTTCTGACACCGACATGCCCGAGCGCGTGCGGGCCATGCAGACCAACTGGATCGGCAAATCGGTGGGCGCGGAGATCGTGTTCGACACCCCCGCCGGGCCGGAAACCGTGTTCACCACGCGGCCCGATACCATCATGGGCGCAACCTTCCTGGTGCTGGCCCCCGAACACGCCAAGGTGGCCGAACTGACCACCGATGAACAGCGGGCAGATGTGGAGGCGTACATCGCGGCAGCGGGTCGCAAGACCGACGTGGAGCGCCAGCAGGACGTGGGCGAGAAGACAGGCGTGTTCACTGGCTCTTTTGCCACCCATCCCATCGGCGGCCATCAGGTGCCGGTTTGGGTGGCGGATTACGTGCTGGTCACCTACGGCACGGGTTCCATCATGGCCGTCCCTGCCCACGATGAGCGCGACTTCGCCTTCGCCCGCAAATTTGGGCTGGACATCACCGAGGTCATCCGCGCCGAGGGGGCCGAGCCGATGGGCGCGGACGCGGAGGGGGCTTACAGCGGCCCCGGCATGATCGTCAACAGCGGCGAATTTGACGGTCTGCCCGGTGGCAAGGTCAGTATCGACGCTGTGATCGAGAAGCTGGAGGCGCAGGGCGTGGCGAAGGCCAAAACGACCTACCGCCTGCGCGACTGGCTGCTGGCCCGCCAGCGCTACTGGGGAACTCCCGTTCCCATCGTCTACTGCCCGGAACACGGCGCACAGCCCGTCCCCGAAGATCAACTGCCCGTCAAACTGCCCGAATTCAAGGGCTTCACGGCATCCGGCCAGAGTCCCCTGAAACTGGACCGCGAGTGGGTCCAGACCACCTGCCCCATTTGTAACGGCCCTGCCGAGCGCGACACCGACACGATGGACACCTTCGTGGACAGCAGTTGGTACATGTACCGTTTCCTGTCGCCGCACGACGATCAGCACCCGTTTGACCCGGCCAAGGCGAACCTGCTGCCCGTGGACCTGTACACCGGGGGCATCGAACACGCCATCCTGCACCTGCTGTACAGCCGCTTCTGGACGAAGGTGATGCGTGACATGGGCCTGACCACCCAGAACGAGCCGTTCGCGTGGTTGCGTAACCAGGGCATCATTCTGGGTGAGGACGGCGAGAAGATGAGCAAGTCGCGCGGCAACGTCGTGGACCCCGACGATCTGGTGCGCGAGTACGGCGTGGACACGGTGCGGACCTACCTGCTGTTCATCGCGCCTTGGGAGGTGGGCGGCCCCTGGGATCCGCAGGGCATCAACGGCCCGTCCAAGTGGCTGAGCCGGGTGTGGACGCTGTTCTTCGGCGAGCGCACGGCAGGACCGGACGAGGCGGTGACGGTGGCTGATCTGCGCTACGGCATTCACAGCACGCTGAAAAAGGTGACGGGCGACTTTGACCGTCTGAGCTTCAACACGATTGTCGCCGCGCTGATGGAACTGACCAATATTCTGGTGCGCGCCCGCCGCTCGCCCGCTTATGGCACCCCGGAATGGGACGAGGCGCTGAACATCTTCAACCTGATGCTGGCCCCGGTGGTCCCCCACATCGCCGAGGAAATCTGGCACGAGCGCGGTCTGGAAGGCAGCGTGCATGTCCAGTCTTGGCCCGCCACTGATGAGGCTGCCGCCGTGCGCGATACGGTAACAATTGGCGTGCAGGTGGGCGGTAAGGTACGCGGTCAGGTCAGTATTTCCAAGACCGCCACGCAGGATGAGGCCCTGGCCGCCGCCCGCGCCGAGCCGGATGTGGCCCGCTTTCTGGAGGGCAAGGCGGTGGTCAAGGAGATTTACGTGCCGGGGCGGATCATCAATATCGTGGTGAAGTAGCAGGACCGAAAGGAGCGCTCTGGAGCTGATGGCAGAGCGCCCTTTCAATTGATGTTTCAGCGTTAGAGCGGTTCTCCCCGCCTCACGGCAAAGTCAGCACCCACACATTCCCGTCCTTCGCGCTCAGGAAATTCAGCAGTTTGCCGTCCGGGCTGACATTCCAGTCGCCCTGCCGCACCTGATCGCCCAAATCTCCCAGCGTGTTCCAGCCATTCAGACTCACCGTGTACTGCCGCAGCACATGCGCGTCGCCATCCGTCTTCAGCGGCATCAGCAGAAAGCGTCCTGCGTCGCGCCAGCGGTAAGCGCCGTAATCGTTGATCTCGGTTGGCGTGCTGCCCGCCGTGCTTTGCAGCCACAGGCCGTTACGCGCGGCGCTGTCGAAGGAAATGGTGTACAGCACCCGCGCCCCGTCCGGGCTGAGGCTGATGCCCCGGAAGCCCAGCGCCGTCCGCAACGTCTTTTTCGCGCCGCTGCGGGTGTTCAGCGTGAACAGCTCCCGGTCCCGGTTGCCTGGCGCGCTCTTGCCCGAGAGCAGCAGCGTGGTGTCGTCCACCCAGCCGCTAACCCCGCCGCCGTAGAGGGTGGCGACGTTGCGCGGGGAACCGAAGGCGTCGGCCACGTAGACCCGCGTAGCGCGGCGGTCATAGTTGCCGCTGGTGTCGCTGCGGGTGTAGGCCAGCCCGTCCTCGGCGTCGTTCCAGGTCACGTCCGCGCCGAAGGTGGGCAGCGTGAAGCGTTTGCCGTCGGCCAGCCGCTCCAGCACCGTCGCCTCCCCGGAACCGGGCCGCACCGCCCAGCGCAGTTTGGGCGAGAAATAGGCGATGCTGGAGAATCTGCGTGTGACCTCGCCTCCCGTGGCTGCCACCTCGTAAAAGCCGGTGCTGGCGCGGGCGGGTGGCCCATCCAGAAAAAGCAGGGCTTTTGAATCTGGTGTCCAGACCGTGCCGGGGCAGCACTCGCCACTCAGCACGGTGCGAGAGGGGAGGGTGGCGGCCACGGCAGAGGTGCCTAGCAACAGTGCTATGAAGGCGAGCTTCACCGTGCGCCTCCCGGAGCAATCGGCCAGGGCCGGGCAAACTCGTTGAGCAGGCGGCCCCCGCGCAGGGCGGCGGGTTGCGAGTCCGGCGACTGCCACTTGCGCGGGGCGCTGAGGTCATACTCGTAGCCGCGCCCGAAGCTGCCTGCCAGCGCCAGCGTGTCCCAGTCGGCGGCAATGTACGGCAGCGGGTTGAAGAAACGCTGATGCGCCCGGTCCCGCAGTTCCAGATGCAGGTGCGGCGCGCTGATGCATGTTCCCTGCGAGTCGCCGCTCTGCCCGATCACCTGCCCGCGTGTGACCTTCTGCCCAATTCGCAACGGAGCCCGCTTCAGCAGGTGTCCGTACAGGCTGCTCAGGTTGCCCGCGTGGTCGATCACAACGTTGTGCGGCAGGCTGCCGTGTGGGCCGTCCACTTCGGCCACCGTGCCGTCGCCGATGGCGCGCACCGGGGTGCCACACGGCGCGCTGAAATCCAGCCCGGCGTGGATGCCCTGCAAGTTGCCGTAGGTGCTGCGCCGCTGCCGGTACGCGCCGGTGGTATTGCCATAGCCCTGACCCAGCAGCCAGGAATCGGGGCCGGGCGCACCTGCGAAGGGCAGTCCGAACTGCCGGGAAGGCTGGGCGATGGCGCTCAGTGGCAGGGCCGGGGCGTAGTGGGCGGCGGCCAGGGAAGGGAACATCAGGCCGCAGAGGGCAGCTACGGTTCGTCTTGCCGGGTGGCCGCGCCAGGGGGCCGGGGTGGGGGAGGGCATACGCGATCTTGCCTTAATTCGTCATCTGGAGGCGTGCCAGCGGCTACGGTTGCAAGGCGGAGGGTGCGGGCGGTTCAGACCTCTGCTCCGCGTGTCGCCGTGCCGGGTCTACTCTGGACCCATGACCCAGACGGCCCCCGCTGCCCATATTCCGCTGAACCGCGAACGCCTGATCGCCCCCGGCCCGGTGGAGGTGGACCCGCGCGTGCTGCTGGAACTGGCCCAGCCGCAGATGCACCACCGCAGCCGCGACGCTGCTGCCAAATTGATGGAGGCGCGGGGGAAACTGAGCCGTCTGCTGGGCGATCCCTACGAGGCAGTGATCACCACCAGCAGCGGCACCGGGGCCTTCGAGGGCGCGCTGGTCAGCACCACGCCCGCCGGGGCCAAAGTGGTCAACGCGCAGGCCGGAAAATTCAGCGAGCGCTGGGGCGACATGGCGAAACGCTTCGGCTACGACGTGGGGATCGTCGCCCGGCCCTGGGGCGAACTGCTGGACGCCGATGAAATCGCGGAGGCCAGCCGCGACGCCACAACGTTGCTGATCACCCACAGCGAGACCAGCACCGGGGCGCTGCACGATCTGGAAGCGATTTCGCGGGCGGTCAAGGCCCAGAATCCCGATCTGATCATCATTGCCGATTGTGTGACCTCCTACGGCGTGGCGGAGTTGCGGCCTGCCGCATGGGGCGTGGACGTGATCGTCTCGGGCAGCCAGAAGGGCACAGCCACCCCGCCCGGCCTGGGCTTCGTGCTGTTCAGCCCGGAAGTGCAGGCTCGCATGGTGCAGAACACCGCCCACGGCTACTACCTGGACCTGACCCGCGAATTGAAGGGCCAGAAGGCGGGCAACACGCCGCAAACCCCCGCCATCAACCTGATCTACGCCCTGTCCACGGCGCTGGACCGCCCGCTGGGCGTGCCGCTGGAAGTGCTGTGGGCCGAGCAAAAGCGCAAGGCCGACGCCCTGATCGCCGCCGGAACCGCGCTGGGTTGCCCGTCCTGGACCACCCGCCCCAGCCCTGCTGTCGCCGTACTAAAAGCCCCCGAAGGCTTGACGGGCCGCCAGATCGCCGCCGCCCTGACTGGATTGGGCCAGCGTGCCCTGGCTGGTCAGGCTCCCCATGAGGACACCGTGTTCCGCGTCAGCACGATGGGCTACGCGGACCGCTACGACGCTTTAGGTGTCGCCGGAATGCTGGAAGACGCCTTCGCCGCTCTGGGCCATGAGTTCGAGCGGGGCGTGGCCGTGTCGGCGGCGTGGGCGGCGATGAAGTAGAGCAGGTTTCCGAATGACGTCACCGGAAAAAGAGACTTCCGGCGACTCCATTCTCCATCCTGCGCGGCAAAAGTCTCTCGTTCCACTCGGTCATAAAAATGGTCTTTTTATGACATCTGCTGTAGGCGAGAGGGAGAAACGTCAAACCGCCAGAGCGACGAAACTCGCTGCTGGCGGCTTGACTTCAGACTGACTTTGCTCAGTCCAGAACAGTAATCCCCGAATCGCGCACGCGCGGCTTGACATCCTCCGTGCCCTCACCACTGACGCGGATCACGAAGCGGCGGCGGTTCTCCCGGCCATCGTAGGTGGCGACGCTAATGATGTTGCTGGGTGCAATCGCCCGCGTGGCCTTTTCCAGATTGCCAGGGGTGTCGGGCATCTCCAGCGTGATGCGCTGGCCGCCCTCGCGCATGCCCAGGATCTCGGTGAAGGCGCGCAGCACGTCCATCGTGGTGATGATGCCGCTGAGCTTGCCGCTGTCATCCAGCACGGGCAGGCCGCCCACATGGTGTTCCTGCATCCGCAGTGCGGCGTCTTCCATGTACTCGCCCTCGGCTGCCGTGATCACCGGGCGGGCCATCATCTCGGCCACCGTCAGCTTGCTCAGCAGGTAATTCAGCTCCCACACGCTCAGGGTGGTGGCCTTGCTGGGCATGGCGTCCTTGAGGTCCTTGCGGGTGGTGATCCCGATCAGCTTGCCCTTGTCCATCACCGGCAGACGGCGGAAATTGCCGTCCTTAAGGGTCTTCAGCGCTTCCATGACGGGCGTGCTGGGGGTCACGGTCACGGGGTCACGGGTCATCCAGTCGCGTACAAGCATATTAAAAGTCTACTGGATTACGCTTGGACAAACATGCCGTTAATTCCCGGTTCCGGCCTGCTGGCTGTGGCGGCTGGGTTCAGAGGTGGGACGTAGAGGGGAGGACCACCCGCGCTACACGGGTTCCGGGCGTGGAGTGCAGGAAGCGGCGCTGTCCCGATTTCTGCACGGAACAGACGGAATCCGTTTTTCTCCCACTCACTCCGTTCGGATTTCCAGGTGTTTCCAACACCTTTCAATCGGAGTCCTTATTACAGCACCAGCACGCCGTGGTGCTTGGCCTTGTCCTGCGGCTCCACATGGATGGTGATGCTGCTGTCGGGCATCTCGGCGCGGATGGCGTCTTCCAGGCGGTCACAGATGGTGTGGGCCTGCTGCACGGACATCTCGCCGGGGACCACCATGTGGAATTCGATAAAGGCCAGCCGTCCGGCGTGGCGGGTCCGCAGATCGTGCATTTCCAGCGCGCCGTCGCCCTGCTCGCTCATGATCCGGCGGATGCGCTTCTCGGTCTGTGGGTCCACGGCGGCGTCCATCAGGCCGCCCACGCTTTCGCGCACCAGACCAAAACCGCTCCAGAGAATGTTGACCGCCACCAGCAGCGCCAGCGCCGGGTCCAGCCAGGTCAGCCCGGTCAGCTTGGCGGCCAGCACGCCCAGCAGCACGCCCACGCTGGTCAGCACGTCGGTCCTGAGATGCCGTCCATCGGCCAGCAGCGCCGGGGAGCGCAACTCGGCCCCCACCCGCAGCAGCAGCCCGGCCCACAGCATGTTAATCACGCCCGCCCCCGCGTTGACCAGCAGGCCCGCGTAGGGGGCGTCCAGCTCGCGTGGGTTCATCAGCCCGCCAATCGCCTCGCGCCCGATGCTCAGGGCCGCCAGCACGATCAGCACGCCCTCGGCCACCGCGCTGAAATACTCGGCCTTGGTGTGGCCGTAGGGATGGTTCTGATCGGCGGGCAGGGCCGCCACGCGCAGCGCCACGAAGGCCGCCAGCGCCGCCGCCACGTTCACCACGCTTTCCAGTGCGTCCGAGTACAGCGCCACGCTGCCGGTCATCAGGTAGGCCACAAACTTCAGGCCCAGCACCACCAGCGCCACCCCCACCGTCCACAGCGCCAGTTGTGCCGCCCGCCCGGCTCCCTGTGGCCGGGGGGTGTTCTGGGCAGAAGACGGCGCGCTCATGGCATGAGGCTAGCAGGGTTAGGCGTGACAAAAGACGTGGTGGGGGGTGTGGAACTGGCCCGGAGACAGTGTGGAAGCGAGTGGATAGGGGTGCCTGATCTGTCTGCGGCAGCGGCGCGAAACTCTCAGAGCGCCGATCTTAATGAAACTTCGGTCAGATGGGGGTGAAGGGCAACAGCGCCCGCGTCGGAACCGCCCACTGACACGCGCGTCAGCCGTCCGTCATGCTGCTGACGGTAAGCTGAAGCACTATTAACGTTGCCCCCTGGCGCACTCATGGCCCGTCATGTTGCCCGGCTTAACCTGCATCTCGGAGGTACCACCCGTGAAGAAACTCTTGATGATCCCCGCAGCCCTGCTGCTGTCTACCGCCGCCGCCGCCCCCAAGATCAGTGCCCAGAGCATCATCGTGAACCCCACCACCCCCGACCTGAGCGTCAGCGTGCGCGTCGATAAGGACTCCAGTGGCGCACAGAACCCGGCCTACAAGGTCGGCGACAAGGCCGTGATCAGCGCCACCGTCAACCGTGACGCCTACGTCTACCTGTTCAACGTCAACCCCGACGGCAGCGTGGACCAGATCCTGCCCAACCGCCTGAGCGAGGCCAACTTCGTCAAGGCCAACACCACCCGCAGCTTCCCCGCCCCCGGCGACAAGTTCACCTTCGACATTGCTGGCCCCATCGGCCAGAACAAGGTGCTGGCGCTGGCCAGCTTGACCGAACTGAACCTGGGCCAGATCAGCTCCTTCAAGACCACCCAGGACCAGTTCGCCACCGTGAATGCCAAGAGCCAGGCCGGTCTGGCCCAGGCCCTGAGCATCGTGGTCACGCCCATTCCCCAGAACTCCTGGGTCTCCGATACGGCCTTCTACACGGTTGCTGGCGTCACGCCGATCAGCACCGGCAGCCTGTTCGTGGGGGCCAACGTGGACAACGCCACCGTGACCCTGAACGGCCAGCGGCTGGGCGGCGCGAACGTCACCTACAACGATCTGCGCCCCGGCAGCTACCCCGTGCGGATTCAGGCCCCCGGCTACCGCGACATTTCCACCACCGTCGCCATCCGTGCCGGAGCCACCACCAACGTGAACGCCGAGTTCGCCGCCGTGGTTGTGACCCCGCCTACCCCCACCAAGCTGACCATCACCATCCGCAGCAGCGTGAACAACGCCCGCGTGTTCGTGGACGGTCAGGAAGCCGGGACCATCAGCAGCGGCGCTCTGAACGTGCAGGTGGACCGGGGCAGCCACGAGATCGTGCTGATCGCCCCCGGCTACCGCACCTTCCTGAGCACCTACAACGTGACCACCAACGGTCAGATCACCATCAACCCCACCCGCTAAATTCAGCCCTGTGGTTGTGATGCCCCGCCTCGTTGGCGGGGTTTTTTCTGTGCCAGGGAGGCGGGGGCAGGCTGCCGGATATGCAGGCCGTTTCAATGCCGCCTGTTCAGCGCTGCCTAGAGCAGTTCTCCGAATTACGTCACCGGAAAAAAGACTTCCGGTGACTCCATTCTCCGTCCTGCTCGGCAAAAGTCACTCGCTCTGCTCGGTCATAAAGGTGGTCTCTTTATGACAACTGCTCTACAGCGGCCCGTCCGTCAGCAGATCGTGCAGCACCCGCGCGGTCATGCCCCAGATGTCGTGGCCCTGCCAGGGGTAGCGGTACAGGACCACCGGCTGCCCGTCCGGCATCTGGCGGTTTTCGCGGGTGGGGGTCAGGGCGCGCAGCTCCGAGAGGGTGGGCAGCAGAAGCTGGGCCACCTCCCCTGACAGTCTCAGCGCGGGCTGGGCCGGAACGCGCGCCAGCACCGGGGTGACATGAAAGCCTGCCGGGGTATACACGTCGTCCATCTCGCCCAGTACGGTGACGGTGGCGGGGTCCAGGCCCACCTCCTCCCACGCCTCGCGCACGGCCCCGGCGATCACGCTTTCTCCGGCCTCCAGACTGCCGCCCGGAAAGGCGATCTGGCCCCGGTGGGTGGGGAGTTCCGAGGACCGCACGGTCAGCAGCACGCGTGGGTCTGCCTCACGCGTCAGGGCCACCAGCACGGCGGCGGGGCGGTAGTCGGGCAGATGCAGCGTCTGACGGCGGCGCGCGGCCAGCCAGCCTTCCCAGGGGTCCAAATTGCCTCTGGTGTCGCCTCTGGTTTGAACATCTTCGAGCAGCGAAACGTCCAGTGGGTCCGTGCTGGGCTGATCGCTCACGAAGCGGCGCTCTCGTCCGGCAGCCCTTGCAGGGTGCGTGTCGTGTGGTCCCGCAGCGCCAGTTCGGCGTCCACACCCTGCGCGCGTGCCCAGGCCACCACGGCGGCCAGCACGTCCGCGACGCCCTGCGGTGAATCGGGGGCGGCCTCCAGAATCCCGGCCACATCTTCCCGCCCTCCCGAAACGCCCGCCAGTTTCTGCGTCGCTGCCTCGCGGGCCAGTGCGCCCAGTGCCGACGGAACCTGGTCCAGTGCGCGGCGGGGTTTGCCGCCCTGTTCCGCCGCCTTGATGGCCTGCCAGTTGCTGACCACCTCGGCGCTGCCGCTGACCACCGCGCTCCCAAAGACATGCGGATGCCGCCGCACCAGCTTCTGCACGATGGCCCCCTCCACGTCCGCATAAGAAAAAGTGCCCTCTTCCTCGGCGATCACGCTATGGAAGGCCACCTGAAGCAGCACGTCACCCAGTTCCCCGGCCAGTTCCGCCGGGCTTCCGCTGTCGATGGCGTCCACGGCTTCCGCCGCCTCTTCCAGCAGATACGGGCGCAGCGAGGCGTGGGTCTGCTCGGCGTCCCAGGGACAGCCGTCCGGGGCGCGCAGGCGGCGCATGGTGGTCAGAAGGTCCTGCATGCGGGCCACTGTAGCGCCTGGGTTCGGGGGTCTTTGTGGGAGGCGTCTGCCCGGCAGCATCTGCCTCATCCCCGCTTCACGGCCCATCAGACAGGGTGTGCTGGACTGTGCAGATGAAGCCCCAGACCCGCCTCGTGCCCGCCGTAGTCCTGACCGCTCTGCTGCTGCCTGCCCAGATGTCTGCCCAGGCCCAGACGCCCGCCACCGCCCTGCCCGCCGCCTGGACTGGTGCCCGGCTGGCCACGGCCACCTACGTGATCCTGGACCCGCAGATGGTGGGTCCCAATCTGCTGGGCGGCAGCGATCAGGCCAGCGTGCTGGACGCCATGCGGCGGGACTCGGGAAACGCGCTCAAGCGGCGGTATCCAGGGGCCACCATCAGCACTGACGCCACCAATGCCGGGGCCATCCGCGTGACCCCGGTGCTGAATACCCCCTCTGCGCTGTTGCCGTGGCTCAAGCTGACCGCCCGCCTGGACCTGACCCTGCCCGAAGGCGACAGGGTCAGCGTGGGTCAGGAATTTACCCTCTGGGACGTCTATCAGCACCGGGCAGAGGCCGCCAACTTCGTGTATGACCAGTTGGCCCAGCGCCTTCCCTGAGTGGGCCGTACTTCGCGGACTACTATCCCGTTTAGTTTCCCTGCGCCATTCCTGATTATTGGTCTCCTGCCAGCCGATGAAGCGTGCGGGTGTTGCTGACCCACAGCCCAGTCTTGCCTTATGCTGAAGTCCAGATTAAGGGAGGCCACATGAATAGGAATGCATATTTGAGGCGCTGTATGACCATCAGCCTGCGCCACCGGGCGGCCTGGGTGGTGCTGGGCGGGGCAGTTGGGCTGGTTCTTGCCGCCCTGCTGGGCCTGAGCGTGGCCGAGCTGATTGTCCTGACCGTGCTGGGGGCCGTTGCCGTCGCGCTGGCCGTTGCCGTGAATTCCTACCTGCGGCATTCGGCAGACCCGGAAGCCCAACCGGAGGACGGCTATCCGGTTGCGGCGAACTCCCGGAACGGCAATCCCCCGCGCTGAGGTCCGCGCCCGTCTCCGGTTCATGGCTGCGCTCAGGTACTGCGCCCGTTCATTCAATGGCCTGCACCCGGAGCGTGTTAGCGTCGGGGAATGACTGACCAGACAGCACAGAACCAATCGGCGCAGAACAAAACAGAACAGGGCAAGGCAGGCACGCGCGGCAGCGCCTTTATCACGGGGGCCAGCAAGGGCATCGGCTACGAGGTGGCGCGTTCTCTGACAGAGGCGGGCTACGCTGTGACCATCACCAGCCGCAACGAGGCCGAGATTACCGAGGCCGCCCGCAAGATCGGCGGCACGGCGCGCGGCGTGGTCTGCGACGTGCGCGACCCGGCGGCCTTGGAGCGTGAGGTCAGCGCCCACACTGAGGCTTTCGGCGGTCTGGATGTGCTGTTTGTCAACGCGGGCGTGGGCAACTTCGCCAACGTGGCCGACATGAGCATCGAGCAGTGGCAGGACGTGATCGACACCAACCTGTCGGGGGCTTTCTACACCATCAAGGCGGGCATTCCGGCCCTCAAGAAGCGGGGCGGCTACATCTTCACGCTGTCCAGTCTGGCGGGCAAGAACCCCTTTGCGGGCGGGGCGGCCTACAACGCCAGCAAATTCGGGCTGAACGGTCTGTCCGAGGTACTGACCCTGGACCTGCGCCAGCACGACATCAAGGTGACGCAGATCATGCCCGGCAGCGTGGCCACCCACTTCGCCGGGCACACGCCCAGTGACGCCGATGCCTGGAAGATCCAGCCGGAAGACATCGCGCAGCTCACGGTGGACCTGCTGAATATGCCCGTGCGGACGCTGCCCAGCAAGGTGGAAGTGCGGCCCAGCAAGCCGCCCAAGAAGTAGGCGTAGCGCTTAAAATAAGGGTTGATTTGGGGCGGGGCAGCGTGTCGCATGGCCGAAGCTGTCCTGCCCTAATCTATCGCACACAACATTCTGGCCAGCCGGGTGAATGGCCTCAGCGACGACGTCTTTGCCATCGTGTTCACGCTACTGGTGCTGGAATTGCGCGTGTCGGAAATCGCACGGACGCTGGGCAGCGCCGAACGTGTCCAGGCGGTGAACAGCGCACTGGTCGATCTGCTGCCCCGGCTGTTTGTATTCCTTCCTCACAAATTTTCTGATGGTGGACATCGGTTGGGTCAGCCAGACCCGCTTTCAGGCCCGCCACTCGCACGTTGGTCCCAGGCTGGCCCTTCTGAACATCGTCTCCCTGATGTTCGTTGCGCTGCCGCCGTTTACCTCGCCGGTGATTGGACTGGTCTTCCTGTTGATGCTGCGGCACGCGGTCAGCCATGCCCTGATGCCTCCCGGTTGGCGGGCCGAACGGCTCGGGCAGCGGACGCTGATCAACCTGAGCGTCTTCGCCCTGATGATCGCGCTGGCTTTCATGGCCCACGCGCTGGCGCTGTTTGTCCCGTTCATGCTGCTGATGGCGCACCCGTTGTTGCCGCGTTCGCGCAGGCCGGGATGGGGCGAGATGCTGAGGATGTCAAAACACCTCACACCAGCTTTGCTAGACTGCGGGGCGTGTACACCAACCGCCGCGCCCATTACGAGTACGAGTTGCTGGAGCGCTTCGAGGCGGGCATCAGCCTGACCGGCAGTGAGGTCAAGAGCGTCCGCGCCGGGGGCGTCGATTTCCGCGACGCCTTTGCCCGCCTCGCGGGCGGCAACGTCGATCTGGAGGGCCTGTATATTCCCACTTACAACGAGGCCACCTACAACAACCACGAGCCGCGCCGCACCCGCCGCCTGCTGCTGCACCGCGAGGAAATCGCCAAGATGAAGCGCGGGCTGGAGCAAAAGGGCCTGACCCTGATTCCCACCCGCCTGTACGCCAAGGGCCGCTATTTCAAGGTGGAACTGGCCCTGGCACGCGGCAAGAAGCTGCACGACAAACGCCGCGCCGAGGCCGAGAAGACCGTGCAGCGGGAACTGCGTGCGCTGTGATGTGGGCGCTGTGAAGTGGGTACTGTGATGTGTGTACTGTGGTCAATGTGATGTGGACGCTGTGAAGTCGTTTCTTCCAAAGTCGCCCCCTGGCAACAACCGTGGTGGGATGCGGCGTTCCTGGCCCCTGCTGGCGGCGGCCCTGCTGCTGGCCGGGCTGGCGGGCGCGCAGATCACCTACGGCAAGCTGAATCTGGCGGGTCAGCAGGTCGACAGCATCGGGCTGTACGGCGCGGAGTACGTCAATGTGGACGCGCTGGGCAAGCTGGTCAATGTGGTCCGCGACGGTTCGGTGATGAGGATTACCGGCCTGGGCCACACGCTGCTGCTGCCCATCGATCTGGATCAGGAGCGCGCCACCACGGATTTCAACACGGTGCAGTTCGACACCCGGCGGATTCAGGGGCAGGCGGCGACGTGGGTGAACGGTTCTGTGTATCTGCCGCTGTCCACCCTGGCCACCGGGCTGGGAGCCAGGTACGAGCAGGGCAAGCTGACGCTGGTGCAGCCCGAACTGCTGGGCGTCAGCAGCCGCGCGGGCCAGGACAGTGACCGGCTGGTGCTGGACCTCAGCCGCGACGTGCAATTGACCGACGAGGCGCGCGGCAGCCGCGTGGTGGTGCGTCTGCGCGGCGTGAAAGGCGAGGCCCGCAAATACACCACGCGCGGGGCCTTCCTGCCGTCCGCAGAGGTCAGCCGCGACGGCGATGACCTGATTCTGAGCGCCCCGATCACCGCCGCCAGCGGCTACCGCGTGTACAAGGTGGTGCGTCCCGGCGGCGTGCGGGTGGTGCTGGACCTGGGACCGGGTATCCCACGCGGCAGCCCGGCGATTCTGGAGCGGGTCACGCGCCCGCTGATCGTGCTGGACCCGGTCAAGGTGGCCGGAATTGGCCGCGACCCCACGCTGGATGTGGCCCGCCGCGCCGCCGAGATGCTGACCAAGGCAGGCTGGCAGGTGCAGGTGACCCGCGACACGGGCAGCGCCCTGAGCCGCGATCAGAAACAGCAACTGGCCCGCCAGAGCGACGTGTATCTGGCGCTGGACCTGGGGCGCTTTCCCGGCTCGACCCGCAGCGGCGTGACCGTCTACGAGCCGAGCGGCAAGGCCCCGTCCCAACTGGTCAACAGCGTGCGGGTGGGCAGTACGTTGCCCTACGGCTCGCTGGTGGTGGGCGACACCGGGGGCACACGCCGCCTGAGCGAACTGCTGCGCGGCGAACTCAAGGGCGGCAACATCACGGCGGGGCAGGGCAACCTTTCCAGGGTCATGACCCTCAGCGAGGCTCCGCAGGCCGCACTGCTGCTGGAACTGGGCTGGGCCAGCAACTCCAAGGATCTGGCGAATCTGAGTGTGGAGCGGCGGTTGCAGGCGCTGTCGGTGGCGGTGGCCCGCTCGGTGGCCACCTACCTGACCGCCCGCGCCAACAACAACGCCAACGTCACGGCCACCACGTCTGGAGCGACGCCATGATCCGCCGCCTGTTCTCGCTGTTCAACGTGATCTGCGCCGCGCTGCTGGCCGCTGCCGTCCTGGCCTATCAGGCGGTGCAAAAGCCGCCTGCGCTGCCGGAAGCCCCCAAATTGCAACTGGCCGAGCGCACCGCCATGAAGGTTCAGGTGTATTTCACCGATCCCCAGGTCCGCACCCTGAAAGCCGAGACCCGCACCGTGCAGGTCACCCAGAGCAACCCGCGCGCCGTGGCCCAGGCGGCCCTGAACGTCTGGGCGGCTGGCCCCAACAGCTCGGCCAATCTGGCGGTGGTGCCTGCGGGAACGGCGGCCCCCAAGGTTTACCTGCGCGGCACGCATTATTACGTCGATCTGCCTGCCGCCTACGCCAACCTCCGCTACGGTGCCAGCGGCGAGCGCATGCTGCTGTGTACCCTGACTCGCACCCTGCTGGACACGCGCGGCGACGATGTGTCCTTTGTGCTGAATGGTCAGCCGGTGGATACCCTGGGCCAGATCAACATGCGCGATCCGTTCACGCGGCAGGACTGCGCCGATGAGTAGGGGGGAGGTCTAAGGGTCTGAAAGGCTGAGGGTGTCAGGGAAACTCGCCTTTCCTGCACCTTCAGCCCCTTGACCCTTAGACCCGCAGCCATGCTGCGCTCCATCACCCTGCAAGGTTTCAAGAGCTTCGCCGAACGCACCCGGCTGGAGTTCGGTCCCGGCGTCAGCGCCGTGATCGGTCCCAACGGCAGCGGCAAGAGCAACGTCGTGGAGGGCCTGCGCTGGGTCACGCACGGAGCGCGAGCGCGCGAGTTGCGGGCCGGGCGGGGCAGCGAACTGATCTTTCACGGCAGTGGCGGCAAGGCTCCGCTGGGGCTGGCGGAGGTGCAACTGGAATTGCAGACTCCGGAGGGCCGCGTGAACCTGTCGCGCCGCATCTACCGCGACGGCGCGGGCGAACAGGATCTGAACGGCAAGCTCGTGCGCGCCCGCGACATTCAGGCCGCTCTGCGAGGCACCGGGCTGGGTCCAGGGGGGCTGGCGGTGATCGGCCAGGGCGAGGTCAGCGGCGTGGTGGGCGCGGAGGGCCGCACGCTGCTGGGCTACGTGCAGGAGGCCGCCGGGCTGTCCCGCGCCGTCAGCGCCCGCCAGGAAACTGAGGCCCGCTTGAAGGAGGCCGACACCCATCTGGCCCAGTTGCGCCTTCCGCTGGATGAGCGCGAGGCGGCGGTTTCGAGATTGGAGCGCGCCGCCCAGCAGGCCCGCCGATGGCGTGAATTGAGCCTGCGGATGCTGACGTTGGAAGACGCCCTGAAACGCGAACGTCAGGCCGCCCTCCACCGTGAGATTGCTGGGGCGCGGGCCGAAACAGCACAGCTCGACATTCAGAGTGCCGCGCTGGCCGCCGAAGTCCAGACCGCCGCCGCTGGAGTGGAGAGTGCCCGTGAGGCTGCCCAGGATGCCCGTGTCCGGCGGGATGCCCACGCTGGGGCGCTGGACGCACTCAAGGCCGCGCGAGATGCCCACGCGCAGGCGGAACGTTACCGCGCCCATTTGCATAGCGAGGCTGAGGGCTTGCAGGCGGAACTCGCCAGCCTTCCCACTTCGCCCCCAGCCCAGCCTGCGCCCGATCTGGCCGCGCTGGAAACTGCTTCCGCCCAGATTCGCAGCGAGGCTGAGACGGCAGAACGCCGTGCGCGCACGCTGGACGCCGAACTGGCCCGTGCCCGCACGCTGGCTGCCCGCGCCGCCGAGGGTCTGGCCCGTGCGGATGCCAGCCGCGAAACCCTGCGCGCCGAACTGGAGCGGGCTGAGGGCAATCTGGAAACGGCCTCTGAAAGCCTGGAAGCGGCTGCCGAACGGCTGACCACCTCGCGCGACGCCCGCGAATACGCCGAATCGCAGTACGCCGCGCTGGCCGCCGAACGGGAGGCTGCCGTGAATCAGGAACGCCACCTGACGAATGAACTGGCCCGCGTGAATGCCAGCGTGGCCCCCCTACGCCGCGAACGCGAACGCCTGCAAACCGCCCTCAACGGCTACGCCCGTTACGGCGAGGGCGCGCGCAATGCCCTGCGGCTGGACCACCCCGGCATCGTGGGTTCGGTGGCGGACCTGCTGACGGTGCCTGCCGAGTACGAAACCGCCATCGGCGCGGCGCTGGGGCGGCGGCTGGAGCAGGTGGTGGTGGGCCGCGCCGACGACGCCCGCGACATCATCGAGGAGCTGAAGCGTTCGGGGGGGCGAGCCACCTTCCTGCCGCTGGACCTGATCCGCGCCCGCCCCCGCCGCGACGCTCAATTTCTGCACGAATCGGGCGTGGTGGGCAACCTGGCGGACCTGTGCCCCAGCGATCCGCCGCTGGTGGGACAGGCGATTCTGGCCGATACACTGTTGGTGCAGGACCTGCGCGCCGCCAACCGCATTGCCCGCTCCCACAGCAATCGCCCGCGTCTGGTCACCCTGGACGGCGAACTGGTGGAACCCGGCGGGGCCATCACTGGCGGCAGATTGCGCGACAGCGGTGCGGGTGTCCTGAGCGATCAGCGCCGTTTTCAGGAGCTGGAGGCGGAACTGGAAGAGGCCGATGCGCTGGGAACGCAGTTCTCTGCGGATCTGGAGCGGTTGAGGCTGACGCTGGGCGGCGGCAACGAGCGCCACGATGGATTGCTCGCCGCCCGCGAACGCGCCGCCCGTGAGGAACGCGATGCAGAGCGCCGCGTCACCGAACTGACCGCGCAGGCCCGCAGCCTGGGCGAGAACCGGGACCGCCTACTGGCGCGGCTGGGGCCGGAAGTGGAGACCGTGGCTGGCCTGGACCTGCCAGATGTGGCTGCGCTGGAAGCTGAGCTGGCCGCTGCCCGCCACACCGCCGAGACAGGCCGCGCCGCCGAACGCGAGGCCGCCGAGGCGCTGGCCCTGGCCCGCGAATTATCCGCTGCATGGCGCGCTTACGAATCCGCCCAGACTCGCGCCGCCGATCTGCGCGCCAGGCTGGACGCCAACGTCGGGGCCGCCTCCACCCAGGACGCCCACCTGAACGCCGCCGCCGCCGAACGCTCCCGCCGCGAAGCCGCGCTGGGCGAACTGGACGAAGCCGAATTCCCGCGTGCCGAGGCTGCCCGCGAAGCCGCCGCCCTGGCCTACGCCAACCTGATCGGCAGCCAGAACAAGGTCCGCGCCCGCCTGGACGACTTGCGCGTGCTGGTGGCCCGCCGCGAGGGCAGCCTGGAACCTCTGCCCGACGGCTGCACCCCGCCCGGCACCCCGCGCGAGTGGACGGCGGAACTGGCCCGCGCCCGCGCCGAATTGGAAGGGCTGGGCACCGTCAACGCCCGCGCCGAGGCCGATCACGCCGCCGAACTGGCCGAACTGTCCACCCAGCGGGCTGAGGCCGCCGACGCCGACGGGGCCACCGCCGAACTGCGCGTCCACCTGGGCGAATTGCAAGACGCGGAAGGGGCCGCCACCCGTGCCGCTTTCATCCGCGTGAACGCCGCCTTCCGCGACTACAGCACCGAGCTGCTGGGCGGCGAGGGCGAGCTGGAAGGGGAGAGCGACGACTCGGGCCGATTGACTGGCCTGCGTTTGGCCGTGCAGCCCAAGGGCAAGCGCACCCGCAACCTCAACCTCCTGAGCGCCGGGGAACGCACGATGGCGGGGCTGGGCTTCCTGTTCGCGCTGAACCATGCGGGCGGCGACGGTGGGGCGGGAGGATTACCGCTGGCCGTGCTGGACGAGGTGGACGCCCCGCTGGACGAGGCCAACATCCGCCGCTTCACCGCTTTTCTGGAACGCTTCAGCGCGCGCGGCGCGCAGTTCCTGCTGGTCACGCATCAGAAGGCGACGATGGAGGTCGCCACCGCCCTGTGGGGCGTGACCACCGACGGCAGCGGGGCCAGCCGCGTCCTGAGTATCAAGCAGGCCGAGGATGGCGCACGGCGGGTGATGGTGGAGGGCTAGGGCGTGGGTGTAAAGGTGTCCAGCTCCCGTTGCAGCTCTTGATAAAACTGCGCGATGTGAAAGCCGTCGCAGGCCGCATGGTTGGCCCGCAGCGCCACCGGCATCAGCAGTCGGCCCGCGCTTTCCTCGTACCGTCCCACCGTGAAAATGGGCAACAAATAATCCGCTCCATCCTGAATGTTCAGCTCGAAGGCGCTGAAGCCCAGCCACGGCGCGACGGAGATATTCAGGGCGTTGGGCGGCGTTCCTGGTTTGGGCAGGTAGTCCAGCAGCGAACTGTAGTTCTGCGCGTCGGCCTGATGGTTGTCCAGAAACTCGGCGAAATCCCCGCCCAACTCGGTCCACAACGCCGAGAAAGTTTCCGTCTCCGGGTGAAAGACCGTGTAGAGGGGCAGGACACTGTCCCAGACGCCCGGCTGTTCTCCGTCGATCAATCCCATTCGCAGCGCGGGCAGCCGGTTAACCACCGTGCAGATGGCATAGATCAGGGCGGGAACGAAGGGCAGCCCCGCCTCCTTTAGCCTGCTTTTGAACGCCGTCACGTCCACGGAAACGGTGACGTTGAAGGTGCAGGGGTTCTGCCGGAAGTGCTGGAAAATCTGGCGGCGAGGCCAGACGGTCAGGTCAAGGGGACGGAGCATTTCAGCACTCTAGCGGGACCACATCGGCACTCCCTTTGCCAGATTGCCGCCCCCCCCCGAATACGCCACAACGCTCAAGGCAACGTGAGGCCGGATTTGAGATAATGGCGGTATGAATACTCCCACTCCGCAACAGGCACTGACCGAATTCCTGTCCTGCTGGCAGAAGCGGGACTATTCCAGCATGTCGCGGCTGCTGCCCGTCCACGGCACGCCGCCCAAGAAGCAGACCGTCAAGGCCACCAAAGAGCTGTACGGCACCCAGAAACTGACCGATTTCAACCTGCTGGCCGCCCGCGACACGGACCCCGCTGCCACCAACCTGGACGTGGAAATGCATTACCGCGAGGCTGGGGAACTGGAGGTCAAGCGCTGGCGCTTCCGCATGGTGTACGTCAACGATGCCGGGCAGCCGATTCCGCGCAACCAGCCGCTCGGGAGCTGGAAGCCGTATGTCACGCGTGTGTTGCCGGACCCGCCTGCGCTGCGGGCCTGAGCTGGGACAGGAGAGAGGCACCGAGAATCTGTCGGTGCCTCTTTTTTTGATGCCTGTACGTTTTGATGCCTACTCGTTTTGATGCCTGCGCGGAGAAGGACTACTTTTTCTTGGTCTTTGGAACGGCCACAGCCAGATCGGCGGTGGTGATGGGATGCTCCTGCGCGCCGAAACCGGTGGCGGCCAGCGCTCCGGCGGCGTTGGCGGCGCGGGCACTCTCGGCCATGCTGGCCCCCGAAAGAATGGCGTGGGCAAAGGTGGCGGTGAAAGTGTCGCCCGCGCCAGTGGAATCCACCACGACTGCGCCTTCCGGCGGCACGGCGTCCACCAGTTCGGTCTCGGTGGGGGTCCAGATGATGCTGCCCATCTTGCCCACCTTGACCACCACCTTCTGTGCCCCGGCCTCGCCCAGTTGCTTCAGGGCGGCGCTGATCGAACGGGTGCCCGTCAGCGCCTGCAACTCGTGCTGGTTGAGGGTCAGGTAGTCCGAATTCAGCGCCTCTTCACGCAGTCCGGTGCCCACCTTGTTGACTGCGCCTGTGCCCAGATCGATAAATACAGGTACGGGTTTCTTGGCGCTGCGGGCGTACTCGACGGCCTGCAAGGTGAACTCGCGCTGCGGTCCCTCAATCAGGCTGTAGGCATTGACGATCAGGGCGTCGCACGCCTCCACATCCTTTTTCTTCAGTTTGGACGGATCGAGCTGGCGGTTGGCTGCGCCGTCGCTGATCATGGTGCGCTGGCCGTCCGCCGTCTGCATCAGGGTGATGGTGCTGGTCAGGTGGTCGGCGCTGCGCTGAATGGCCGCCTCGCCCACGCCGCTCTCGCGCACGCGGCTCAGGGCGTAGTCGGCAAAGGGATCGTCGCCCACACACGCGGCCAGCGTAACGGTGTGGCCCAGCCGGGCAAGCGTGACGGCAATGGTGCCGCCCGCGCCGCCGGGCTTCATGCTCGCGCGCAGGGGCGTGACTTCCTCGCCGGGTCTGGGCAGCTTGTTCAGATGGTACAGGTGGTCAACGGTCACGTCGCCGATTACGTAGAACTTCAAGGGGAAACCTCCGGGGCGGACCCCGTATTGAGAAGAAGATGGTGTTGGAGCGGGGTGATGGTCACGGGGCCATTAAAAAACCGGGGCATGCGAGGCGAGCGGCCCCATCACAGAGAGGGTCAGACAAAATGTTCACGGGCATAGAATCGTAACTGTTACCCTAGCACGCCCAGCCGCTCTGCCAGTTCCCGCAGGGCGTCCAGCGGCACGTCCTCGGCCCGCACGTCCGGGCGCAGGCCCCCCGCCGCCAGCGCCGTATCGATGGCCTCTGCATCCTGGCCGATCATGCGGAGGTTGTTCCGCAGGGTCTTGCGGCGGTGGGCCAGGGCCGCCTCCACGAATTTCAGCAATTCTGGCGGTGGGGGTGGCCGCGAGCGGTCAAAGTCCAGCCGGATCACGCTGCTGGTCACGTCCGGGGCTGGAAAAAACGCCCCTTTCGGCACGTCGCGGACATGCTTGACCGTGCCGTACAGCGACGCCAGGGCCGTGAGAAAGCCGTAGTTGTCCTCGCCGGGCCGGGAGGCCAGCCGCTGCCCGACTTCCTTCTGCACCAGCACGGTGGCCGACACGATGGCGGGCGCACGCATGAAGCGTGACAGCAGCACTCCGGTGATGTAGTACGGCAGATTGGCGATCACGCGCGTGCCGGGCGGCAAGGAGGAATAATCGAACTCCAGTGCGTCGCCCCAGACCACGTTGACGTCCAGCCCGGCCAGCGTCTCGGCCAGCACCGGGCGCAGTTTCTGGTCTTTCTCCAGTGCCGTGACCTGTGCGCCGCGCGTGGCCATCTCGCGGGTCAGCACGCCCAGGCCGGGGCCGACTTCCAGCACGGGTGTGCCCTGAGCCGGGCCGCCGCTCAAACCCGCCTCGGCAATCGCGCGCAGGATGTTGCCGTCGATCAGAAAATTCTGGCCCAGGCTCTTGGTGGGTTTCAACCCGTGCTGGGTCAGCAGTTCCCGCACCCGCGCGGGCGAGTACAGCGGAGCGCTGGCGGATTCGGGAGTGGTCAGGTCATCGGGCATGAGGCGCGTCAGTATAGCCGCGCAGTGGTGCGGAAAGCTGCGTCCCGAATTTGCCGCGAACCTCTCACCCTTCCCATCCGTTTTCGGCGCGTGGGCCAACACTCTTGATCGTCTCTTGCCACTCCCGGCATCTGGAAAAGCGTCCGCTAGAGTCGGGGGAGACCGGCAGATTTCGTGCCACAGGAGGAACAGACATGGACACACAGGACATACGGAAGCTCTTTGATCTGGACGGCAAGGTGGCCGTCGTGACCGGGGGTGGCAACGGCATTGGCCGCGCCTCCACGCTGATGCTGGCGGGTGCGGGTGCGGCGGTGGCCGTGGGTGACCTGAAAGTGGGTGACGCTCAGAAGGTGGCCGATGAGATCACGGCGGCGGGTGGACGTGCCATCGCAGTGGCCTGCAACGTGACCGTGGACGCGGATCTGGTGAACCTGGTGGAGCGCACGGTGGCCGAACTGGGCGGCCTGCACATCCTGGTCAACAACGCCGGGGGCGGCGGCGCGGGCCGCGAGAATCCCTTCAAGATCAGCGTGGAAGATTTTGCGCGGGTCTTTGAACTCAATGTCTTTAGCGCGTGGCGGCTGTGTCAGTTGTGCGTGCCGCACATGAAGGACGCGGGCTACGGCTCGGTGGTCAACATCACTTCGATGGCCAGCATCAACCGCAGCCCCAACATCAGCGCCTACGCGTCGTCCAAGGCGGCCCTGAACCACATGACGGCCAATCTGGCGTTGGACTTCGGCCCGGAAGTTCGCGTCAATGCCGTCGGCCCCGGCGCGACGCGCACCCACGCCCTGTCCACCGTCCTTACGCCCGAAATCGAGGCGCAGATGCTGGCCCACACGCCCATCAAGCGCCTGGGCGAGCCGGAGGACATCGCCGGGGCGGTGCTGTACTTTGCCGCGCCGATTTCGGGCTGGGTCAGCGGTCAGACGCTATTTGTCAACGGCGGCGGCGTCCAGACGCTGGAGTAGCAGGAGATTGGATTAGGGCGCGGCCTTCCTGCCGCCCCCGTCTACGGAATCACGCAAAGCCCCTCTGCCTTCACAGGAGAGGGGCCATTTTCTGTCGCAGGAGTTCTGCATGGATCTCCATTCTCGCCCCGCTACCTGCTCAGTGCAGTTCGGCCATCACCTCGATCTCCACGCGCACGTCACGGGGCAGTCGGGCCACCTGCACGGTGCTACGGGCCGGGGCCGGGGCGGGAAAGTGGCGCTCGTAGACGGCGTTCATGTCAGCGAATTCGTTCATGTCGGCCAGAAACACGGTGGTTTTGACCACGCGGTCCATGTCGGTGCCTGCCGCCCGCAGCACGGCGCGCAGGTTCTGCATGACCTGCTCGGTCTGGGCGGTGATGTCCTGCGCCACCAGTTGGCCGTCGGGGGTCAGCGGGATCTGACCGCTGGTGACCACCAGATTGCCAAAAACGACGGCCTGGCTGTAGGGGCCGATGGCGGCGGGGGCGTCGGCGGTCTGGACAATGTCTTTCATGCCCTGAGCATAGCGGTCTATGGGCTGAGAGGCATCATCCTGTTTCAGGACTGTCCCGGCGTCAGGTGTCGTGGGTGGAACGCTGGGGTGTGGAGGGTGGTGCGGGGCGGGTGGGTACGCTCCTGGCCTGTTCGAGGACAGCGCTGGGACGGCCCAACTGTCCGCTAGCCCGGCGGATCAGGGCCAGCCGCTGAATCAGCAGAATCCCGGCCAGCAGCGCGGTGCCCACGACAGCGATCAACACACGCTGGCCGGGCAGCAGGATCACGCCCAGCAGGGTGAAATAGGCCAGCATCAGCAGCAGGTAGGTGTTCAGGCTGTTGCCCCGCTGCGCGCTCAGCAGCGCGTCCACGTAATCGGGACCGCTGTTCTGGGGGGCGGGCAGGTTGTAGGTGGGCAGGTGCTGGTCCTGCTGCACGTCGATCACCAGCGCCGTGATGTTGTCAGGGCCGCCCGCGTCGTTGGCGGCGTCGATCAGACAGCGCACCACCGAGTCCGGGACCAGTGGACGGGCCAGCAGTTCCAGCAGTTCGGTGTCGGTAACCACGCTGCTCAGGCCGTCGCTGCACAGCAGGACCCGGTCCCCGGCGCACAGCCGCAGCCCGAACAGTTCCAGCCGCACCCGTTCCTCGCCGCCCAGCGCATTGCTGACCACGCTGCGCCACTGGTGGTCCCTGGCTTCCTCCTCGGTCAGGTGGCCCAGCCGCACCTGCTCGCTGACCCAGGAGTGGTCCTCGGTCAGGCGGTGCAGTTGGCTGCCGCGCAGCAGGTAGGCGCGCGAATCGCCGACGTGGGCGATCATCAGTGCGCCCCGGTCGATCAGCGCGGCAATCAGGGTGGTGCCCATGCCCATGTACTCGCCGACGGCGTGGCGCAGCACTGACACGTTGGCCGCCTGCACAGCCTCCGCCAGCCGTGCGGGCGGCGAGGTGCGGCGGGACAGGTAATGGCTGCTGAGGGCTTCCAGCGCCAGCGTGGCCGCGAGTTCCCCGGCGGCGTGTCCCCCCATGCCGTCGGCCACCGCAAAGAGGCCGCCCTGGGGCAGGTTCAGCGCCAGGGCGGCGTCCTGATTGACCCCACCTCGTCGCTGACGACCCACATCCGTCAGCAGGCCGTATGACCAGTTGGACGCTCCAGCAGCCTGCATGCGCCCACTATATGTCACCCGCCCTTACTCAACTCTATAAAACATCTCATCTTTCTGATAAAGCGTCGTTTGCGGCAGTTTTATGTGTTCAGACACCAAATTTTTGCCGTACATGGTCAGGGAAAAGATCATTCTGGAGCTGTTTTCTGGAACGGAGGCCAGCTTGCGTGAAGGTTGGCAGCGTGGAGGATGATCTGGTCCCCCGATACGGATTCCGTCTAGAACGCGGCAGAAATCGGGACTGCGCCGATGCCCATACTCCACGCCCTGAGCCTGTTTTTCCCCTGCTCACTGTCCGCTCCAGAACAGCGCCTACGACTGGGACAGCTCGGAGCGAGGATGCCTGGACGCCTGCTCGGATCTCTGGCATTTTCAATCCCTCTCAATCGCAGTCCGTATCGCCTGCGGCGGCGTGCTGGGCCGCCCTTGACCTAGTCACGGCTGGATAGACAAGTTTGCAGGGGCCTGCGGCGAGGCGGGACTCCTGGTGGCGGCACTTGCGCCTGTTCACAGCCCGGTACACTGGCGCGGTATGTCGCTGCCGTCCACTGACCCCCACTCTGCCGCCGAACTCGTCCGCACCGTGCAGGCGGGTGAAACCACCGCTGCCGCCCTGCTGGCCGCCGCCCGCGCCCGCGCTGAAGCGGCCAGCGGACTGAATGCGCTGATCAGCCTGAACGACCACGCCGACGAACAGGCGGTGGCCGTGCAGTCGCGTCTGGCGGCGGGCGAATCCCTGCCGCTGGCGGGTCTGCCAATGGTCATCAAGGACAACCTCAACCTGAACGGCACGCGCACCACCTGCGGTAGCCGGATGCTGGAGCATTATGTCAGCCCCTATACCGCCACCGCCGTGCAGCGCCTGCTGGACGCGGGCGCGGTGATCGTGGGCAAGGCCAATATGGACGAATTTGCGATGGGCAGCTCCGGCGAGAGCAGCGCGTTTGGCCCGACGCTGAATCCCTGGGACACCTCGCGCGTGACCGGTGGCACCAGCAGCGGCAGCGCGGCAGTGGTGGCAGCGGGTCTGGTGCCCGTGAGTCTGGGCAGCGATACGGGCGGTTCGGTGCGGCAGCCTGCGGCGCTGTGCGGGGTGTACGGCCTCAAGCCCACCTACGGGCGGGTCAGCCGTTACGGTCTGGTGGCCCATGCCAGCAGCCTGGATCAGATTGGCCCGGTGGCCCGCAGCGCCGCCGATCTGGCCCTGCTGATGAACGTCATCGCCGGACACGATGGGCGCGACGCCACCAGCCTGGACGCGCCGCCCGCCTTTGCCGCCGGAACGCCCGAAGACCTGCGCGGCCTGCGCGTTGGTGTGATCACCGAGAGTCTGGGCGGCAACACGGCGGGCGTCAGCGCCGTGCTGAACGCCACCCTGGACGCGCTGCGTGGTGCGGGTGCAAGCGTGGCCGAGGTCAGCCTGCCCGCCCTGAAACACGCCATCGCCACCTATTACCTTATCTCCATGCCCGAAGCCAGCAGCAATCTGGCCCGCTATGACGGCATGGTCTACGGCAGCCGCGAACCAGGGGGCGACGTGCTGGGCAGCATGACCCGCACCCGTGAACGCGGTTTCGGGCGCGAGGTCCAGCGCCGCATCATGATCGGCACCTACGCCCTCAGCAGCGGCTATTACGACGCCTATTACAGCAAGGCCACCCGTGTACGCAGGTTGATCGCCAATGAATTCAGCGCCGCCTTCGCAGACTTTAACGTGCTGGTCACGCCCACCAGTCCCTTTCCGGCCTTCCGACTGGGCGAGAAGATGAACGATCCGCTGACCATGTACGCCGCCGATGTGGATACGGTAGCGGTCAACCTCGCGGGCCTGCCTGCCCTGAGCGTCCCCGCCGGATTTGAGGAAGTGGACGGCAAGAGGTTGCCCGTGGGTGTGCAATTTATCGCGCCCGCCTTGCAGGACGAATTGCTGGTCAGAATCGCGGGCGGGCTGGAAGGGATCGGTGCGGTGCGGGCGGAAGAGGCTCCGGGCTATGCGGGCTGATCTGGAGGCGTATCTGGATGGTGCGCTGGAGATCATTCAAAAGGAAGCGCTATACGCGGGCCGGGTGGACTGGGCGCAGATGACGCGGGAATGCCAGAAATTGTGCGCCGACGCGCAAACGACGATGGACTGTTATCCCGCGCTTCGGCACGCGCTGGCGGCGCTGGGCGATGGGCACAGTTTCCTTGGGGAACCCGGCTGGCAGGAGATCATTCCAGGCGATTTTGGCCTGACCTGGATGGGCGGCGTCGTGGTGGAACTGCATCCGCAGGGGCCAGCGGCACAGGCTGGCCTACGGTTGGGTGACAGGCTACTGGCGGTGAATGGTCAGGCGATTGGAGCAGGGTTGATCGCCGGGTATCCGAAGGACGTGGTGAGGACAGGGCAGAGCATGACCGTCACCGTTCAACGCGGCGATATCGTGCTGGAGGCTGCCGATCTACCGCGCTTCACCTTCACGCCTCAATCGTCGCTCGTCCGGCCAGGAGTGGGCCTGTTGGTCTTGCCTAAGCACGGGGGCAGCGGCCAGCTCAGCGAGGGCGGCACCTATCAAAGCGCTGTGCAGTCGGCATTGCTGGACCTTGCCAGTCAGGGCGCAACTCGCTGGATTGTCGATTTACGCCTGAATCTGGGCGGCAACTGCTATCCCATGCTGGCCGGACTGGGGCCGCTGACTGGCGAGGGTCTGCTGGGATCGTTCGTGAGGGGTGAGCAGCGCTGGCCCTGGCACTACGAGCGTGAGGACAGAGACGGCGTGGATACGGCAGTGGCCTTCATGCTCGAACAGGCCGATCAGCGTGCCTGCGAGGTCTGGGTTTCCAGCCGGGTCTTTCCCACTGTGTCAGACGACGTTCCGGTGGCCGTTCTCCTCTCTGGGATGACCGCCAGTTCCGGTGAGGTGGCTGCGCTGTCAATGCTGGGCCGCGCGGGGACGCGCACCTTCGGCCAGCCGACGCGCGGCAAGACCATTGGAAACAGCACGCATGACCTGCCAGACGGCGCGGCACTGGTGATCTCTGGCGTACTGGAGGCCGACCGTACAGGCCAGATTTACGACGGCCCCATTCCGCCCGATGTCCACATTGAGACCGACTGGGCCGAATTTCAGACCGCTGCCGATCCGGTACTGGCCGCTGCCCTGGAATGGCTGGAAACGGCCTGAAGGCTCACGCCCACACCCGTACCACCTTCAACTGCTCCCCATTCCCGTCCACCACGGCCACCAGTTCGCCGCCCAGCGTGACCACATGCCGCCCGACTTCCGGGCGCTGGGGGCGTTTTCCCTGGCGCAGTTCGCGGGCCATCAGGTCGTCGGCTTCAATGCACGGAAAGTCCAGTGCGTTCAGATCGCTCAGACCCGTGGCGTCCTCTAAATTCTCCATCTGCACGGCGTCGGCAAGGCTGTAGCGGCCCACCCGCGTCCGCACCAGACCAGCCAAATGGGCTGGCAGACCCAGCGCCGCGCCCACGTCCCGCGCCAGTGAGCGCAGATAGGTGCCGCTGCCCACGCTGGCGCGCACCAGCAGCGTGGGAAACTCGCCCAGCGCTTCCGGTAGGAGAAAGGTCAGGCCCGTTTCGGCAGGCGTCCAGTCCTGCGGGTCAAAGGTGCGCGGCGCGTCCTGCACGCGGTCATAGACGCCCAGCAACTCCAGCGAGTGGATCACCACGTTCCGCGCGGGCAGGTCCAGCTCGCCCCCGGCCCGCGCCACCGCGTAGGCGCGCTGCCCGCCCACCTGAATGGCGCTGTACTGCGGGGGAATCTGCTTCTGAAGGCCAGTGAACTGTGTCAGGAGTGCCCCGATTGCATCGGCGTCCAGCAGTGAAACGTCCGCCGTCTCACTGATCGGCCCCTCGGCGTCCAGCGTCGGCGTTCCCGCGCCCAGGCTGATCCAGGCCAGATAGTCCTTGCTGTCGGCCTCCATGAACTGCACCACCTTGGTGCTGCCCTCTACCGCCAGCACCAGCACCCCGGTAGCCAGCGGGTCCAGCGTGCCGGTGTGGCCCACCCGCTTGGTCTTGCGGGCGCGGCGGGCGCGGTTCACCACGTCGTGCGAGGTCAGGTGCAGGGGTTTATCAACGGCAATCACGGGCATGGGCGGAGTGTAGAGGGTGAAGGAAGGCACGAGGCTTAGCGGCCTCTATGACTTGCTGGAATTTATGGCCTGCCCGTCTGGAGTAGACCCTCGCTGTTGCCGCGCCGTCCCTTTGTTCCTGGAGCAGAGGGGAAAAGACCATGCCTGCGTGCCACCGCCCTTTTTCAGGGCTGCCGCAAAGTCAGTTTTTAGGGTGGCTCCCACGGCTTAACCCCTCTGCTCCGCAGCTTTGCAAGTCCGCCCCTCCAGGGCACCTCCCCTTGAGGAGAGGCAAGGAGATAGCGTGTGGCACAGTGAATTGTCATTCTTGGCCCCCCTTGAGGGGAGCTGGCAGTGAGGCTGACTGAGGGGTTATCTCTTTGCCTTTCAGTCCATGTTTTGTCCAGATTCCGTGACTTTGCGGTAGCCCCGCCGCCCTTTTTTCCATAGCCCACATCCCACACCCCTCAACCCCCTAAACTACCGGGCGTGCTGCGTGCCTCGTTCTGGTTGACTGCCCTGTTGTTCATTCCGCTGGGGCTGCTGTTGTATTTTCTGCCGCCTGCGCTGGCGGCCACGCTGGGGGTTTCACCGCTGTGGCTGCCGCGTTTTGCGGGTGGGCTGCTGCTGGCCTGGGGAGCCTTTCAGGTGGCGGCGGGATTTGAGCCGGACGCGGTCCGGGTGGGTGGGCTGGCCGGGGGCAATCTGCTGACGGTGGCCGCCCTGCTGCCTGCTGCCCTGCGCGGCGACGCCTTGCCGCCCGCTGTGCGGACGCTGATGCTGGCGCTGTCGGGGGCGTTGCTGTTGCTGGCGGTGGTGGCCCTGCTGGCCGTGCCGTCCCGCCGCAGACCGTCCGCTAAGGTGGAGCAATGAGCGGTGAGAGATTACAGAAGCGGCTGGCCCGTGCCGGGGTGGCTTCCCGCCGCGCCGCCGAGGAACTGATCAGGGCTGGGCGCGTGCAGATCAATGGCGTGGTGGCCACGCTGGGCCAGACGGTCACCGAGGCCGACGACATTCGTCTGGACGGGCAGTTGCTGGACACCGGGGCGGTGCAGAAGGTGACCTACGCGCTGTACAAACCGCGCGGTTATGTGACCACCGCCAGCGACGAGTACGGGCGCAAGAACGTGCTGGACGCCATGCCGAATATTCCCGGCCTGCACCCCATCGGACGGCTGGACCGCGACTCAGAGGGGTTGCTGCTCCTGACCACCGACGGCGATCTGACCCTGAACCTGACCCACCCGCGCTACGGCCACGAGAAGGCGTACCGCGCCTGGACGCACGGCGAGGAGCCGCCCACGCAGGACGAGCTGGACCAACTGGTGGAGGGCGTGATGCTGGAAGACGGTCTGGCCACCGCCATCACCGCCACCCCCGCCAGCGACGGCGCGTTTATCACCCTGGGCGAGGGCCGCAAACGTCAGGTGCGCCGGATGCTGGAAGCCATCGGCCACCCGGTGGGCCGCCTGATGCGCTACCGCGTGGGCGGCTACTGGCTGGGCGACATGGACGTGGGCGAATACGGCGAACTCAGCGAGCGCGATTTGCAGGGGCTGCTGGACCCGCAGACCATCCCGGCGGTCATCTGGGACGGCAACTGGGAATTGATGGGACGCCGCTGGGGATAGGGGGGTTGATGGTGGAAGGTTGAGGGTTGATGGAAAAGGAATGGGGACAAGTGCCTTCATCCCTCGCCCTCTGCGGGAGATGGAGTCGCAACTGCGGCAGGAAGAGGGGGCCACTCAGCGGGCCGCGACCTCAAACAAGTCACCCTGGCCCCTCTCCATCACCCATCAACTTTCAACCATCAACGCCCCATCTGCTATCCTTCCCCGCGCGGGGGAATGTTCGGTCGCGCTTCCTTCAGTTCACTTGTGGGCTGGGGGGGTGAGGAAAGTCCGGGCACCGCAGGGCAGGATGCCAGTTAACGGCTGGTCGGCGAGTCAAGTGCCCACACGCGCGCCTGCGAGTGGGTGGCGGCGAAGCCGAAGGACAGTGCCACAGAAACTTAGACCGCCAGTTCCATATAAGCCGGGCGTGGGCCGGGGCTGGTCAGGGTGAAACGGTGCGGTAAGAGCGCACCAGGCCGCAGGGAAACCTCGCGGCGTCTGGTAAACCCCATCCGGTGCAAGACCCGATAGTGCGCGAGGAACGGCCCGTTCCATTGACCGCCAGGATGGTCGCAACGAGGCGTGGCGGCGACGCCCGCCCCAGAGAGATGGCCGAACAGTCACGAAAGTGATGGACAGAACCCGGCTTACAGTTCCCCCGCACCACCCGCCGCCTCTTCCTTTCCGGGAGGGGCGGCTTCTTTTGCTGGTTTCTGTCCGGGCTGGGCCAGCTTCAGGCCGATCAGCACGGCGATCAGCAGCGTCAGCAGCACCATACGGATGGGGGAGAGGCTTTCCCCGAACATGCTGGCCCCGACGATCACTGTGCCCACCGCGCCGATGCCCGTCCACACGGCGTAGGCGACGCTCAGCGGAATGGTCTTGATGGCCCGCGACAGCGCCTCGAAGCTGAAGACGGCGCAGATCAGGAAAGCGACGATGTATCTGGAATCCTGCTGCTCCAGCTTCAGCGCCGTGGTGAAACCCACCTCGAACACGCCCGCCAGCGCCAGCCATAGCCAGCCGTTCACGAGGTCACCTTGAGGCCGATGATCAGCAGCACGGCGACGCCCAGCAGGCCCAGGCTCAGTGCGTTGGTGCGGTCCTTGAAGATCAGCGTGCCGACCAGGGTGGTCCCCACCGCGCCGATTCCGGTCCAGACCGCGTAGGCGGTGCCCAGCGGAATAGTCTTGATCGCCTCGGCCAGGAAGCTGAAGCTGACGACAGCGCATAGCAGGAACAGCCAGACATAGTTCTTATTCTTCTGTTCCATCTTCAGGGCGGTGGTAAAGCCGACTTCAAACAGTCCGGCCAGCAGCAGGGCGATCCATCCCACGGGGGGTCTCCTTGATTTAGCAAGAGCGTGCTAAATGCATGGGATAGAAATACCACAGTTTCTTGGTTATCGCAAGGGTGTGCTAAAACATGTGCATATGCCCCGCATCGTCGACCACGATCAGCGCCGCGCCGAACTGACAGAGGCGGTCTGGAGTCTGATCCGCGAGCAGGGGCTGGCCGGGGTGACCATCCGCAACCTCTCGGAACGTAGCGGGTGGTCCAGCGGGGCCATTCGCCATTACCTCCCCAACCGCGAGGCCATCCTCAATTTTGCGGCGCAGCAGATCGGCGAGCGGGCCTGGCAGAGGCTTCAGGCCATCCCCACCAGTGACGATCTTTTCCAGGATTTTCTGAACCGCCTGGAGGTCACCCTGCCGCTGGACGAGGAAGGCCGCGTGTGGCTGGAGGTCTGGCTGGCCTTTGTGGGCGCGGCAGTCAGCGATCAGGACTTCGCGGATGCCCAGGGCGTGCTGTACCGCGATCTGAACGCCGTTTTCGTGGAAGCGTTCAGCGGGTTTGCACAGCGCGGCTGGTTGCCCGCGTCTGATCCCCAGGCGGCGGCCACCGAGATTCACGCCCTGCTGGACGGCCTGAGTGTGCATCTGCTTCTGCACCAGATCACGCCGCAGCAGGCCCGCACGACGCTGCAAGTCGCGCTGTCGCGGATGCTGATCGATCCTGGCTCAGCCTGAGCGCCGGAAATCCACTGCCGCCAGCACGAATCCGGCGATCAGCAGCACGCCGCCAATCGGGGTAATCGCGCCCAGCCACTTCACGCCCGTCAGCGCCAGGATGTACAGCGTGCCGCTGAAGATCACGGCCCCGCCCAGCAGCAGCATGGGCGCGCGCCGCTGCTCCGGCTGCGTGCCCAGCGCCAGCAGGGCCAGCGCGGCGTACATCTGATAGCGCACGCCAGTCTCGAAATCGGCCAGCAGTCCCGGTTCCAGCGTGCCCTTCAGCCCGTGCGTGGCAAAAGCCCCCAGGGCCACGCCCAGCGCAGCCAGAATGGCCCCGGTCTGAAACGCGGGCAGCGAGGCGGCGGGGCTTGCGGAACGGGTCATTCGCATGTCTTCAGCTTAGGCGGGTGGCGGTGGGGATTTGTCCTGACGGGTGGGGGAGAGGTGGGAAAGGCGCGATGCCCCCACAGGTGTTTGCAGAAGTGCTAATTTGCCGTCAACAGCGGCTTTCCCTGGCCCGCGCAGCACCCGAAATCCCGCTCTCGGCTCCAATGTCTGGGAAGACAGGTGGGAAAAAATAGAGAACCAGGGGGAATCCAGGGGAAATTGTGGGAGCAGGTGGTAATTCTTGGGTGGGCTTGTTACACTCCTTAAGACAACCTGAAGTCCTTCACATTGCGCCTTTCAGGTTGAGAGGCTGGCCTCGCCCCTGCGTCTGCCATGTGGGAGCGGGTGGGAAAAGTCGAACGGCGCTTCAAAAAGAGTGTGCTTCACAAAAACTGTGTTTCAGAGAATTGCGCTTCAGAGAACAGCGCTTGATAAGAGGAAAAAGGAGAGGAGAAGGATTTGCCGTTCGGAGAATATCCCTACACCATCGACGACAAGGGGCGCGTGGTCATGCCACCGGCCTTTCGGGAATTCGTCGAGGACGGCATGATCCTGACGCGCGGGATGGAAGGCTGCCTGTACGTCTTTCCGCTGGCTAGTTGGCGGCGGGTCGAGGAACAGCTTGAGGGTTTGCCCCTGACCGACGCCGAATCCCGCTCTTTTGTTCGTTTCTTTTACTCCGGGGCCAGCAAGGCGCGGCTGGACAACCAGAGCCGCGTGTCCGTTCCCCAGCCCCTCCGCACCTTCGCGGCCCTCGACGGCGACGTCGTCGTGGCGGGCGCACCGGGCCGTCTGGAACTGTGGACCCCGGCCCGCTGGGACGCCGCCATCAGCGCCGTTCAGGACAACCCCCCCAAACCCGATCTGCTCATCAACTTCGTGGCGTGACCCATGAACAACAATGTTTCCGACCCTTCCCGCGACCCTCTTGACGAAACTGCCTCTGCCACCCTCTCTCCAACCCTGACCCATACCCCTGTTCTGGCTGCCGAAGTGCTGGCGGCGCTGAATCCCGCCCCCGGCAAGATCATCGTGGACGGCACGCTGGGCGGCGCAGGCCACACCCGCCTGCTGCTCTCGGCGGGCGCAACCGTCTACGGCATCGATCAGGACCCCTTCGCCCTGGCCCGCGCCCGCGAGGCCGGTCTGGACGGCCTGAATGTGCTGGAAGGCAATTACCGCGATATGCAAAAGCTCCTTGCAGATGTCGGCGTGACCCAGATCGACGGCGTGCTGCTCGACATCGGCGTCAGCTCGTTTCAACTAGACGATACGGACCGGGGCTTCTCGTATCACTCCGAGGCCCCGCTGGACATGCGGATGAGCCAGTCCGGCGAGAGCGCTGCCGAGGTGGTCAACACCTATCCCGAAGAGGAAATTGCCTCGATCATCTACGAGTTCGGCGAGGACCGCCTGTCGCGCCGGATCGCGCGCGGCATCGTGTATGCCCGCGAGAAAGCCCCCATCGAGACCACCGTGCAACTGGCCGAGATCGTCAAGCGGGCCTACCCCGGCTTCAGCAAGGGCATCCACCCGGCGCGGCGCACCTTTCAGGCGCTGCGGATTCACGTCAACGACGAGCTGGGGGCTTTGCGCGACGGTCTGGAAGCCGCCGAGGCCCTGCTCAAACCCGGCGGACGGCTGGCCGTGATCAGCTTCCACTCGCTGGAAGACCGCATCGTCAAGCGCTTTCTGCTGGGCAGCGCGACTTTGCGCCCGCTGACCAAGCGCCCGGAAATCGCCTCCGAGACCGAGCAGGCCACCAATCCGCGCGCCCGCAGCGCCAAGCTCCGCAGCGCCGAGAAGCTTGAGCCAGAAGAACTTGAGCCAGCAGAAGCGGACCCGGAGGCGGCAGCGTGACCTCATTGCCCCCGCTGCGCCCGCGCCTGGACCGGCTGGACCTCACGGAAGCCACCTGGCGGGGCCGGGCCATCCGTTACGTGGCGATCTATCTGGCGCTGGCGCTGCTGCTGGTGGGCGCGCGGTATCTGACCCAGGACATCCGCCCGGCATTGCGCGTCGTTCAGGATCAGGAGGCGAAGTTGCTGACCCAGCGCAACGATCTGGCGGTGGGGGTGCAGACGCTGGAAAACCCGCAACGCATCCGCGACTGGGCCTTCGCCAACGGCATGATCCGCTTCGCAGAGGCTCCCAAGGAATCGCAGGCGATCCTGCCGCTGCCGCCTCCGGGTCAGGAAGCTCTTCCAGCCAGCCCGGAGATTGCCCCTCCCACTTCGCCTGACAGCCCAACTTCACCCTCCATATCAGCCCAGCCCGCCAGTCCAGAGACATCAAGCAGCCCAGCCCCGTCCGCCAGCCCAGCCCAGATCAGCCCAGCCCAGCCCAGAAACGACGTGCCCGACAACACCGTGGAGGTGAGAACGCAGTGGAGGTAAAGATTCGCAACCGGTCCCGATTGATGCAGTTTCTGGCGACGCTGATGTTCCTGAGCCTGGTGTGGGCCTATGCGCAACTGGAGTGGAACGCGCCGCAGAGCGTCAGGCGCACGCTGGTGCAGGCGCGCGGCACCATCACCTCCAGTGACGGCAAGGTGCTGGCGCAGAGCATAGATGGCAAACGCGTCTACCCGCAGGGCCATCTGGCCGGGCAGGTGCTGGGCATGATGGGCACCACCAACGGCCTCGAAGGGCTGGAGTACGCCTATGACCGCCCGCTGGAAGCCGGGCAGAACCTGAAACTGACCATCAACACCGGGGTGCAGGCCGCCGCCGAGTCCGCGCTGAGCAAGGCCATTCCCGAACATCAGGCCGACTACGGCTCGGTGGTGGTCATGGAAACCCGCACCGGGCGCGTGCTGGCCGCCGCCAGTTACCCGCAGTTCGATCCCAACCACTGGCGCGACTTTCCCCTGGAAGCCCGGCGCAACCGCCCCTTTCTGGACGTTTACGAGCCGGGTTCGGTGATCAAGGGGCTGGTGGTGGCCGCCGCGATCAACGAGGGCCTGACCACCCCGAAGACCACCTACGACACGCCCATGCAACGGCATGTCGGCGGTCGCTGGGGCAGCGTCATCCACGACGCGGTGGACCATCCCGCCACCCTGACCACCAAGCAGGTGCTGCGCTACAGCAGCAACGTGGGCATGAGCCACATCGTCGAGAACTTCGGGTCCGACAAACTGCGCAATTACTACACGGAGTACGGCTTCGGCAGCTACCCGGACATGCCCGTGGTTCCCGCCGCCACCGGTCAGCTTCAGCCGCTGCGCAAGTGGGACGATCTGGTGCGCGTGACCAACGCTTTCGGGCAGGGGATGAGTACGACCACGCTGCAACTGGCCTCCGCCTACAACGCCCTGGCCAACGACGGCCTGTACCTGCCGCCCCAGCTCATCGAGGGTGTGGCCGCCAGCGGCGAGCGGCGCGAGATCCTGCGCCCGGAGGTGGCCCGCACCACCCGCGACATGTTGCAGGCCGTGATCGAGGAAGGCATTCCGCACGCGGCTGGGGTCAAGGGCTACGCGCTGGGCGGCAAGACCGGCACGGCCCAGGTCGTGGTGGACGGGCGTTATTCCTCCACCGTCTACAACAGCGTCTTCACAGGCTTTTTCCCGGTCGACGCCCCCAAGATGACGGTGGTGGTGATGGTCCACGGCGCGAAGATCAACTACCACGGCTCCATGCTGGCCGCCCCGATCTTCAAGGAAATCTCGACGGAAGTGCTGTCGAGCTGGGGGGCCGCACCGAAAATGGAGACACCCAAGACCACTGAGAAATAGACAGAAAGAGTGCCGTTGACCAGCGGGGGGTGGATGCGAGTTCGGGCATCCACCCCCCTGCTTTGTGATGAGCTTTCGTCGAGGGTCTGGTGTCCTGATAGAACAGGCGAGGTTGGAGGGATGTCCCAGGTCTCGATGTGGTCTTGAAGTGTGATCTTCCACACTAAAGGGACTGAAAAAATAGAAATCCATTGCGAATCTGATTAAAAATTTATGTATTGGCTCGTTTGAAAATGAGAGGAAGGCAGTCCTGTTGACCCTCGTCTCATTTTCAGACTTCTATCTCAGCCGTTATTTTTTATTCTTTTTGGACTTGAGAAAATATTTGCGCGGTGATTTGTGAGACTGAAGACAGGTCAGGCTCATAAGCTAATGATGTTGTCCCTCTAGGCTCACTTCTGAGGTCGGGGGTGTCTTGACTGCTGCCCTCAGACTTGATGACGACCCAATTCGTACTGTGCGGCCTGTCTTTTGACGGCGCATCGTAGGCGGGCTGCCCCACCGCCCACGCCCCAAGGAGAACACATGGTTTCAAAACTCAATCGCTGGACCTTTGCAGCTCTGTTCGGCTTCGCGGGTCTTGCCTGCGCCACCCCTGCCCTGCCCGCCAGCTCTGTCGCCAGCGACGCCGTTCGTCAGGCGATGGTGGTCATCCCGCCCCCCGCACCCGTGGTGGTCCGTGCCCCAGTTCAGGTGGCCCGTCCGCAGCCCGCGCAGACTTCCGCACAGAATGCACGGAGTACCGTGGCCGCAAATGCCGCTGCGCAGGCCCGCGCCGCCGCCATCGTCCAGACGCAGCGGCAACAGGCCCAGCAGGCCGCCGCGCCCGTGGCCGCCATCACCGCGCGGGGCAGAACGGCCATCGTGCGCGCCACTGCCTATAACAGCCTTGCGGGGCAGACCGACAGCACGCCGTTCATTACGGCCACCGGCACCCGCACCCGCCCCGGCGTGGTGGCCCTGAGCCGCGACATGCTGCGCTCCTTTCCCTACGGCACCCGGATCACCATCGAAGACCTGAGCGGGCGTTACAACAACCTGCTGCGGGGCCGGACCTTTATCGTCGAGGACACGATGGCCGCCCGCAAGACCGGCAGCCTGGACATCTGGATGGGCAGCCGCCGCGACGCCCTCAACTTCGGCGCGCGTCAGGTGCGGATTACTGCCCTTCGTTAAACCGTTTCTTCGCCATTGAGGGCCGTCCAGATGGGCGGCTCTTTTTCTGGTCTGCTCAGCCCGGTGGCTCCTCTGCTCAGGTGGAGTCGGGGACCGTGTGAAGCTGGAGGGGGACTCATTTTTGCCATTCCCGCAGGCCAGACCAAGCCTGTCCTGTTCTGGCCAGTGAGGGGATCGACAGAGCCAGCCGTCCCCGGCGTTCAGCGTCCCGTCTGCTATCCTCCGCTTCGCATGGCTTCCGTCCGCCCCACACTGCCGCAGACCTCCGCACCGCGCCCCTCGGGTCTGGCGTGGTCCATCGCGCGGGCGCACCTGTCGCGGCGGCGCACCCAGAACATCCTGACCATCGGCGGCATCGCCGTGGGCGTGATGGCCCTGATCGCCGCCCTGAGCCTGACCAACGGCTTTACCCGCGCGCTGGTGGACGCCACGCTGCGCGCCAGCCCTCACCTGAGCCTGTCCTCGTTCAGCCCTGAAGGCCGTGACCCCGAGATGGAACGGGCGCTGAAGGCGGACCCGCGCGTGGCGGCGTTTACCCCCTTCCTGGCCGACAAGGGGCTGATCACCCGTCCGGCGGGCCTGGGCAACCGCGCGGGCGTGGACTTTGCCACCCTGTTCGGTGTGACACCGCAGGCCGCGAAGGTGCTGCAACTGCCGCCAGGACAGAGCGAGTTGCTGGAAACGCTGGGGCCGGGCGAGATCCTGCTCGGCTCGGCGCTGGCCCGCAGCATCGGCGGCTTTACCGGTGACGAGGTGCGGCTGCTGAACAGCAGTTACCGTCGGGGCAGTTTCAAGGTCAAGGGGATTTTCACCACCGGCAATTACCTGATCGACAGCGCCTACGCCTTTACCAGTCTGGGAACCTTGCAGAAATTGCAGGGCACTGGCAACATCACCGGCTATCAGGTGCGCCTGACCGATCCCAATCTGGCCCCTGTTGTCGGCACGGACCTGACCCGCAGCCGCGCCTATAGCCCGCTGCCGTGGCAGAGCATCTACGGCACGCTGCTGGATCAACTGGCGTTGCAGAAAAAGGTGATCGGCTTCGTGGTCTTTCTGATCGTGATCGTCGCGGCCTTCGGGATTGCCAACGTGCTGACCCTGGCGGTGTTCGAGAAAACGCAGGAAATCGCCATCCTGCGCGCTATCGGGGCCACGCGCGGGCTGATCACGCGCATCTTTTTGCTAGAGGGGCTGGTGCTGGGGCTGGGCGGTCTGCTGGTGGGCAACCTGCTGGGCCTGGGCATCAGCGCGTATTTCACCGTCAGGCCCTTCCAGATTCCCGGCGATCTGTACTTCATCACCTCGCTGCCGGTGGAGGTGCGCTGGACCGATCTGCTGGGAGTGAACGCCGTGGGTCTGATCACCACGATGCTGGCCGCGCTGATTCCTGCCCGCCGCGCCGCCAGCATCGAACCGGCACGCATCATCCGCTGAGAGAGTGTCGATCTGCACATAGAAAACCCGCCTTTGCGGCGGGCCTGCGAATGGGTAATGACATTCTCGGTTTAGTTCAACAAAATCACTGGCTGAGCTGACCGATAATGCTGAACATCGGCAGGAACATGCCTGCCACGATGGTCCCCACAATGCCGCCCAGGAAGACGATCATGATCGGCTCAATAGCAGCGGTCATGCTCTCGACGGCCTCATCCACTTCGCGGTCATAGAAGTCGCCCACCTTGCTCAGCATCGAGTCCAGCGCGCCGGTTTCCTCGCCGATGGAGATCATGCTGACCACCATCGGCGGAAAGACCTTGCTGGTCGCCAGGCTGGAACTCATCTGCTCGCCCACCATCACCACGTTCTTGGCGTTCTCGATGGTTTCCTCGACGATGGCGTTGTCTGCCGTGCCCTTGGTGATTTCCAGCGCCTCGATGATGTTCACGCCGCTGCTGATCAGCAGGCCGAAGGTGCGGGCAAAGGACGCGATGGCGCTCTTCTGGGTCAGGTTGCCGAACACGGGCAGCTTGAGCTTGATGTCGTCGATGACCATCCGGCCCTTGGGCATCTTGTACACCCAGCGGTAGGCGAAGGTGATGATCACCGCGAAGACCACGAGCAGCCACGCCGAATGTTGCAGGAATTCCGAGACCGCCATCAGCATCTTGGTAATGAAGGGCAGCGGCGCGTTGAGCTGCGCCAGGATGCCCGCGAACTGCGGCACGATGGTGGTCAGCAGGAAATAGGTGATCAGGATGGCGAAGACCAGCACCACCACCGGGTAGGTCAGCGCGCTCTTGATCTTGCCGCGCAGGATCAGTTCCTTTTCCTGGAAGGCGGCGATGCGCTCCAGCACCGAGTCGAGGGTGCCGCTGGTCTCGCCGGCGCGCACCAAGTTGACGTACAGGCGGTTGAAGACCTTGGGATACTTTGTGATGGCCTCACTCAGCGGCGTGCCCGCCTCCACGTCGCTGCGGATGGTCTTGACGGTCTTCTGAAAGCCCTTGTGTTCGATCTGGCCCTGCAACACCGCCAGCGACTGCACCAGCGGCACCCCGGCGTTGATCAGCGTGGCGAGCTGTTTGCTGAAGATGGACACTTGCTTGAGGCTGGGCGGGCGGTCATCCAGAAAGGGAATCTTGAGATCCGCGTTCAGGCCGGACTTGGGGGCCTTGATCTCGACGATCATCAGGTTCTTGGCCCGCAGGGTGTCGCGGACCTGGGCCTCCGTTTCGGCCTCCATCTGGGATTTGAGGATCTTGCCAGAGCGGTCGCGTGCGCGGTATTCGAAGACGGCCATATTGGGGCCAGTATAATCTGGGGTGGTCTTGCGCTGGCCTTACAAGCGTCCCCTCTTATGCCTGAATCCCTGACTCCCCTGACTGAAAACGACGCTGCTCTCGCCGTGGATACGGCCTGGGCCGTTCTCCGGCGCGGCGGCGTGGTGGCCTATCCCAGCGAGACGGTCTGGGGACTGGCCGCTGTGCCGGATCACCCGGAGGCCGTGGAGCGCCTGTACGTGGTCAAGGGCCGCGCCGCCCACCGCCCGGTGCAGGTGTCGTGCCAGGATGCCCGCGCCGCGCTGGAATTGGCCCGGCCCAGTGCGGCCCTCACGGCGCTGTCTGTCCTGTGGCCCGGCCCGCTGACGCTGGTGACCCCGGCCCTGTCCGGCACCCCGCCCACGCTGGCCCCCGGCGGTCTGGTGGGTCTGCGCGTGCCGTCGCATCCGCTGGCGCTGGCGCTGCTGCGGCGCTGTGGCGGACGGTTGCTGACCACCAGTTGCAACCCCAGCGGTCTGCCCCCGGCCCTGACGGCGGCCCAGGCGCGGGACATGGCGCTGGCGGATTTCGTGTTGCCCGACGTTCAGGCTGCGGAGGGGGAGCCGATGGGCGGGCAGGCGAGCACCGTGGTCCAGTTGCCGGAAGGGACGGTGCTGCGCTCCGGCCTATTGGACGGCGCAGTGGCCGCGCTGCTGGCGGGGCTGCGAGAGTGACGGAATCCATTTCCCCGCCCCGCCTGTCCGCCTTGATCGGTGCGGCGCTGCTGGCGGCTGGACGGCCCGTGACTGCGCGTGAACTGGCCGACACGCTGGATATTCCCGAGGGTACGGCCCAGCGTGAACTGGAGGCGTTCGCAATCACCCTCGCGGCAGCCAATCTGGGTTTCGTCACCGAGGCGGTGGCGGGAGGGTGGCGCTTGATCGTGCCGCCCGCTCTGGCTGCCCGCCTGTCGCCGCTGCTGGCCCCGCCGCCGCTGCCCGCGCTGAGCAGCGCCGCGCTGGAGGTGCTGGCGGTGATCGCCTACCGCCAGCCCGTGACCCGCGCCGAGATCGAGGCCATGCGCGGCGGCAGCGCGGGCACGGTGGTCACCTTGCAGGAGCGCGAACTGGTCAAGGTGGTGGGCCGCTCGGACGCGGTGGGCGGCCCGCTGCTGTACGGCACCACCGCGCGCTTCCTGCTGGACTTCGGGCTGGGCGGCCTGGAAGACCTTCCGGCGTTGCAGGACGGTGGATTCTCACACCTGTTGCGCGGCTAAAGCGGGGCGGGCCATACCGCGCCTGAACCGTCGGGGGTATCCGGGTGGAGTCCCCCCCCGGAGGGCGCGTTGACTTCTGGCCTTTGCCGGTACACTCACTGTGCAAATAGACTTACTGTGCAAATAGACCCACTGTACAAACGCGACCTGCCCCCAACACCCCATGAATAACACCACCAGCCTCGAAACCTTCGATTTCCTGCAATTGATGTACCTGCTGAGCGAGCAGGGCCGCACGGGCGTGCTGACCGTTCACCGCGCCGACGGGCCGTTTCAGGCGTTTCTGGAAGGCCACCGGGTCCGGCATTTTCAGTTCGCGGCCCAGACTGGGGTTCCCGCCCTGCTGCGGCTGCTGCGCGATCCGCAGGGCCGGTTTCAGTTCGACGAGGGTGTGGTCCATCCCAATCCGCTGCTGAACGTCAATCTGGACGACGTGGCGCTGGAGGTGCTGGACGGCCTGCCGGAAAAGCCGCTGCCGTACACTGGCCCGGCCAAGATCACCTCGCCGGAACGGGTGGCGCGCATCCGCTGGGGCCTGAAAGAGCAGGCGATTCTCAAGCAGATCGAGGTCCAGCGGCCCGTCTCGGTGCTGTCGCAGGACCCCGACGCCCGCAAGCTGCTGCAAAAGATGCACCAGATCAAGCTGATCGCGCCGCGCAAGTCCCGCGTGGCCCGCCTGAGCGTGGCCGTGACCCGCGAGGTCTGGGGCGTGGCTGTTATCGACGAGCTGATCCTCAAGCGTTGGAAGGAGGACATGCTGCGCCCACCGCAGAACATCGCCATCAAGACGGACGATGGGCAGGTCCATACCCTGCCGGTGCGCGGCGGCCCGAATCTGTCCAACTCGCTGCTGATTCCTGCCGAACTGCTGATGAGAACCGGTCTACGTGCCGGAGACAGCGTGCTGGTGCGTCCTGCATGAAGCTGGGCCGGGTGAGCTGGGTCCCGCTCGTCGTGCCGCAAATCGGGTAGCCTCAGCGCATGACCAGGACTCCCCATCTTCCCGCCCAGACCGTGAAACTGGCCGTAATCCAGATGCATGTGACCGACCTGCTGGACGACAACGTGGCCCGCGCCGAGGCGCATATGCGCGACGCTGCCGCTCAGGGGGCGCAGATGATCCTGCTCCCCGAACTGTTCGAGAACCTGTATTTCTGTCAGGTGGAGCGCGAGGACTACTTCGCCCTGGCCCACCCGCAGGAAGATCACCCTTTCATCGGGCGCTTTCAGAATCTGGCGCGCGAATTGGGCGTGGTGCTGCCGCTGAGCTACTTCGAGCGGGCCGGGCAGGCGCATTACAACAGTCTGGTCTGCATCGACGCGGACGGCAGCGTGCTGGGCAACTACCGCAAGACCCACATCCCCGATGGTCCCGGCTACGAGGAAAAGTATTACTTCAACCCCGGCGATACCGGCTTCAAGGTCTGGCCCACCCGCTATGGGCGCGTCGGCGTGGGCATCTGCTGGGACCAGTGGTATCCCGAATCCGCCCGCGTGATGATGCTCCAGGGCGCGGACTTTCTGCTGTATCCCACCGCCATCGGCAGCGAACCTGCCGAGGTGGACACTCCAAACACCCACCACATGTGGCAGCGCGCGATGGTGGGCCACGCGGTCAGCAATTCCAGTTATGTAGGCGCAGCCAACCGCATCGGCACCGAAATTGTCGGAGGGCTGAGTCAGACGTATTACGGCCACTCCTTCATCAGCGACTACACGGGGGAACTGGTGGCCGAATTCGGTGACAGCGACGAGGGCGCGCTGACCCATGACCTGAATCTGGCCGAGGCCCGCAAATTCCGCGCTGGCATGGGCTTTTTCCGGGACCGCCGCCCGGAGCTTTACGGCCCCCTGCTGACGATGGACGGCGTGACGCGCCGGGGCTGAGGAAGAGGTGACTCAGGGCTTCTGGCCCCCCTGAACGAAGGTGCAGGAGGTTTAGTCGTTCTGTCTTTGATCCAGCCAGAAGTTCAGCGCGAGGCGGTTTTCAGCCTCCACGCCCTCAACGCTGATTGTCCTCAATGCTGATTACGGGGCCTGTCCCGCATATGGCCCGCTCAATACGCGTCTGGCTCCCCGGTAGCGCGGTGCCCAGTAGCGGTCCGCCATCAGGGTGTCCAGCGAGACCTTGCCCTGGTAGCTGTTGGCGCTGACGAAGGTGTCGCCGCCCAGATAGATCCCCACATGCGAGATGCGCCCGCCGCCCGCCGTGTCGAAGAACACCAGATCGCCGGGTTGCAGTTGGTCCGCCGCCACCGGCTGGCCCACCCGCGCCTGATCGGCACTGACGCGGGGCAGCCGCACGCCCAGCGGCGCGAAGACCTGTAACACGAAACCGCTGCAATCCAGTCCGCTGCGGGTGGTGCCGCCGTAGCGGTACGGCGTGCCCAGCAGCGCCATCGCCATGCCGCGCCAGTCGCCGGGCAGCGTGGTGGCCGTGGAAGGCACCTCCTGTACTGCCGGGCCGGGTGTGGGAAGAGCTGGCCCCTCTGATACGGGTGATACGGGCAGCGGCTCGCTGGGCGAGGGCTGACTGGGCAGGGGCTGACTGGGCACGGGCTGCACAGGCAGTGGCTCGGGCGGCTGGGGAACGCTCAGAACAGGTGGGGGCGTCAGGGTGGAGGCCAGCGAGAGGACCGGCACCACAGCAAGTGGCCCCGGAGTGGGGGCCAGGGCGACGGGTGCAGCTTGCGTGCTGGACGGCAAGGTGGCGTTCGTGGGCAACAGCAGCACCTGGCCCACGCTGAGAATCGCGCCTTCGGGCAGGGTGTTTTCTGCCAGCAGCGCGTCCACGCTGACCCTGTAGCGCTTGGAGATGGCGTACAGCGTTTCCTTCGGCCCGACGACATGCCGCGCCGCACTCGACACCCGCAGCACCTGCCCGACTTTCAGATCAGGGCTGTGCAGGCCGTTCAGCGCCAGCAATGCATCCACGCTCAGGCCCGCGCGCTTTGCGACAGCGTAAGCAGTGTCTTTAGCCTGAACCGTGACGGTCATGCCCTGAAAGCCGCCAGTCTGCGCGCCCGCCAGCCCGCCCAGGGACAGCAGGGCGCTCAGGATCAGGGCCGGAACGGATGGAACAACTGAGGGCTGGGGCATCAGGAATAGGCTCGCAGGGGGCGAAAAAGTGAATTGACTCGGACACGGGAGGAAAAAGATTGTGCGTACCGTAACACATCATGAAGGATTGAAAAAGGAGAGCGAGATGAGAAACGTCATCCAAAAGATGTTTGACAGGTGGGCCGCTGTGCGGTAGATGAAGAATCCCGCAGTCCTCATCGCCCCTTTCATCGGCTGTGCCGCCTGACATTCTCCTGGGCGGCGGGCGTATGGTGGGCGGGTGTTTGCGCGTGTCGGCGAGTGGCGGATCAATACTTTCAGGGCGCTGGGACATCCCAATTACCGCCGCTACTGGCTCTCGCAGTTGCTGTCGCTGGTGGGATCGTGGATGCAGACCACGGCGCAGCAGTATCTGGTGCTGGAACTGTCCGGGGGCAGCAGTGCGGCGCTGGGCTACGTGACGGTGGCGCAGTTCATGCCCAGCCTGCTGCTGTCGCTGTTCGCCGGGGCCATCGTGGACCGCGTGCCCCGGCGGCGGGTGCTGCTGACCACCCAGTTCGTGCTGCTGACCACCGCCCTGACGCTGGCGATCACCACCCACCTGGGCGTGGTGTCGCTTCCGTTGGTCATGATCCTGGCCTTCGTGTCGGGCTGCGCCAACGCCTTCGATATGCCCGCCCGCCAGAGCATGGTGGTGGACTTCGTGCCGCGTGAGGCCGTGACCAACGCGGTGGCCCTGAACAGCCTGTCCTTCAATGTCAGCCGCACGTTGGGACAGGCGCTGTTCGGGGTGGTGGCGGTGCTGGGTGTGCAGCTTCTGGCTGGCGGAGACGCCACGAACATCGCCCGACTGGCCTTTCCCTTCTACCTGAACGTGGCGTCGTTCGGGGCCGTGATCTACGTGCTGTCCACGCTGCCCTTCCCGGCGCGTCCCGGTGTGCGGCGCGGCAAGGTGGGCGACGACATCCGCGAGGGCCTGCGCTACGTGCGCGCCACGCCCAGCGTCCGCAACGTGATGCTGCTGGTGGGCCTGCTGAGCCTGACCGTCATCAACTTCAACGTGATCATTCCCTACTTTGCCCGTGTGGTTTACGGCGAGCGGGAGGCGGCCTTCGGCCTGCTGTCGGCGTTTTTCGGTGTGGGCGCGATGGGCGGCGCGCTGTGGCAGGCCAGCAAGCCCAATCCGGTGCGGAACCTGCGGTACGGCGCGCTGATTCTGATCGCCAGCACCGTTGCGCTGGCCCTGACCCCTGGCTCCACGCTGGCCGCGCCAGTCCTGGCCGCCTGCGGTTTCGGGATGCTCACGCTGCTGGTCAGCGCCAACAGCACCGTGCAACTGACCATCCCGGACCACCTGCGCGGACGGGTGATGAGCCTGTATTCCTTCGTGCTGGTGGGAATGGGACCGCCCGGCGCGCTGCTGTCCAGCGCATTGATCAACAAAGACGGCCCGCTCGGCTCGCGCTGGGGATTGATTGTGCTGGCAGCGCTGGGACTGATCTCCTTGCTGGCGCTGTGGCGCAGGCTGCCGCGCACGCTGGATGAGCCGAAAGTGGCAGCCGACTGACCGGGCCACCATTGCACCCCCTCTCTCTCAACCCGGTTCAAATCCTGCCCCGCGCGCAGACTGTTATGCTTCACACATGGTTTCAGACCGCACCCACGAACATTCGCAAGTGCTGATCACCTGGACGCTGATCGTGATCGGCATCGGCGCGGTGATCGGCATCGGCACTGCCGCCGCTCTGATGGCGCGCAAGGACCGCCCTCTTCTAGATGACCCGGACGCGCCACTGTTTATCTGAGTGGCCTTGGTTTTCCATGTCACCCTCTTCCCGGTGGAGAGGGTTTTTTCGTCTCTGCCCCTCAGAACGGCCAGACGCGTGGAATGATCAGTAGGGAGACTGCGAACGTCACCAGCGTCAGGCCAGAGCCGACGCGCACGAAATCCATGAAGGTGTAGCGTCCGGGGCCGTAGACCAGCATGCACGACGGCTCCAGCGGCGTGATGAACGAGTTGCTGGCCGCAATCGTGATCCCGATGATGAAGGGGCGTGGATCGTAGCCCAGCGTCTTGGCCGTGCCAATCGCCAGCGGCAGCATCACCAGGGCCGCCGCCTGATTGCTCATCGGCTGGGTCAGGGCCACCGTGACCACGAACAGCGCGGCCAGCAGGCCATAGGGTCCCAGCGGTTCCAGCACACCCGACAGTGCCCCGGTCAGCACGCCCGCCGCCCCGGTGGCCTCGAAGGCCGTACCGAAGGCCAGCATGGAGGCGATCAGCACGATGATCGGCCACTCCACCGCGCCGTACGCCTCCTCCGGCGAGATCAGGCGGAAGATCAGGCTCAGGGCGACGGCCACCACCACGGCCACCGACAGGGGCACGACGCCGAATGCACCCAGACCCACCGCCCCCACGAACAGGGCCACCGCCAGCGGCGCGCGGCGCGGGTCACGCACGCGCTCGGTCAGGTCACCCATCACCGCCAGATCATCTCCCAGCGAGTCGATGCGGGCCGCATTCCCCTGGATCAGTAGCAGGTCGCCCACCGCCAGCCGCACCCCCGCCAGCCGCTCGAAATTCTGCGCGCGGCGGTGCAGCGCCAGCACCGAGACGCCGTAGCGTTCGCGGAAGCGGCCCTCCTTGAGCGTGCGCCCCAGCAGCGGCGAACCGGGCAGCACGACGGCCTCGATCAACCTCACGTCCCCGTCCTGGCCCGGCTCTGCGCGCAGCTTCTGCTCGGACTTGCTCACCACGCCCAGCGTGCTTTTCCCCGCCAGGATGCGCTCGGTCTGGCCCTCCACCGCCAGCGTGTCGCCGGACTGGACCATAAAATCCGGCCCCGGCGCGTAGAAGGTCTGGTTGCCCCGGCGCACGGCCACCACCGTCAGTCCGTAGTCGCGCCCCAGTCCACTGTCGCGCAGCGCCCTGTCGGCCAGCGCACTACCGGGGGCCACGGTCAGGTCGGCCAGATAGTCGCGCAACGAGTCTTCCAGCGCGGGTTCGCGGTCTGGCAGCAAACGGGGGGCCACGAAAAACAGATACAGCAGCCCCACCACCGCCACCGGCAACCCCACCCAGGCCAGCTCGAAGAAGCCCAGCGGCCTCTGCCCGGTGGTGGGCAGCGCCCCCGAGACCACCAGATTGGTGGTGGTGCCGATCAGGGTGATGGTTCCGCCCAGAATGCTGGCAAAGGCCAGCGGCATCAACGCCCGGCCCGCCCCGATGCCCGCCCGTTTGGACAGGCCCGCCACCACGGGCAGGAAAACGGCGGTGGTGGCGGTGTTGCTGGTAAACGCGCTGATCCCCGCCACCGTGCCCAGCAGCCCGCGCAGCATGGCCGGGGCGTTGCGGGCGCGGCGGGCCAGCGACACGCCGATCCACTCGATCACCCCCGCCCGCAGCAGCACCCGCGTCAGGATGAACAGCGAGGCCAGCGTGAGGACCGTGTCGCTGCCAAAGCCCGCGAATGCCTGCTTGGGCGTTACTAGCCCGGTCAGCAGCAGCCCCGAGAGCAGGCCCAGCGCGGTCACGTCCACCGGCAGCCATTCGGTGGCGAACAGCACCAGCGCGGCCACGAACAGGATCAGAATTAGGGTTACGGGGTCCATACAGTCACCTGTGGGCAATGGGGAGTGGGGAAGAGGAGGCGAAGGGTCCGCAGTTGCCCAGAGTGTGCGCGGGAGCAAGGTTGATCAGATGAGACGGTCTAGATCAGGCTTGATGGCGGCCCGGCTCCACTCCTCTGGGCAACCTGCTGCCGCGCGGTGGCACGGATACGGCGGCGCTGATACTGTGATCCGACACCGGCTGCCCATCCCCGCCACCCAAAGGAGTCCCCATGCCCACCGTCCATGTCTTTGCCCGCGATCACATCAACACCGACGAGATCATTCCCGCCCGCCACCTGACCACCGACGTGGAGGCCGAGCTGGCGAAATTTGCCATGGAGGATTACGACAAGACCTTCGTGCAGCGCGTCCAGCCCGGCGATCTCATCGTGGCCGGGGCCGACTTCGGCTGTGGCAGCAGCCGCGAACATGCCGTCTGGGCGCTGCGCGGTGCAGGGGTCAGCGCAGTCATCGCCCCCAACTTTGCGCGCATCTATTACCGCAATTCCATCAACAACGGCTTTCTGGCGCTGGAATGCGACGGAATCGTGGAAGCCTTTCAGGACGGCGACAACGCCGATCTGGACTTGCAGGCAGGGACCATCACCAACACGCGCACCGGGCAGGCCCTGACCTTCGTGCCCGTGCCGCAGTTCGCGCTGGACGTGCAGAAGGCGGGCGGCTGGCTGGAATACATGAAGGAACACGACGCTGCCGATCTGGAAGCCGAGACCCTGAACGCCCACAGCACGGAAGCGGGACACGGCCACCCCGGTCACGACTCCACTGAATTCGACTCAGCCGCCCCAAATCCCGCTGCACAGGAGAAGACCCATGCCTAAGATCGTGACCCTGCCCGGCGACGGCATCGGCCCCGAAGTGACCGCCGCCGCCGTGGAAGTGCTGCGCGAGGTGGCCCCGGACCTGACCTTCGAGGAACACGCCATCGGCGGGATGGCCTACGACGCGCACGGCGATCCCTTTCCTCAGCGGACCCGCGACGCGCTGGCCGACGCCGACGCCGTGCTGCTGGGCACCGTGGGCGGGCCGCAGAACAGCCCCTGGAACAGCCTGCCGCGCCCGATGCGCCCCGAGAGTGGCCTGCTGGCCCTCCGCAAGGCGCTGGGCTGCTACGCCAACCTGCGTCCGGTGCGCGTGCAGCCGGGCCTGGAACACCTGTCGCCCCTGAAGCCCGAACTGGCGCGCGGCGTGGACATTTTAATCGTGCGCGAGCTGCTGGGCGGCGTGTATTTCGATCAGGACCGCAAGATCGACGGCGACACCGCCTACAACACCATGCGCTACACCACCCCCGAGGTGGAGCGCGTGGCGAGAATGGCCTTCTGGGCCGCCGAGCAGCGCAAGGGCCGCGTGACCAGCGTGGACAAGGCCAACGTGCTGGAGGTCAGCGAGCTGTGGCGGCGCGACGTGCAGGCGCTGCGGGACCGCGATTACCGCAACATCCACCTGAACCACGAGTACGTCGATTCCGTCGCCATGCTGATCGTCTCCGATCCCAGCCGCTATGACGTGATCGTCACCGAGAACCTGTTCGGCGACATTCTGAGCGATCTGGCCGCCGTGATCCCCGGCAGCCTGGGCCTGATGCCCAGCGCGTCCCTGGGCGACGGCGCGGGCCTGTTCGAGCCGATCCACGGCAGCGCCCCCGACATCGCCGGGAAAGGGATCGCCAATCCCGCCGCCGCCATCATGAGCGCCGCCATGCTGCTGCGCCACGGCCTCAAGCGCAGCGACGCCGCCAACCAGATCGAGCGCGCCGTGGCCCTGGCCCTGCGCGAGGAACCCACCCGCGATCTGGGCGGCAAGGCCGACACCAGAACCTTCACGAACGCCGTGCTGGAAGCGATGGGCACGCCCGTCGGCTGATCGAACCAGGCAGTCCGGGGGCGGGGCGCTGGATGGCCCCGTCCCCCTTTCGTTTTTCCTATGCCAGCCACACGCTATCCTGCTCGCATGCGACTGGTCAGAATGCAGCACGGCGGCGGGGCTTCTTGGGGAGAAGTGGAGGGCGAAACGGTGCAGTTCACCGAGGGCATGGGCGGGCCGCGCACGGGCCAGAGCGCTCCGCTGGACATGGCGGCGCTGCTTGCCCCTGCCGAGCCGTCCAAGATCGTCTGCGTGGGGCGCAATTACCTGGACCACATCCGCGAGCTGGGCAACGACACGGGCGACTTGCCCACCGAACCCGGCATCTTCTTGAAAGGCCCCAACACCCTGGCCGAGCCGGGCGGCACGGTGGACGCCCCCGACTGGAGCGACAACTTTCACTTCGAGGGTGAGCTGGCGCTGGTGATCGGCACGCGGGCGCAGGGGCTGACGCCGGAGAATGCGCTGGCCGCCGTCGCCGGGTACACCTGCGGACTGGACCTGACCGCGCGGGACCGCCAGAAGACGGACCTGCAATGGTTCCGGGCCAAGGCGGCGGACCGTTTCTGCCCGCTGGGGCCGTGGCTGGAGACCGAACTGGACCCGGCGGACCTGCGCGTGCAGACCCGCGTGAACGGCGACACGCTGCAAGACAGCCGCACCAGCCTGATGATCTTCGACGTGCCCGCCATTTTGGCCTACGTGACCCGCTTCGTGACCTTGGAACCGGGCGACGTGGTGCTGACCGGCACGCCCTCGGGCGTCGGCCCCCTGAAGTCGGGCGACACGGTGGAGGTGGAGGTGGAGGGCATCGGGGTGCTGGTCACGCAGATCGGCTGAGGTCTGGCCCCACTAGTATCTCGGCTCTTTCTCCAGTCCAGGCGCTAGCCTGTGCGCGTGACTCCCGCCGACAAGCACGCCGCCCACCCTACAAACTATGATCTGACCACCCTGGCTGCCCGCGCGGGCGAGGAGGCTCGGCCCAACGCGTCCGCGCCGCTCGTCGAGCCGATCTACCAGTCCACCGTCTACGCTTTTCCCGATCTGGACGCGCTGGACGGGGCCATGAGCGGCGCGGAACCTGCCGCCTTTTACTACCGCAACGGCACCCCCAACGGCGCGAGTCTGGAACGCGCCCTGGCCGTGCTGGAAGGCACCGAGGGCGCATTGGTGGCCGCCAGCGGCATGGCCGCTATCAGCGCCGCCTTTCTGGGCGTTCTGAAAACAGGCGATCACGTCATCACCGACGCCCGCGTGTACGGCGTGACCTACGCCCTGCTGGCCGAGGAATTTCCACGCCTGGGCATTGAGGTCTCCTTCGTGGACGCCTGCGATCTGAACGAGGTGGAGGCGGCGTTTCGTCCCAACACCAGGATCGTGCATGTCGAGAGCCTGACCAATCCGCTGCTGACCGTGCCGGACGTGCCCGCCCTGGCAAAGCTGGCGCATGAGCGTGACGCGCTCCTGAGCGTGGACAACACCTTCGCCAGCCCTGCCGTCTTCCGCCCGGCCCTGCACGGTGCGGACCTGATCACCCACAGCGTCAGCAAGTACCTCAGCGGGCACAGCACCGCGTTCGGTGGCGTGCTGTGCGCCCGCGCCGATCTGGTGGCGCTGGCCCGCACCCGCCTGTTGCGGCTGGGCGGCACCATGTCCGCCTTCGATGCCTGGATGACCATGCAGGGCCTGAAAACCCTGGGCTTGCGAATGCGCGCTCATTCCGGCAACGCGCAGGCCGTGGCCGACGTGCTGGTCAACCACCCGCGCGTGAAGGCGGTGTACCATCCCGGCCTGAGCGATCACCCGCAGTTTCATCTGGCGATGGACCTCTTCCCGAACGGCTTCGGCGGCATGCTGGCCGCCGACATCGAGGACGCTCCCGCTTTCGTCAAGGCGCTGGCGGGCCGCATTCCCCTGGCCCCCAGCCTGGCCGACGTGATCACCACCCTGTCGTGGCCGTGGGGCACCTCGCACCGCGCACTGCCCGAGGCCGAGCGCCGCCGCCTGGGCATCACGCCGGAGCTGCTGCGGATCAGCGTGGGCATCGAGGACATCGGCGACCTGCTGGGGGATTTCGAGAGCGCTCTGGAAGGCTGAAGTTAAGGCAGCGGCAGACGTGTGGGAATGGGGGCCGCAAAATCGGGCTTGAGTGGAGGAATCTGCTGTCTCAGGGGCCGGAGCCTTAGGGAAGAGCAACGGTCTGCGCCCCGCTCGTCCGCTTTGAAGGCGGGCGTCTGGCCCGGTTTGACCCACAACTGGTACTGCCGGATGCTTCCCACCGCCGCTCCCCCGGGTTGACCGGGTTCGCATCTTTCCGTCGCCGCCGTGAAGCGGTAGGGCGTGGTGGGCAGGCCCCCGGCAACCACCCGCCTGAAATCCCAGACGTTCAGCCACTTCAGGCCCACACCCGCGTCTCCGAAGTTTTCCAGCATCGCCAGTTCGCGCAGGCCGTCGCGGTTAATGTCCAGCACGCTGTAGACCTCGCTGATCGCGCTGCCCTCGAAGGCTAGGTGCAGCACGGGTTTCCCAGCGCGCGTGATCAGCAGGCCCAGCGTGTCTGCCATGTAGATTGAGCAGGTCTGATAAACCAGCGCCGTTTCCTGCGCGCCCGCTTTCAGGAACGGTCCCGGCGCACGCCCAATCAGCTTCGGCGCGGCAAAACGTTCCCCCAGCGCGCAATCTTCTCCCCCGCGCAGAGCGGCGGCCCGTCCGATCAGCGCGCGTTCCTGGGGCGTGGCCTGCGGCGGCGTGAGTATCAGCGCCGCGCTATACAGCACGCGCCAGCCTGCCTGGGCATCTGCTCCGCCTCCCAGCAGCATCAAGGAGGCCACGCCCGCCGTCACCCTGTTCAGGAGTTTCATGCTCCAGCGTAACAGGTGCGGGCCAGTGATCAGTCGTAGCGCAGACCTGTTGGGGGCAGAGCAGTTGGAGGGCAGGGGGGGCGCGGACGGTCTGTGACTGGAAGGCGTCGGTAGATTTTCCAGCCGGGTGGGGGAGGCTGTGCGTTCTTCCGCTGTGCCCTGGCTTGCTGCCCCGGTTTCCTGGCCCGCCAATTCAGAATCGGGCCGTCTATACTGGGCCGTGTGAAGCCCATTGGCCCCTACGTGGCAGTTCAGGCCCTGCCTCCCCCGGCGAATGGGGTGGCGGCGGCTGACAGCCCCATTCAGACCTTTCGGGCCACGGACCGGCTGACTGGAATCCCTGTTCTGCTGCATGTCCTGCCCTATGCACAGGGGCTGCCGGAAGTGCCGTTCTCGCCCCATCTGCTGCCGGTGGTAGACAGCGGTGTGGACGGCGAACAGGCGTATCTAGTAACTGAACTGCCGCTTCAGGCCCACCCCGCGCAGGACCCGGAACTGGCCGCGCGCGGCGCACTGGCGGCCCTGAGTGCCCTGCACGAGCGGGGCATGACACATGGCGGTGTCAGTGGAGCGCAGCTCTGGAACCACGACGGTGGGGTCGCGCTGGCCGGGGCGGGCCTGCCCTGGCGCGAGGACGCCACCCCGCAGGGTGATCTGAGCGATCTGGCCCTGACCTTGCAGGCGCTGGGCGCGTTGCCGGAGGCCCTGCGCCCCCTGCTCCAGCAGCCCGGTTCCCTGAGCGCACATGGAGCGCTGGCGCTGCTCGGCGGCGATGTGGCAGAGCAGAAGCAGAAAACGGCGGGGCAGCAGGAAGCCGCAGTGGAGTTGCCGCTGGATCAGCCTGCCGCGCTGGGTCAGCCGTCGGAAGAAAAGAATGCCGCAGCCATCATGTCGGGGCCTTCCAGCTCCGAGGTATCGGGAGGCCAGTCTGCGGTTCCGCCGTCCTCCCCTGTGGAGCTTGCGCCTGTACCTTCTGGGAAGAATGGGGCCTCCAGCCCGTCTGGGACCGAAGGAGGGGGAATCGACGGCGAGGGGAGTGCCGTCGGGTCTGCCCAGACCGAGACTGCAATGCCCGCGTCTGAACAGGGACAGACTTCGGTGGTCTCTCCCTTTTCCAACGCTCCGACGGGGCAGTCGGAAACACCGCAGGAGCGCCGCAGACGCCAGAACGATGAGCGTCAGGAGCAGGCCGCGTTGGACAGCCAGGCCGCCGCTGAGCGCCGGGCGGCATACCTGAAAGAGCAGAGCGAACAGGAAATGCGTGAGATTGCACAGGCCGCCGAACTGGCCGCGCGGGGTGTACCGGTGCCCGAGCCGTTTCAGATGGGCTTCGCGGCTGACAGCACTGACAATGTGGGCGGCGCAGTTCCCGGTCTGCAAACGCGTCAGGTCGAGCGTCTGCCTGCCTCTCTGCGCCGTCCGGGCGGGGAAGCGCTGGACGGGACGGGAACGGTGCAGCGGCTCCCCAGCTCTGCCTCGGCTGCGGGGACTCCGGCGCGGCGCGATCTTCCGCCGATCCGTATCGGCTGGGATGAAGACGATTCCTGGCGGGTGGTCCGAACCGCACCGAAGAGCAGTCAGCCCTCGCCGCTGCTGCGCTGGGTGCCGCTGGCGCTGGTGGTCATCGTGTTGCTGGGCGCGGCCCTGCTGTGGGCGCTGCGGCCCGCCCGCGCGGCCTCTACCGCCGCTGGCAGCGCCGCCCTGGGCGCACCATGCTGCAATGTGGACTTCACCCTGCGCGGCGCGGCGGGCGTCACGGCCCAGTTGAATGTCGTCTCGGCTCCCGCCAGCGCGAAACTGGCGGCGAACCAGACGCTGGGCCTCGCGCCAGGGAAGGTGAACTTTCCAGTTCAGGGAACGTACCAGTTGAATGTGGTGGCCGAGGGCTACCGATCTGCGCCGCTGACCGTCACGGTTCCGCGCACGCAGCCCGTGACCATTGATCTGGGCAATTAGGCTGCGGCATTAGAGATCAGCCGCAGAGGGTTCCGATTTGGGCGGCCTCCCTCGACTTCCAAGTGAATCTGGCACACTTTCTGTCCTTTGAAGTCCCGGAGACGTTCGGCGCAGGTAGTACGGATTCCGTCTTGCGTTCCGAGCCGCCCTGACAGTTGTGGCCCCAAGATAAGAAATGAGGAGGCGTGCATTACTGACGCCTCCTCTTTCCTTCGTCCCAATTTGATGTATCGACTACCGTGAAAATACGCTGATCTGCAAAAACAGGTAAGTGGCAGGTACGGCGAACAGCAGGCTGTCGATGCGGTCCAGAAAACCGCCGTGGCCGGGCAAACTGGTGCCGCTGTCCTTGGTTTTCAGGGCGCGTTTGACCAGACTCTCGGCCAGATCGCCGAGCTGGCTGGCGCTGGCCACCAGAATGGAGTACAGCAGCGATTCCAGCGGGGACCAGATGCCAGTCAGGCTGGCAATCGCCAGCACGATCAGAAAGCCCGCCAGCAGGCCGCCAATCGCCCCCTCCACGGTCTTGCCGGGGCTGACCTCCGGGGCCAGTTTGCGGCGTCCGAAGTAATAGCCGCCGAAAAAGCCCCCGATGTCGGCGGCAAACGTCGCCAGCAGCGGCAGGGCGAAGTACAGCAGGCCCGCCGTGGCGTCCGGGCTGTAGCGCAGCAGCAGAAAGTAGCCCAGCAGCCACGGAATGTACAGCAGCCCGAACACGCTGTAGACCACCCGTTCCAGCGGGCGTTCGCCGGGGCGCACCACCTCCATGACCAGCAGATAGGCCACCGCCACCGTCAGGACCACCTCGCGCCAGGAACCGCCGGGCCAGGGTGGAGTCTGTGCCCAGATGGGCAGGCTGGCGACGATGATGGCGGCGGCGAACACGCCCAGACTGGCCCGCCGCACGTCGATGTCGTTGCGGTCCAGCATGCGGATGTACTCGTACAGGCCCATCACCGAGACGAACACCAGCGCCGGAAGCATGGCCCACCAGCCGATCCACACGATGGCGCTCACGATGGCGAAGCCCACCACCGAGGTCAGAACGCGGGTACTCAGCGTTTCCATGACCCTTCCTGTCGGCATGTCTTCTGAGGGCCTGGCTTCCGATGGTCCGGCTTCAGATGGCGGGGCGCAATGGAAAACGTGGAGCGTGGTGATCTTCCACGATCCACGCTCCACAGGCCACGTCCGGGCGCAGCTTTCACCCGAGGATTTCCTGCTCCTTCTTCTGGAAGGTGCTGTCCACGCGCGCGATGAATTCGTCGGTGATCTTCTGCACGTCGGCCTCGCCGCGCTTGATGTCGTCGTCGCCGATGCCTTCGAGCTTCTTGACGTCGTCCAGCGAGTGTTTACGCAGGTTGCGCACGGCGATGCGGGCGTCCTCGGCGTAGGTTCTGGCGTTCTTGACCAGATCCTTGCGGCGTTCCTCGGTCAGCACGGGCATGCTGAGGAAGATGGTGTCGCCCTTGTTGTTGGGATTCAGCCCCAGATCGCTGTCGCGGATGGCCTTCTCGATGGGGGCCAGTGCGCCCCGGTCCCAGGGCGTGATGACCAGCGTGCGCGCGTCGGGCGTGCTGACGCTGGCGACCTGATCGATGGGCATGGACTGGCCGTAGTAGTCCACCACGATGCGCTTGAGGATGCCGGGATTGGCGCGGCCCGTGCGCAGGACGCTCAGGCTGTTTTCCAGCGACTCGATGGCCTTGCCCATCTTCTCGCGGGTCTCGGCCTGGATGGTTTTCATGTCGGACATGGGGAAACACTCCTTTGAATGATTGGAGGCGAATGTGTGATGGGGCAGAGTTTAGCGTGTAGAAGCGGCGGGGACGAGGCGCTGTTCTTTATCTTCGCCTCTCGCATACGTCATACACGCCTAGCTCTGGATCAGCGTGCCGACCCGTTCGCCCCGGAACAGCCGTTCCAGGTTGCCCGGCTCGAACAGATCGAAGACCACGATGGGCAGGCCCTTGTCCATGCAAAGCGTGATGGCGGTGGCGTCCATGACGGCCAGACGACGCTCCACGACTTCATGGTGGGTCAGGGTGTCGTATTTGACCGCCCCTGGATTTTTCTGTGGATCGCTGTCGTACACGCCGTCCACCTTGTTTTTGGCCATTAGCACCACTTCCGCGCCTATTTCCAGGGCGCGCAGGGTGCTGGTGGTGTCGGTGGTGAAGAACGGTGCGCCGTTGCCCCCGCCAAAAATAACCACGCGGCCCTTTTCCAGGTGACGCATGGCCCGGCGGCGGATGTACGGCTCGGCCACCGCCGCCATCGGAATGGCGCTCATGACGCGGGTGGGGCGTCCGGCAGTTTCCATCGCGTCCTGCAACGCCATCGCGTTCATCACGGTGCCCAGCATGCCGATGTAGTCGGCAGTGGCCGGGTCCATGCCCACGCCGTTGCGCGCGCCGCGCCAGAAGTTGCCGCCGCCGATCACGATGGCCAGTTCCACATCGCTGCCTTCCAGTGAGGTGGAGATCAGCCGGGCGAGGCGGGCGGTGGTGTCGGGACTGATGCCGAAGCCCTCCTCTCCGGCCAGGAATTCACCGGAGAGTTTGAGCAGAACGCGCTTGAACATGGGCATGGGATACCACCTCGCAGGAGAAGATCACAGAAAGAAAGTTACGGAAAGAAAGTCAAGAAAAAACCCGGTAACCGCTGCTGGGGCCACCGGGAAGACAGGAATGCGGCCCAGAAAAAAGGGCGGCTATCTGCGCCGCCCCATCTTGAATTACGAACCGATCTCGAAGCGGACGAAGTTGCTGACCGTGGCGTCACCCAGGTACTTGCCCACCGTCATGGAGTTGTCCTTGACGAACTTCTGCTCGGGCAGTACTTTTTCCTCGTAGAACTTGCCGATCTGCCCGCTCACGATCTTCTCGACGATCTGCTGGGGCTTGCCCTCGTTGAGCGCTTTGTTGGTCAGGATCTCGCGCTCCTTCTCGATGTCGTCGCTGTTGACCTGCTCGCGCTTCAGGTACTGCGGGTTCTCGGCGGCCACGTGCAGGGCCACGTCCTTGGCCTGGGCCGCGCTCCCGCCGTCCAGGTCCACCAGCACGCCGATCTTGCCGTTGCTGTGAACATAGCCGGCGATCTGCTGGCCTTCCATGTAGGTCACCCGGTTCAGCACCAGATTTTCGCCGATGCGGCCAGCGGCGGCAGCTAGGGCGACTCCCACGGTGTCGCCGCCGTCCATCTTGAAGTTCTTGAACTCCTCGACGTCGCTGGTTTTGGCCTGGAGTGCGGCTGCGGCCATTCCTTCCACGAGCTTCTGGAAGTCGGCGTTGCGGGCCACGAAGTCGGTCTCGCTGTTGACTTCCACCATCGCGGCGGTCTTGCCGTCGACCACAAAGCGCACCAGACCCTCACGGGCTTCACGGTCCGACTTCTTGGCGGCCTTGACGATGCCGCGTTCGCGCAGCAGGGCTACGGCCTTGTCCTCGTCGTTGCCCGCGTCGGCCAGCGCCTTCTTGACGTCCATCATGCCCGCGCCAGTCATTTCGCGCAGCTTCTTGATCGATTGCAGCATAGTGATTCCTCCTGAAAAGTGTTTAGAGCAGGGTATTGAGAGCAAAAATAGGGGGCGCGGCCCGCTCACCGCGCAGCGACGCCCCCCACCATTGAGTGGGTTTAGCTGCGGCCCTGTTTAGCTGCGACCCTGGGTGGTGGTGACCTGGGCGGTGTCGCCCTCGGCCCCCTGCTCGGCGTTCTTCATGTCGGCGTTCTCGCCTTCCACGCGCTCGCCGGACACGTCCTCGCCGCCGCCACGCGCCTCGACCAGCAGGTCACCGATGCGGTGCGTGATGAGCTGGATGCTGCGGATGGCGTCGTCGTTGCCGGGCACGATGTAGTCGATCACGTCGGGATCGCTGTCGGTATCGGCCAGCGCGATGACGGGAATGCCCAGCTTGTTGGCTTCCTTGACGGCGATGACTTCCTTGGTGGGGTCCACCACGAAGATCGCGTCGGGCAGGCGGTTCATCTTGCGGATGCCGCCCACGAAGCGCAGCAGACGCTCACGCTCGGTACTCAGGGCAATACGCTCGGCCTTGCCACGGTCATTGATGCGCTCGGACTCGAACAGGTCATCCAGTTCGTTCAGGCGGTCAATGCGGGTGCGCATGGTCTTGAAGTTGGTGAGCATGCCGCCCAGCCAGCGGCTGGTGACAAAGGGCATACCGGTGCGGCGCGCTTCCAGCTCCACGATTTCCTGCGCCTGCTTCTTAGTGCCGACGAACAGGATCACGCCGCCGCGCTCCGCGAGTTCCTTGATGAAATCGAAGCTGCGGTCCACCTGCTTGAGGGTCTTTTGCAGGTCGATGATGAAAATACCGTTGCGTTCGGCGAAGATGAACCGCTTGAACTTGGGGTTCCAGCGCTTGGTTTCGTGACCGAAGTGAACTCCGGCTTCCAGCAGTTGCTTCATGCTGATGTAGGACATGTGGCTCCGTAAGCGTTGAGTGGGAAGAGTTTGCCATTTTCGTGCCAGCCCAGCGTCTGTTCTCGCTTTGTTTGTCGTGAACGCTGTGGGCCAGGCCGATGCGCGACGCTTGAGCGCGCACGGCGGGTCACGGGGGCACCCAACCGAGGAGTATAGCGCGTCTGGAGATGGGAGGGAAGTCTTGAATTCGCCTGTTCGCCCTCTGAATTGCGCCATCCATCTACTGGAAGCGCTGGTGATTGAACCAGTGATTGAACAGAACGGCAACCGGGCCGGAAAAGGACAGACGAAAAAAGCGTGGACACCCTCCTGGGCGCTCCACGCTTCCTGACTGATCTGGCCGGGCTAGAAGGCCACCTGCGCCTGGAGTTCCTGGGTGGTGCGGAAGGTGGTCTGTGCGTCTCCCGCCGTGGAATTGGCCATCGTTCCCGAGCCGCTGACCTGGGCCAGAATGTTGGCGCTGGCCTGGATGTTCAGCTCGATGACGTTCCAGCCGGGCTGCACATTGACGGCCACCGTGACCGGCAACGTGGAAATCTGCGGAATGCTCAGAATTTTCGCGCAGTCCATGGTGCCACGGAGCTGGGTGGCACCGTCGCTGTACAGCCACACGCGGACATTCACGCGGCGGCTGAGCAGACCGGGTTTGCTGCCGGTCATGGCGCTGGTCTGGCGCGATCCAGCACCGTCTTTCACGTCCAACGACATCAGCGTGAATGCGCGGGCGTCTGGCGCACTGCTCTGCACGCTGCCCAGGCAATCCAGATTCCCTGCGATCTCGGCGATGGGCAGGCTCTGCTTGGTCAGTTCGGCCTCGCCGGGAAGTGTCAGGGTAAACGAACCGTCCGTGTGGACGCTGGAAGACGCGCCCGGCAGGCCGGAAACGGCCACCCGTCCCTCGCCCTGCCACCCGGAGACCTTGCCGCTGATGGTCTGCACGGTGGGTTGATCGGACGCCTGCGGGGTGGGGAGGCCGCCGCCGCAGGCCACCAGTGCCAGGGACAGTCCGCCCAGAAGTCCCCATTTTGCCCCTTGAATCCTCAACACGTTCTGCATGCCATCAGGGTAAACAGACGTCCCTGACGCGCCTCTGACAGATTCGCGGATTGAGCGGGCATTTGTCACACGGTCAGGTGGGTGGTGTGGGGTATTCGTCTGGCGCTGGGTTCTGGCGACAGAGTCTATGGATGCTGTGGCCTCTGCCTGCATCCTTTGCATGCCGTCCCTGATCCCGCTTCTGGCCGCCGTGGTCACGCCCCACCCCTGCTACACTCCCCGGCGATGACGCAAGCGCCGCTCTACATTCTGGGCATCGACACCTCCTGCGACGATACCGGCGTGGGCATCGTGGAGCTGAGTGCGAGCGGCAGCGTGCAGGTGCGCGCCAACCGGATCTGGACGCAGGCCGTCCACGCGCAGTACGGCGGCGTGATGCCCGAACTCGCCAGCCGCGAACATGTGGAGCGCATTGACGGTGTTATGGCGGATGCGCTGGCCGAGGCAGGTCTGAAGGTGTCCGATATAGGCGCGGTGGCGGCCACTTCTGGCCCCGGTCTGGTGGGGGCGCTGCTGGTGGGCCTGATGTACGGCAAGGGACTGGCGCAGGCGCTGGACGTGCCGTTCTTCGCCGCGCACCATCTGGAAGGCCATATCTTCGCCGCTGCCTCCGAGGACAACCTGCAAGCGCCGTATCTGGCCCTGGTGGTCAGCGGCGGGCACACCCACCTGTTCGACGTGCCGGAAGAGGGGAAATACATCCTGGTAGGCGCGACCCGTGACGACGCGGCGGGGGAGGCGTTCGACAAGATCGCCCGGCTGGCAGGTCTGGGCTATCCGGGGGGGCCAGCCATTGCCGAAGCCGCCCTGCGTGGCAATCCCGACGCCGTGCCGTTCAAGGAACCCCTGCAAGGCCAGAAAGCCTTCGAGTTCAGCTTCAGCGGGCTTAAAACTGCCGCTCTGCTGGCGCACAAGGCCGGGGCGAAGCCCGAAGACCTGGCTGCCAGTTTCCAGAGAGCCGCTGTGCATGTGCTGGTCAAGACCACCCGCCGCGCCGCCGAGGCTTACGGAAGGCAGACGGTGGTGGTGTCGGGCGGCGTGGCGGCCAACACGGCTCTGCGTGAAGCCTTCAATCAGACTGATCTGCACGTCGTTTTCCCCGGCAAGGGTCTGAACACCGACAACGGCGCGATGATCGCTCTGGCGGGGGCCGCCGCGCTCCGGGCAGGCCGTGCGCCCAGCCCGCTGGCGGCGGGGGCGACGGCTTACGCGCCGCTGGCGAACGGGTAGGGAAAACCAGAATCCGCAGGGGAAACCAGAGTCCTCAGCACGCTCGGTAAGGAAAAGCCCCCTCATCCACATGGGCGGGAGGCGTTCTTGATGCCGTTCAGACTCGGTTCGCCGTTGCCGTGCTGAGTTTACGCGCTGGGCTGCCCCGCCCGCGCTTCCCTGGCTTCCTCGGCCAACTGGCGGCGCAGGATTTTCATGGCCGCTGTCTTGGGCAGCTCCTCGTTGCGGAATTCCACGCTGCGGGGGGCCTTGTACGCGCTGAGGTGCTGGCGGCAGAACGCGATGATCTCGGCCTCGGTGGCGCTTGCGCCGGGCTTCAGATGCACCACGGCATGCACCGTCTCGCCCCGGTACTCGTCGGGCAGGCCCACGGCGGCGGCTTCCAGCACGGCGGGGTGGGCGTTCAGCACCTCGTCCACCTCACGCGGGTAGACATTGTGGCCGCCCGCGATGATCAGGTCCTTCTTGCGGTCCACGATGCGGAAATAGCCGTCGCCGTCCACCGTCGCCATGTCTCCGGTCAGCAGCCACGTCAGGCCGTGCAACTCGCGCATGGTCTTTTCGGTGGCCTCCGGGCGCTGCCAGTAGCCCAGCATGATGTTCGGCCCGGCCACCCACAGCTCGCCCACTTCACCAGTGTCCACGATCTCGCCGTCCTCGCCCACCACGATGGCGTCCACCCCTGGCATGGGCAGACCGATGCTGCCTTCCTCCTGCCGCCCGAAAATGGGGTTGGTGTGCGTGATGGGGCTGGCCTCGGTCAGGCCGTAGCCCTCCACCAGATTCGCGCCCCCGGTGATCTCGCGGAACTTGCGGGCGGTTTCCAGCAGCAGGGGCGCGCTGCCGCTGATGCACGCGCGGATGCTGGTCAGGTCATGCTTGGGCGTGTCCGGGTGGTTGTTGATGGCGTTGTACAGCGTTGGCACACCGGGAAACAGTGTCGCCCTGGAAGCCTCGATCTGGTCCAGCACCATCCCGATATCGCGGGCGTTGGGTATCAGCGCCATCGTCGCGCCGATCAGGATGCTGAGGTTCATGGCCACGGTCATCCCATAGACGTGGAAGAAGGGAATGGCGGCCAGCGTGACCTCCTGCCCGTCTTTCAGGTCCGTCATCCACACGCGGCCCTGCTCAGCGTTGGCGATCAGGTTGCGGTGGCTGAGCATCGCGCCCTTGGGAACGCCAGTGGTGCCCCCGGTGTATTGCAGCAGCGCCAGATCGCCGGGCCGCCGGGGCGCGGGTGCGGGCGTGGGTGGCTGGAACTTCAGCAGATCGGTGTACTGGAGAAGGCGGGCGCTGTCCGGCACCTCCACCCATGTTCCCTCGCGCCGCGCCTTGATGGGGTACAGCAGATTTTTGGGGAACGGCAGAGCGTCCTGAATCCCGGTCACGATCACCCGTCTGACCGGCACACGGCCCTGAATCTGAGCGTAGCGCGGGTAAAAGGTGTCCAGCAGGATCAGGGTCTCGCTGCCGCTGTCTTTGAGCTGGTATTCCAGTTCGTCGGCCACGTACAGCGGACTGGTGTTGACCACCACCGCCCCGGCCAGCAGCGTGCCGAAGAAGGCGGTCACGAACTGCGGGCAGTTGGGCAGCATCACCGAGACGCGGTCCCCCGGCTCCACGCCCATTTTTTGCAGTGCCAGTGCAAACTTCTGCGCGTCCTGCCAGAGTTCGCGGTAGGAGGTGTTCGCCCCCAGAAAGGCCAATGCCGTCCGGTCCGGGTAGGTCTGGGCGGCGCGTTCCAGCAGTTGCGGCAGCGTCAGATTGCTGGGCGTGAAGTCGTGTGGCACGCCGGGTTCGTAATGCTTAAGCCACGGACGGGGCAGGGTTGATGGGACGGGCAGGGTAGGGGACACGGCGCTCCTCCAGGGGTGGGGCGAGGGGATGGAGTGAATTGACGCGGCGCTGATCGGGCCGGAAGCCAGAAAGAAAAAATTAAACTTGGTCCAATTATTACCGAAGGACGGTCCGATCTTCAAGCCACACCCCCACCATTGCCCCCGTATGTGTATCGCCTGAAGTTTTTTTACGCGAGTGATGAATGTTGCGCTGGACGTTCTGCGGGTGGCCGACTGGCAGACTGAGGGCATGACCCCGCCTGTCTCTGACCCGTCTGTCCATGAAGCCTTTCTGCGTGAAACCCTGGCCCTGGCCCGCAAGTCACTGGACGTCGGGAGTTCGCCTATTGGGGCCGTGCTGGTGGACAAAAACGGAGAAGTGATCGCGCGGGGACGCAACCGCGTGGGCGAACCCCAGACTGCCCGGCGGGTGGGCGACGCCAGCGTGGCGCACGCCGAGATGGACGTGTTTTTCCAGGTAGGCAAGCTGGAAAACCCGCAGGACCTGACCCTCTACACCAGTCTGGAACCCTGCCTGATGTGCGGCGGGGCCTCGGCGCTGCTAGAAGTGGGCCGGATCGTGTGGGCCACCGCCGATCCCTGGGGCGGCGCGGGCCGCCTGCTGGCGTGGTCCGATCACCCGGCCATGCAGGAAACGGAGATTGTTCCCTGTCCCCTGCCAGACTTGGAAACAGAGGGGGCGAGTCTGTTTGCCCCCGAGGCCAAACGGGCTTTCCCCGACGAGGGCTGGGCGCTGTGGCGCGAGAAATACCCGACGGAGACTGAGGGCGTCTGATCCGCCTATCATCCTTGCCATGAAGCAACTCGATCTGGAGCCTGAATGAGCGTGCTGGTGGTGGGCAGCGTCAATGCCGATCTGACGGTGCGGGCCGCGCGCATTCCCGGCCCCGGTGAAACGGTGCTGGGCAATGAGGCGCGAACCTCGCCGGGCGGGAAGGGGGCGAACGGCGCAGTGGCGGCGGCGCTGGCTGGGGCAACGGTTTCAATGGTGGGGGGGGTTGGAGAGGACGCTTTTCAGGACGTGGCCCTCTCTGGCCTGAAACGGGCGGGCGTGGACCTGTCCGGTCTGCTGACGCTGGACGCCCCCACCGGACTGGCCCTGATCACCGTCTCGGACGCGGGCGAGAACGCCATCACGGTGGCGAGCGGCGCGAATGCCCGGTTAGCGCCCCCGCATCTGCCTGAGAGTTTTGATGGGTTCACGCATCTGCTGATGCAACAGGAACTGCCGCCCGAGATCACGTTGGAGGCGGCGAAACGTGCCTCGGCGGCGGGTCTGATGGTCCTTCTCAACGCTACCCCCACCCGCGACACCTCTCCCGAACTGCTGCGTCTGACGGGTCATCTGCTGGTCAACGAACACGAACTGGCTGCCCTGGCTGGCGACGGGGAGGTGGAGATCAGCGCCCGCTCATTGCTGGAGCGTGGGCCGCAGGCTGTGACTGTCACCCTGGGCGGCGAGGGCAGCCTGACCGTGACAGCAGGGGAAACGTACCGCCTGCCCGCGCATCCGGTCAACGCCGTGGACACCACCGGGGCGGGGGATACCTTCTGCGGCGTGCTGACCGCGCGGCTTTCTCACGGCGACACTCTGAAAACGGCGTTGCACTGGGCCGGGATCGCCGCTGCCCTGGCCTGCACCCGCCCCGGCGCGCAGGACGCCATGCCCACCTGGGCCGAGGTGGAGCGGGAGAACGCTCACGGCCCTCAGCCCCTTTGACCCTTAGAGCAGGTTTCCGAATGGAGTCACCGGAAAAAGAGACTTCCGGTGACTCCATTCTCTCCTTCGGAGCTGTGCCAGTCCATCCTGCTCGGCAAAAGTCTCTCGCTCCGCTCGATCATAAAAATGGTCTTTTTATGACAACTGCTCTAGACTTCTCCCCATGCGTTACCGGATTTTTACCGAACAGGACAACGACGCGCTTCAGGCGCTGGACCTGACCGTGCAGCGGCATCTGGACCCTACCTTCGACGCCTTGCCCGAACGGGAACGCGAGGGCCGCATCAGCACCAGCCTTCCCGCCCTGAAGTTCTACGAACGCAGCGAGCATTCCTTTGTGGCCGAGGACGAGGGTCAACTGGTGGGCTTCATCTTCGCGCAGTCGGTGTGGCAGGGCGACAAACCTATCGTGCTGGTGCGGACGCTGAGCCTGTCGCCCGGCGCACCTGTGGAAACGGCGCAGGGCCTGCTCCACGCCACCATCAAAAGTGCTTACGACACTGCCGTCTACGAGGTGCATTTTCCGTTGGTCCCCGGTCTGGAAGACACCGCGCGGGCCGAGGAAGCCGTGACCATCGGCGCTTACGCGGTGCGGCATCTGGGCAGCCGTCTGGAGACCTCGCCGGGCGTGCGGCTGAATCTCGCCGCACACCCCGCTGGGGGTGGTGAGGTTTCCGGCAGTTTGGGCGGGGGCGGGGACGCATAATGGCGGGTATGACCACTCCCGCTACCCGTGTGCTGCTGGGCGTTCGCGGCATGTCCCGCGAGGCCGGCAAGACTGTCGCCGCTGCCCTGTCCGCCCTGCCCGGCGTCTCGAAGGCTGCCCCCGACGACGGCCAGATCGAAGTGCATTACGATCCCTCGCAACTGACCATTATGGACCTGGTGCGGGCGGTGCGCGGTCAGGGCTTCCTGGCCGGAATGCTGTAGCGGTGGCGCTGGGTTACGTGGGCGTGCTGACCGTTCGCCTGGAAATGCCCTGGGTCAGCAACCTCAAGGAAAAACGCGCCCTGGTGCGCCCAGTTGTGGAACGCCTCAAGGTGCGTTTTCCCCTGACTGTGGCCCGCCTGGACGGCCTGGACGCCCATGACTGGGAAGTGATCGGCGTCGCCACCATCAGCAACGATTACCAGTGGGTCAAGGAAACGCTGAAGATGGCCGCCGACTACATTGCCAGCGAGGGACCGTACCGCGTCACCGAGGAAGAAACCGAGATCACCATGATCGGCGAGGGCGATTCAGAAGAGGACGAACTGGAGGACTGAGCGGTCACCGTACCCCTAGACCAGTCTTTCCCCTCTCCTTTTGCGTTGAACGTCACGCACATTTTGCTGATGTATCTGAAAGCGACGCATGGGACGGTGTTTTTAGCTCCTCTCGCCTTTCAGGGGAGTCTGGTACTGGAACGGCTCGAAGTGAGGGGGGAGTCGCAAACGTCCTCCCAGCGCGAGTTGAGAAAATAACATCCTGCTGAAATCGGCGCGGAGCCGGAGATGAGAGACCTGTCTGTCTCGTCTAACCCTGTGGGAGAGGTTGAGAGGTCTGTATCCATGTCAAGATGCCCCGGCTTTTCACCCCTCAACCCCGTGTTAGCCTCCCTCCGTGATCGAACGTTACCTGACCCCTGAAATGAAGACCCTCTGGTCCGAGGCCAGCAAGTACCGCGCGTGGCTGCGGGTGGAACTGGCGGCGATGGACGCGCAGGCCGATCAGGGCGAGGTGCCGCGCGAGGCGCACACGGCGCTGCTGGAGCAGACGGGGGCCGATCCCATCGACGACGCTTTCGCCGCCCGCGTGGCCGAGATTGAGGCCGTCACCCGCCATGACATCGTGGCCTTTACCCGCGCCCTCAGCGAACGCTACGGCGAGGAAGCCCGTTTTATTCACCACGGTCTGACCAGCACCGATGTGGTGGACACCGCCCAGAACCTGCTGCTGGACGAGGCGCTGACCCTGATCCTGGCCGATGCTGCCGCGCTGCGCGAGGTCTGCCGCATGCAGGCGCTGGCCTACAAGCACACACCCACGGTGGGCCGCACCCACGGCATCCACGCCGAGCCGATGACCTTTGGTCTCAAGTTCCTGAACTGGATGGCGGCGCTGGACCGCGATCTGGAACGGCTGACGGCGGCCCGTAAGCGCATTCAGGTGGTGATGCTTTCCGGCTCGGTGGGCACCTACGCGCACGTCTCGCCACAGGTGGAAGTAGAAGTGGCCCGCGCCTGGGGCTGGGAGGCGGCCCCGGTCACCAACCAGACCCTGGCCCGTGACCGCCACGCCGAGGTGCTGGCTGCGCTGGCCATTTTCGGCACCACACTGGAAAAGATTTCCGTCGAAATTCGCCACCTCCAGCGCTCGGAGGTCCGCGAGGCGATGGAACCCTTCGGCAAGGGGCAGACGGGCAGCAGCTCCATGCCGCACAAGAAAAACCCGATCCTGACCGAGAACGTCACCGGTTTTGCCCGCCTGCTGCGCGGATTTCTGACCACCGGGCTGGAAAACGTGGCCCTGTGGCACGAGCGCGACATCAGCCACTCCAGCGCCGAGCGCGTCATTCTGCCCGACGCCACCGCCGCCGCCAGTTACGCCACCCGCCGCCTGACCGGGGTGCTGCGTGGTCTGGTGGTCTTCCCGGAGCGGATGCTCAAGAACATGAACGATCTGGGCGGTCTGGTCTTCAGCCAGCGCGTGCTGCACGCTCTAATTGACGAGAAGGGCATGACCCGCGAAACGGCCTACGATCTGGTGCAGCGCCACGCCCTGAAAAGCTGGGAAACCGGCGAGGGCCTGCGCGAACTGCTGGCCGCCGATCCCGAATGCCCCCTGAACGACACCGAACTGGATGGGGCCTTTGATCTGGCATGGTATCTGCGCCATGTGGATGACATCTACGCGCGCTTTGGGATGTGAATCGAAACCACGCTCAGTTGACCAGACGAATCTCGCACGTCCCCGCGCTCCGCGAAGTCTTCCAGTCCGCGAAATAGTCCGAGATCGCCACCCGCTGATTCTTGTCTGCGAACACGAACTTGCAGCGCCCGGTTTCCTGGTTCAGCGCCGAGTACAGCGACAGTTGCATTGTCCGGCTTTTGGGAAAATAAAGCAGGGTTGCGCCCCTGGCGACTTCACCGGCCATCAACGCGCTGGAATCGTCTTTCGGGGCGTCGATGGGCGTGGTGAATTTGACGGTCTTGATGGAAATCGTGCCGGTGATCGGTGGCTGGCCCTCTGGCGTCGCCGTGTACTCCCAGAGCTGTCCGGCCCTGATCGGCAATGGCGCGGTGGGTGAGGTGGTAGCCGGGGCGCAGGCCACCAGTCCTACGCTGAGGATGAAGAAAATCCGTTTCACCGTGCCAGCGTAGTGCCACGCCCATTCCGGCGGTGTCACATTCCTGCATCCCTTATGCTGCTCGTATGGGATTTATTCTTCGGCTTCTGGTCAACGCGCTGGCGCTGTATCTGCTGACTCAGGTGTATTCGGGCGTGTTCTTCGCGGGCGGTACGGGCGTGGGCAGCATTCTGATTGCCGCGCTGGTCATGGGCATCGTCAACGCGCTGATTCGCCCGGTGCTGCTGCTGCTCTCGCTGCCGCTGACGATACTCACGCTGGGACTATTCACGCTGGTGGTCAACGGGGTGGTGCTGCTCCTGGTGGCAGCGGTCACGGCGCTGGACACGGCGGGCTTCGGCGCGGCCATCGTGGGCGCACTGATTCTGACCATCATTTCCTGGCTGCTGGATTCGCTGGTGGGTGTGCTGGGGCTGGACGGAAAACGTGACTGAGTTGACCGTGACTGAGACGGCCTCGCAGGTCAGGCCGCAGGTGGTCAGCTCTCCAGAAGACCTGCGCGCCGCGCTGGCTGGGCGGGGGCGCGTGGGGCTGGTCCCGACGATGGGCTACCTGCACGACGGCCACGCTACCCTGATGCGCCGCGCCCGCGAGGTCTGCGACGTGCTGGTGGTCAGCATCTTCGTCAATCCGCTGCAATTCGGCCCCAGCGAGGATCTGGCCGCCTACCCCCGCGATCTGGAACGTGATCTGGGCGTGGTGGCGGGGGCCGGGGTGGACGTGGTGTTCATGCCGGGTGTGGAGACGATGTACCCGCCCCGCTTCGATACCCGTGTGGTGGTCTCCGGCGTCAGCGAGGGGCTGGACGGTGCCTCGCGGCCCGGTCATTTCGTGGGCGTGGCCACCGTGGTCCTCAAACTGCTGAATCTGGTGCGCCCGGACGTGGCTTTTTTTGGCGAGAAGGACTGGCAGCAACTGGCCGTGCTGCGCCAGATGGTCCGCGACCTGAACGTGCCGGTAGAGGTGGTGGGTCTGCCCACTGTGCGCGCTGCTTCTGGACTGGCCCTCAGCAGCCGCAACAGCTACCTGGACCCGCAGCAGCAGGCACGCGCCGCCGTGCTGTCGCGGGCGCTGATGGCGGTGCAGGCCGCCTACGCCAGTGGCGAGCGATCAGCCGTAAAGCTGCGCCAGGCCGGACTGGATGTTCTCGCCCAGGACCCGGAGGTCACGCTGGATTACCTGAGCGTCGTGGGCCGTGACATGCAGGACCGTGACATCCCAGGCCGTGACATCCAGGACAGAGAGGTTGTGGACAATGGTCCCATGACCCGTGTTCTGGTGGCTGCCCGCATGTTCGGCGTCCGGCTGATCGACAACATGCCCCTCGTTTCCGGGGAGCCTGATTCCGCATGACCCTCGACGAGCTGCTGCGCGAGATGGTGGGCCGCCGGGCCTCCGACATCCACCTGCAAGCGGGCAGCCCGCCGATGGGCCGCGTGGACGGCCATCTGGTCCCTTTCGGCACGCAGGCGCTGATGCCGCCCGACACCGAACTGCTGGCGCAGGCGTTGATGTCTGCCGAACAGTGGGACGACTTCGCCTACCGCAACGAGCTGGACATCGCCTACGGGGTCTCGGGGCTGGGGCGCTTCCGCTGCAACATCTTCCGGCAGCGCGGCTCGGTGGGCATCGTGATGCGGGTGGTCAGCGACGCCATTCCGGGCTTCGAGTCGCTGGGGCTGCCCACCGGGGTCCTGCAAAGGCTGGCCGATGCGCCGCGCGGCCTGATTCTGGTCACGGGTCCCACCGGCAGTGGTAAGACCACCACGCTGGCCAGTCTGGTCGATCACATCAACCGGACGTTTGCCTACAACGTCATCACGGTGGAAGACCCTATCGAGATCCTGCACAAGAACAAGAAGAGCATCGTCGTGCAGCGCGAGATCGGCAGCGATACCCGCGACTTTCGCACCGCCCTGAAATACGCCATGCGCCAGGACCCCGACGTGATCATGATCGGCGAGATGCGCGACAAGGAAACGGTGGAGGCGGCCCTGAGCGCGGCGCAGACCGGGCATCTGGTCCTCAGCACGCTGCACACGCAGGACGCGGTTCGCAGCGTCAACCGCATCATCGATTTCTTTGCTCCCTACGAGCGCGATCAGGTCCGGCTGCAACTGGCCGAAACGCTGGTGGGCATCGTCAGTCAGCGCCTGCTCAGGCGTGCGGACGGCGTGGGCCGTGTGCTGGCGCTGGAAATCATGCTGAACACACCCCTGATCCAGGATTACATCAAGGACGAGGACAAGACCCCGCTGATCAAGGACGCCCTGATGGAAGACGATATCCGGGGCATGCACACCTTCGATCAGCATCTGGCGCAGCTTTACCGCCACAACATGATCAGCATCGACGAGGCTGTCGCCGCCGCCACCAGCGCCCACGAACTGAAACTGATGGTGACGCGCAGCGGCTACGCATACTGAACGCGGGTTGTCCGTCTACAACCCACTTCACGCCTCTACAGAGGGCATGTTCCGCCTGCCGGGTTTCTTCCGTCTGGCTTAGCCGCTGTGTTACACTCTGAGCGTCAGATTGGCATAAGCGTAAGCAATGGGTTTCTCGTCCACGTACCCCGGTTGTCCGAACCCGTATCGGCACGTTTCTGCGTGTCCTGTACACATTCACGGACAAGAGTAGGGGCAAAGGCAGGCACAACATGGCAGAAGTTATCCTGGAACACATCGAGAAGATGTACGGCAGCAAGCAGCACGCGGTGAAGGACTTTAACCTCCACATTCAGGACCGCGAGTTCATGGTCTTCGTGGGACCGTCCGGCTGTGGCAAGTCCACCACCCTGCGCATGATCGCGGGCCTGGAAGACATCAGCGACGGCATCCTCAAGATCGGGGACCGTGTGGTCAACGACGTGCCGCCCAAGGACCGCGACATCGCGATGGTCTTCCAGAACTACGCGTTGTACCCGCACATGAACGTATACGAGAACATGGCCTTTGGCCTGAAGCTCCGCAAGACGCCCAAGGACGAGATCGAGCGCCGCGTGCGTGACGCCGCCAAGATCCTTCAGATCGAGCATCTGCTGGGGCGCAAGCCCAAGGAACTGTCGGGCGGTCAGCGTCAGCGTGTGGCGATGGGCCGCGCCATCGTGCGCGAACCCGCCGTGTTCCTGATGGACGAGCCGCTGTCCAACCTGGATGCCAAGCTGCGCGTGGAAATGCGCTCGCAGATCAACCAGCTCCACCGCCGTCTGGGCGCAACCATCGTCTACGTGACCCACGATCAGGTGGAAGCGATGACACTGGGCAACCGCATCGTGGTCATGCGCGACGGCCTGATCATGCAGGTCGATACCCCGATGAACCTCTACGATTTCCCGCAGAACAAGTTCGTGGCCGGGTTTATCGGCAGTCCCAGCATGAACCTGATCACGGGCACCGTGAAGAACGGTCAGTTCATGGTCGGCAACGATCCTGTGGCCGCGATGGGCAAGCTGGCGCAGAGCCTGAAAGCCTACGAGGGCAAGGAAGTCCTGATGGGCATCCGTCCCGAACACATCGGGCTGATCGGGCTGACCGAGACGCCGGTGGGGACCAACGTGATTCACGGCAAAGTGGTGGTCGTCGAGCCGCTGGGCGCGCAGACCGATCTGATCGTGGAAGTGGCCGGGCAGGATATGACGGTCAAGGTGGAAGGTCAGGCGCTGGTGCAACCCGGCGACGATATCGAGCTGGTGATCGACCAGACCCGCCTGCACGCCTTCGATACCGCCACCGAACAGGCGATTGACCGTGGCACGGCCCTCGGCAAGCGCGGACAGGCCGATACCCCGGACCTGGGCTACGAGTACCCCGGCGTGGCCAAGAAGGGTGCTGAGGCCATTCTGAGCAAGGAAAGGATGGCCGCTAGCAGCGACTGATCCAGGCGAGTCAGCTCAGAAGGGGGCCGGAGGCGTGATCGCTGTCCGGCCCTTTTCTTTTACCTGGATTAACCCCGCACGTCCCGCTTGCCGAACATGGGCGCGGCGATCCAGACCAGCGCGCCGCCCAGCAGCAGGCAGATCAGTAGGGGCGTGGGGCTGACCGCGTGTTCCAGCGGCAGGTCGCTCAGCGCGTATTTCCAGGGGTTTAGCCACGCCAGATCGCTCAGGAGCTGCACCTGCGAGGCCACGCTTTGCAGCACCACCAGCCCGATGCCCAGGCCAGCGCCGACGCCCACCGCCAGTCCGCCCCGCCCCGTCGCCGCGCCAATCGCCAGGGCCAGCGCCCCGAACAGCCACGCGCCCAATGTGTGCAGGGCCACCGCTCCAAGCAATCTTCCGGCGGGCAGTGGGGCCTGAAAGACCTGTCCGGCCAGCCAGATGCTCAGGAACAGCACCAGTCCCAGGACCAGCAACATCGTCAGCAGCGCGGCGGCGCGTCCCAGCAGCAGTGTGGCGCGCGGCAGCGGCTGGGCCAGTGGAAATTCCAGCCAGCCGCGTTCCTCCTGTCCGGCGATCAGCGCCGAGCCTTGCAGGGCGGCGAAGACGGTCAGCAGGATGGGCATCATGCTCAGCAGCTTGCCGCCCACGTACCCGGCGGGGGTGCCCAGGTTGTCGCCCGCCAGCGCCCGCAGCGATTCGGGCAGGCTCTGCATCAGGTCACCCAGGGCCGTATTGCCCTTCAGCAGCGGAAAAAAAGCCAGCAACATCACTGTGTACAGGGCGATCCCCACCGCCCACCACAGCAGACTTCGGCGTGAGTCTTGCATCGTCTGAGACCACGCTTCAAGCCACATGCGCGCCCTCCTTTCGCGGCGTTTCGCTGCGGTACTCGTCCATGAAGGCGTCCTCCAGCGTGGACGGCGTGAGGCTGAAACTGGCCAGTGACTCGCCTGCCAACGCCCGGATCAGCATGTCGGGACTGCCGCGCCACTGGCCCCAGAAATCCAGGCCATCGGCCACGGCATCACTCATCCCGTCCAGCGTCATCAGGTCGACGCGCGGGGGCAGCGCGAAACCCACGGCCACCTGCTGCGGGAGGCTGGCCTTCAGTTCCCGCACCCCTTCCACCCGGATCAGTTCCCCGCGCCGGATGATGCCCACCCGCCCGGCAATGCGCTCGATCTCGCTCAGGACGTGGCTGGATAGAAAGACGGTGCGGCCCTCGCTCCCGGCCTCGCGCAGCAGGTCCAGCACGGTTTCCTGCACCAGCGGGTCCAGGCCGTCGGTGGGTTCGTCCAGCACCAGCAGCTCGGGGCGGTGCATCAGGGCCAGGGTCAGGCCCACCTTCTGGCGGTTGCCCTTGCTCAGCGTGCCCAGGCGGGCGTCCAGCCGCAGTTCCAGCCGCCGGGCTACGTCCAGACCGTAGGCGTCGCTGGCCCCACCGCGCAGCCTGCAACTGCGTCCCATCAGTTCGCGGGCGGTGTGGTCACGCGCAAGATGAACCTCGCCGGGCAGGTAGCCCACCCGGCGGTGAACCGCCACCCGCTCGTGCCACACGTCATGCCCCAGGATGCGCCCGCTGCCCCCGCTGGGCCGCAGAAAGCCCATCAGCGTGCGAATGGCGGTGGTCTTGCCCGCCCCGTTTGGCCCGATAAAACCGAAGATCTCACCCGCCGCCACACTCAGATTCAGTGGGGCCAGACCCACGCCGGGTGCATACAGTTTGCTGAGGCCACTGGTTTCTATCGCGTTCATGATTCCTCCCTCTCCTCTTTGCTGAGCTGGTGCCACTCCTCCAGTACGGCGGGGAACAGCCGCAGCCAGTGGCCGTAGAACCGCTCCATCTCGCGCAGGGGTGTGGCGTCTGCCCCCTGCGGCAGCGCCCGCAGACCCTCGGCGGCCAGATCGTGCAGCGTCTGCAACTTGCGGTTGCCCTGTTCGGTCAGGGTGGCCCAGGCGTTGGGGCGCACCCGGAAGCGGTCCGCGCGTTCGCCGGGGTTGGGCGCACGTTCGGCCAGGCCCATCAGGGTCAGGTACTTGATCGCCCCACTTAGGCTGGCGCGGCTGGCCTGCAAAGAGGCGGCCAGTTCGGCCGGGGTCAGCCCGCCTGACGGGGCCACCAGCAGCGCGCCCAGCACGCGCCCCGCCGCACGCGGCATCCCTACCATCTCGAACAGCAGGCCGGCGCGTTCCATGAACTGCCCGCTCTCGGCGGTGGGAGCGAAACTGGCGGGGACTTGTGGCGTGTCGGACATGTCTGAATAGTACGACTTTTCAGTCATTTGTGAAATCTGCAAAGTGGCTGGTGTTTTTGTTTCTTCATGTTGGACCTCTTGCGGGCTACCGTGACCTGGACCTGACATCGTCGGAGCGCGAATCTGCTAAAATCTCCGTTTGGGTGTCCCGCCCACTGCAAGTGGCCGTCAAGGCGCGGCAGTCGAGGTGGGCTTTTTGAGGTCGGTTCTGGCTCCCCAGCGCGCTTTTTCCAGCATCTGGCGCAGACCGGCAGCACCACGCAAACAAGAGAACTGTCCTCCACCCTTGTCGGGCGTCTCCCGGCAGGCCGCGCCGGGCAGAAGAGAGGCAAAAATATGGAATACCGGAATATCGCCATCATCGCGCACGTCGACCACGGCAAGACCACCCTGGTGGACGCCCTGCTTCGCCAGACCCTCAAGCTCGGCCACGGTGAGGAAATTGCCGAGCGGGCCATGGACAGCAACGATCTGGAAAAGGAACGCGGCATCACCATTCTCGCCAAGAACACGGCGGTGGAATACAACGGCGTCAAGATCAATATCGTGGACACCCCCGGCCACGCGGATTTCGGCGGGGAAGTGGAGCGCGTGCTGGGCATGGTCAACGGCTGCCTGGTGCTGGTGGACGCGGCAGAAGGCCCGATGCCCCAGACCCGCTTCGTGCTGCGCAAGGCCATCGAACTGGGCCTCAAGCCCATCGTGGTCATCAACAAGATCGACCGCATCGACGCCCGCCCGGAAGAAGTGGTCAACCTGACCTTCGATCTGATGGCCGATCTGGGTGCCAGCGACGATCAGCTCGATTTCCCGATCCTGTACGCGATTGCCCGTGAAGGCAAGGCGTTCAAGGATCTGGACAACCCCCAGGACGACATGCACGAGCTGTTCGAGATGGTGCTGGAGCATATTCCCGCGCCGCCCACCGATCTGGAGGCCCCCTTCCAGATGCTGGTGACCAACCTGGATTACTCCGAGTATCTGGGCCGCATCGTGCTGGGCCGGGTGCAGCGCGGCACGGTCAAGAAGGGCGAATTTGTGCAACTGATGCACAAGGACGGCACGATGACCAAATCGCGCGTCGTCCAGCCCTTCACCCACATGGGTCTGCGCCGCATCGAGGCCGATCAGGTCAGCGCGGGCGACATCGTGGCGCTGGCCGGCATCGAGGACGCGCAGATCGGGGAAACCGTGGCTGATCTGGCGGACCCTGAAGCCTTGCCGATCATCACCGTGGACGAGCCGACGGTCAGCATGACCTTCCAGCCCAACACCAGCCCGTTCGCAGGCAAGGACGGCAAGTACGTCACCAGCCGTCACCTGAATGACCGCCTCAAGCGCGAAGTCATGACCAACGTATCGCTGAAGGTCGAGGAAGTGCGCCCCGACGAGTTCATCGTTTCCGGGCGCGGCGAACTGCACCTGTCGATCTTGCTGGAAACCATGCGCCGCGAGGGCTATGAGGTTCAGGTCGGCAGCCCGCAGGTGATCATCCGCGAGATTGACGGCGAGAAGCATGAGCCGGTGGAGCATCTGGTCATCGACGTGCCGGAGCATCACGCCAGCACCGTGATCGGTGTGCTGGGCGGGCGCAAGGGCCAGATGGTCAACATGGAGCCGCAGGGCAAGCGCAGCCGGGTGGAATTCAAGATTCCTTCCCGCGCGCTGTTCGGCTTCCGCAACCAGTTCCTGTCCATGACCCAGGGCGAAGGCATCATGAGCCACGTCTTTGACGGCTATGCGCCGTGGGCCGGGGACATCAAGATTCGCCAGAACGGCTCGCTGGTCAGCATGGAAGACGGCGCGGCCTTCGCGTACTCGATCTGGAAGTTGCAGGACCGTGGAGCGTTCTTCATCGACGCCGGCGCGGAAGTCTATGTGGGCATGATCGTGGGTGAAAATGCCCGCGAGCAGGACATGAACGTCAACGTCTGCAAGAACAAGAAGCTGACCAACGTGCGCTCCAGCGGCGCGGACGACGCCCTGACCCTGACCCCGCCGCGCAAGATGAGCCTGGAAGATGCTCTGGAATACATCGGCAGCGACGAACTGGTGGAACTGACTCCTCACAACATCCGCCTGCGGAAGAAAGTGCTGAACCCCAGCATGCGCAAGTAAACCGAGCTGGTCTCAAAATTCAAAGCCCCCGCTTCTCAATGGAAGCGGGGGCTTTTTGCTGTTGATTGCGACCGTAGGGCGCTCGGATTCGCGCTCAGCCCTTGCGCAATCCAGGCTTCAAGCTCAACTCGGATTCCGCCGCGCCGAAGCGTTCGCGCAGGAAGCGGCCCTGGCTCAGGAGGCGGTCTGCGGTGGCGTGATCGTGGCGCAATGCCTCGCGCACGCCGTCTTCCAGCAGGCCCAGTTGCTCGGTCAGCAGGGTTTCGGGCGGCTGGCCCTGGCCTTCCAGCGTGCGCCGCGCGCCGTCCGTGAGGCTCAGGTAGGCGCGCAGGGTGTCGGGCAGATACGATTCGCGGGTTTGCGTCAGCAGGTAGGCGGTACGTGTGTCGCCATTCACACCGTCCTTGCGGGCGTCGATGACCATGCACAGCAGCTTCCACGCCTGGGTGCGCGCAGGTTCGGGCAGGCGCAGGGCCAGCGATTCCGGGGTCTCGGCCTGCGGGTGGGGCAGGGCAGTTTGTGAGGCAGCAGGCAGCGGCTGGGCCTGCTCCTGGGTGGACTGGGAGAGGGCCTTTCGGCCCGCCTTGCCCGCGTTGTCCACGTAAACGATGGCGGTGATGCCGCCAAAAATAACCAGCAGGATCAGGACAGCGATCATGCGGCGAACCTCCTGCGGGCAGGCTGCGGAAAGGGCGTTCGGCTCATTCCAGGCAGTCTAGCGCCCGCGTGGGACGCGCCGCCACGTTGCCGTGTCCTCAATTGCCGGGCTGGGTGGGCGTGGCTGAAGTCTGGGCCACCTTCGGCAGCGTCTGCGTGCCAAAGGATTTCAGGTCCAGCAGGAAGTTGCCGTCGCTGGGCAGCATCACGGTCTGGATGCCAGGGGCCAGGCGCTCGGCCACCGTGAGCTGGATCAGTTGTGGATTTTCCTTGAGGGCACGGCCCCGCAACGACAGCGCCTCGGCCTGCCCCTTCGCCGTGGCGACGGCGGCCTTGGCCTCGCCCTCGGCCTTGACCACAGCGCGCTGGGCGCTGATCTCGGACTGACGCAATCGGTTGGTCTCCACGGCCACCTGCTGCTCCGCCGTCTGTTTTTCCTCAATGGCGTTGGCAACACTCTCGGGAATCTTCAGCTCGCGCAGCAGAATGGCGTCCAGAACCAGGTTGTTGCGGGTAAAGGCCTTTTCTAGCTCGGTGGTGATGCTGGTCTCCAGTTGCGTGCGCTGGTTGCTGATCAGGTCGGCGGCCCCGAACTGCCCGATAGAATCGCGCACCTTGCTGCGAACCTGCGGACGCAGGACGGTGTTGATGTAGTTGCGTCCCAGTTCCTTATGCAAGATGGCCGCCTTGTTGCGGTCAATGCGGAACTGCACGGTCACGTCCGCCGTGATGTCCAGACCCTCCTTGCTGCGGGCGCGGATGGACCCCTCGTCGCTCTGGGCCGTTTCGCGCGCCAGCGTCACTTCCTGAAGGCGGGCGTCGTACAGCGTCACCTGATCTACGAAGGGCACCACGAAATGCAGTCCGGCCTCCAGCGGACTGGGCTTGACGCCGCTCAGGGCGCTGAAGACCACGCCTACAAAACCCGCTGGGATGACCCGCACACTCTGCGACACGATCAGGCCCACCACCACCACGCCGCCGATGATCCAGCCCAGACGGGGCGAGATGCGAATCTGGGGTGTGGGCGGGGGACCGCTGGGATTGTTGACTGGATTGGGCCGCAGGGGCGAGGAGCCACGGTCATTGTCAGGATTGGTCATGCCTACAGATACGCGGTCCACACGGTAGAAGTTGCGCCGCAGCGGACCAGACGCCCATTGCTGGCGTTCAGGACGTGGCTGAGAGACAGCGATTTCTGAACTGGCTGCTGAAGGCTTCCACGAAAATTCCAGCAAAGAGGGGAGAGGCGACAACTTCGCATCTCTCCCCGGCACTCAATATTTTTACTGCCGGATGATCTCAGCGTCCTGCGGCAGTTTCTTCAGGCTGGCCACGCTGAGGCCGGAGTTGACCTTGTAATTGCCCACGTTCAGATCGGCCAGCGACTTGCCCGCGCTGCTGACGATCTGAATGCGGGTGGGCCGCCAGCCCGCCTCGGTGATGTACACGCGGGTCTTGTCGGTGGAGTTTCCGTTCTTGGGCACGGCTTCCAACTGAAACAGCCGCTTGCCTGCCGCGCCCGTGGTGGACAGCAGTTTCACGTCGTACTGTGAAAGCAGGGAGGCCGTGTTGCTGAGCTGAGTGAAGTCCAGCCCGCCGAAGCCCGCGCCATCTGCCGCCTTCTTGGTAGACGTAATAGTGACCTGATTGGTCAGGAACAGGTACTGACGAATCTCGTTCTTGTCGGCCACCACGATATTGTCGGCCAGCGCGTCGGGGGCGTTGAATTGCAGGCGGGCCAGACCCTGCGCCGGAATGCTCTTGACCGTGAAATCAATCTTCTGCGGGCTGGATTCCAGCGAGGCGCTGCCGCTCAGGCGAAAGGAAATATCCTTGGCGGCCTTCTGCGCGGCGTCCACTTTGGAGATGATGTCCTGGACACTCTGGGCGCTGGCGGAAGGAATTAGCAGCACACCGCTCAGGGCGGCGAGAACAGTGAATCTGAGAGGTTTGCTCATGCCAGGAGTATCGCGTCCGTTCTCATGAGAAGGCGGCGCAGCGGCTGACGTGAGGTTCACGCTGTAGAGGGGTTCAGGGCTGGTTGTTGGCTCCCAATGGCAGGCTGTAGGTCAGCCGTGCGCCGTACCCGGTCTTGCCGTCCACGCCCCGCCCGCCGCTGACGTTCAGCCCCACCTCGCCGCCCCCCAGAGGCCGGGTGGCTGCAATGCCCGCGCGCAATGGGGTGCTGGCGGTGCGCCACGGTTCGTAGGCTGCGTACACGCGCACGCTGCTGCCGGGGCCGAACAGTTCCCCGGCGTCCACGCTGCCCGTGATGCCAAACGCCTTTGGCCCCACCAGCGCGTCCAGCCCCAGATTCAGGCCCGACTCGGCAGCGTAGGACACGCCCCCGGTGACGCCCAGGATGTTCTGGCCTGCCCGCACACCCGCGCGCCAGGTCAGCGTGCCGGTGGATTCGGTTTCCGGTTCGTCGCCGGGCTGCGCGCCTTCGTCGGGTGGCAGGACGCGGGTCAACTCGCGGCGGCCTTCCACCCCCAGAACGCCCATATTCTGCCCGCCGAACTCGCCGCCCGCCACGGCGATCAGGTTGCGGCTGATGCGGTAGCGGGCGCTGACGTCGGCGTTGAAGCCGCGCTCCCGGCTGTCGGTGGCGTCAAAATTCCAGATCGAGAGCGGATCAACGCGCGCTGCCGAGGTGCTGAAGACAGTCGCCCCCAGATTCAGCGCTACCGGCCCTGCGCTGCCGCCCAGCCGCGTGGAGGCCCGCACGCCCCCCGCAAAAGCCACTGCCACGTCTGCGCGGGCCGTGACTACGCCCAGCGGCGGCAGGGCCAGGCTGCGCGCGTACCCCACCTCGGCGGCGCGGGTGGACAGGCCCGCCGAAAAGCGTCCGCCCAGCGCTGGAAAATCCGAAACCCCTACGTGTGCCCAGCCGCCGCCCTGCCCATTCCCAGCCTGTTCGCCGCCGTGATAGGACACGCCGAAGTCCACATTTGTCGCGCCCGCCGTTCCTGTCAAGGTTCCCGCCAATGCCAGTGCCATCCACCTGCTGTTCATGGGTGCAGGGTAGCAGCACACCATCAGCTTTTTCAGAGTCGAGGCAGGTAGGCTAGCTGCATGCGTCTCCTTGTTCCCGCCGCCCTTGCCGCCTGTGGTCTGGCCGCCTGTGCGCCCGCGCCCCAGGTTCTTCAGGTGCCCACTATCGAGGTTCAGAGCGTTCGCCTGACCCGCCTGTCGCTCCCCGGTGGGCTGGGCGGCGCGCCTGTGGCGGACCTGAAGCTGAAGCTGCGCGTGACCAATCCCAATGCCGTGCCCCTGAAAATGAGCAACATCGCCGCCACGCTGGTGATCGACGGCGCGCAGGTGGGTCAGGCGGAATTTCCGCGCGTGAATGTTCCGGCGCGGGCTTCGGCGGATCAGGAGGCCGACGTGTCCATTCCGGTCACGCTGTCCACCGCCGCCTCGTTCCTGAAGGTGGCGCGCGGTCAGGCCGTCACCTACCGTCTGGACGGCACTTTTACTGCCGATTTTGGCCCGCTGGGTCCGAAGAACTTTGGACCGTTCACGCTGAGCCAGGGACAGTGGAAGCAGGCCCCGATCATTCCGTTTTGAGGCGAGCAATGGAAGGGTGGGCGTTTATCCGATGTGAGGGGCACTCTGACGCCGCCTCGCGGTCTCAACGCCGTACCCTGTCCTCATGTCCACCACTCCTGATTTCCCGGACCCTCAACGCGCCTGGGCCTACCGCCCCGCCGAGCCGCTTTCCGGTGCAGCGGGCGGACCACTCTCGGGGCTGACCTTCAGCGTCAAGGACCTGTACGGCGTTCCCGGCTGGCCGCTGACCGCCAGCACCCGCGCGCCCGTCCCTGATCCCGGCGAGAGCGTGCTGGTGCGCCGACTGCTAGAGCTGGGCGCGTCCGCCGTGGGCAAGACCCATCTGCACGAGATCGCGCTGGGCATCACGGGCATGAACGGTTACGGCAGTACCACCCACCCGCATGATCCGGCGCGCATTCCTGGCGGCAGCAGCGGCGGCGCGGCAGTCAGCGTGGCGCTGGGTCAAGCCGACTTCGCGCTGGGAACGGATACGGGCGGCAGCATTCGCGTTCCGGCGGCGTGGTGCGGCGTGGTGGGATACAAGCCGACGAAGGGCCACCCGGACTGGAGTACGGAAGGCGTGCTGCCGCTGTCGTGGACCTGTGACCATACCGGCCCGCTGGCGCGTGATCTGGCAACCATTGCGCGGGTGCAGGCGGCGCTGACCGGGCGGCAGATAGAGGCGCAGGACTGGAATGGCGTGCGCGTGGGCCTGTGGCTACCGGACGGCTGGACAGACAGCGCTTTGCACGAGGCGACGCTGGCCTTCGCCGCCGATCTGAAACGGCGCGGCGCAACCATCACGCCCGTTTACCTGCCCGAGATGCTGGATGCCTACTCGCCCATCGTCCTCAGTGAGGCGGCCAGCATTCACGCTAAAGCCCTGAAATTGGATGAACCCGGTTTCCAGCCCTTCACGCTCGCCGCCTTGCGTCAGGGGGCCGCGCTGAGTGATGAGGAGGTCCAGCACGCCTTTGACCGCCGCGCCGACTACGCGTGGCTGCTGAACGGGCTGTTCACTGCCTTTGACGTGCTGCTGGCCCCCGCCGTTCCCACCCCGCCCCCGCTGATCGGACAGGATGAGGTGGAGGTTGAAGCGGGAACGTTGCCCCTGCGCCGCGTCGTCCTGCGCCTGACCGCGCCGTTCAGCATGCTGGGTGTGCCCACTATCTCGCTGCCCACCTCCACGCCTTACGTCGGCGTGCAACTCGTCGGGCGGCACGGCGAGGATGACCGCCTGCTGGGCCTGGGGCTGGCCTGGGAGGCTGGGGCTTGAAACGGCTGCTTCCCATCGCTCTGCTGCTGGCGGCCTGCGCGCCCGCCGTCCGCCCCCAACCCGTGCAGGTCTGGGAGGGTTCGGCGCGGGTGCTGTTGACCGTGCAGCAGTACCGCCTGACCTTCACTGTCAATCCGGTGAATTACGCCCTGAGCGGCACGCTGGCCAACCTCAGCAGCGGGGACCGATTTGAAGCGACGGGCACATTGCTGCCCGGAGCAGACGCGGCGGAATTAAGCGTCCAGATCACGCCGGGCAACGTGCCTCGCCTGAATGCGGGCATCCTGGGCTTCGGCATCAGCGGCGTGGCCCTCAAGTCCGACGCCTTTCTGAGCGGGCAGGTCAGGGGTGAGCTGTTTGACGGCAGCCTGCGCGTCAACGGCATTCGCTACCCGCTGACGCTGCGGCGGGTTCAGTGAGCGGTATGGACGTGGCTGCGCTGTATCTCTCGGACGTGCGCGGGCGGATGCGCGGCGTCAAGGCGCTGGGAGACGGGGCGCTGGCCCAGCTCGGGGAGGGCGAGTGGCACACGCTGCTGGCCCCGGACGGCAATTCCGCTGCCGTACTGGTGCAGCATCTGGCGGGCAACATGCACTCGCGCTGGGGAGGCTTGCGCGGTGGCTACAGCGTGGGAACCGAGGGCGAGAGTGCCGTCCGCAACCGCGACGCCGAATTTGAGGAAGGCACGCAGGATGGGGCTGCCCTGATAGACCGCTGGGAGGACGGCTGGCAGGTCTTTCTGGACACGTTGGACCACCTGGCTCCCGAAGACCTGACCCGCCCGCTGACCATCCGGGGCGAGGTCCATACCGTGCTAGAAGCCGTTCAGCGGCAGGTGGCCCACTACAGCGGACATGTCTATCAGCTCATTCTGCTGGTCAAGACCCTGCGCGGCCCGGCGTGGCAGACCCTGAGCATCGCGCGTGGGCAGTCGGCGGCGTATAACGCAGCCATGCTGACTGGGCCAGACTCTACTTGAGCTTGTTCTTCTGAAACAGCGGATTGCCCTCGGACGGGCGTGGCGTGTTCACGGCCTCTTCCAGCGCCGTCACGATCTGCGCGACTTCCAGCGTGAAGACGCCCGCCTCGCCCCGCTCGTGCGCCCCACGCCACTGCTCATAGCCGCTCTGGTCCTCGGGCAGCGTCGCGCCTTCCTCCAGCAGTGCGCTCACGCTGGCCCGCAGCGCGCCTGCGGAAATGGGCGAGTGCGGCAGATCGGTCTGGACGCCGCCCGCCGTGTACGGGTTTTTCAGGTGCAGGCCGTCCACTGTGATGTGCCAGGTGTCCCCGCCGCCGCGCAGGATCAGCAGCGTGGAGGCGGCCTTGCCGGGGCGGGTGCGGTAGGCCCAGCGCTGGCCGGGGGCGAACGGCGTTTCGGGGGCGGTCATGGCCTCACGATACCTGATACCAATCACCGAAAATTCGGCTCCGTTGAGCCGGATTTTCCGAGCAGAGCGAGGAGGGAAAAATGCCAATCACAACAATGGAGGGGGCGATCTCGGCGCTGTTCCGAGATTGTACCCGGAATTGTGGTGATTGGCATCACCGCTTGAACGGCGTTCCAATCCAGGCGGGGAGAAGCGGCGCACCCTCTAAGCTGCCCCCATGCGAATCCTGGTGACGGGAGCAACCGGCTTTCTGGGCGGCGTCACGGCCCGTGAGCTGGCACGGCGTGGCCACACGGTCACGGGGCTGGGCCGCGATATGGGCAAAGGCGCGGCGCTTGAGTCGGATGGCGTCCGGTTCCTGCGCGCCGATCTGCGGAACCCCGCCGACTGGCTGCCCGCTCTGGAGGATGCCGACGCCGTGCTACATGCCGCTGCCCGCTCCACGCTGTGGGGCCGCTGGGATGATTTCGTGGCCGACAACATTATGGTCAGCCGGGAGATCGCGCGGGCTTGTGCCGCACGGGGACTGCGACTGGTTCACATCAGCACGCCCAGCGTGTACAACGCCACGGGCCTTTCTCAAGACGTGCCGGAATCTGCGCCGATTGGCCCGCGCTTTGACAGCCTGTACGCTCGCAGCAAGTTTCTGGCCGAACTGGAGGTGACATCGGCCCATCCCGAAGCCACCATTCTGCGCCCACGCGGCATTTACGGCGTCGGGGACACCTCCATCATTCCCCGGCTGAGCCGTGCCCTGCGTTCGGGCCGTCTGCCGCGTCTGGTGCGGGGCGAGGTCCACACTGAACTGACCCACGTTCGCAACGTCGCCCACGCCGCGCGGCTGGCGCTGGAGGGGTCTGCTCCCGGCATCTACAACGTCACCGACGGCGAAACGGTGCCGATCTGGGCCACGCTGGACGCGCTGGCGGATGCGTTGGGGGTGGCCCGTCCGAAGCGGTACATCCCGGCCCGTCTGGTTGAGAACGCGGCACGCGTGCTTGAACTGGCTGCTCGCCTTCATCCCGCACGCCCTGAGCCGACGCTGACCGCCAGCGGCGTGCGCCTGCTGACCCGCCCGATGACCCTGGACCTGACCCGCGTGCAGGCGCGGCTGGGGTACGCCCCGGTCATTCATCCACACGAAGGGCTGGCGGAAGTGCTAAGAGGCGTGCGCCCATGACCCACCTGCGTGTGATTCCCCTGGCGGCGGGCGAGTGCCTGAACATCTCGGCGCTGACCCAGCGCGGCGCGGCGTGGCGGGTGCAGACCTACCCGGCGGGGTTCGCGCTGCTGCTGCACCCGTTGCTTGGCCCGGTGTTGTTTGACACGGGCTATTCGGCGCGGGTGCAGGCGTCCATGCGGCGCTGGCCCGGCGTGCTGTACGGCCTGCTGACCCCGGTGCGCCTGGACCCCCGCGAGACGGCGCTGTCGCAACTGGCCCGCCTGGGCTTTGCGCCGGATGAGGTGAGGGAGGTCATCGTGTCCCACCTGCACGCCGATCATGTGGGCGGGCTGCGCGATTTCGGGGCGGCGCGATTCTCTCTGGACGCGGCAACCTACGCGCCGCTGCGTGATCTGCGCGGCGTGGCCGCCATCCGCAAGGCGTTCATGCCCGAACTGCTCCCCGATGACTTTGAGGCGCGCCTGCACCCGCTGGATTTCCAGCCTGCTCCGCCCGGTTTGTCGCCTTTCGCAGTCGCTGCTGACGTGTTCGGGGACGGCAGCGCCTACGCGGTCAAGGTGCCGGGCCATGCGGCAGGGATGATTGCGCTGATCGTCCGCACCACGCCCGAAGCGGTGCTGGACGGTGACGGCGCGGGCCTGATGTTGCTGGCCGCCGACGCTGCCTGGAGCGTGTGGGGTCTGCGCGAGGGGTTGGAAGTTCATCCGCTGGCCCGCGTGATCTTTGATGACGCTGCTGCCGAACGCCGCAGCGCCGAACAGTTGCGCCAGTGGCTGCTGGCTCACCCTCGTGCCGGGGTCTTCGTCAGCCACGACGCGCCGGAGACTGGACATGTCTGAAGTGCTGGACCGTCTGACCGTTCTGAAACACGCGCTGGGCGAGGGTGGTTTGATGTTTCGGAACCGCGCCACGCTGGAAAAGCATCAGGGGCGGCTGGCGACAGGGCATCTGCGCTGGGTGGCCGCACACAGTCCCTTCACCGCCCAGCGGTTCCTGGATGCGGGTCTGGGCCTCAGCCAGTGGCGCGAGTTACCGCCCGTGGGGAAGGCGGAGATGATGGCCCATTTTGATCAGCTCAATACCGCCGGGCTGCATCTGAAGGATGTGCTGGAAATCGCCCGCCGCGCCGAGGACACCCGCGATTTCACGCCCACGCTGCCCACGCCGCGCGGCCCCGTTACGGTGGGCCTGTCCAGCGGCACCAGCGGCAATGCGGGCGCGTTCGTGGTGTCGCGCGCCGAGCGCTTGCAGTGGGCCGGGGTGGTGCTGCGGCATCTGCTGCCCGCTTTCCCACTGGGCCTGCTGAAACGGCAGCGCGTCGCCTTCCTGCTGCGCGCCGACGGTGGCCTGTACCGCAGCGTGGGCAGCGGGCGGCTGGACTTCAACTTTCTGGACCTGCTGCGCCCGCTGGACGAACTGGCCGCCGATCTGAGCGCCTACGGTCCCACCCTGCTGATCGGCCCACCCAGCGTGTTGCGTGCCCTGCTGGACGCCGGGGCCACGGCACAACCTGAACGCGTGGTCAGCGTGGCCGAAGTCCTTGAGGACGATGACCGCGCGGCGCTGGAACGCGGCTTCGGCCCCGTGGTGCAGGTCTATCAGGCCACCGAGGGGCTGCTTGGCCTGCCCTGTCGGCATGGAAATCTGCATCTCAACGAGGCGCACGTTCACTTTGACTTTGAAGCGGTGGGAGACGGCCACCAGCGCCCCATCCTGACCGACCTGCGCCGTACCACCCAGCCGATGGTCCGGCACCGGCTGGACGATCTGCTGGTGCTGGCGGACGGGTGTTCGTGTGGGCTGGCCTCCCGCCGAGTACTGCGAGTGGCCGGGCGGCAGGACGACGCGCTGGATTTGCCTGGAACTCTGGGACGTGTCAAAATCTGGCCCGATTTTCTGCGTGGGGCCATGAACCGCGTCCCCGGCCTGCGCGAGTACCGGGTGGAACAGACTGGCCCAGCCGAACTGCGTCTGTTGATTCAGCCTCTCACTCCTGAAACCCGGCAGGAGGCGTGTGCCCAGGTTCGCCGCGCGCTGGAGCGGGGTGGGGGAGACGTTGCGCGTATTCAGGTCACTGTTCAGCCCTTGCCCGCTCCTTCGCCGGGTGTCAAGTGCCGCCGGGTCCGCCGTCTCTGGCTGTGTGGGGAAATGGGAGAATTGCCATGAATCAAGTTCTCGGTCTGCGAATCCTGTCCACTGCTCAGGCACTGCCCGCCCGCATCGTTTCCACCGCCGAGGCCGCTGCCCTGTGCGGGATGCCCCCCGAAATCGCCGTCAAGCGTACCGGGGTCCACGAGCGCCGCTGGCTGTCCGGTTCCGAAACGGCCCTGACCCTGGGCGCACAGGCCGCGCGGGAGGCGGTGGCGGCGGCGGGGTTGGAAGTGGCCCAGATCGACACCCTGCTGAATGCCAGTGGCAGCCAGCTCCAGCCCATTCCCGACGGTGCGGCGCTGTTTGCCCGCGAGCTGGGTCTGCGCGGCGCGGCCACCTACAGCATTCACGGCACCTGCCTGAGCTTTCTGCTGGCGCTGAATCACGCGGCCCTGCTGATCGGCGCGGGTCAGGCAAAGCATGTCCTGATCGTCAGCAGCGAGGCGGGCAGCCCTGGCCTCAACTTTGCCCAGCCGGAAAGTGCGCTGCTGATCGGGGACGGTGCGGCGGCTGTCGTCGTCGGCCCCGCTGCGCGTGACGGGCAGGGCATCCACGCCATGCGCGTCGCCACCTACCCGGAGGGCGCGGACCACACCCGCATTCGCGGCGGCGGCTCCCTGCTCTCGCCCCGGCACCCGGACGCCGTGCCAACAGACTTTACCTTCGACATGCACGGCCTCTCGGTCCTGCGGCTGGCCTCGCAGGTGGTTCCCGATTTTCTGGAAACGCTGCGCCCCGGCCTCAGCACGGGGCTGCCCGGCATTGACCGCGTCGTGCCGCATCAGGCCAGCGCGGCGGGTCTGGACCTGATGCGCCGCTACGGCTGGCCCGCCGAGCAGACCGAGGTGACCCTCACGCACCTGGGCAACGTGATCGCCGCCAGTCTGCCGCTCACGCTACATCAGGCCCTCACGACGGGCCGGGCAGGGGAGGGCGACACACTGATGTTCGCGGGGACGGGGGCGGGATTGATCGCCGGGGGCATGATTCTGCAAATGTAGCCGGATAACTCTGTTTCCAGACCGCGTTTTTTCAGAACAGCGCCCCTGAATGCTCCGCGATCAACCGCGCCGCGTCCGCCGGGGCCAGAGCCAGGGTGTCGATGCGGATGGCGTCGGGCGGCGCACTCAACATGCCGGATGTTCGCAATGTTTCCCGCAGGATGGCCGGGTCACGCAACTTGGCCCGCTCCAGCCGTTCGGGCAAGGACAGACGGCGCTCAAGTTCCTCCACGTCGCACTCCAGCCAGACGGGAATGTACCGGACATCTCGGGCTGCCGCCAGATTTCGCACCAGTTGCAGGGCGGCGGGGCCGGAGGGGCGGTTGGTCAGATAGCTCGTGAATATCTGGCTCACGTCGCGCGGGGCAAGGCGGGCGGCCTCCAGCCCCAGCTTGCGAACCTGCGTTGCCAGCACGTGGATTTCCTCCGGGATGGAGCGCAACCCATCCGCACCGTAGGGCCTGAACACGGCGTCGTTGAACAGGGGGTTGTCCAGCAATACCGCACCCGTCAGTGCCGACAGCTTCAGCCCAATGGTTCGTTTGCCGCTTCCCGGTGGACCGACGAGATGGAAGAGGTAGCCCATCTCCACAGCCTAGCCGGAACAGCGATTCGGACGCATCGGTCATATGGCACAGAACGAAAACGCCCCAGCCGAAGCGGGGGCGCGGGTCTTCGCTTTCTACAGGCTATTCCAGCACGGCCTCGTGCGTGATTTCCACGTTGCCCTGCATGACCCTGCTCATGGGGCACAGCTCGGCGGCCTGGGCCACATGCTTCTCAAATTCGGCCTGATCGATGCTGCCCACCTTGCCGCGCACCATCAGCCTCATGGCGCTGACCTTGAAGCCGGGGCCGTCCTTGACCATCTCGCAGGTGGCTTCGGTCCGCACGTCTTTGGGGTCATGGCCGTGGTCTGCCAGCATGGCGCACAGTTGCATGGTGAAACAGCCCGCGTGCGCGGCGGCCAGCAGCTCTTCCGGGTTGGTGCCGGTGCCGTTCTCGAAGCGCGTCCCGAACGAGTACTGCGCGTCCTTGACCGTGCCGCTCTCGGTACTGATGTTGCCCTTGCCGCCCTTGAGATCGCCCATCCACTGGGCATTCGCCTTTCTTGCAATATCTGCCATGCGCCCAGTCTGCGCCTGTGGCGGTGCGCGCCGTGATGAAGCTGGTTTACGCAGGCTTTATCAGGGCGGCTGCATGGGGAACGCTACACTCCGTGACATGGAACATCAGGAATGGAAGGTGCCGGGTGCGCCCGTCAGCGGCTACGTGTGGCAGGCCCAGCACCCAGAAGCCCAGCACCCAGCAGCCCAGCACCCAGAGGCACAGCACCCGCGCGGCGCGGTTCTGATCTCGCATGGAGTGGGTGAGTACGCGCAGCGCTACGTCGAGCGCTATCACGCCCTGATTCCCACGCTGGTCCAGGCAGGCTTCACCGTCTACGCCTACGATCAGCGCGGCCACGGCCACTCGGAGGGACGGCGCGCGGTGGTGGACCTGAACGTGCTGGTAGAAGACCATCTGAAGGCGCGCGAGGCATTGCGGGGCCGTCCCGGCGACGATTCACCGCTGCCGCTGTTTGCTCTGGGCCACAGCATGGGAGGTCTGGTCACGGCGGCCAGCGCGTCCCGCGATCCGCGTGGCCTGAGCGGCGTGATCCTGTCCAGCCCGGCGCTGCTGGTGGGCCAGGATGAACCCGCGCTGGTCAAGGCTCTGGCCCCGCTGCTGGCCAAGGTGGCCCCCGCCGCGCCCGTGACGGATCTGGGAACCGCTGGGCTGTCCCGCCTGCCGGAGGAGGTGGCTGCCTACAAGGCCGACGAACTGGTGTATCACGGCAAGGTCCGTGCCCTGACGGCGGCCACCATGCTGGGCCTGAGCGGGAAGTTATGGGCCGGGTACCCCAACTGGAAACTGCCCACCCTGGTCATTCACGGCACGGCGGATAAGATTACTGATCCGGCGGGCAGCCAGCGCTTCTTCGACACGATTGCCAGTCCCGACAAAACCCTGATCTTGCAGGACGGCGGATACCACGAACTGCTGAACGACGAACCGCGCGAGGAAATCCGAGCGGCGCTGCTGGCGTGGCTGCTGGAGCGCTCCTGATTCAGAAGTAGGGCGGAAGGCAGCCCTCACCCCGTCTGGGCGTTCAGTGGGCCGCAGCTTTCGCAGGCCGCAGATGCAGCGCCGCCACGATGATTCCGCCCAGCACAATGCCCACCAGCGCGGACCCCAGCGTTTCCACCAGCCACTCCACCACGCCCTCCGCGAAGGGAATGGCGTGGCCTGCCGCCAGAGCCAGATCGTGCAGGGTGTGTGCGGGCCAGCTCAGCCCGAACTTGTCCAGCCCGTCGATGATGATGTGGCCGCCCACCCACAGCATCGCCGCCGTGCCGATCACCGACAGGGCCGACATCACCACCGGCATACCCTTGACCAGACCGCGCCCCACTGCCTGCGCCGTCCTGGAACCAGTAGCCGCCAGCCGCACGCCAAGATCGTCAGCCTTCACGATCAGCCCCACGACGCCGTAGACCAGCGCCGTGATCATTAGAGCCACCACCACCAGGATCAGCGCGCGGGAGAAGAACGCTTGATCTGCCACTTCCGCCAGCGAGATCGCCATGATTTCTGCCGACAGGATGAAGTCGGTGCGAATCGCGCCCGAGACCATCTTCTCCTCGTGGGCGTCGCTGGCGAGCTTGATGACGTCTTCTCCCTCTGAGTTGTGGTGGCCCCAGATCGCCTCGTACAGCTTCTCGGCCCCCTCGAAACACAGGTAGGCCCCGCCCACCATCAGCAGCGGATTCAATGCCCACGGCAGAAACTGGCTCAGCACCAGCGCGGCGGGCAAAATAAACACGATCTTGTTCTTCAGCGAACCCTTGGCGATGCGCCAGATGATCGGCAGTTCGCGGTCCGGCGTGAAACCGGTGACATAACGGGGTGTGACCGCCGTGTCGTCCACCACGACCCCAATCGCCTTGACCCCGGCCTTGCCCGCCGCCGCGCCGATGTCGTCGATGGACGCGGCGGCCAGCTTGGCCAGGGCCGCCACGTCGTCGAGCAGGGCGACGAGGCCGCCGCTCATCGGGAGCCTGGCGTGAAGGGGATTTGAAGGCTGGCAGGACGGCAAAGGGTCATCAGTCTTTACATCCTAGCAAGGCCGGGGCATCCACCCCTGAGCGCCTCTCTTACAATGCGCGTTGAATGCGAATGCGCGCCCGCCTCCACAACCTGGCTCACCCTGCGCTGCTGCCCCTGCGCCGCCTGCTGGTGGTGTCGCGGCCCGCGCTGTGGATCAACACGGTGGGCACGCTGGTCACGGGCGTGTGGCTGACCGGGCGGCTGTACACGCTGGACCCCGGCGTGCTGGCCCTGCTGCTGTACCTGACACTGCCGTTCAACCTGCTGATCTACGGCCTGAACGATCTTTCTGACCGGGAGGAAGACGCCCGCAGTTCGCGCAAGGGCGGCTGGCAGGGCGCGCGGCTGACCGTGGCCGAGGGCGGCCCCCTGCTGACGGCCGCGCTGGCGATCAACCTGCCCGCGCTGGTGGGTCTGGCCGTGCTGCTTCCTCCTGCCGCGTCGCTGCTGCTGGCCGTGTCAGCCGTGTTGTTCGCGGCTTACAGCCTGCCGCCGCTGAGGCTGAAGGGCCGCCCGTTTCTGGACGGCCTGAGCAACGTGGCCTACGCTCTCCCGCTGGCGCTGCCCGCGCTGGCGCTGGGAACGCCCGTGCCGTGGTGGCCCCTGCTGGCGCTGATGGCCTACGCAGTGGGCAAACACGCCTTCGACGCCGCGCAGGACATCCCCGCAGACCGCGAGGCCGGAACGCGCACAGTGGCGACGGTCCTGGGCGTGCGGGGAACGGCGGCCTATGCATTGGCATGGTTTGCCGTGGCGGGGACGCTGCTGTGGCCGGTTTCTATCTTGACTGCGCTGGCGTTGTGGTTGACCTGCGGTGGAATGGCCGTGGCCCTGCTGCGTGATCCCACCCCTATGCGGGCCGCCCGCCTGTACCCGCTGAGTATCGTGACCCCCTGGATCGTCGGCGCGGTGGCGGGCGTGGGTCTGGTCTACCTGCTGGCACGCGGCCTGTGGACCGGAATCTGAAGTCTGATCTGAGCGTCGGCATCCTGGGCGGCGGGCTGGCTGGGCTGGCGTTGGCGTGCCTGCTGGCGGGGCGCGGCCACCGCGTCACCGTCTACGAGCGGGACCGCGCGGGTGGCAAACTGCGGCGTGAGGTGGTGGGCGGCCTGAGCTTTGATACCGGCCCCAGCCTTTTCACCTTTCCAGGTGTGTGGGAAAGGTACTTACAGAGGCTGGGTGAGGCTGACACGCTCAATCTTCAGCCGTTGCCGGGCGGACTGGGAATTCACTACACCCCATTTGGCCGCGTGCCTTTGCCTGTGCCGCCGGGCCACCCACTGTATGCGTCCTGGGAAAAATATCGCGCGAAGGTTCAGCCCCTTGCGCCACATATCGTTGCCCTTCTGACCACGCCGCCGCGCCTGACCGATCCGGTTTTCCTGCGGGCCAGTCGGGCGCTGTTTGCGGTGGTTGGCCCACATCTCACCGCCGAGAGCTGGATACGCGCCCAGCACCTCCCGCCCGCGCTGGCCCACGCCATTCGCACACACGCCCTGAACGCGGGTCTGTCGCCCGCCGACGCCCCAGCCCTGTACGCCCTGATTCCAGCGCTGGTGGGCGCGGAGGTTTACCGGCCTGCACATGGGATGGGAACTTTGCTGGACGCACTTCTCGGCTTTGCTGCGGCGCGTGGTGTGGAGATTCGGGAGGGTGTGACAGTCACGCGTATCAGCGGCTCTAACCTCACCTTGAATGGCGATGAAATGGCCCGACATGATCTCCTCGTCAGCGCCATAGACCCGCACCGACTGGCAAAGTTGCGCGGCCTGCCTACCGTTTCGCCCACATCCAAGCGGACAGTGAGCGGCGTGGCGATTTACGCAGCGTTGCCTCAGCTCACGCTCCTGCCTGCCACTTCCATCATTCCCCCGTCCGACTTTCAGAATTTCCGCGCCGCCATCCGTGCCGGAGCCTTGCCGCCGGATACGCTGGCCCTCGTCCACGCCGATGGGCGCAGGCTGGCCGTGTTGCTCACCGCCCCTGCCACCGCGCGCCCGCTGGGGCTGGGGCATCCCTGGGTTCGTGCCCAGGTGGCACGGGTGGAACGGACGCTGGGCGTGCCAGGGCTGCTGGCCTCTGCCACTGAAGCTGTGGCACTGACCCCCGAACACTACGCGGCGGGCGGCCATCCGGGCGGCGCGATTTACGGCGCGGCCCTGCCTATGTGGCGCGGCGGCCCCTTCCACCCGCAGCCCTACCGCCTGACGCCCCGGCTGTGGCAAGTCGGTACGGGCGTCCACCCCGGCGGCGGCATCCCGGCGATTCTGGGCGGGGCGTTGATGGTGGATCGGCTCCTGAGCAAGGCATAAGAAAAGCCCCCTCCACTGCGAAGGGGGCCAGAGAAAAGCAGTGGAGAGGGCCAGAGAAAAGTTGTGCCTTACCAGCGTTCCGTCACCGTCTTGAGCTGCATGAAATACGCCAGATAATCTGGCCCACCCGCCTTGCTGTCGGTGCCGCTCATGTTGTAGCCGCCAAAGGGCTGCACGCCCACGATTGCGCCCGTGATCTTGCGGTTGAAGTACAGGTTGCCCACTTCCAGTTCCTGGCGGGCCTGCTCCAGCCGGGCACGATCCCGGCTGCACACGCCGCCCGTCAGGCCATATTCGGTGGAGTTGGCAATGTCCAGGGCGTCCTGCCAGTCCTTCGCGCGAATGACCGAGATCACTGGCCCGAAGATTTCTTCCTGCGCCATGCGGGCGTCGCGCTTCACGTCGCCGACGATGGTGGCCTGGATGTAGTAGCCCTGCTTGCCGTTGCACTCGCCGGGAGCCTCGCCGCCCAGCAGCACCTTGCCCTCCTGCGGCGCAAGTTCCAGGTAGCCCTTGATCTTGTCAAAGCTCATCTGGTTGACCACGGCGGTCACGTTGGCGTTTTCCTCGCCGGTACCCATCTTCAGTTTGCCCGCGCGTTCCACGAAGCCGTTCACCACGTCGTCATACACGGCGTCCACCACGATCAGGCGGCTCATGGCGCTGCACTTCTGGCCGTTGAAGCCGAACGCGCCCTGCACGGCGGCGGTAATCGCCACTTCCAGATCGGCGGTCTCGTCCACGATCATGCCGTCCTTGCCGCCCAGTTCCAGCACCACTTTCTTGATCCACTTCTGGCCGGGCTGCACCTTGGCCGCCACCTCGTTGATGTGCAGGCCCACCGCGCGGCTGCCAGTGAAGGTAATAAAGCGGGTTTTGGCGTGCGTGGTCAGGTACTCGCCCACGTCCTTGCCCACACCGGGCAGGAATTGCAGCACCCCGGCAGGCAGGCCAGCCTCGTACATGATGTCGGCGATGAATCCGGCGATCAGGCCGCTGTCCTCGGCGGGTTTGGCGATCACGCAGTTGCCCACCACGATGGGCGCGGCCAGCATGCCCACGAAGATGGCGCAGGGAAAGTTCCACGGGCTGATGCTCACGCCCACGCCCAGCGGCAGCGACATCAGGCCGTTTTCCTCGCCCTCAAACCAGGTGGTCTCGCTGCTGCCGAAGCCCGAATACTTCATGGCGCTGCGGGCGTAGTACTCCAGGAAATCAATGGCCTCGGCTACTTCCACGTCGGCCTCGGCGTAGTTCTTGCCCACCTCGATGCTCATCAAGGCGCAGGCTTCCAGGCGGCGTTCCTTCAGTTTGGCCGACGCCTTCAGGAGAATTCGGGCGCGGGCGTCCATGTCCCAGGTCTTCCACGTCTCAAACGCCTTCCATGCCCCCTGCAAGGCGCGTTCGGCGTCCTCTATGGTGGCTTTGGCCGTCGTTCCCACCACTTCGGAAGTGTCGCAGGGATTCAGGGAGGTCAGCTTCTCAGCAGTGTCCACGCGCTCGCCGTCAATGACCATCGGGTAGTGCTTGCCCACCAGTTCGGCGCGGACTTTTTTGAGGGCGGCCTCGTAAGCCTGCACGTTCTCGGCTTTGGTGAAGTCAATGAAGGGCTGGGGGCGGTAATCCTGAATTTTAAGCATGGGAGTCTCCTTGAAGTCGTGGGGGTTGCGATCTGCAAAATTACTTCTCTGAACGGTCTCAGCCCTTGAGCATGCCCTTCAGAATGAACATCACGTTGGCCGGACGCTCGGCGATGCGGCGCGAGAAGTACGGATACCAGTCGCGGCCATACGGGATATACGCCCGCACGCGGTAGCCCGCCGCCGCCAGTTCCTTCTGCAAGTCGCGGCGCACGCCGTACAGCATCTGGAATTCGTAGGCGTCCTTCTCGATGCCGTGGGCCAGCGCGAAGTGTTTGACATCCTCGATGATGCTCTCGTCGTGCGTGCCGATGTTCACGTAGTTTCCGGCCTTCATGTGGGCGTAGACCAGCTTGCGGTAACTGGCGTCCACGTCGGCCTTGTCGGGCATGGCGACGCTCTCGGGTTCCAGATACGCGCCCTTCACGATTCGCAGGTTGGGCGAGAGGTCATCCAGGCTGTCGCGGTCCGCTTCGGTGCGGTAGAGGTAGCTCTGCAACACCGTACCGACGTGCTGCGTGCCGAACTCCTCGGCCAGCGTGCGGAACTGCGAGAGGGTCTGGTCCACGCGCGGGTGGTCTTCCATGTCCAGGCAGATGAAGCCGCCGTATTCCCTGGCCTTGCCCACGATGCGGCGGCCATTGGTCAGGCCCAGATCCTGGCCGTCCACGGTCTGACCCTGGCCCACGGCGGACAGCTTGACGCTGGCGTAGGGCATGACCCCGGCAGCGTGCGCGGCGTCCAGCAGGTGCAGCACCTTCTCGGCAAACTCGTTTGCCTTTTCCGGCGAGGCCACGAATTCGCCCAGCAGATCCAGGTTGCCCTGAATGCCCTCGGCGTCCAGTTCCTTGACGGCGGCAATCGCGCCCTCTACCTCTTCCCCGGCCACGAAGCGCTGCGCCAGCCCCCAGCCCTGCTTGCGGACGATGTTTTCCACGAACTTCTGTCCCGAAACGGTCAGGACGGCCTTGCGGTAAATCTGGTCAATCATAAAGAAGCTCCTTTGGAGATGGCTGAGGGTCAAGGGTCTGAGGGTCTAAGCGTCGGGATTCATTTCATTGACCACTAAAGCGGCAAAGGTGCGGACGTGCAGGCGGGCGGCCTCACGGGCGGCGGCGGCGTCCCGGTCCAGCACGGCTTTCAGGATGGCGGCGTGCTGGGCGGCGGTGTCGGGGTGGGCGTTGTAGGTGCGGGTCTGGTGCTTGATCAGGGCCACGCGCTGCTCCAGATTGCGGGCCAGATCGCCCAGCGCGGCGTTGTGCGCGGCCCCGGTGATGGCGCGGTGGAAACCCAGGTCCAGGCGGGTCTGCTGGCGGTAATCGCCGTCTCTGGCCGAGTTGATTTCGCCCAGCGCGGCACGCAGGGCAGCAGCGTCGGCGGCGGTGTGGGCGGCGGCGGCCAGCGCCGCGCCCAGCCCGTCCAGCTCCTCGCGCACGGCGTAGGTGTCGCGCGCCTCCTGAGCGGTCACGGTGCGGACGCGCACGCCCTTGTTGGCGCTGCCCATCAGCAAGCCGTCCTGGGTCAGCCGCATGATCGCCTCGCGGATGGGGGTGCGGGACACGCCCAGACGCTCGCCCAGCTCCACCTCACCGATGCGTTCGCCGGGGGCAATTTCGCCGTCCAGCACGGCGCGGCGCAGGTGTTCGTACACGCCATCACGCACCAGCACAGGCCGGGCGAAGGCCACGGGCGCGGAATGCTGGGAGAGGCTCATGTGGATATTGTATACAATATTCCGAGCCGAATGCAAATGGGAAGGGGCTGGGTCAGGCCGGGCTATTCCTCTTCCGCCCGGATGGCGTTTTCCTCGTGTTCGGCCAGTCGCCGGACCCCTGCCAGCGTGAATAAAAAGAGCAGGGTGGCCCCCGTCGCCAGCACGTACAAATGCAGCCCGCAGGCCACGCCCACCCCCGCCGTCGCCAGCATGCCCGCCGCCGTGGTCAACCCTTTTGCCTTCTGCCCCCGCTCCGAGAAGATCGCGCCCGCGCCTAGAAAGCTGATGCCGCTGACCACCGCGCCCAGCAGCCCGATCATGTCGAAGCGCACACCAGAATCACGCCCCCCGAAATTGCTGATCAAGGTCCCGGCCAGCACCACGAACAGCGCCGAACTCATGCCGATCAGCATGTGGGTCCGCAGGCCCGCGCTGCGGCGCAGTCGTTCGCGTTCCCAGCCAATCGCGCCGCTGAGGACGAAGGCCACCAGCAGCCCCTGCATCAGCTTCAGCTCGTTCCAGATGGATTCCATGCGGACAGTGTAAGCAGCGTCTACCAAAAGGGCTGGGGCGCGTGCATCTGCGCCCCAGCCCACTTCAATTGTTTTCTGATGCTCAGGCGTTCAGTTTCTCGGCGTAGTGCTTGCGGAGCTTGGCCACCTTCGGCGCGATCACGGCCACGCAGTACGGCTGGCGCGAGTTGTCGGCGTAGTAGTTCTGGTGGTAGTCCTCGGCCACATGGAACTCGGTGGCGGGTTCGATGCTGGTTACGATGGGCTTTCCAAACACGTCCTGCGCGTCCAGATCGGCCATGACCTCGCGGGTCTGTCGCTCCTGCTCGGGGGTCTGGGGAAACACGGCGCTGCGGTACTGGGTTCCGGCGTCCGCCCCCTGACGGTTCAGCGAGGTGGGGTCGTGGGTGGCGAAGAACAGGCCCAGCAGGTCCTTGTAGCTCACCACCTGCGGGTCAAAGGTCACGCGCACGGCCTCGGCGTGGCCGGTCTCTCCGCTGCACACGCTGCGGTAATCGGGGTGCGGGGTGTCGCCGCCGATGTAGCCACTTTCAATTTTGGTCACGCCGCGCACCATCTGCATCACGGCCTCGGTACACCAGAAGCAGCCGCCCGCCAGGATGGCCTGCTGCGGCCCGGAGGCTGCGGGAGATGGAATTTCGCTGGTGGGGGTCTGGGTGGCGTCTGTCATGCCCCCATTGTCGCGCGGCGCATACAGGGAGAGAACGCCAAAAGGCACGGTTGAGGGTTTAGAGAACGTTGATGCTGAAGGACTTTCCAGACACTCTGGACAGCTCCCAGACCAGCCATTGAACCTTGCCGCAGCCAGCCCCGTATTCCCACCAGAGCAAGGATGGCCGTCCAACCCTCCCCAGGAGTCCCCGTATGAAACCGATGATCGCTGCACTTCTGGCCCTGGCAACCGCTGCCCAGGCTGCCGCTCCCTACACCGCCAGCAACGCCACCGTGAAGTTCTCGTACCGGGTCACGCTGATCCCCGTGAATGGTGATGCCAACGCCCTGAGCGCGGCCAGCACGCTGGATTTTGCCAGACTGAGCGCCACCCGCGCCACTGTCAAGGTGGACCTGACCTCGCTCAAGACTGGTATCGCCCTGCGGGACAGGCACGCCAGAGAGGCGCTGGGCGCGGCGGAATTTCCCCAGGCCGTGTTTACCGTCACCGGGTACAGGGGGCCGGACGCCATCGCCGCCGGACAGACCCTCAAGGCCGAGGTCACGGGAACGTTTGCCCTCAAGGGCGTGACCAGAGCCGTTACCGCCCCCGTCACCCTGACCCGCACAGGCGACACCCTGAAAGTCAACACCGAATTTGTCATCCACCCGCAGGAACACGGCGTCAAGGTTACCGGAGCCGATCAGAACACCACGGTCACGGCCACCTTCACCCTGCAACCTGGCTCGTGAGTCCAGCTCAAATCCACTCAAACCCAACACATCCAAACCAACCCAGGAGACCTGCCATGACCAACCGAATCCGCACCACTGCCCTGATCCTGACCGCCGCCCTCAGCGCCGCCGCATTCGCCCAGACCACGGCACCGAAAACCGACACCCCTGCGCCCGTCACTGCGCCCGCCATGAGCGACAGCATGATGAAGGCGGGCATGAGCGGCACCTTCACCGCGCTGGAAGCCCCCACCACGGGCAGTGTCAAGCTGGGCAAGGACGCCAAGGGCCAGTACACGCTGACCATCAGCAACCTGAAGACCGAACCCGCCCCGGACCTGCATGTCTGGCTGGTTCCCGGCGGCACGGTGAAGGACACGCCGGACCTCAAGAAGGGCAAATACACCGATCTGGGCAAGATTGAAACGACGGCCAAGAGCAAGACCTTCGTGCTGCCCAAGGGGATTGATCCGGCTGAATATAAGAACGTGGTGCTGTGGTGCGACGAATTCAGCGTGGTGTTTGCCGCCGCCGTGTTGAAGTAGAGAGGAGACTGTAGAGGCTGCCCCTTCCATCTGGAGGGGGTTTTCTGCTGTCTCTAGAGCAGTTCTCCGAATTACGTCGCCGGAATAAAAGATTTCCGACGACTCCATTCTCTGCTCCGCAGCTTTGCAAGTCCGTCCTGCTCAGTAAAAGTCACTCGCTCTCTGCGAGCTGTGCCAGTCCGCTCGGTCATAAAAATAGTCTTTTTATGACAACTGCTCTAACTCCCCAAGAACAGCCGCGCCGCCACCACCAGCACGATGCCGCCGTAAATCCACTTCACGAAGGCGCTGCCGCGCAACATCGCCATGCGTGCGCCCACGGTTGCGCCCAGTGCGTTGGCGAGGCCCATCGGCAGGCCGATCCAGAAGACCATTTTCCCGCCGATGAAAAAGAAGATGAATGCGCCCAGATTGGTGGCGAAATTGATGGCCCGCGCATTGCCGCTTGCGCCCACCAGATTGAAGCCCGCCAGCGCGAACAGGAACATCAGAAACGTGCCGGTGCCGGGGCCGAGGAAGCCGTCGTAGATGCCGATGATGAATGCGCCGGGCAGCGTTATTGCCAGCGTGCGGGCGGTCAGGCCGGGGTAATGGTCTTCCAGGCCAAAGCGCTTGTTGACCAGGACCAGCGCGCCCACGGCCAGAATGACCACGCCGATCAGGGTGCGAAACGAGTTCGGGTTGACGAAATGCACCAGATACGCGCCGAACGCGCTGCCGATCAGGGCCAGTGGCAGCAGGCGCACGATCAACGCCAGCTCCACATGCCCCTTGCGCCAGTACTGCGCCGTGGCGCTGGCCGAACCGAAGATGGCGAGCAGCTTGTTGGTGGCCACCACCTGCGCGGGCGAAAGCCCCATGAAAAACAGCGTGGGCAACGTGATGGTGCCGCCGCCACCGGCCACCGCGTCTATGAATCCGGCCAGAAACGCCAGCGGGAGGCCGTACAGGAGGACTTCAGGACCGGGCACGAGGGGAAATGTAGCAGGTGGGAAGACGGTGCTGACGAATTTCTGCGTCTTGCGCTAGCCTTCCTCGTATGAACGTGGTGGATCAGCCGATGGTGGGCCGCTTCGCTCCCAGTCCCACCGGGGCCATGCACCTGGGCAACGCCCGCACCGCGCTGCTGGCGTGGCTGCACACCCGCGCCCACGGGGGCCGTCACATCCTGCGCTTTGAAGACCTGGATACAGGCCGCGTGCGAAACTGGGCCTACGACGCCACCCGCCGCGATCTGGAGTGGCTGGGCCTGGACTGGGACGCGGAATACCTGCAATCGGAGCGGCTGGAGCTGTACGCCGAGGCTCTGGCCCGCCTGGACACTTACCCCTGCACCTGCACCCGCAAGGAAATTGCCGCCGTCATCCAGGCCAGCGCCGGAGCGCCGCATGGGGAAGAGGACGTATATCCAGGAATCTGCCGCTCTGGAAGTGATCCTGGCCGCCCCGCTGCCCGTCGCTGGCGCGTACCGGATGAAACGGTCTGCGTCTCCGATGGGTTGACTGGAGAAACCCTCTGCCAGCATCTGCGCTCGGAGGTGGGGGACTTCGTTTTGCAGCGCAACGACGGTGTATTTGCCTATCACTTCGCCGTGGTGGTGGATGACGCCGACATGGGCGTGACCGACATCCTGCGCGGCACAGACCTGTGGACCGCCACGCCGCGACAGGTGGCCTTGCAGGGGGCGCTGGGAGTTCCGACGCCGCGTTATCTACATGTCCCGCTGATGACGGATTTCCGGGGCGAGCGTCTAGCCAAGCGGGACGGTGCGCCCCCCGTGATGGCCCTGCGAGAAGCGGGCGAATCGCCGGGAAAAGTCCTTTCCGAACTGGCGCGGAGTCTTGATTTTCTGCCCTTGAGAGCCGTTCCAGACGAGATCGGCGCGGCAGACCTCATTCCGCTCTGGCGCGAGTTTGGGCATTTTCACCCAGTGAAATCTTTGTCACAAACTTAGACAGGTTGTCTAAGTTTCTCGTCGTTGTCCCGTTGGCAGAATCCTACGCTGATGGCATGACCCTCACCCTCCCCAGCTATCCGCAGCCGGACGAGCGCGGACGCTTTGGCCGCTTCGGCGGGCGCTACGTTCCCGAAACCCTGATTCCCGCCCTGGACACCCTGGAAGCCGCTTACCGCGAGGCGAAAACCGATCCCGCTTTCCTGAACGAACTGGAACGCCTGCTGCGCGATTTCGTGGGCCGTCCCAGTGGGCTGTATCTGGCTTCGCGCCTGACCGAACACGCGGGCGGCGCGAAGATTTACCTGAAGCGCGAGGACCAGAACTACACCGGGGCGCACAAGATCAACAACTGTCTGGCACAGGCGCTGCTGGCCGTGCGGATGGGCAAGAAGCGCGTGATCGCCGAAACCGGGGCCGGACAGCACGGCGTCGCCTCGGCCACCGCCGCCGCCCTGCTGGGCCTGGACTGCGTGGTCTACATGGGCGAGGAAGACATGCGCCGCCAGGAACTGAACGTCTTCCGTATGAAGCTGCTGGGCGCGGAGGTCATTCCCGTGACCAGCGGCACCGGCACCCTCAAGGACGCCACCAACGAGGCCATCCGCGACTGGGTGACCAACGTGCGCGACACCTTTTACATCCTGGGCAGCGTGGTGGGACCGCACCCCTACCCGGCGATGGTGCGCGATTTCCAGTCCGTGATCGGCGAGGAAACCAAGTGGCAGCTCAAGGCACTGGAAGGCCGTGAAGTGCCCGACGTCATCATCGCCTGCGTGGGCGGCGGCAGCAACGCCATCGGCATCTTCGCGCCGTATGCCTATTTGCCCGAAGACCAGCGCCCCCGCCTGATCGGCACCGAGGCGGCAGGCGAGGGCGTGGAGACGGGCAGGCACGCCGCCTCCGTGGCCGGGGGAAGAATTGGCGTGCTGCACGGCGCGATGATGTACCTGCTGCACGATCACGAGGGCCAGATCACCCCGCCGCACAGCATCAGCGCGGGCCTGGATTACCCCGGCATCGGCCCCGAACATTGCCTATACAGCGAGACGGGCGTGGCCGAATATGTTCCCGTGACCGACGATCAGGCGATGGAAGGCTTGCAACTGCTGACCCGTCTGGAAGGGATTATCCCCGCCCTGGAAAGCGCGCACGCCATCTATCACGCCGTTCAACTCGCGCCCACCATGTCCCCGGATCAGATCATCGTGATCAACCTGTCCGGGCGCGGCGACAAGGATGTGGCCGAGGTCATGCGTCTGCTGGCGAAGGCGGAAGATGCCCCGATCAGTGTTGAGCGTCAGGAGGTGCTGGCATGACCGCTGTTCAATCCAGGGGTGTGGCCCGGATTCGTGCCGCCTTCGAGAAGGCAAAAGCCGAGGGCCGTGCCGCCTTCATCCCCTTCATGACTGCCGGGTATCCCAGCGCCGCCGCTTTTCCCGCGCTGGCCGACGATCTGCTGGCCCGCGCCGATCTGCTGGAAGTCGGGCTGCCCTACAGCGATCCGCTAGGGGACGGTCCCACCATCCAGCGGGCCAGTGAGCAGGCGCTGGCGGACGGCACCAGCACGCGCCGCACCATTGAACTGGTCAAGGAACTGCGAACCCGTCACGACAAGCCCATCGTGATCATGACCTACGTGAATCCTATCTACGCCGTCGGCCCGCGCGAGTTCATGGAACTGGCTCAGGCGGCTGGAGTAGACGGCCTGATCCTGCCCGATCTGCCCCCGGATCAGGACCTGGAAATCGCTGATCTGGCCGCCGAACACGGCATTGCTGTCACCTTCCTGATCGCGCCCACCAGCACGCCGGAGCGCATCAAGCTGGTGGCCGAAGCCTGCACGGGCTTTCTGTACGCGGTCAGTGTGACCGGCGTGACTGGGGCGCGCGAAGGCACGGCGCTGGGTGAGGTTCCCGCCATGCTGGAACTGGCCCGGCAGCACACCGATGTTCCCATTGCGGTGGGCTTTGGCGTCAAGGACACGCAGACCGCGCATCAGGTTGCGAATCTGGCGGACGGCGTGGTGGTGGGCAGCGCCTTCATCAACGCGGTGCGTGAGGGACAGGATGTGCCAGCGCTGGTCAAAAGCCTCGCAGACGGCTGCGTGCGCTGAGGCCCAACCCCTGATACGGATTTTGCCTGTGACGCGGAATGTGGCAGAAATCGGGACAGCGCCGATTCCCGCATTCCGTGCCTGGAACCCGTTTTTCTCCTGCTTCCTGTCTTGCCCAGAACAGCGCCCCTGACTGGTACAGCTTGGAGAGAGGCCGCTTTGACACCTGTTCGGATTTTCAGGTGTTTCCGGCATCTTTCAATTTGAGGCCGCGTGATTCTGTAAGAACGCCGCACGTCCCTTCTTTTTACATTGGGCGGCAGAATGACCTTGCGCCGCCTGCTCCTATTGGCCCAGCTCCCTTTCTGGGTGCTGCTGGTGGCCGCCTTCGTCCTGCTGTCGGGAGCGCTGGACGCCCGCGTACAGGCCACCGAACAGGCTGCCCAGACCCGCGCCACCCTGACCGGGATCGGACAGGTCATGCAGCATGTGGTGGATCTTGAAACCGGGCTGCGCGGCTACGTTATCGCGGGGCAACTGGAGTTTCTGGAACCCTATGAGGCTGCCCGCGCCGCCCTGCCCACCGAACTGGCCGTGCTGGACGGGCCGGGCCGCGAGAGCCAGCGCCTGGGCCGGATTCGCGGCCTGATCGACCGCTGGCAGACCGAGGTGGCCCTGCCCGAGATCGCCGCCCGCCAGCGCAGCGAGGCCGAGGCGGGGGGGCTGGTCAGGACAGGCCAGGGCAAGAAGATTCTGGACGCGGTCCGCGCTGAGGTGGCGGCTTACCGTGCCGGGCAGACCCAGCGGCTTGCGGCCCTGGACACGGCGGCCTCGGCGCAGTTGCGGCGGCTGCGGCTGATGCTGTACGGCGTGGGGGGGGCCGCATTGCTGGCCAGCATCATCGCCACGCTGGTCAGCGCGCAGAGAATTTCCAGAAGTTTTGGCCGCTTCACCGCCGCTGCCCAGCGTCTGACCGACGGCGAGACCGGGGTGCGGGTGGACACGCGCGGCCCCACCGAGATCCAGACGCTGTCGGGGGCTTTCAACCACATGAGTGGAGGGCTGGAACTGGCGCAGGGGCTGGCCCGGACCCACGCCGATACCCTGGCTGCCCGCAACGAGTGGATGCGCCGCCTGGGCGAGTTCGGAGACTGGATGCAGGCCGCCCGCAGCCTGGAAGAAGGCGCGCGGATTCTGGAATGCGCCCTGCCGGAATTGCTGCCCGGCACGCGCGGCACGCTGCTCCAGCACAATGCCTCGCGCAACCTGCTGCTGCCGCTGGCGGTCTGGGGCGGCGAGACGGGAACGGCCACCCCGCCGGACGGCTGCTGGGCGCTGCGCCGGGGAGAGGCCGTGACGCCGGGGGCGGACCGTCTGGCCCCGGCCTGCCTGGGCGGCCCAGGGGGTACCTACACCTGCGTGCCGCTGTTCTCGCACGGTGAGACGCTGGGCATCATGCGGCTGCGCCCGGAGATTGAGGGCACGGGGCTTTCCGCCGACCTGCTCGCCGTGCTGCCCGGCATCGTGCGGCAGGTGTCGCTGGCGCTGGCCGGGCTGAGGTTGCAAGACCGCCTGCTTCAGCAAACCATCCGCGATCCGCTGACCGGCCTGTTCAACCGCCGCCGCCTGGAAGACGAGCTGGACACCCAGACCGCCCATGCCACCGCCAGCGGTCAGCCCCTGTCGTTGATCGCGCTGGACGTGGATCACTTCAAGCGCCTGAACGACACTTTCGGCCACGATGCCGGGGATGCGGCCCTGGTGCGCCTGAGCGCGGCGCTGCGTGATCTGGCCCCGCCCGGCAGCACCCCTGCCCGCCCCGGCGGCGAGGAATTCTCGCTGCTGCTGCCCGGCCACGATCTGGCGGCGGCCACTGCCCTGGCCGAGCGCCTGCGCACCCAGATCGCGGGCTGGACCCTCACCCATGCGGGCATCTCGCTGGGGCAAATCACGGTGTCGCTGGGGGTGGCCGAGTACGCCGCGCCGCTCTCCACCCCGTCTGCCCTGGTCCGCGCCGCCGACGAGGCCCTGTACAGCGCCAAACGCCAGGGCCGCAACCGCGCGGTGGCGTCGCAGCCGCTGAATCCAGAAGCGTGGCTGGCCCTCACGCCGGGATAGCGCCAGGATAGATGGTGTGCTGATGCGCCCGGACTGAATTCTCCCCGCCTCTGTCGCCTACCATGTCGGCATGACCGTTCAAATCAAGACTCCAATGCTGCTGCTGGCCTCGCTGTTGCTGGGAGGCGTTCTGGGCAGCGCCGGGGCGCAGGTGGGCCAGCCCCTCGCCCCGTTTCTCAAGAGTCCGGCCCTGGTCACAGTCAAACAGGGCGCGGCGGGTGTGCTGACATTTGCGGATGGTTCCAGCGCGGTGCTTCAAAGCAGGGGCGGCTACCTGAGCGCCGCGAAGATCATCGTGGCAAATTCGGACGGGGCGGCGGCGCGGGCGGCAGAACTGACGGGGGTACTGAGCGGCTTCGGCGGCGGGCTGGCCGGGCCGATGCTGGAATTTTTGAAGCGAGAGGACGTGATTAAGCAGTTGACGAAAGGGCTGACCATCGGTGCGGACCCCTTCACTATCGGTCTGAAAACCGAGGGCAAACTGTTGACCGTGAACCTGAGTCTGGACCGCGTGGCCGACGGAACGTTCGCGCCCACCACCAACGCCCTGCCCGCTAGAAAGGCTGGAAAGAGTGACGTGGTGCTGCGTGTCTACAGCGATTTTCAGTGTCCCTACTGCCGCCAGTTCGAGAGCCAGACCCTGCCCGCCCTGCTGCGTGCCTTACCCGACGACGTGCGCGTGGAATTCCATCAGTTTCCCCTGGAATCTATCCATCCTTTCGCCCGCCCCGCCGCCGAGGCCAGCGAATGCGCCGCCCAGCAGGGCAAATTCTGGGCCTACAAGGACGCGCTGTTCCGCGATCAGTCGTGGCTGGCAGGCCAGGACCCGGCCCCGGTCTTCATCGCCCTGGCCGCAGACACGCGGCTGAAGGCCGACACCTTCAAAACCTGCCTGTCCACGCGCGGCGGCAAGGCAGCCGTGGACGCCGGACTAGCTGAAGCCCGGCGGCTGGGCCTGAACGGCACGCCCAGCGTGTTCGTCGGTCCTTACAAGGCATCGGACCCTTACGACGCGGCGGCCCTGCTGCAACTGATCAACTTCACCCGCGCGGCGGAAGGCAGCAAGCCTTGACCCGGCCCCTCTACCATCAGGATTCGGCGGCCCTGTCCTTTACGGCCAGCGTCCAGGCTGTCGGTGATTCGGAAGTCGTGCTGGACGCTACCGCCTTCTATCCGGCGGGCGGCGGGCAGAGCGCCGATCACGGAATGCTGCGCTGGAATGGGGGAGAGGTGGGTGTTATCGACACCCGCAAGGACAAGGTGACGGGGTTGATCTGGCACAAACTGGACGGCATCCCTCCGGCAGTCGGCACGCAGATTACGGGTGAGGTGGACGCTGCGCGGCGCTGGCGGCACATGGCGCGGCACAGCGGCGAACATCTGCTGGCGCAGTGCTTCGTGCGGATCGATCCGGCCTTCGCCGTGGACGCGGTCAATATGACCCACCCCGAATGCACCCTCGATCTGCGCGGCGATCCCACGGAGGCCGACGTGCGCGCCGCCGAGACCTTATTGCGGGAAACGCTGGCCCGCCAACGCCTGACCCTGCACACGCCCACCGTGCCCGAGGAGGAACTGGGACAGTACCCGCTGCGCCGCGAAACCAAAGTGCGCGGCGAGGTGCGGCTGGTGATCTTCAAAGACGAGGATGGAGGGTTCTTTGATGTCAGTGCCTGCGGCGGCACGCACGTTCCACAGGCCAGTCTGGCGGCCCCAGTGGTGGTCCTGCGAACCGAGCGCATCCGGGGCGGCGTGACCCGCGTGGTCTTCATGGCGGGTCAGGAAGCCAGCGAATATCTGGGTGGCGTCTACCGCGACTCCCGTGCGCTGGCCCAGACCTTCAGCGTGCCCGTGGAGCGGTTGACGGAGCGGGTGGAGGCGTTGCGAACGGACCTCACGGACTCGAAAGTGGAGGCGGCCCAACTGAAGGAAAAATTGGCCCGCGTACTGGTGGAAGCCGCGCTGCCCGACGCCCAGGGTCTGCGCTGGCTGGAGCTGGATGACCCGGCCCTGCTCGTCCCCGTTCTCGGTGATGTGCCCGCCGGAGAGGTGCGCGTGGCCCTGGCCCCCGGCGGACGCTGCGGCGTCGCCAGCGCACGGGCCGGGGTTCATGCGGGTGAACTGCTGCGGACGGCGCTGGCCGTCACCGGGGGGAAGGGCGGCGGACGCCCCGAACTGGCGCAGGGCAGCACGCTGGAGCCGGGCGGATTTCTGGCCGCTGTGCGTGGAGCTTTGGTCTCAGCCCACTCCTCCTGATCGCCGTACCCTGCTAACCTGTGTCCCCATGAGCATTCACCTCAACGCAGAAAAAGGCCAGATCGCCGAGACCGTGCTTCTCCCCGGCGATCCACTCCGCGCCCAGCACATCGCCCAGACCTTCTTTGAAAACCCCGTCCAGCACAATAATGTGCGCGGCATGCTGGGCTTCACCGGCACCTACAAGGGCCAGCGCGTCAGCGTGCAGGGCACGGGCATGGGCATCGCCAGCTCCATGATCTACGTCAGCGAACTGATCACCGAGTACGGCTGCAAGAATCTGGTCCGCGTTGGCACGGCAGGCAGCTATCAGGCAAACGTCCATGTGCGCGACATCGTGCTGGCGCAGGCCGCGAGTACCGACAGCAACATCAACCGCATCCGCTTTGGCGAGAAGACCTTTGCGCCCATCGCGGACTTCGGGTTGCTGATGCGCGCCTACCAGATCGCCCAGGAACGCGGATTCACCACCCACGTCGGCAACATCATGAGCAGCGACACCTTCTACCACGACGATTTTGACCAGTACAAGATCTGGGCCGACTACGGCATCCTGGCCGTGGAGATGGAGGCTGCCGGGCTGTACACCCTGGCCGCCAAGCACGGCGTCAAGGCGCTGACCATCCTGACCATCAGCGATCATCTGGTCACGCACGAGGTCACCACCTCTGAGGAACGCCAGCAGACCTTCGATCAGATGATCGAGGTGGCGCTGGACGCAGCTCTAGACCTGAAATAAGTTCAGTGACGCTGTGGGAGCCAGTTGGAAGTTCGATTCTTCCGACTGGCTCCTTTATTTGCAGTTCAATTCGTGTCGCTGGCCCCAAACGTCGTGTTGTCCAGAATGCTGTAGCCCAGCGCCGTGGCCGCGTCATTGCGGCTGCCCAGCGTGGACATGATGGCGCGGCCCAGCGCCTCGTAGCGGTCCACTGCCGCCTTCCATTCCTGGGGGTTGTACAGGTCATAGTCCTCGTCTGGACTGGGTTTGTACGCGCGTAAAGTGGTGATATACGCGATGTGTTCGGCGGTGGCCTGCGCGATCTTCCGGCCGTAGAGCTGCCCCGTCTGCGCGCCTAGTGAACTGCGGGCCAGGGCGGACAGGCTCTGCAACTGGTCTTCGAGATAAGGGTACATGCGCGGAATGGCGTGGTTATACAGCGTGCCGCCGCCCGCGCGGATGCCCGCCAGTTGGCCCTCCAGCGCCCGCATGTCGCGGTACTGCTGGCGCAGGCCGTCAATGCGGGCGCTGAGTTTGGGGAAGGCGGCAAGCTCCTTTTTCAACCGTGCTGCGCGGCACTCGGCCCAGTCGAAGGAGGCGGCGTCCTGATCTGCCTCGCCCCACTGCCCGGTGGCCAGCGTGGCGTATGAGCCGTCATCCAGAAGATTCGCCAGCGCGCAGTTCGGCGCGGTCTGGGCATGGGCGGAAACGCTCAGGGTCAGCAAAACAGGGAACAGCCAGCGCGCGGGATTCATGGCCCAGCTTAGCCGATGGATGAATCGGCGCGTCTACGCAGGCGGGCGATAAAGAATCCGTCGATCCCACCCTCTGGCACGGTCAGCAGGCCGTCTCCGGCGGGAACGTGTGGCACCTCCACCTCAGGCACGTCCTCGGCCACGAATTCGGGATGTGCGGCCAGAAAGTCGGCCACCACCCCCGGCCCCTCCTGCGGCGTGACCGAGCAGACCGAGTAAACCAGCGTGCCGCCCGGAGCCACCAGCGCGGCGGCGTTGGGCAGCATCCGCGCCTGCAATGCCGCCATGCCTTCAACGGCCTCCGGGGTCAGCCGCAGCTTGATCTCCGGGTGACTGCGCAGGGTGCCGCTGCCGGTGCAGGGGGCGTCCAGCAGGACGTGGGCGGCGGGCGGCAGGTCGATGGGCCGGGTCAGATCGTGGGTCAGGAATTCGGCCTTCAGGCCCAGGCGTTCCAGGTTGGCGCTGGCCTGCTCGTGCTTGCGCGGCAGCAGGTCCACGCTGGTCACCTGTGCGCCGCGCGCGGCCAGCATGGCGGCCTTGATGCCCGCGCCCCCTGCCAGATCGAGGACACGCTGGCCGCCCACATCTCCCAGCGCGTCCACGCAGGCCAGACTCGCCGGGTTGATCGGCTGCGCCCAGCCGCGCGCAAACGCCTCGGTCTCACGCAGAGGACGCGACAGTTCCACGCGGTCTGTCCCCTGGGGGCCGGGTTGCATGCGGCTGCCCTCGGTTTCCAGAGATTGAAAGCCCGCGTCGGACACGCTCAGCCACAGCGGTTGCGGCGTCAGCAGGTCGGCGAAGATGGCGTCGGCGTCCTCGCCATACACCGTGCGGTAGATGTCGGCCAGCCAGCCGGGTAGTTCGGTGCGTGTTACCTCCGACGGCGCGGGGGCCTCGATGCGGCGCAGCACGGCGTTCACCAGACCCGGCGGGGCCAGCCGTGCGCCGCGCGCCAGATTCACGTACTCGCTGACCACCGCGTGCGGCGGCGTTTCCAGATACAGCTTTTCAAAGGCCCCGGCCAGCAGCAGCGTGCGGACCTTGGGGTGGGTATCCCCGGTCAGCATCGGCGTCAGCGCGGTGTCCAGGCTGGGAAAATGGCGCAGCGTGCCGTAGACGATGTGCGTCGCCAGCCCCGAGTCGCGGCCCGGCAGCCGGGCGGTCTGAAGGGCGGCGTCCAGCGCGGGCGCGGCAAAGCTCTCGCCCGCCACCACACGCAGCAGCACCCGCACGGCCAGCTCGCGGGCGGGATTAAAGGTTTCGGGTCTGGGCCGGGGGGTAAACGTCATTCAGCGCCAGCATACGGTCTGCGGTGGGGGTTAAGGGAGTGGGATTCGGGCCGCCAGGGCTACCGCAAAGTCCCCAAGTCCGGTTTTAAGTCTGCCATGCCCGCACAACCCCTCTCCTGCGGAGCAGTGCCAGTCCGGCCCTACGGGTCACCTCCCCTTAGAAGGGAGGCAAGGAGATTCCTGCGCTGGACGATCTTTCAGGCCCCTTGGCTCCCTTTTGAGGGGAGCTGGCTGCGAAGCAGACTGAGGGGTTTGCTTTCCAGTTTGCCGCACTCTTACCCCCTGATGCTGACTTTGCGGTAGCCCTGATTCGGGCCGCCCACATGCAAAACGGCCCTGCCATCTTCACTCGGACGGCAGGGCCAGCAACTTTGCGGGCGGGTTGTCGATGCTCTCCGCTGTGTGGAAGGCCCCGCCCGAAAGTGAAGTCAGTCTGCCCCGCCGCCGCTGCCCGTGCATCCGCCGAAAGTCGCAGGGTGGCTAAGCCAGATGGCGGGTGGGTGGGCAGATGGAAGGTGCAGATAGAGGGCACAGCCCATGCTTCGGGAGGGTGGCGGTGTCGCTCACATCTGTCGCAGGTTGTGGCCCCCCTCTCTCCCCCCCCAGCGAATCCGGGAGGGGGAAAGTCCGTTCTTCACAGCGTCCCTCCTGAACCGGGGGGCTGAGGCGGGCCAGCCTGCCCTGTCTGCCAGATGTTTCACGCCCCCCTTCTCCGGGACGCGGCTATACTGCCTGCAAAATGTTCCGACGCCCCCGCCCCCCCCAGCCGCCCCCGCTCGCGTCCGCCGAGGCCCGCGTTCCTGCTTCCAGTGCCCCTGCGGGCGATATGGAAGCGGTGCGTGTGCTGAACGATCTGCTGGCGCGCCCCACCCATGAAGGCGTGCTGGAAGGCGCGCTGAGCCACGCCAGCTTTCTGCTGGGCGGCAACCTGCGCGGCTACGCCGTGACGCACCGGTCGCAGGGCCAGGACCGGGCCGCACCGGACAGGTCCGCACAGGACCGGGTGGCGGCGGTGTTCGGCTACCCCAAGGCGCTGGTCGGCACGCCGCTGTCCGGCCCCTGGGCCACCCTGCGTACGCGGGTGCTGAACGACGGCTCAAGCGAACTGTACGCGGCCAACCCGCCGGAGTTGCACGGCATTCTGGATACCTGCGGGATGCGGGATGTGGCGCTGTCGCTGGTCGTGCCCGTCAATGACCGGGGGCGCAATCTGGGCGCACTGGTGCTGGACCGCAACACCTCGGAGGACCTTGGGACTGCCGCGCAGGAACTGGTCACGCGCTGGGCCACCGCCATTGCGCCGCTGCTGGGGCTGCTGGAAAGCCGCGAGGAATGGAAACTGACCGCGCGGCAGGTCAGCAGCGCGGTGGTGGAAGCCTTTGAGAGCCAGGAATTCGACGGGCTGGGGCATGCTCAGGCCGTCGCCGAGGCCAGCGTGAAACTGGGCCGCGCGGTGGGTCTGGCGGACCGCGAACTGGACGAGCTGTGGTTTGCCGCCACCCTGCACGATCTGGGCAAGATCCACGGCGAGAAGGGCCACCCCCAGGTCGGCGCGAACTTCCTGCACGGCGTGCCGCATCTGGCGCAGGCTCAGAAGGCTGTGCGCCACCACCACGAGCGCTGGGACGGTCAGGGCGAACCCGACAAACTGGCCGGGGAAGACATTCCGCTGTATGCCCGCATTCTGGCCGTCGCCAACGCCTACGTGCGGCTGGGCGACTTCGAGCGGCTGCGCGGTCAGGCGGGCAAGGGGCTGGACGCCCGGCTGGTCGGCCTGATGGAAAAGGTCAGCGCCGAGTCGCCTGCAAAATGAACGGCCTGTTCAGGTCTGGTGGGATCAGGACCGTTGTGGTCGGCACGGTTGTGGTCGGTACTGTCGTGGTCAGCGCTGCTGTGGTCGGCACTGGGCCGCTCCGGTGAAACGGGCGTGACCCTGCGTCCCACCCCTTCCGGCACGGCGCGGCCCCAGCACTTTCCGGAACTGGAGGCCCGCTACGGCCCCTTGACCCCGATGAATTCGGGGATGCAGAGCCGGGTGTACACCACTCAGGACGGCGTGGCGGTGGTCAAGGTCTACCGCAACCGCAAGGGCCAGCACCGCACCGAGGCGCAGAACATGCTTCAGGCAGGTATGGACGGCTGGCTGCTGGGCGTCACCGAGGCCGACGGCGTGGAAGCGCTGGTGATGCGCCGTTTCGCGGGTCATCCCCTGCGCGCCAGCGATGTGCCGCGCGCCCTGCCCCGCCTGCGCCAGATCGTGGCCAGGCTGCACACCCAGCAACAGGGCCGCGTCGATCTGGACAAGGTCCGCGAGCGCCTGATGCGCTTTCGCAGCGCCCTGGCCGCCTACCCGCTCTCGGACCTGTTCGAGGCGGTGGAGCTGCCGCTGGAGCGTGGCCTGCTGGATCAGCCCGCCGCTTTTTGCCACCTGGACATGTGGCACGACAATATCCTGATCGCGGACGATTCAGACATGGCGCGTGCTGGTCAGGACGGCGCTGGCCAGGGCGGGGAAGAGGTGCTGCTGATCGACTGGACGCGCGCCGACTGGGACGATCCGCTGCGTGATCTGGCCCTGCTCAAGACCGGCACGCTGGACCTGCTGGGGGCCGGGCGCAGTCTGGAGGCGGCGCTGAGCTTCCTGCCAGACCACGCCCCCGCCACCCTGACCCGTTACCGCGCTTACCTTGCCCTGACCACACTGCACGATCTGTACTGGTTTTTAATGAACGAACCCTACGAGTTTGATAGCCAGAGGGAATTCAAGGTAACCCGCGCCCGGCACGCGCTGGGACGGCTGCCGGAGAACGGCTGAATATGGTCTGGGCCGCCTGATTTGATCCTCTCATCGCTGCAAGGTTAAGGTGACGACATGAACAGATCAGTCTGGCTCGCCGCGCTGCTGTTGTGTGGGACCGCCGCCGCGCAGGGCGACGACGTCTTCAAGTGGGTCACCAAACCGGGGAAGGGCATACAGATGGCCCAGATTGACAGCATTTATTACGACGGCTACCTGATGCCCACGCCCACGGGAACAGCCTTCCGCGAAGACACCCTGCTGCTGCTCAGGGACGGCACGGTCTACTCCGGCCTTCAGGTATCGCCCGCCGATCTGGACGTGGCCGCGTCGCGTAAAAATGAACCCGACGAGTGGGGCAAGTGGAAAAAGCAGGGTCAGAAGGTGCTGGTGCAGGACCCCGACACCGGGAAGTGGGATGAGATTTCTGGATTCAAAGTGGTGCCTGCCACGCCCAACGAGCGGGTCGGGATCACGGTGGAGGCGGCCAACGCAGTGAGCTTTGGCTCGTTCGGCGGCTTCAGCACCTTCGACACGTTGACCTTCAACAAGGACGGCACCTTCGAGAGATCGGGCGTCACTATCGGCGGTGGCGGCACGGCGCAGGCTGCTGGCGGCGTCTCGGTGGGCAGCACCAGTACATCGGGCAAGGACGGCTGCTCCAGTGCCACCAGCACCAGTTCTTCTGCGGGGGCAGGCGGAGGCGGCAGCACATCGAACTGCGGCAAGGACAATCAGGGCAAATACACACTGAACGGCTACACGGCTGAGTTTCGCAGCGCCAGCGGCAAGACGCAGCGGGTCCTGTTTTTTTTCTGGGATAAGAAGAAAAAGGACCTGTTTATTGGCGACACGACATTCTCGAAAGAGGAGTAGAGGGCCAGAGAGGAGTAGAAGGCCAGAACAGCGCTGCCGTTCCACATGGCGGACCCCATCACCGACGCCCGCCCGCGCCTCTGCTAGCCTGCGGCCCGAAAGCTGGAACAGGGGGGGTGAGGAAGCATGGCAACAGTGGCAGAACTGCGCGAACGGCTGAGGCGGCCCCTTGCTGCCGAACTGGCCGCCGGGTGTCAGAACCACGTGGTGGCCGGGGGCGTGGACAAATTGCTGGCCTCGCCGCTGGGCAACCCCTTTCCCAAAATCCGCGAGGTGCTGGGCGGCTATGGCGAACTGAGCGTGGGCGAGCGCGAGGAGGTGCTGAAAACGGCGCTGGCGGCCCTCTCGGATGGGGAGAAAGCCAAACCTGCCCGGACTCCGCGCCCTGTCGCCAGGCAGGCCGTCCCCACCGCTGCCCCTGGCGAACGCCTGCCCATCGACGCCCCGCTTGCGCGGTTGGACACCGGCCCCGGCGGAGCGCGCAAATTGCAGACGCTGGGCCTGCATACCCTGCGCGACGTGCTGCACGCTTACCCACACCGCCATGAGGACCGCCGCGCACTCCCTGATCTGTCCGATGTGGAGGAAGGCCAGAAGGTCACCGTAGAGGGCCGCGTGGTCGCCAAGTCGCGCCGCAACCCGCGCCCCGGCATGCTGGTCATCGACGTGACGCTGGAAACGCCGTCGGGCGGGCGGGTCAAGGCGACGTGGTTCAACCAGCCGTGGGTGGAAAAACAACTGCGCGAGGGTGCGCGCCTGGTTCTTACCGGGCGGGTCAAGAAATTTGGCCGCAGCGTTCAACTGGGCGTGGAACATCTGGAAACGCTGGAAAATGCCCAGGACAGCCTCAGCACCGGGCGCATCGTGGGCGTGTACGACGCCAAGGACGGCATCTCGCAGGAGTTCCTGCGCCGCGCGGCCTTCCGGGCGCTGGGGGCCGCGCCGCTGGACGATTACCTGCCCGTCCACTGGCGTGAGAAGTACGGCATCACCGATCTGGCCGACGCGCTGTGGGGCCAGCACTTCCCGAGTGATGAGGCACATTTAAGCCGGGCCACCTCCCGCCTGCGCTTCGACGAGTACCTGTTCCTAGAGTTGCGGATGCTGCTTCAGGGCGAGGATTCGGTGTTGCAGGGCAAACGCTTCCAGGCCACGGGTGACGACATCAACCGCTTCGAAGCCGCCCTGCCCTTCCGATTCACCAACGCCCAGCGCCGCGTGCTGCTGGAAATTACCGACGACATGCGCGGCGATCAGCAGATGGCACGGCTGATCCAGGGCGATGTGGGCAGCGGTAAGACGGCGGTGGCCGCCTGCGCGCTGTATCTGGCCGTGCGCGACGGCTACCAGGGCGCGCTGATGGCCCCCACCGAGATTCTGGCGCGGCAGCACTACACCAACCTGCGCGGCTATCTGGGCCAACTGGACGTGCGCGTGGGCCTGCTGATCGGCGCGATGACCCCCAGGGACAAACTGGAGATGCACACCCGTATTGCCGAGGGCGAGGTGGACGTGGTGGTGGGCACCCAGGCCCTCATTCAGGAAAACGTGCGCTTCGACAACCTGGGGCTGGCGGTGGTGGACGAGGAACACCGCTTCGGCGTCCAGCAGCGGCGCAAATTGCTCGCCAGCCGCCCGGACGTGCTGGTGATGTCGGCCACGCCCATCCCGCGCAGCCTCGCCCTGACCGCTTACGGCGATCTGGAGCTGAGCATCATCGACGAACTGCCGCCGGGGCGCACGCCCATCGAAACCAAGCTCTTGCAGGACACCCACCGCGTTCAGGCATATGGCTTCGTGATGAAACAGATCCGCGAGGGCCAGCAGGCGTTCGTGGTCACGGCGCTGATCGAGGAAAGCGACACGCTGGAACTGCTGGCCGCCACCCAACTGGCCGAGGATTTGAAGGTCATCCTTCCCGAAGCCCGGATTGACCTGCTGCACGGGCGAATGAGCGCCGCCGAGAAGGACCATGTGATGGAACGCTTCCGCGCCCACGAGTTCGACATTCTGGTGTCCACAACAGTGATCGAGGTAGGCGTTGACGTGCCGAACGCCACAGTCATGGTGATCGAGAACGCCGAGCGCTTCGGGCTGGCGCAGTTGCATCAGCTCCGGGGCCGGGTGGGGCGTGGGCATCAGCAGAGTTACTGCGTGCTGATTGCCGGAGAACACAGCCAGAAGACCCGCAAACGCCTCAAGATCATCGAGGGCAGCACCGACGGCTTCGTCATCGCGGAGGCAGACCTGAAGTTGCGCGGCCCCGGCGAACTGCGCGGCACCCGCCAGAGCGGCATCCCCGATCTTCGGCTGGCCGATCTTGCCAATGATACCGAGGTCATCGAACGCGCCCGCGAACTGGCCAAGCACATCCTGGCGAACGATCCCCGGCTGGAGCATCCGCGTCTGCAATATCTGCGCAGCGAGTTGCAGAACCGCAGCGAGAGCGTGGCTTACCGCGAAGTGATCTGAGCGAGGAGAACCCACCCCTGATAATAAATGGACAGGAGTCCAGCTCAATCCTGGAGCTTTTTTCATATTTTCTTTGGAGCAAATCAAGGAGCAGTGAACACGCTCTCATCAAGTGGTGACAACGCTGTGACAGGAAATCGTTTACTCTGTCATCACAGCGCACAACTTAAAGGTGGGCCGGGTGAAGTCCACAGCGCCGAGGGACCGGATCGAAAAAGGATCGGGTCCTTTCTTTTGCCCTCGGGTGGGTGGCCTTGATCTGGCGTCCACACACCCTGTTGTGCCTGCGCCTGCCCCGTATGCTGGACAGATGACCGTATCCACGACGCAGGACACACAGAGCATGCAGGGAAGGTCCGTGCTGGTCACGGGCGCGACGGGCGGCATTGGGCTGGAAACGGCGCGGGAGCTGGCGCGGCGGGGGGCTGCCGTGACGGTGCTGGGCCGCAACCCAGAGAAAACTGCGCGGGTGGCCGCAGAGATCGGGGCCGCTGGAACGCTGATCGCGGACCTCGCGGAAATGCAGCAGGTGCGGCAGGTGGCCGCCGAATTCCGGGACCGCGTGGGCAGTCTGGACGTGCTGGTCAACAACGCCGGGGCCTTTTACACCGAGCGCCACGAAAGCCGCGAGGGCACCGAGTTGACCTGGGCACTCAACCACCTCGCCCCCTTCCTGCTGACGCGTGAACTGCTGCCTTTGCTGCGTGCGGGCAAGGCTTCCAGGGTGGTCACGGTATCCTCGGGGGCGCATGCGATGGGCCGCATTCGTTTTGATGATCCAGAATTCCGGCGCGGCTACAGCGGCTGGGCTGCCTACGGCCAGAGCAAACTGGCCAACATTCTGTTCACGCGCGAACTGGCGCGGCGCAACCCCTGGCTCCAGGCGAACACGCTGCACCCCGGTTTCGTCTCCACTGGTTTCGGGCAGGACAACCCGCTGTTCTCACTGGGCAGCCGCCTGGGCATCAGCCCACAGCAGGGCGCGCAGACCAGCATTCATCTGGCCGCAGATCCCATCGGGGGATCGGGCCGCTACTTCGTGGAATCGCGCGAGACGCTGCCCGCCGCGCAGGCACTGGACGACGGCGCGGCGTACAGGCTATGGATGCTCAGCGAGGAATACGTGGGTGGCGCGGCCTACCTGCCCTCAGATGTGGAAGGGCGCGGTCAGCAGCCCGCCCACTGATCATAAGGACTCCGATTGGAAGGTGTTGGAAACACCTGGAAATCCGAGCGGAGCGAGAAGGAGGAAAACGGGTTCCGGGCGTGAAGTGGAGGAATCGGCGCTGTCCCGATTTCTGCACGAAACAGACGGAATCCGTATCAGAACAGCAAGCGGGGCGAGGATGGATCACCTCGCCCCACTCCTTTCGCTTTTGGGGCTAGACCTCGCGGATGTATCCAGTTTTCAGGAAGCTGTGGACCATCGGCTCCAGATCGTGCAGCGCGGCGTCCGAACGCATGGCGTACTCGGCGGGGGTCAGCTTCTCGCCCAGCGCCCTGATAAACGCCAGACCGGTCGCGCCGTACTCGTTCTTAAATACCTGATACACGTCGGTGATGGCGTTCATGCCGTCGCGGCCCCGCAGGGTCAGGTTGTAATGGTGGTGCGCCCAGCCCGCCAGACTGCGCGGCAGGATCAGCGTCTGCGGGCGCAGCGGGGCCGGAAATGCGCCCTCATAGGGCAGGGTGGCGGGTAGCGTCGCCACGATCTCGCCACGCGCGTAGAAGATTGCCCCGGTGGGCCGCGCGTGCAGACCGGTGAAGTCCTCGGTCAGGTTGAACTTCCAGGCCCGCGAACCGATGCCGCTCAGGACGTGGGCATAGACCGGACTCAGCGGGTGGGCACTCAGCGACGCGCCCTGTTCGTACAGGTTGAGCAGCTCGCCCAGCGCCTGCTCTCCGGTGGCGCTCGCGGCGGCAGCGGTGACGGTTCGGCCCTCGAACAGCAGCACGTAGGCGGTCTGATCGCCCAGCACGGCGTACAGGTAGCCGTACCAGGAATGCTCGTGCAGGTATTTGAGAAAGGCGTGCAGATCGCAGAAACTCTCGTTCAACCCGGCATAGGTGGGCGGCGAGTGCGGCAGGAACCGCGCCAGAAACGGGGACGCGCCGGGGAACATGGGCGTCAGTTCCGGGACCAGTTCGGCCAGCTCCTCGGCGGGGACAGTCGGGGGTTGTGTAACGGGTATCTGTGCTGCGGGGTCCTGCGGGGCGGATAAGTTCTGCGCCTGAGCCTCTGGGGCGGAGGGCTGGGGTGACATGGCCTGCGGCGAGGGCGTGACCCGGATCGTTGAGGCGCGGGGCGCTGTCGGTTCCGGGGAGGCCGACGGCTGCGCGGCCTGTTCTGTCTCAGGCTGGACAGGCTCCGGGCGCGCCTGCGCGGGCTTGCGCTGTGTTTCCGCGCGCAGAGTTTCCGGGCGCTGTATCGCTGGGCGTTTCGGCTTCTGGGGTGAATTGGGATCGTCGGTCACGGATGCTCCACCAGTTCCTTTGGGGCTTTGGGGCGCTTGGCTGCGCTCATTTTGTTGGCTTGTTTTGTTGGGGGCGGACTCTTCACGAACTATTCGCCGGACGGGAGAACTCCGGTCTGATCCTCTTGAAAAGCTGCCGCGCTGCCCTGGACATTCTGGCGAATCATCTGGGGCGAATCACCTGGAGGTGTCCATTGTAGCGGGCCGCATTCTGAACGTAACGGAGGGCGTGTTCGCCCTGAGATACGGGGCGCACCACACGGGCGGGAACGCCCAGTGCCAGCATACCGTCTGGGACGTGTGCGCCTTCCGGCAGCAGCGCGCCTGCGCCCAGCACGGCCCCCGCGCCTAGGCTGGAGCCGCTGAGCATCACCGCGCCCATGCCCACCAGACTGCCCGCCCCGCACACTGCGCCGTGGACGATGGCCCGGTGGCCTACCGTGACGCCCGGCCCCAGCACGCAGGGATGCCCGGCGTCGGTGTGCAGCACTGCGCCGTCCTGCACGTTGCTGCCCGGCCCCACCGTGATGGCCTCCACATCGCCGCGCAGCACTGCGCCAAACCACACGCTGGCCTGCCCGGCAACGGTCACCCGTCCGATCAGATCGGCGCTGGGCGCAATAAAAGCAGTGGCGTCAACCTGGGGAAAGAGTCCATCGAGAGCGTAAAGCGGCATGTGTTCCTCCGGGGCCGGGCCAGTGAACCGTCCTGGCCCCACACCCGGCAGATCGCAATGGTCTTGCGTTCAAGGTATCACCCTGTCTCCACACGTCCCTTTCTGGCGCCTGCCTCAACGGGGTTTCTCAAGGCAGAACAGTCCGGCACGGCTCGCTTTGAACCCGGTTCAAAAACATGTCTGGGACGCGCCTGAAAGGTGCCTGAGTGCCAGAGCGTCATCCCCACATCTTCATGCTTCTACATTCAAGGGGCAGAACGTGCGATACTACAGCGGTCTCAAGCCCCGCGCCATTTTGCGGTTGCAGCCCAGAGGGCGGCTTACCGGGCGGCGGACTTGGAGATGTAAGGAGATTTATGGCTCAAGGACGAGTAAAGTGGTTTAACGTTGAGAAAGGCTACGGTTTCATCGAGCATCCGGGTAACCCCGACGTGTTCGTGCACTACAGCGCCATTCAGAGCGGCGGTTTCCGCAAGCTCAACGAAGGCGACGAAGTGGAATTCGAAGTCGAAGCTGGTCAGGGCAACAAAGGCCCACAGGCCAAGAACGTCGTCGTGACCAACGCTGCACCTGCCCCTATGGGTGGCAACGGCGGCATGGGCGGCGGAAACCGGGGTGGCGGCAGCCGCTGGTAAATCCCTGATCATCTGATCAGGACTTCAACTTTTCTTTCTCCTGCGGGCGCTTTCGGGCGTCCGCTTTTAATGTGCGGGGACTGGAGAGATTGGGCATCCTCTGTACTCACTAGCCCGTTCCGAGAGTCTGTTTGTTCAGGTCAAGGAAAAGAGCAGACGCCACTGCCGACGCCTGCCCTCCCGGTTCAAGATCAGTAGCGCTGGGCTATCGTCTTCGTTTGCAGGAACCAGAACAGGTAATCGGGGCCGCCTACCTTGGCGTTGGTGCCGCTCATGCCGTAGCCGCCGAAAGCATGGGTACCGCTCAGCGCCCCGGTACATTTGCGGTTCAGGTACAGGTTGCCCACCTGCATCAATCTGCGCGCCTCGGCCAGTTTGTGCGGATCTCGGCTGTAGAAGGCGGCGGTCAGGCCGTAGTCGCTGTCGTTCGCCAGTTCGATGGCGTGTCGCCAGTCACGCGCCCTGGAGAAGGCCAGGACCGGGCCGAAGATTTCCTCCTGAAACAGGGGATTGGTGCTGTCCACGTCCGCGAAGATCGTTGGTTGCACGTAACCGCCCTCGCGTTTGCCCACATCTGCGCGTTCGCCGCCCAGCACCAGCCGGGCCGTCTTCTTGCCGCTCTCCACGTACTTCATGATGCGTTCGGCGCTGCCCGCGCTGATCACCGGGCCGAGGGGCGCGTTGTCTTCGGGAAGGCCAACCTTGACCTCTGACGCCAGTTTCGTGACCATTTCAAGCAGGCTGTCATAGATGCTCTCTTCGGCAATCACGCGGCTGCACGCGCTGCATTTCTGGCCTGCGTAGCCGAAGGTGCTTTGCACGATGCCCAGCGCGGCTGCTTCCAGATCGGCGTCGGCGCAGACCACTGTGGGGTCCTTGCCGCCCATCTCGGCCATCACGCGCTTGAGCCATTTCTGGCCGGGCTGCACCCTGGCGGCGCGCTCGAAAATGCGGCACCCGATCTCGCGGCTGCCGGTAAAGGCCACCATGCGGATGTCCTTGTGGTCCACCAGCGGATCGCCCAGCACGTCGTCGGTGCCAGTCAGGAACTGAATCACACCCCGGGGCAGTCCGGCCTGATACAGCAGTTCCACCATCAGCAGACTGCTCAGCGGCGTTTCGGAGGCGGGTTTCCAGATCACGGTGTTGCCCGCCGCAATAGCGCCCAGCGCCATGCCCAGCGGAATCGCGCTGGGAAAGTTCCAGGGGCTGATGCAGGCCACCACGCCAATTGGTTCGTACACGGTGGTGACATGCTCGTCGGGCATCGGGTAGACCGGCTTGCCTGCCGCCCAGCGTAGGGTTTCGCGGGCAAAGACCTCGAAGTGGTCCACCGATTCGGCCACCTCGCCGTCGGCCTCGGGCCAGTTCTTGCCGTTTTCCAGGGTCATGACCGCATTGAATTCCATGCGTCGTGCCCGCAGCAACTCCCCGGCCCGTTTGAAGATGGTGGCGCGTTGCAGCGGATCGCTGAAGCGCCAGTCCTCAAAGGCCGTTTTCGCGGCGGCGATGGCGTCCTCCAGTTGCTCGGGCGTGGCTTTTGGGAAGTGCCACACGGTCTCGCGCGTGTCGGCGGGGTTGCGGATCCCGAAGGTCTCGCCGCCCTCTATCCGCTGGCCGCCGATGTACAGGGGAAAGGTTTGCCCGACGTACTTCTCGCGCACCTGCCGAAACGCCGCACGCTGCAAATCCGCCACGTCCGGCTGAGTGAAGTCGAAATAGGGTTCGTGCCCGAAAGGCAGAAAACCGCCTGCAAGACTGTCTGTCATCTGTGCCTCCTTGTACTTGAGGCAGAGGCTAACACGCCCGTCAGAACGGACGGAGCAGCTTTTTCAGGCGCTCCGATCCAGTTGAGATGGGTTGTTGCGAGATGGGTGTTCCTAAGCGCAGACCTGTCAAATGCAAAGTCGGCTAGCGGGGCGCGATCTGTCCATCCTCCGCGATTGCCACACGCAGGGGCAGGGTGGGTGAGGCGAGGGTGGTGCTGACCTCGGGACGATCCGGCAGCTTGACCTGAAACCGCAGTGTTCCCGGCGTAAAGTCCTGCTCGACGGCCCAGACGCGGTCCACGCCCAGTTGCCGCGTCGCTGCCGCCTCGCCCGCCTGAACCGAGACGGTCACGATCTGGCCGCTGGCATTGATCACGCGCACATCCGGGCGGGGAATGGTCAGCCAGGCACCCAACGCGCATAGCCCGAACAGAACCGCGCCCACGGCCAGCCGTGCCGGGGTGGCCGGGGGCCGTTTGCGGACGATTGAGCCAGCGGTGAAAAGGGGCTTGCGGGTGCGGGACTCGGTCACGGGGCTATTGTGCCCCACAGGCGAAGGTCGGCCTCACTGCACTTCGATGCGTCCGCCCTGACCCACCACGAACGACGGGCGGCTTCCGGTGGTCTTTGGCGAGTGGGAAGCCGACTGGCGCTGACCGCCTGCTTCCTGCACGGTCAGTTTGACCTGCCCCGTCTGCGCCCGTTCCAGCGGGATACGCCAGGTCTGGTGAGGCCACAGGTGTTCGCGGTGCAGGCAGTCGCCGCCGCTCTGGCAGACCGTCAGGCCGCCGATCACCGCGCCGCTGCGGTTGGCCACCTGCACCCCTGCCGCCTGGAACAGCAGCAGATACAGCCACAGGGCCAGGGTCAGGAAGGCCAGGGCAGCGGCAGTGGGAAGGGCCAGACGGTCACTCATGCCCTCAAAGTTACACACGGCGGTCTGCCGCGCATCATACAAATGGCCCATCGCCTGCCGGGGATGGCCTATGTCCCTCGATGGCGGACACTTTTACCTTCAGCGGAAAGATGCCCGTAAAGAGCCGGGGCCACGCCAGATGTGCCGCGCCCGCTTCCAGCTCCAGCCCAAGCTCAGAGAAATGCCGCTGCCACAGCGCTTCGATGCGCGGTGTGATGATCTCGCGCAGGTGGGCCTCTGCCGCCTCCCGCTGTCCGGCCAGATCGAAGGGGCTGGGATTATCCAGCCGCTCCCGCACTTCCGAACGGGCGAACGCCTGATACAGCGCGTCGTCCACCATCCGCGCGAACAGTGCTTCAGCGTGGGCGGCCCGGTCCGTCACCAGGGGTGCGAGTTTGCCGAAGGCGATGGCCGTTCCCAGCGTGTTGCCCGCCGTATTCCAGGCGCTGAAGCCTGCCAGCTTCGCCAGAGGCAGCCCCTGGATCAGCGTCCACAGCCGCCGCTCGGCCCCGTTGGGATAGGCGATGTCGGCCAGCGAGACCGTGCGCCCGGCTTCCAGATCGGCCCGTAGCGCGTCCACGAAGGCGGGCAGGTGACGGTGTGGCGTGTCCACCGTGGCAAAATCCGGCTGTCGGTTGGCCTGCCGTAGTCCAGGAGTATTGACGGCCAGCACGAAGACGGCCTCATCTGGCGTGTCGGCCAGCACGCAGCCCGCCGCGCGCAGGTGGGCGCGGACCAGTTCCCCGGCGGGGCGGTCCTCGTAGATCATCTCCGCGCCAGCGCCGCCCAGACCGCTGTAGCGCACCCACACGCGTGCAGTTGCCGGGGCCAGCGCCCGTGCCAGCAGCGCGCACGGCACCTCGTCCGCGCTGGGATAGATGTCCAAATGCTGCCACACGTCCAGCTCGTCGGCCCGCGCTTCCAGCATTCGTCGGTCATAGGCGGCCAGACCGTACGGCGTGGTGTCGTCCAGCGTCAGGCACAGGTGACTCAGCACGCCCGCCGCGAGCAGGTCCAGCGCGGCCAGATGCAGGGCGCGGTTGCGTTCGCGGGTGCCCGTCCAATCGGCCAGGATATCGGCGGGCAGGGCGGTGCGTGCGACTTCCAACGCTTCAGCTTCTGCTATGCCGTGGCGGGCGTGACGGTCAAACGCCGCGCTGTAGGTCCGCAATTCGCGCCCCCACTGGCCGTAATACGGTTTTTCCTCGTGCGGATCGTTGTCGTGGGCCACCCGCACGATGACCCCGAAGGCGTAAATCTGGAGGTCCGGGTGCTGGCGCTTGATCTCGGCCAGCACGGCCAGCCGCTCCAGCACTGTCTCCAGCGGGTCCGAGACGCGCCGCGCCGGAATCATGCCGCCCAGACACAGGGTTTCCAGACAGACGATCAGGATGTCCGCCTGCCCCGCCTCCCCCAGCAGCCAGTCCCTGAGAACACTGGTTTTCCCCGGCGTGAAGAAGTCCGGTAACGCCTCAGCGGGCGGCACGCGCACGGCGGCCCCAGTCATGGTGGCGAGTTGCGCGGGCAGCTCAAGCGTCTGCGGGCGGGTGTCGGGCGGAATCAGCAGCACCGTGGGCGGCTTGTCGGATGGAGGACGCATCGGCCCTCAGCGTAATTCACAGAGCGGGGCAGTGGGCGGAACCCGTCGTCGCATACGGATTCCGTCTGTTTCGTCAACAAACCGGGAAAGCTCCGGTTCGTTCACTCCACGCCCGGAACCCGTACTTCGCCTTCTCGCTCTCGTCATGAACAGACTGTCGTCGTGAGATAGCACCCGTATGGGGCTACTCCTCCTCAGGAGGACGCTCTTCCTCTGCTGGCGCAGCTCTGCGAGTCCCGCTCGGATTTCATCGTTTTTGCAAACGATTCAATCGGAGTCCGTCTCACTTGCTCAGGCTTTCTGTCTGCGGTGGCCTGCCCGCACCCGCTCGTAAACCTCTTCCAGTGCCTGCGCCCGTTGCGGTAGATCGTACCGGGCGGCGCTGGCCCGCGCCCCTGCCTGCAACGCGCCCAAGCGGTTTGGGTGCAGGGCGAACAGCAGGCCGTCGGCCAGGGCCTGCGGGGTGGCCTCGCGCACGGTGCCGTTGATTCCCTCTCCGATCAGGTCCAGCGCGGCGGGGCTGTGGGCGGCCACCAGCGGCGCGCCCGCTGCCAGCGCCTCGATCATGCTCATGGGCAGGACCTCGCTGGTGCTGGCGGTCAAGAAGGCGTCGGCGGCGGCCAGCGCTTCGGGCACGCGGGCGTAGGGGACCGGGCCGGTGAATCTCACGCCCTCCGGGGCGTCCCTGGCCGCAGACAGGCGGCTGGGACCGTCGCCCACCACCAGCAGGCGCAGTTCCGGGCGGCTGGCCCGCGCCTGGTCGAAGGCCCGGATCATCACCTCCAGATTCTTCTCCGGGGCAAGTCGGCCCAGATACATCACCAGCGGCGCGTCCAGGGGAATGTGATGCTCGGCCCGAAAGGCGCTGCCGTCTGCGGCCTGGAACGCCGCCAGATCCACCGGATTGGGAAACAGCTCGACATGTCCCGAATAACCGTAGCCGTGCAGCATCTGCACCATCGCGCGGCCCGGGGCCAGCACGGCGTCCACCCGGCGGGCAAAGGCGCTGACATGCGGGCGCAGCATGGCGCGGCCCAGGCGCGGGGGCATCGGCGTGTAGTGCAGGTATTCGTCGTACTGGGTGTGCGCCGTGAACACCACCGGAGCGCCCGACAGCCGGGACCACTTCAGCGCCAGTCCCCCGGCCAGAAACGGGTGCATGGTGTGCAGCACGTCCAGATCGCGCAGCGGCAGGCGGGAAGTCAGCAGCGGGCCAGGGGCCAGCAGCACCGGGTAATCCGCCGGAGCGCCCAGCGCCCGCGCCCCCAGAAACGAGCTGTTCAGGCGGTACACGCCGTCCTCGCGCGCGGGCATCAGCGGATGGCGCGGGGCGAACACGCGGACCTCATGGCCGCGCTCCCGCAGACCGCGCACGAACAGCGCCGTGCTGGTGGCCACGCCGTTGCGGGACGGCAGGTAGGTCGCGGTGATGATCCCGATTTTCACACTGGGCGGCAGTCTAGAGCATGGCGGCGGGGAGGGTGAACAGGACGGCGGGCCGCTGAGGAATGGATTCGGCAGGCTAACTGTCTCAGCTCCGAGAGCAGCAGGACTTACGCGATACCACTCGGCAAACCGAGAAACACGGTCTTTTCTGCCTCCCTCCTTGCGGGGGAAGCTGGGAGGGGGGAACCGTAAGCGCCGTCCCAGCGCGGCCAGAGAAAAATGACATCTTGCGAAAATCAGCGCAAAGCCAAACATGAGAGACTTGTCTGCATCATCCAGCAGTTTATGGATAACTGGCACAGCTCGTCCGCGAGAGGGTTGGGGAGGAGGTCAGGCGAAGTGGCCTCCCTGGGCTACTTTTCGGGCAAGACATCCCAAGCCTTTTCCGCATTTCGCGTCAGTCCTGAGCAGGTCAGGTAGAGGCTGAAGCTCTGTCTTTCGCCGTTTGGCCGTTAGACGGTTTGAGCGCCGTCCACCCCCTCCTCGCTATGCTGCCTGCCATGACTGCCTCCAGCCCTTCTCCCGCCGCGCCCCTCATCATTCCCTGCGTGGATATCCAGTCGGGCCGCGCCGTGCGCCTGTACGAGGGCGATCCTGACCGCGAGACCGTGTATTTCGAATCGCCGCTGGAAGCCGCGCGCCACTGGGTGGGCCTGGGCGCGGGGCTGGTACATCTGGTGGACCTGGACGCCGCCACAGGAAGAGGCGAGAACCGCGCGGTGATCGCGCAGATCGTGGCCGAACTGGGCGTGCCGGTGGAGGTGGGCGGCGGCATCCGGGACCGCACCGGGGCCGAGGCACTGCTGAAAAGTGGCGTGGACCGGGTGGTGATCGGCACTGCCGCCGTCAAGAACCCCGAATTGGTGGCCGAGCTGATCGCCGCGCACGGCCCCGAACGGGTGGTGGTCAGCCTGGACGCACGCGGGCTGGAAGTCGCCACCCACGGCTGGGCGCAGGGCAGCGGCCTACAGGTGGCCGAGCTGACGCCCCGGCTGGCCGAGGCGGGTCTGGAAACCCTGATCTTCACCGACGTGACCCGCGACGGCACCCTCAAGGGCCTGGACCGCGAACTGATGCGGGAGGTGCGGCGGCTGTGGACCAATACCCTGATCGTGGGCGGCGGCGTCGCCAACACGGACGACGTGCGCCTGCTGGCCCAGGAAGGCATTCAGGGGGCCATCGTGGGCCGGGCCATCTACGAGGGCACGCTGGCGTATCCAGTCAGCCTCTAACCCGCTTCCGCCGCCGCCGTCGCGCGCCGGGCCAGTTTCGGGATGGTCAGCCCCTGCACCAGCAGGCTGAAGATCACCACGCCGTAGCTCAGGACCAGCAGGGTGTTGCGGAAATCGCTCTCGGGCACGGTGAAAGCCAGGGCCAGGGTCACGCCGCCGCGCAGGCCAGACCAGATCATCAGGCGGCGGGTGTACGGCGGAAAGGTGTCGCGCCGTTTCAGCAGCGTGATCGGCAGCCACACGCCCAGCGCCCGCGCGCCCAGCCCCAGCACGATCACGGCGGGCAGCAGCGCCAGCAGGGGCCAGCCCAGGTCCAGGCTCAGGATCTCGAAGGCCATCAGCGTGAACAGCGCGGCGTTCAGCAGGTAGTCCACGAAATTCCAGAAGGTGGAGAGGTGATCGTGGATGGCGTCCAGCCGCGCGCGGTTCTGGTTTTCCCAGCGGGCAAAGACTTCCCTGGTCTGGGCCGCCGTCTGAATCTTGCGGCGCACCACCTGAAGCAGCGCCACCAGCGTCAGGCCGCTCATGACCGCCGTGACGGGCGCGCTGACCTCCAGTTGTCCGGCCAGCGCGCCGCCGCCCACCACCAGCGCCAGCGTGATGACCAGCCGGGTGTTCTCGTCCAGCGCCGTGCGGCGGATAAAGGCGAAGGCCACCCAGCCCAGCGCCGCGCCCAGCACCAGCCCGCCCAGCATCTCGCGCCCGAACAGCAGCAGCGTGCTGGCCAGGGTCACGTCCTGCGGGTTGGGCGGCAGCAGAGACACCAGCACGGTAAAGGCCACCACGCCCACGCCGTCGTTGAACAGCGATTCCCCGGCGATCAGCGATTCCACCCTGTCCGGCACTCTGGCGGCCTTGAGCAGCGGCAGGGCCGCCACCGGATCGGTCGGGGCGACGATGGCCCCGAACAGCAGCGCCGCCACCCACGGAACAGGCATGCCCGCCCACTGGAGCAGGTAATAGAAACCGCCCCCCAGCGTCAGCAGCGTGATCAGGGTGGTCAGCAGGGTCACGGCGATCACGGACAGGCGCTGCTCGAACAGCAGGCGCACGTTGATCTGGATGGCGCTGGCGAACAGCAGGAAGCCCAGCAACCAGTCGAAGACCAGCGCGCCGAAGGGCAGCGAGGTCACGGTGGCCTGGAACTGGTTGGCCAGCGGCACGCCCAGCCGGTCCAGCGCGGCCACGCCCCCGGCCAGCAGCAGCCCGCCGATCAGGATGCCGATGGTGGGGGGCAACTTCCAGTAGCGGCTGTTGATGAACGACAGCGCCGCCAGCAACACCATGAAGATTCCGAAGGTTTCGCTGGATGCCATGCGGTCAAGTATGCCGCCCGCGTCTGTGGGCCTTTTTCTTTATGTTGCGCTGGCGTAGTGTGGGGGCTGCCCGTTGTCGCTGAGGCTGCCGCTGCCCGTCAAACCCGCCTTTTAAAACCTGGCTGCACCTACTTCCCCTTGCCACCGGTCCAGCCCAGCAGCCGCAGCACGATCACGGCGGGCACGGCCAGCACGGCCCGGACAGCGTTCCAGACGGTGCCTCGTACGCTGGGCAGCAGCCGTCCCTGCGCGTGGGTGGGGGCGTGGGGCAGCACGCGCGGCAGCTTTGCGTTGGCGGTGTCCAGCAGTTCGCCCAGACGGCCCGGCAACGGTGACCCCTTCTGTTTCTCCTTCTCCCGGCTGGCCTCCAGCTCCTGTGCGGTGGGTGTGGTGTCGATCTGCGCGCCCTTTTCCACCAGCGCGGCCTTCTTGTCCACGCTGCCCGCGCCGCCCGCGCCAGAACCAAATTTCTGGGAATACACCCAGGTCACCTCCGCGCCGAAGAAGAAGACCATGCTGGAAAAGTAGATCCACAGCAGCAGCAGCACCAGCGACCCGGCGGCCCCGAAGGCGCTGCCCGGTGCGGCGCGGCCCAGATAGATGCCGATGGCGAGCTGCCCCAGCGTGAACAGCACCGAGGTGATGGCCGAGCCGACCCAGACCTCTTTCCACTGCAATTTGACATTGGGCAGCGTCTTATACAGCGCGGCGAACACCAATGTCAGGATGCCTGCGCTGACCACGAAGGTGGCGACGCGCACGAACAGCGTGCCCAGGCCGATGGCCTCGCCCAGTTGCTCGGCGATGGCCGACAGGTAGGTGTTGCCGATCAGAAAGGCGATGATGATCACGCCGATGCCGATCACCAGCGCAAAGGACAGCAGCCGCGACTTGATCACGTTCAGGATGCCGTTGCCCTTGGGCGGTTCCGCGCCCCACAGCGTGTTCAGGGCGTCCTGAAGCTGTACGAACAGCCCGGTGGACCCCATGAACAGCGTCACGAAGCCCAGGATGCTGGCCCACAGCGTCGATTGTTGCAGTTTGCTGCCGTCGGGCACGATGCCCTTGACGAATTCCACGGCGCTCTGGTTGAGGTTGTCGGCCAGGAACTCGAACAGCCGTTCCTGCACGTTGGCATTCGAGAGCAGCCCACTGGCGACGGCCAGCACGAAGAACAGCAGCGGCGCGATGGCGAAGATGGCGTAATAGGCCAGGGCGGCGGCCAGACGCGGGGCCTTGTCCTGGCTGAACGCCAGCGCGGCTTCCCGCAGCAGGGTGAATAGATTGGCGGGCGTGAACCTCATGCGGGCAGTCTAACGGGCAGGCCCGCACACGCCCGGTTGACCTAATCTGAAGGTATGCGCCCCATTCCTGACGGTTTCACGCAGACCCTGACCCTGATGGTGACCGACGAGATGACCGTCGATTTCGGCGAACTCGGCGCGGTTCATCCGGTCTACGCCACCTACTGGATGGCCAAACACTTCGAGGAGGCGGGCCGCAAGATCATCCTGCCGTTTCTGGAAGACGGCGAGGGCGGCATCGGATCGCAGGTGGAGGTGATCCACACTGGCCCAGCGTTGCCCGGCATGACCGTGACCGTCACCGCCACCTTCACGGGTCAGGCGGGGCGGCGCATCCACGCCAGCATGCGCGCCGTCACCGAACTGGGCGACGAGATCGGCCACGGCAGCACCACGCAGGCGGTCTTGCCACAGACGCGTATCGACGCCAATTTTGAGGCGCTGCGGGCGCGCTGGGCTTCCAGAGGCGTGGGGGAGAGCAACCCCTGACCCCTTCCATTGGCCACTCGGGCTGGGCCGACAAACCACTTTGACTTCTAAGTAAATGGACATGGGCAGGGTTCCGGCCCGCTATGCTGGAGGGCAGTATGCCCAAATCTCCCTCCGTGTCCCGGTACTACGACGTCAAGCGCGATGAACAGGGCAACCGTTTTATCGACGTGCAGGTCAGCGGTCTGGCGCTGTTGCAAAACCCGCTGCTGAACAAGACCACCGCTTTTACCCCAGAGGAGCGCCGTGACCTGGGCCTGGAAGGGCTGATCCCGCCGCATATCAGCAGCTTCGAGGAGCAGAAGGATCGCACCTACCACCGTTACTCGCGCTGCATCAACGACCTGGAAAAGCACGAGTACCTGCGCGCCCTCCAGGACCGCAACGAGGTGTTGTTCTTCGGCGTGCTGGAAGACCACCTGGAGGAAATGCTGCCGATCATCTACACCCCCACGGTGGGCGAGGCGGTCAAGTTCTTCTCCAGCAACTACCGCTACCCGCGCGGCTTCACGGTCAGCACCCAGGACATTGACCGGGTAGAGGACATGCTGGAAAACGTGACCGTCAACGACGTGCGGATGATCGTGGCCACCGACAGCAGCGCGATTCTGGGCATCGGGGACCAGGGCTTCGGCGGCATGGCGATCAGCATCGGCAAGCTCTCGCTGTACACGGCTGCGGGGGGCGTCGGCCCCGATAAGACGTTGCCCGTCGAGCTGGACGTGGGCACCAACCGTCAGGACCTGATCGACGATCCGCTGTATCTGGGCGTTCACCACAAGCGCCTGACCGGGGCCGCCTACGACGAGTTTCTGGATTCCTTCGTGGAAGCCGTTTCCGCCCGCTACCCCAAGGCGATCATCCAGTGGGAGGATTTCTCGCGCGGCACGGCCTTCCGGGTGCTGGAGCGCTACCGCAAGGTGGTGCCGTCCTTTAACGACGACATTCAGGGCACCGGGGCGATGGCCCTGGCCGGAGTGATGAGCGCGGCCCGAATCAAGGGCGAGCGCCTCTCCGAGCAGGTCTTCGTGATCGTGGGCGCGGGCGCGGCAGGCATCGGTGTGGCCACCGCCATCCGTCAGGGTCTGGAGGCCGACGGTCTGAGCTACGACGAGGCCAACGCCCGCGTGTACGTGGTGGACCGCCACGGCCTGCTGATGCACGGGCAGGACGATCTGGAAGCGCAGCAGATGAGCTTCGTGCGCCGCAAGGAAGACATCGCGGACTGGACCTATGCGGGCGACTATCCCACCATGCACGGCGTGATCGTCAACGCCCGCGCCACCGCGCTGCTGGGCTTTACGGGCGTGCCGGGCCTGTTCAGGCAGGAAAGCGTGGAGGCCATGCTGGACCACACGCCGCGCCCGATCATCTTTCCCCTCAGCAACCCCAGCAGCCACGTCGAGGCGCAGCCTGCGGACCTGATCAAATGGACGAACGGCGGCGCGATCATCGCCTCCGGCAGCCCTTTCCCGGATGTGGAATACGGGGGCAAGAGCTACCCGGTGGGGCAGGGCAACAACGCTTTTATCTTTCCCGGCCTGGGCTTCGGGGCAGTGGCCGCCCGCGCCCGCGAGATCACCGACAACATGGTGATGGCCTCGGCAAAAACGCTGGCGGAATTCACCACGGGCTACGGCGAGCGCGTGTACCCGCCCATCAACGATCTACGCGAGCTGAGCATCCGTGTGGCAGTGAACGTGGCGCGGCAGGCGATCACCGACGGCGTGTGCGCCGAGCGCCGGATTCGCACCATGACCGACGAGCAACTGGAAACGGTGATCCGGGACCGCGCGTGGCTGCCCCAGTATCTGCCGCTGCGAAAGGCAGGCGGAGCAGAGTAGACGGTTCAGCAACCACCTTCTACCTTCTGCGCCACGGCCAGACCGTCTGGAATGTGGAGGGCCGGGGCCAGGGCCGCCGGGATTCCCCGCTGACCACGCTTGGAGTTCAGCAGGCTCAGCATCACCGCCAGACGTTGGCCGCCCTGCCCCTGACCCGCGCCTACGTCAGTCCGATGGGCCGCGCCCTCACCACTGCCCGCCTTGCGCTGGAGGGTCTGGGCGTGCCGCTGACCGTGCTGGACGATCTGGCCGAAGTGGATATGGGAAAAGTGGCAGGTCTGCTGCCTTCTGAGCGACTGGCCCGTTTCCCACTGCTGGCCGAAGTGCGGAAGCGCGACAAGTACCGCACGGTCATGCCCGGCGGCGAGAGTTACGAGACAGCCTCGCCCCGCGTGGCCCGCGCTCTGCAACATATCCAGGAGGATGGGCCGGGGCATGTGCTGATCGTGTCCCACGAGATGATCGGCAGGCTGCTGCGGATGCATCTGCTGGGCCTGACACCCGAACAGGCAATGACCCTGCGCCACCCACAGGACACCATCTACCGGATTGAGGCTGGGCAACTGACCATGAGCGTGGGCGGCCAGCCCTTCCAATCCCACCCTCCCTCACCCCGCCCCTGACCACCTCGCCCTAAACTGAGGGGGTGAAGAGGTTTGCGGTGAGCGGTACGTGTTCGGCGGTCCATAGATCGGTCTTTTTTCCTGTCCCACACCCCATAACCCACATCCCACACCCCATGCCGAGGGCGCAAGCATGAGCGCCATCTATCAGCGCGCCCGCCCGATCCGCTGGGATCAGGTGATCGGTCAGGAACACGTCAAGGACGTGCTGAAGGCCGCGCTGGAAGCTGGGCGCGTGGGCCACGCTTACCTGTTCAGTGGGCCGCGTGGCGTCGGAAAAACCACCACCGCCCGCCTGATCGCCATGACCGCCAACTGCACTGGCCCGGACCCCAAACCCTGCGGCGAGTGCGAGTCGTGCATCAGCGTGCGCGCCGGGTCCCACCCCGACGTGATGGAAATCGACGCTGCCAGCAACAACGGCGTAGACGATGTACGAGAACTGCGTGAATTGATCGGCTTGGCTGCTATGCGCGGCGGTAAGAAGATCTACATCCTGGATGAAGCGCACATGATGACCAAGAGCGCTTTCAACGCCCTGCTCAAAACGCTGGAGGAGCCGCCCAGTCACGTCATCTTTATTCTGGCGACCACCGAGCCGGAAAAGATCATTCCCACCATCCTCTCGCGCTGTCAGCATTACCGTTTTCGCCGCCTGACGCCCGAGGAAATTGCCGGGAAGCTGGCCGGGCTGGCCGTCCAGGAGGGCATGACCGCCGAACCGGAGGCCCTGAACCTGATCGGGCGGCTGGCTGACGGCGCGATGCGTGACGGTGAAAGCCTGCTGGAGCGCATGTTGGCGGCGGGCAGCGCGGTCACGCGCGCCGGGGTGGAGGAGGCGCTGGGCCTGCCCCCCGGCGAGCGCGTGCGCGCAATCGCGGCGGCGCTGGTCACGGGTGACGCGGGCGCGGCCTTGCAGGGAGCCGGTCACCTGTACCGCGACGGCTTCGCGGCCCGCACGGTGGTGGAGGGGCTGGTCTCGGCGCTGGGTGCGGCCCTGCATGCCGAACTGGGTCTGGGTGAGGAAGGGCGGCTGGACGGCGCGGATGTGCCCCGACTCCTCAAATTGCAGGCCGCGCTGGACGAGCAGGAGGCCCGCTTTGCCCGCTCCGCCGATGGGCAGAGTCTGGAACTGGCCCTGACCCACGCCCTGCTGGCTGCCGATGCGGGCGGTGGTGGTGGGACGGCTGCTAGTGGAAGTGCGGCAGCCGTTCCGGCGGACCTGATGCAGCGCCTGAACCGCATGGAAAAAGAGCTGGCGGGCTTGCGTGCAGGCGGCGGTGCGGTGGCAACTCAGGAGCGGCGCGGCCCCGCCCCGGCCCGTGAGGTGATGCAGGAGGCGGTGGCAGCGATTCAGGGCGACGCCCTCCATACACACGATGAGACCCTGTCCCCTGAGCAGGGCGCAGTGCAACAGGGCAACTGGGCCGATGTGGTCCGCGCCGCCAGCATGCAGCTCCGCGCCTTCCTCAAGCCCGCGCGCATGCACGCCGAGGCCGGGTATGTCAGCCTGACTTACAGCGACAATGGCTTTCACGCCAAGCAGGCGGTCAGCAAGTTCGATGACATCAGCACGCTGGCCCTCAAGGTGTTCGGCCCGGTCACCTTCGAGCTGATCACGGCGGAGGCCAACAAGAAGCAGAAACTGGGTGGTGTGTCGGGCGGCAGTTCTGCGGCGGGAGCATCGGCTCCAACGCCCCGGCCTGAGCCTGCGCCGTCTCCACGCCCCGCCCCCGTGCAGGCCGCCCCAGCCGCCGAAATCGAGATTGCCCCCTTCGATCCAGCCCCGCGCCGCGCCAGCCGGATTCCAGATGGACCGGGAGCGCAGGCGTCCGCTTCGACCCAGATCACGCCCACCCAGGCCACGCCCCTTCAGACGGCGCTTCCACCGCGTCCGGCTGCTGTGGCGACGCTGGAGCCGCCCGCGAGTGGCCCGCCTCCGCGCCCCCAGACACGCCCCCCTGAAGCCCGGCAGCCCGAAACCAGACTAGCCCGCCCCGCCAGCCCGGATGACGTGGCCCCCGCGCCGCTGCCCACCATCGACGCCGATCCCTGGCAGGCCGATCATGTGGCCGACGCTCCCCCGCCGCCAGCCGAGGCCCGCGCCCCCTCCCGCGAACTGTATGTCGTGGAGGCCATCGATGTGGAACCCGACTGGGACGATATCGGCGGCCCACTGGATACGGCGGGACCATCCGGCCCGCCCGATCTGGCCGACGCGCCGTATGCCAGTCTGGCCGCCCCACGTCCCTCGCTTGCACCGCGCCCGGCAGCACCGTCTCCGTCGCCAGTGGACCAGCCTCAGCTCAGGCCAGCCCAGGCCAGCGCCGCGCCCTCGCGCCCCGGCGATATCCGCGCCCACCCCATGTACGACGAGATCAAGGGCCGCTTCAGCGGACGCGTGCGTGAAATCGGCAAGAACCGCAATCCGGTGGTCCCGGTTGTAGAAAGCGATACCGAAGACGAGGACACCGAGAACTGAAACCAATTCTCAGTCCAGCTCCAGCGTGATCGTCACCGGGCCGTCGTTGCTCAGGTCGATGACCATATGTTCGCCGAAACGGCCCTCACCCACTTCCAATCCCAGATCACGCAGGGCGGCATTGAATGCGCCGTACAACTCGCGGGCGTGTTCAGGCGGGGCTGCGCCGATGAAGCTGGGGCGGTTGCCCGCGCGGGTGTCGGCGTACAGCGTGAACTGGCTGATGCTCAGAATGCCGCCGCCCGTGTCTAGCAGACTGCGGTTCATCTTGCCCGCCTCATCGTTGAAGATTCGCAGTTTGGCAATCTTGGCCGCCAGGGCTTTTGCAGTCTGGGCGCTGTCGCCCGGCGCGACGCCCAGCAGGACCATCAGGCCCGGCCCGGTCTGCCCCGTGACCTTGCCCGCCACGGTGCAGGTGGCGTGGTTCACGCGTTGAATGACGGCCCGCACTAGTTGCCCTGTGTGCCATTGTTCTGCGTGCCGTTCCCCAGCCGTTCGCGCAGGCTGGAAACTGCCTCTGTCAGCAGATCAGCCTCGGCAAAATCGAGGTTGCCGCGCGTCTTCTCGGCCAGCATGGTCAGCAACTTCAGGCTGCGTTCGGCGGTCTGGCGGGCGCGGCCCTCCTGCAACAGGCCGTCGCGCGCGGCGCTGGCCGTGGCGGCGTTCAGATCGCCCAGCGCGGCCTCGGCGGTGGCCTGGAGAGAATTGACGAGTCCGACGAATTCAGGATGGGGCATGGGCGTCAGTGTACGGGGCGGGGGAGGGCCGGGCGACATCCAGGATTTCAATTCTGGAATGGACACGCGAGGGTATGGCTACTTTCACGCAGGTCAGGACCAGAGCCAGACCTTTGTGTCAGCCACATCACCTGACGCGGATTGATTCTCGTCCATTCGCCAGGGGCCAGAACTTCAGAACAGCCCCGGCTGACCGTCCATCTCTGGCGGCGTGAGTTGCGCCAGTTCCCCAGGCTCCTTCTCGCCGCGCAGCACGGCGGCCACCTCGCGGATGTCACGCCAGGTCAGCGCTTTGGGACTGCCAGGGGTGCGGGCGGCGTTTCGCAGCAGGTAGGCGGGGTGAAACATTGGCATCAACAGCGCCTCATACGTCCCGCCCCCACCGTCGTCATGCGTGAATCCGAACCACTGGCCGCGCAGGCTGGCGACGCCGCGCCCGGTTTTCAGCAGGTGCTGGGTGGCGGTGTTGCCCAGGCTCAGGATCACGCGTGGGCGCAGCAGGGCCAGTTGGGCGTCCAGCCACAGCGCCGTGCAGGTCTCGGTCTCATCGGGCCTGGGGGTGCGGTTGCCGGGCGGGCGGCACCGGACGGTGTTGGTCAGGTACGTCTCGTCCCGCGCGATCCCAGCCGAGGTCAGGATGCGGTCCAGCAGTTCTCCGCCCTGCCCCACGAAGGGGCGGCCCATACGGTCCTCCTCGCGTCCTGGCCCCTCGCCGACAATGACCAGCCGGGCAGCGGGATCGCCCTCGGCCACCACCACCCCTGTGCAGCCGGGGCGCAGGCGGCAGGCGACGCAGCCTAGGCTCTGCAACTCCAGCGCCCCAAGCGCGGCCCTGCGTGAAGTCATTCGGCGGGCGGCGTCAGCTTCCAGTGGCGACTTCCCCGGGCGATACGGTTTCAGGGGCGGCCAGTTTGGGGCGGCGGCTGCGGGCCTCGCGGCGGGTCTTGGGGTCCAGGCCCACCAGCAGAAAGAAGTTTTCCAGCGCGTTCTCTTTGCCCTTCAGATCGGGATGTTCGTTCTCGGGCGTGCCGGTGGAAAAGGGAATGGTCTGGTACAGCTCCAGGGCGTGGGTAATCACGTCGTCGGGGGCGTGCTTCTCGGCGTAGGTGCCCAGCGCCACGTAGACCTCGCGGCGGCATTCGGCGTGTTTCAAGAAGGCGTCCGGCCATGGCGTCTCGGGGGCGCGGAGCATGTCCTGGCGGGCAATCCGGCGGTAGTGCTTCAGACCTTGCAGGAGCTGATCGGTGGTCATGGGTTCCTTCATCGGTCCTCCAGATCGGGCGGTTGGGCTGTGGGTATTCGGGCGGTGGTGGCCTGGGCCAAGTATAGGAGGCTGGCCTTCCAGAAGTCCTCCGGCCTGTGTGGGCATCACCCTGAACCGCACCTGAAACAGGTCTCAGGAAGCACACTTCTGGCACATGAGCAAAATGAGAGCGTGATAAATCGCGCAAAAGGGGTTCAGGCTGTGACTGTCGGCACTTTCGCTGCCCCACGGAATATGAGCTGAAGTCTGAGAAGCTTGAGTCAGACGCCGGATTTCTGTTTCATCTGCTGCTGGTCAGAACGCATAAACAACGTATAGGCGCATAAAGGTGACGTTTAAGTTCGAGAATTAAGAACAAATAAATAAAGTTGGGATAAACTTCTGGAGTCGATGACTTACTCCCGCCTCTTTCTGCCCCTCGCTTTCGCCGCCCTGATCAGCCCCGCTGCCCTGGCCTCCACGTACACCGTCAAGAACGGTGACACCCTGTCTGCGATCTCGCGGGCCACGGGTGTGGACGCCGGAACGCTGATGCGCCTGAACGGCCTGAACAGCAGCACCATCCAGATCGGGCAGAAGCTGAACATCGGCGGGGCCACCGTTTCCGCGCCTGCCCGCGCCGCTGCGCCCGCCGCCACCAACTCTGGCGGCGCGTTCGTGCGGACCGCCGCTGCCCGTTTCCTGGGTGTGCGTTACGCGCTGGGCGGCAGCGGCAGAAACGGCCTGGACTGCTCCAGCTTCACGCAGAGCGTGTTCCGCAGCATGGGCATCAGCATTCCGCGCACCGCTGCCTCGCAGTGGAACTCGGGACGCGCGGTCAGCCGCCGTGACCTGCGCTCGGGCGATCTGGTGTTCTTCAACACCATGGGCCGCACCGCCAGCCACGTGGGGCTGTATGTGGGCGACGGCATGATGGCCAACGCCAACAGCTACCGGGGCCGGACCGTCATCGAACCTCTGTTCGCCAACGCGTACTGGGCCAGCCGCTACAACGGCGCACGCCGCATCATGAATTGAACGCAGACAACAACTTTTGAAGGCTGGCGGACGACATCGACTCGTCCGCCAGCCTTCTTTTTGTCCGTCCTGCTTCCCTGTCCTGCTACCCTGAGTCCCGATGAAACTTCTGGTGGTTGGCGGCGCGGGGTATATCGGTTCACATACAGTTCGGCAGTTGCGGGCGGCGGGGCACGGTGTGGTGGTGCTGGACAACCTTTCCAGCGGTCACGCCGAGGCGCTGCCGGACGATGTGGAACTGGTCAGGGCCGACTTGCTGGACTATCCCAGCGTCAAGGCCGCCCTGGAAGCCCACAAGCCTGATGCCGTGATCCACTTTGCCGCGCTGATCGAGGTGGGCGAGAGCATGCGCGCCCCCGCCCGCTACTACCGCAACAACGTGGTGGGCAGCCTGAACCTGCTGCAAGCCATCGTGGACACCCGCAAGGTGCCGCTGGTCTTTTCCAGCACCGCCGCCGTCTACGGCACCACCGACGCCGTGCCGATCCCCGAAGACGCCGCCATGCAGCCCGAGAGCGTCTACGGCGAGACCAAGCTGATGACCGAGCGCATGATCCACGCCTTCCACACCGCGCACGGCCTGCCGTACACGATCCTGCGGTACTTCAACGTCTGCGGCGCGGCCCCCTCCGGGGACATCGGCGAGGCGCATCCCAGCCAGTCGCACCTGATCGAACTGGCGTGTATGACCGCCCTGGGCCAGCGCGAGAAGATGATGATCTTCGGCGAGGATTACGACACCCCCGATGGAACCTGCATCCGCGACTACGTGCATGTCCAGGATCTGGCTGATGCGCATGTGCTGGCGGTGGAGGCGCTGAATGCTGGAAAGACCGACGCCGTGACCTACAACGTGGGATTAGGCCACGGCTTTTCCGTCAAGCAGGTGCTGGACGCCGTGGACGCCGTGGTGGGTACGCCGCTCGACCGCGAGATCGCCCCCCGCCGCGCAGGCGATCCGCCCCGGCTGGTGGCCGATGCCACGAAGATCGTGCAGGAGCTGGGTTTCGCGCCGCAGTTCACCGACTTGCAGGAGATCGTGCAGACGGCCTGGAACTGGCACAAGGGGCATCCGCACGGCTTCGAGAAGTAGGGGCGTAAAATAGCCCTATGACAGACGCCGCTCCTCAAGCCATGACGGAAGCGGACTATCTGCGAACCGAGCGCGAGAGTCCTTACAAGCGCGAGTACGTGGGCGGTTTCGTGTACCCGCTTCACGCTCAGGCGGGGGCCAGCGGGGAGCATGTGCGAATCAGTTTGCGGATTGCGGCGGCACTGTTACCAGGTGCGGATGGGCAGGGCTGCCGCCTGTACCAGTCCGACATGCAGCTTTTCGTCTCCGGCGCGGCCAGCTACTTTTACCCCGACGTGATGCTGGTCTGCGGCGGCGATCAACCGGGGCGCTATTACGAGTCCTCCCCGTGCCTGCTGACTGAAGTTCTCTCAACCAGCACGGCGCACAATGACCGCCGCCACAAATACGCCGTTTACACCGCCATTCCCACCCTGCAAACCTACCTGCTGGTGTCGCAGGACGAACGCTACGTCGTGGAATATCAGCGCAACGGTGAGGACTGGGCCATGCGCGAACACCGGGGCGCGGGACAGGTGGACGTTCCCTGTCTGGGACAGGTGCTGACCCTGGACCAGATTTACCGGGGCGTGCTTCAACCCTTACCCTGTAGGACATGACTCCAACTGATCTGAGCGCCCACATCGAACGCGGCCTGTCTGATCTACGTGATCTGGTGGCGATGCAAAGCGTCTCCGCGCAGGGCCGCATGCTGCCCGAGACGGCGGACGCCGTGACCGCCCTGCTGGAAGCCGAGGGCTTCAGGGTGGCCCGCTATCCCGGTCAGGTGGCCCCGGTGCTGGTGGCCGAGGCTGGAGACGGCCCCTTTACCCTGCTGATCTACAACCACTACGATGTGCAGCCGGAAGACCCCCTGAACCTGTGGGACACGCCGCCGTTTACGCTGACCGAGCGCGACGGACGCCTGTACGGGCGCGGCGCATCCGACGACAAGGGCGAGTTCACCTCCCGGCTGGCCGGGTTGCGGGCACTGCGTGAGCGGCACGGTGGCAGCCTCCCCCTCAAAGTGAAATGGCTACTGGAAGGTGAGGAAGAGGTGGGCAGCCCTAGCCTGGAAGCTTTCGTGAAAGACCACGCCGCCGAACTCAAGGCAGACGGCGTGTGGTGGGAATTCGGCAGCGTGACCCCCGAGGGGCGGCCCATCCTGTACGCGGGTCTCAAGGGGATCGTGTGCCTGGAATTGCGCTGCCGGGTGGCGGCCAGCGACCTGCACAGCAGCACCGGGGCGGTGGTGGACAACCCGCTGTGGCGGCTGGCGAAGGCCGTGGCCAGCCTGCGCGACGAGACCGGGCGCGTGACCATCCCCGGCTTCCACGACGATGTGCGCGAAACCTCCGAGGCGGACCGCGCGGCCATCGCCAGCATTCCCGGCCAGGGCGAGTCGCTGTACGACGCCTACGAGGTCACGCGCCGCCTGGGAGCGCCCCAGGACTTCAACACCCGCACCAACCTGATGCCGGTACTGAATGTCAACGGCTTTCACGGCGGCTATGGCGACGGCGGCAGCAAGACCGTGCTGCCTGCCGAGGGCTTCGTCAAGATCGATTTCCGTCTGGTGCCGGACCAGCATCCCGATAAGATCGTGGAACTGCTGCGCGCCCATCTGGACGCCCAGAACTTGCAGGATGTGGAAATCGTCGAGCTGGAAAGCCACCAGCACCCCGCCCGCAGTGACCTGAGTGATCCCTTCGTGCAGACCGCCGTGCGCGTGGCCCGCGAGGTCTACGGCCAGGACGCCATCCTGCACCCCAGCAGCGGCGGCAGCGGCCCGATGTACCCGTTCATGCAGCATGTCGGTGCGCCCGTGGTGGCGCTGGGCATCGGCAACGTGGCGGGCCGCGTCCACGCCCCCAACGAAAATGTGCTGCGCCGCGACTTCGAGACGGGCGTGCGGTACGCGCTGGAGCTGATGGAGGCGCTGGGGCGAGTCGGGAATAGTTCGGATGCCGGGGCAGGCGGCTGAATGGAAGCGGCCCAGTGTGCCATGAACTGTACGGAGTGCATCATGCGGTCCTCAAAAGGAACAGCCTGACCAACTCCAGCGTCAATTTCTGCCGACGGGCAATGTCCGTCCAGTGCCCCAGCTTCCCGCTATTTCACCCCAGGAGTTTCTATGCGCCACCTGTCTGTCGGTCTGGTCGCTGTCGCTTTGTTCAGTCTGGCCTCGTGCAGCCGTGGGGACATCGCGAATCCTCCTGTGGCAACGGGGCTTCTGAAGTTGACCTTCACACCAGCAACACTTGCGGAGTGCCAGTCCGTCGTCCTGAACGATCCCTATGTTAAAAACACTGCTCTGAAGGGCCGATCTTTTATTGAGGTCAAGGAGACGGGGATGTTGGAACCGGTGGGTCGGTATCCCAACGCCGCCTCCACGACAGTGGTCTTTGACCGTGCAGGCGATTATTCCGTCGTCTACAGCATTCAATATCCGAAGTACCCGGAGAAGCTGAGTCTGACTTTTCGCTGCGTGAAGAGCGGCGCGGAATCCAGCCAGGACTTCACGGTCACCGAGACGAGCGGCGAGCAGACGGTCAACCTCAGCTTCTCCTGAAAATACGCAGGACGGGAAACGTGAACCGTATGGACGGCAAGCCCTCCCAACCCCACACTCTGCCCACCCCGTATGCCTCATGCTGGGGGGCAATGAGCGGACGGGCATGGAACTGACGGTTTTGGGCAGCACGGGCAGCATCGGCACGCAGGCGCTGGATGTGGCGCGCGAGCGTGGCTACACGGTGACGGCGCTGGCAGCGGGGCGCAATCTGGACCTGCTGGCCGAGCAGGTGCGTGAATTCCGCCCGGCAGTGGTCAGCGTGGACCCAGCCGTCTATAACGAGGCGAAGGCCATCTTCACCGATGTGCGCCTGACTGCCGACGTCAGCGAGGTGGCCGCCCTGAACACCGATGTGGTGGTCAACGCCATGAGCGGCCTGATCGGGCTGGCCCCCACCCGCGCCGCGCTCCAGGCCGGACAGGCGGTGGCGCTGGCCACCAAGGAGGCGATGGTCACGGCGGCGGGCCTGATCTGGGAGGCGGCGGCAGCGGGCGGCGGGCGCGTGGTCCCGGTGGACTCCGAACATACGGGCGTCTTCCAGTGCCTGACGGGCGAGAACATGGCGGACGTGTCCGAGGTGATCCTGACCGCCTCCGGTGGCCCCTTCCGCGACGGCCCCGCCGATCTGGGCGGCGTGACGCCCGCGCAGGCCCTGAAGCATCCCTCGTGGAGCATGGGGCCAAAGGTGACCATCGACAGCGCCACGCTGATGAACAAGGGGCTGGAGGTCATGGAGTGTGCCAGCCTGTACGGCCTGCCGCTGTCGCAGGTGGGTGTGGTGGTCCACCCGCAGAGTCTGATCCACGCGGCGGTGCGCTTCCGCGACGGCAGCCTGAAGGCGCAGTTCGGCCCCACCGACATGCGTTTGCCGATTGCCTACGCCATTGACGCCGCCCCTGGCGGAATGCAGCGCCCCGGTGATGTGCGTGGCGTGCGGCGGGGGCCGGAAGTGGCCGGGCATCTCTCCTGGCCCATGCACGGCACCTGGGAATTCATGGAGCCGGATTTTGACCGCTTCCCCTGCCTGGGTCTGGCCTACCGTGCAGGCGAGGCGGGCGGATTGCAGCCTGTGGCCCTGAACGCGGCAGACGAGGTGGCGGTAGAGGCGTTCCTGGCCGGGCAACTGACCTTTACGGGCATTCCCAGATTGCTGGAGCGTGTGCTGGATGAAACCCCTGCTGGAATGCTCGGCTGGGACTCGCTGGCGCAAACCGATGCCTGGGCGCGCGTGCGGGCCTGGGAACTGGTGGGGGTGAGGGCGTGAGCTTCATTCAAAGCATCTCTGCGGCGCTGACCCCTCTGGGCTTGATCTGGACCCTGCTGATCATCAGCATCGCCACCTTCCTGCATGAGCTGGCGCACTACGCGCTGGCCCGCTGGCAGGGCGTGCGGGTCAATTCGTTTTCCATCGGTATGGGGCCGATCATCTTCAAGCGGCTGTGGCGCGGCACTGAGTGGCGACTCTCGCTGCTGCCCATCGGCGGCTACGTGGAAATCGACGGCATGGCCCCCGAGGAGGTCCGGGGCAACGAGGGCGAGGTCAGTTACCGTCAGGCCAGCAAGGGCTTCGCGGCGCTGCCCGCTCTGGGCAAGATCGCCGTGCTGTTCGCCGGGCCGCTGATGAACCTGCTGCTCGCCATCGGCCTGATGACCCTGAGCTTTTCCTCGCAGGGCATTCCGGCCCCCGACCGGGCGCGCATCGAGTCAGTGCAGCCCAATTCCCGCGCGCAGACGCTGGGCTTCCAGACCGGGGACGTGATCAGCGCCATCGACGGGCAGGACATCCCCGACACCGTGCAGGTGGACGGAAAGACCGTGACCGGCTGGGAAAACCTGCGCAACGTGCTGGGCACGCCGGGGCCGCATACCTTCACGGTGGAGCGGGCTGGAGAAAGTCGGAATGTCACCTTCGACTGGACACCCACCGTGGCTGGCAAACGCCAACTGCTGGGCATCGGCTACGGCCCGGACATCGTGCCTGCGGGCGTGGGCACCGCTTTCCAGACCTCGCTGACCACCACGGCGCAGGCCGTGCCGCAGGTACTCAAAGCCTTCGGCAACCTGTTCGGACGCTTCCTGACCCTGAATTTCTCGCAGGACGAGAACGTGACTGGCCCCATCGGCACCACCGAGATCGTGGGCCGCGCCGCCACCGTCGGCCCCTGGGCGCTGGTCCAGATCGCCACCCTGCTCAATCTGTCGCTGGCCTTCTTCAACCTGATCCCGATTCCGGGGCTGGACGGCGGGCGCATCCTGCTGGTGCTGGTGGGTGTGGTGCGCCGCCGCCCGCTGAGCTTCTCGCAGGAACAGGCCATCAACGTGGCGGGCTTCGCCTTCGTGATCCTGCTGATGACGTTTGTGGTGGTGCGCGACGTGAGCCGGTTTTTCTGAAGCCGGGAAGCTGCATCCTGAGAGGGGAAATCCCATTCACTCACGCGCCCTATCCAAAGGCTGTGTTAAAACAGTCTTCATGATTGCAAAAGTGAAGATGATGCTGGCCCTGGGTCTGGCGACGGTGGGACTCACCACCCTGGGTACCGCAGGGGCGGCAGATGTGCGGCTGGGCCTGAACAGCAGCGTGGGTCTGGGCTGCCAGATCGTGGGCGGGCGCGTGGGCTTTCAGGAGGGCCGCTTCGGCCTGTACGGTCAGGGGGCCTACTGCACCAGTAATGTGGAGGGCAAGTCGGGCACCGGGTCCTTCGGCGGTCTGGTCACGGGCGATCTGTTCACCTTCAGCAACGTGACCACCTACGCCCTGATCGGTGCGGAGATTCAGGGCAGCAATACCGCCATTCAGGGCGGCCTGGGCCTGCGCTACGGCATTGCACTGTTGCCGGTGGAAGCGTATGTGGAAGTGGGCGCGCAGCGCATCAGCACGGCGCTGCAACCCATCATCGGGCCGCGTCTGTCGGTCGGCGTCAACTACCGCATCAATGTCGTCAACCTTCAGGGTCAGATTCCCGAACCCCTGAAGTTCGAGGACGGCGAGACCACCCAGTACGCGGGCAGCGCCCCCGCCGAGTGCAAGCTGACCCCCGAGCAGGACATCGCCAGCGCGCGTGGCGCGGCCCGCGTGGCGGCGGACGAGGGGCTGGGTGCGGCGGCAGGAGCATATGGCGCGGCCTACTCCAACGTCTCCTACAAGGTGGAAATCACCAGCGTGGGCATCAACGGCAACGTGGGCAGTGCGGGCGGCAAGGTGACCGTGAGCGCCACCCAGAACAGCAACGGCGAGCGGGTCAGTGGCGTGTACGGCGGCACCATCAAACTGGTCCGCTCCGGCTGCGGCTGGCAGGCCACCGGCTACACCCGGAGCTGAGTCACCGCCCGAGCGTTCTGACAGTCTGACCGCTGAAACGCCGCGCTGAATCGTGGCTGTTCAGCGGTCAGACTGTTGTGGCTTTACCTTCCCTTCGAGTGGTACTCCGCGTTGGGAATGAAGCCCAGCGCGCTGCTGACCCGGTTGGTCATGTTGAACATGCCGATCACCTGCACCGCCTCCAGAATCTGGGCGTCGTCCAGACCCACATCCCGCAGTGGAGTCAGGTCCGACTCGGCCATCCCGGCGGGGTGCAGGGTCAGTTTCTCGGCGAAGGCGCACAGCGCGGCCTCGCGGGCACTCAGATCGGCGTGTCGCCAGTTGACGGCCACCGTGTCGGCCTTCTGCGCCTCCATGCCGTATTCGCGCAGCGCCGCGCCGTGCGAGACCGCGCAGTACACGCAGCGGTTGAGGCCGCTGACCACCACGGCCATCATCTCGCGCTCGATGTTACTCAGGTGGCCTGCCTTGTTGACCAGCAGGTTGAAATAATTCCACCACGCCAGGAACTGCTCGCCGTTCAGCGCCTGTGCCCGGAAGACGTTGGGCACGAAACCCAGGTTCGCCTCCGCCTTGGTCCACAGTTTGCGGACGCCCTCATGCGCGCCCTCTTCGGTGGGCACGGCCAGCCAGGAAATTTTATTCATGTGGCTTACAGCTTACGGCTCCGCGCCGTGAAATGATCGTGCCAGTGACCGTTCTTGCCCCGAGTGTCCGTGTTCAGACCCTGTACGCCAACGTGTATCTGCTGAGTAGCCCGGCGGGCCGTCTGCTGGTGGACGCTGGGGCGTGGCCCTACGCGGGCCGTTTTGACCGGATTCTGCGTGATTTCGCCCCCGACGCCGTATTGCTGACCCACGCGCATGTGGACCATTCCGGTGGCGCGTACAGGGCCGCCCGGCGCGGCATTCCGCTGCTGGCGCACACGCTGGAATACGCGCAGTTGACCGGAGAAATCCACGATCTGCCGTACCCGGCGGGCCGCCCGGAGATTGGACGAATGGTGTCGCGGGCGCATCCCAAAGTCTCCGCCGACGCCCTGCAAGTTGTTCACCCCGGCGAGACCGTGCTGGGCTGGCAGGTCGTCTCGTTGCCCGGCCATACCCCCGGCCAGATCGGCGTGCTGCTGGACGGCGTGCTGGTGGCCGCCGACGCGGTGATCGGTGCGAAGGACGGTGCGCATCTGCCCAAAGCCGCCTACAACGCGGACCATGTCCAGGCCCGCCAGACCCTGCAACGCATGGCTGAGATGGACCTGCGCGCCCTGCTGCCCGGTCACGGCGGCCCCCTGACGCCGGGGCAGGTGCGGAAACGGGCGGGGCGGCGGGAAGGCTGAAGCTGTGGAAATCGTCTGAACTTAGACATACTACATTTAGCATCAATTCGCCTATGTATAGCCATATGTTGTGTCTGAACGCTTGACGGTAGGAGTGAATTACGTTACCATCATAATGCAACAGAGGGAGGTGAAATATGACTAAGAAAAACTCGGCAGCACGAGTGACGCCTACAGAACGTAAGGCAGCGAAAGTTCTGTCCGGTAATGGCGGCAGTGCCTTAACCCGATCTCTCGCAGCGGCTGTAGTCTCGAAAGCTGCCTCAAAGAAAACGAAATAACCGCTCCCTGCCTTGAACGAAAGAGAGCGGCTAACTAAAAATTGTGGACCACAGTGATTGTTGCAGACTGCGGTTCTACCTTTTGTCCCGGCTGATACCATTGCCCCTCATGCCCCCCCAGCCGCCCACCCTGCCCATTGCCGAGGTCATCCCGGCGGTGCGCTCAGCGCTGGCGGCGCACCCGCTGGTGGTGGTCCAGGCCCCGCCCGGCGCGGGCAAGAGTACGGCGCTGCCGCTGGAACTGCTGAACGAACCCTGGCTGGCCGGGCAGTCGGTGATCATGCTCCAGCCCCGGCGGGTGGCGGCGCGGGCGGTGGCCTCGCGGCTGGCCGAGGGCCTGGGCGAGCGGGTGGGCGAAACCGTGGGCTACCGCGTGCGCTTCGAGTCCCGCGTGTCCAAGCAGACCCGCCTGGAAGTCGTCACCGAGGGCATCCTGACCCGCCGCCTCCAGCGTGACCCGGAATTGGCCGGGGTGGGGCTGGTCATTCTGGACGAGTTCCACGAGCGTAGCCTGAACGCCGATCTGGCCCTGGCCCTGCTGCGCGAGGTACAGGGGGCATTGCGCGACGATCTGCGTGTGCTGGTCATGAGCGCCACCCTGGACCCGGATCTGCCCGCCCGCCTGGGTGCCCCGCTGGTGGAAAGCGTGGGCCGCGCGTACCCGGTGGAGGTCCGTTACCTGCCGACAGACCCGGTGGGCCGCGTGGAAGACGCCGTGGCCCGCAAGGTGCGGCAGTCTCTGGCCGAGGACGAGGGCGACATCCTGGCCTTCCTTCCTGGCGTGCGCGAGATTCGCGGGGCCGCCGCGCAACTGGCTGATGTACAACTGGGAGAGGGGGGGGCGCTGGTGCTGCCCCTCTACGGCGATCTGAGCGTGAAGGAACAGCGCCGCGCCCTTCTCCCCGATCCTGATGGGCGGCGCAAGGTGGTGCTGGCCACCAGCATTGCCGAGACCTCGCTGACCATCGACGGCGTGCGGGTGGTGGTGGACGGCGGCCAGAGCCGCACCCAGGCATTTGACCCGGCCACGGGATTGACCCGCATGGTTACAGGCCGTGTCACCCGCGACAGCGCCACGCAGCGGGCCGGACGCGCGGGCCGCACCGCGCCGGGCGTGGCTTACCGTCTTTGGCCGGAGCGTACCCAGCCGCTGCTGCCCGCCGCCCGCCCCCCGGAAGTGCTGGAGGCAGACCTCGCGCCGCTGGTGCTGGAGCTGGCTGCCTGGGGTGCGCCGGACCCCACCGATCTGGCGTGGCTGGACGCGCCGCCCACCCCCCGCGTGGAAACCGCCCGTGCGTTGCTGCGCGGCCTGAATGCCCTGGACGATACGGGCCGCGTGACCCCGGAAGGTCAGCGGCTGCTGGAATTTCCCACCCACCCGCGCCTAGCCCACCTGCTGACGGGCGGGGCGGAGGCTGGCCTGGGACCGCTGGCCGCCGATCTGGCCGCGCTGCTGGAGGAACGCGATCCGCTGCCCCCAGGTTCCGGTGCGGACCTGACCGAACGGGTGGAAGCGCTGCGATTGTGGCGGGCTGGACGTGGCGGCAGGGGAGACGTCGCCGTGCTGGAGCGCATTGAACGGCTGGCGAAGCAGTGGCGTGGGCTGCTGGACGTGCGGGCGGACAACGCCGAACCCGATCCCTACGATCTGGGGGAATTGATTGCCCTGGCCTACCCCGAACGCCTTGCATTGCCGCGCGAGGTCCTGCCCGGCGGCATGCGGGGCCGCTTTCTGCTGGCGGGCGGTCAGGGCGTGGCGCTGCCGGAGGGCGACGCGCTGGCCGGAGCTGAGGCGCTGGCGGTGGCCCATCTGGATGCCCGTGCCCTGAATCCCAACAACGCCGAGGGCCGAATTTATCTGGCGGCTCCCCTTGCGCTGTCTGCCCTGGAATCCCGCGCCGCATGGATGGAAAGCGTCCGCTGGGAGACCCGCACCGGAACCCTGCTCGCCCAGAACGAACGCCGCGTGGGGGCGCTGGTCCTCGAAACCCGCCCACTCAAAGAGTTGCCTGCCGGATTGCGGCTGGATGCCCTGGCCGGGGCCATCCGCGCCGAGGGCCTGCACCTTCTGACCTTCTCCCGTGAGGCTGCGGGCCTGCGCGCCCGCGTCCAGTCGCTACGCCACTGGCACCCGGATAGCGACTGGCCCAACCCCTCCGATGCTGCGCTGCTGGACACGCTGGAGGACTGGCTCGGCCCGTATCTGGGCACGGCCCGCACGCGGGAGGACCTGGGGCGGATCAACCTCCTGCCCGCACTTCAGGCGCTCTTGCCCTGGCCGCTGCCGCAGCAGCTCGAAGACCTCGCGCCCACGCATTTGGGGGTTCCCACGGGCAGCCGCATTCGCCTGGAGTACCGCCCAGACGGCTCACCGCCCATCCTGGCCGTCAAGTTGCAGGAACTGTTCGGGCTGGCCGACACCCCTGCCGTCAACGGAGGCCGCACGCCCGTGCTGCTGCATCTGCTGTCGCCTGCCGGACGGCCCGTGCAGGTCACGCAGGATCTGCGGAGTTTCTGGAATTCGTCGTATTTCGAGGTTCGCAAGGACCTGCGGGGCCGCTACCCCCGGCATCCCTGGCCGGATGACCCGTGGACCCACGCGCCGATGAAGGGGATCAAGCGAAGGGGCGCGTGAACCTCTGGCCACGCATAATCTCCGCCGTCTACGCCCCGCTGGGCTGGCGTCGGGCGCAGTTGATACTGGAATTGATTCGCCCCCACCTGCCATCTGGACGCGTGCTGGACCTGGGTGCGGGAACGGGCCACACGGCGGTCCTGCTGTCTCGCAGGGGTTGGGCTGTGACGATGGCCGACGTCCCCCCGCACGCTGGAGCGCTGGGGCAGCGGCTGGTGGCACACCCCATCGCCGCGCGGCTGGGCCGTGAATCTGGCGTGCCGCGCGTGCTGTATGACGGCTCGACATTGCCTTTTCCAGACTGCTCATTCGACGCCGTGCTGCTGGCCTTCGTGTTGCACCACTGCCCCCATCCGGTGGCGGTGTTGCGGGAAGCGGCGCGGGTGTCACGGCGCGTCCTGGTGCTGGAGGACGGCAATGGCGAGTTTCCACCGAACCGTCTGGACCGCGTGACCGATGCCCTGATCAATCTGGAATTCGGCCACCCGCACGGCGAGCGCTCCCGCCTGGAATGGCTGGGGATGTTTGCCGCCTGTGGCCTGGGCGTGGAGCAGGAGCAGGGCTTCACCTCCCGCTTCGGCGGACTCAGGGGCAGGCACCGGCTGTACGTGCTGAATCGCCTATAGTGTGCAATTGTTCACCACGCGGGTTTTCTGGCGTGGCCCCTCAACTTCCATTCGCCCACGGGCCGCAACGGTTTCCCGAATCCGGCCCGCGTTGTGATGTCTCCCGCAAGGAATTCCCATGACCGATAAACGCATTGTCCTCGCCTTCGGCACCCGCCCGGAAACCACCAAGATGGCCCCCGTCTACGCAGCTCTGGCCGCCCAACCCGGCCTGACGCCGCTGATCCTCTCCACCGGGCAGCAGCGCCAGATGCTCGACGGCGCGCTGAACGTCTTTGGCCTGACCCCGGACCGTGACCTGAACGTGATGACCGAGCGCCAGACCCTCGCGGACCTGACCGCCCGCATCGTGCCGCAGGCCGGGCGCGTGCTGCGCGAGATGGAGGCCGATCTGGTGCTGGTCCACGGCGATACCTCCACATCGTTCTGCGTGGCCCTGTCCGCCTTTTACGAGGGCATTCCGGTGGGCCACGTCGAGGCGGGCCTGCGAAGCGGCGACTTGCAGGAACCCTTCCCGGAGGAAGCCAACCGCCGCCTAACCGGCGTGCTGAGTGCGCTGGATTTCTCGCCCACCTCTGGCAGCAAGGCCAACCTGACCCGTGAGGGCAAGCCTGAAGTGGGCATTTTCGTGACCGGGCAGACCGCCGTGGACGCCGTGCGCGAGGTGGCCGGGCGCGTGCCGCTGCGCCCCGAGTGGCAGGCGCGCGTGGACGCCGGGCAACCCCTGGTGACCGTGACCATGCACCGCCGCGAGAACCAGCCCATGATGCGCGAGATGGCTCAGGCGCTGGCCCGCGTTGCTCAGGCGCACCCAGATCACCACTTCATCTACCCGGTCCACCTCTCGCCCGCCGTGCAGGAGGCCGTGCGCCCGGTGCTGGAAGGTGTGAGTAACTTCGAGCTGACTGCCCCGCTGGACTACAGCGATATGGCCCCACTGATGGCCGCCTCCGTGCTGCTGGCCACCGACAGCGGCGGCTTGCAGGAAGAGGGCGCGGCGCTGGGCGTGCCGGTGGCCGTTCTCCGCAACGTCACCGAGCGCCCCGAGGGGCTGGAAGCGGGCGTACTGAAACTGGCGGGCAACGATCCGGCGCAGCTCGAAGCGGTACTGAATCACCTGCTAGACAGCCCGGAGACGCTAAAGGGAATGCGCGAGGCCCGCAATCCCTACGGCGACGGGCAGGCCGCCGGACGCATCGCGCGGGCCATCGCGTGGCATTTCGGCCTGGGCGAGCGCCCTGCGGACTGGAACTAGAATCACTTTCCAGCGCGTATGATGTGCCTGACGTGAGCGCCCCTGAATCCTCGGTTCCCCCGCTGGCCGTCGTCCTCAACCCCAATGCGGGCGGGGGGCTGGCAATGCGCGAGTGGCCGCGCCTGGAAGCCGAGCTGAAGCGGCGCGGCCAGCCCTACGAGCTGATCCTGGAAGACAGCGGCGAGGACGCCCTGGCCCGCATCCAGGCGCTGCCGCCGCGCATTGCCGTGCTGGCGGTGGGCGGGGACGGCACGGTGGGCGCGTTGCTACCCGCGCTGGTGTCCGTCCCCAAGCGGCAGGGCCGTCCGCTGGCCGTGGTCCCGCTGGGAACGGGCAACGACTTCGCGGGCATGCTGGGTCTCAAAACTGGACAATTCGCGGAGGCCCTGGACCGCCTGACCTTCCAGCCCCGCGACGTGGACGCCCTGGAGGTCCGTATTCTGGAGGGCGACGGCGCGGGCCGCACGCATGTGCTGCTGAATGGCCTGGGCCTGGGCTTCGATGCCGCCGTGACCGCCAACATGGCCCGCGCGCCCAAGCAGTTTCAGGGCTTTGCGCGCTACGCCTGGTCCGCTGTCGCCACCGTCCGCGAGCTGCACCTGTCCGAAGTGCAGATCACGCTGGATGGCCAGCCGTTCTACAGCGGCCCCAGCCCCATCGTGGCCGTCATGAACGGCACGCGCTATGGCGGCGGCTTCCTGATCAGCCCGAGGTCCAGCCCACGCGACGGCCTGCTGGACGTGGTGGCGGGCGGCCCCATGAACCGTTTTCAACTGGTCAAACTGATGTTGCGCGTGCTGCGTGGCACCCATCTGGACCAGCCGCAGGTTCGCACCGCGCAGGGCCACGAGGTCACGGTGCGCTGGGACACGCCCACACCGCTGCATCTGGACGGCGATTTGCACGGGCAGGTCACGGCGATCAGGGTGCGGGTATTAAAGGGCGTGGTGAAGTTGCTGAATGGGTGAAGCTGGAACGACACCTGAGTCTGTGCCGCTTTTCTCCGTCGTGTAATTGATCAACGAGCACTATCTAGACGACGGCTCAAGTGTGGGTCGTCAAGGGGCAGTTGTGGGAATGTATCCAGACAACGCCTATGAAGTTGAGTTCTCCGATGAGGACGGCATTACGATTGCTCTTCTTGCTGTACAGAGACAGGACATGAAAATACCGTGGCTCCCGGCAGAACTGCCTGTGGAGCCATGAGATTTGCCGCTGGCAGACGCTTATAAAAAACCTTCTCGATTAAGGCCGCATCCGCGTCAGCATGCGTGGGAAGGGAATCGCCTCGCGGATATGGTCCAGGCCGCAGATCCAGGCGATCACGCGCTCCAGGCCCATGCCGTAGCCCGCGTGCGGCACGCTGCCCACCCGCCGCAGGTCCAGATACCAGTCGAAGGCTTCCAGCGGCAGCCCCTGCTCCTCAATCCGCGACTTGAGCAACTCGTAGTCGTGGATGCGCTCGCTGCCGCCGATGATCTCGCCGTAGCCCTCGGGGGCGATCACGTCGTCGCACAGGGCCACGCGCGGGTCTTCGGGGTCCGGCTGCATGTAGAACGCCTTGATGGCCGCCGGGTACTTTTCAATGATTACCGGGCGGTCAAAGTGGTGGCCCAGGATCGTCTCGTGCGGCGCGCCCAGATCGTCGCCCCACTCGACGGGCTGAACGTCGTCCTGCACGTTGGGCGGCAGGTCTTTGGCCTCGATATGCTGCCGCACGATCTCCAGCGCCTCGGTGTAGGTGATGCGCGGATAGTTGCCCTCGGCGGCTCCGGCCAGCTTGCCCGTGTCGCGGCCCAGCAGTTCCAGCTCCGGCGCGCACTCGTCCAGCGCGCGGCGCACGATGAAACTCAGCATCCGCTCCTGCAAATCCAGGTTCTCGCGGTGGTTGCTGGGGGCCACCTCCGGCTCGATCATCCAGAATTCCAGCAGGTGGCGGCGTGTCTTGCTCTTCTCGGCCCTGAAGGTTGGGCCGGAGGTGTAGACCTTGCCGAAGGCGAACGCCCCGGCCTCGGCGTGAAGCTGCCCGGTCTGCGACAGGTACGCCTTGTCCTCACCGAACAGGTCAATCTCGAACAGTTCGGTGGTGCCCTCGGCGGCGTTGGGCGTGAAGAACGGCGCGTCGAAACGGATGAAACCCTCGCCGTGAAAGAAGTCCACGATGGCCCGCTGCACGCAGTCGCGTATCCGCACCACGGCCCACGGGCGGCGGTGCCGGAGCCACAGGTGGCGGTGGTCCATCAGAAACTCGATGCCGTGTTCCTTGGGCGTGATCGCGTACTCGGCGTGGTTCTCCGAGATCGGCGTGATCTCGCGCACGCTCAGCTCTACGCCGCCGGGGGCACGGTCATCGGCACGGACCTCACCCGTAATTGTCACGGCCTGCTCCTGGGTCAACCGCTTGGCCGCCTCGAACACGTCCTCGGCCACGTCGCCCTTGAACACGGTGGCCTGCACGAAGCCGCTGCCGTCGCGCAGTTTCAGGAATTGCAGCTTGCCCTTGCCGCTCTTGTCGGTCAGCCACGCGTGCAGGGTCACGCTCTGGCCGATGTGGTTCTTGAGGTCATGAATGCTGGATGTTGAAGCCATGCGCGGAATTATGGCAGAGGCGGGGGCGGCGGCGCAGGTGGCCCGCTGCTTTCTTCGGGTGTCCCGGTAGGAGAGGGGTTATCTGGCGGCGAACCCGCCCGTGCAAGGTCCAGTCGCTAGCCGTAAACAGGGGCCTCTTCCGTGAAGCGCCCGTCCAGCAGGTGCAGCGCCCGGTCCGCGTACCCGGCCAGACGTTCGTCGTGGGTGACCAGCAGCACGCCCGCGCCCTCCTCGCGGGCCAGGGCCACCAGCAGGGCGGCCACCGTGGTGGCGTTGGCGCGGTCCAGGCTGCCCGTCGGCTCGTCGGCCAGCACCACCGCCGGGCCGGAAGCCAGCGCGCGGGCCACGGCCACCCGCTGACGTTCGCCGCCGCTGAGGACCTCGGGCATGCTCTTTTCGCGCCCCGACAGGCCCACGCGGGACAGCAGGGCATGGGCGCGGGACGTGTCGCCCTGCCCAGCCAGACGGCAGGGGATCATCACGTTGTCCAGCACGTTCAGGTCTTCCAGCAGATAGTGGTGCTGAAACACCAGACCCACCCGCCCGGCCCGCCGCAGCGCCCGCGCCTGGGTGTCCAGGATATCGGCGCGTTCCCCGGCCCACCAGATCTCACCGGAATCCGGCACGTCCAGCCCGCCCAGCAGGTGCAGCAGTGTACTCTTGCCGCTGCCCGAAGGCCCGGTCACGGCCACCACTTCTCCCGGCTGCACCCGTAGGGAGACGCCGTGCAATACGGTCAGCTCGCCGAAACTCTGGTGAATCTCGCGGGCTTCCAGGGCGGGGAAGGGTGCGGAGGGGGTGGGAACGCTCACGCGGCGCATCTTATCCTGACGCTGTTCTTTTTCTCTGGTCCTTCTCCGCTGGCTCTTTTCCGTCCGGCCCCGCCGAGGCGATATGCTTTCCATATGGTCACGGTCGTCTCCCATCCCCTGATTCAACACAAGCTCTCGCTGATGCGCGATACCGGCACCGGGGTCAAGGAATTCCGCGAACTGGCCGCCGAAATCAGCATGTTGCTGGCTTACGAGGCCATGCGCGATCTGGAACTGGCCCCCCAGACCCTCACGACGCCGCTGCAAACGGGTCAGTTCCCGATGCTGAGCGGCAAGAAGCTGGCGCTGGTGGCGATCCTGCGCGCCGGGCTGATCATGACCGACGCCATCGTGGCGCTGGTTCCGGCGGCCAAGGTGGGGCATCTGGGCATGTACCGCGATCCGCAGACCCTCAAACCCGTGGCGTATTACAACAAGCTGCCCGCCGACATCGCCGAGCGCCGCGTCTTTCTGACCGATCCGATGCTGGCCACGGGCGGCAGTGCGAGTGCGGCCATCGACAGCCTCAAGGAGGCCGGGGCGCAGAGCATCAAGCTGATGTGCATTCTCTCGGCCCCCGAGGGCATCGCCGTGATCGAGCGCGATCACCCGGACGTGGAGATCGTGACCGCCGCCATCGACTCTCATCTGAACGATCACGGCTATATCGTGCCGGGGCTGGGGGATGCGGGGGACCGGATCTACGGCACCAAGTAAGCGCCCTCCACCTTTCGGCTAACCCCCTGGCACGGCGAAACCCTTAGACTCGGGGCACTTTATGGATTCACTTTCTGCCTTCGCCCAGCAACTGGGCATCGCTGACCTGTTCGGACGGGGTTTTTTCAGCGTTCTCGTCACCTTTCTGACCGCCTGGCTGTTCACCTGGCTGTTCATCCCACGCCTGCGTGAATTTGCCGTGCAGGTCGGCTGGGCCGATCAACCCAACGCGCGGCGGCTGAACACCGAGCCGCTGCCCAACGCCGGGGGTCTGGCGATCTTCGCGGGCTTTATCGTCAGTGTGATCGTGGCCTGGGCGCTGCGGCCCATCGTGGTGGAGATCGTCAATATTCAGGTGCTGGCGATCCTGCTGGGGGCGTCCCTGCTGGTGCTGGTGGGTTTTATCGACGATCAATACGGCCTGTCGCCGCTATCACGGCTGCTGGTGCAGGTGCTGGCTGCCGTGCTGCTGATCGTCAACGGCCTGAAGATCGACTTCAATGCCATCCCCTTCCTACCCATCATTCCCGACGCCATCAACGCGCCCATCAGCATTTTCCTGACCATCTTGTGGATCGTGGGCCTGACCAACGCGGTCAACCTGATGGACGGCGTGGACGGCGTGGTGGGCGGCGTGGGTTTCGTGGTCAGCACCGTATTGCTGGCGACGGCGGCGCAGTTTCCAGACCGGGCCGCCGCCGTGGTGCTGCTGGCAGGCCTGTCGGGCGCGGCGCTGGGTTACCTGCGGCACAACTTCAACCCCAGCCGCATCATCATGGGAGATGCGGGAGCCTACCTGTTCGGTTACACGCTGGCCGCCGTCAGCCTGCTGGGCACGCTGAAATTCAGCGCGGGGGCCAGTCTGCTGGTGCCGCTGATCGTGCTGGCGTTGCCGGTGCTGGACACCACGCAGGTGGTGATCGGGCGGCTGGCGCGCGGCATCCGCAACCCGCTGGGACACCCGGACAAGACCCATATTCACCACCGCGTCCTGGCCCGCACCGCCAGTGCGCGGCGCACTGCCGTGATCCTGTGGGGCGTGGCGCTGGCCTGCGGCATGGTGGGTATGGCCTTGCAGGGCGTGAACTGGCGGGTGACCGTGGTGACGGGCGTGTTGATCGCCGCGTGCCTGTGGTTCGTGGCCTACCGCCGCGTGCGTGCCCAGAACATCGAGGACCGGAACAGCGAAACGGCGCTCTAGGCATAGGCTTTTCAGGGCAAACCGAGATCGGCGTGACAGTGCGGACAATGGCGGGGTGCCGACGGTAGAGCGGGGCGGCTCCGCTTGCAGCAAAAAATCTGATCCGGGCATCAGGGGCTGTGGGAATTGCTTTTCTCTGTCGCCCGCCTGACCGCTATTCTGCCCGGCATGCCTGCAACCCTGTCCACCCGCACCCAGAGTGCCGCAGAAGTCACCGCGTTCTACGATGCCCACCGAACTGTCCGCCAGTACGTGACGGCGGAAGACGGCTCCCCGCTGCCACTGCCCGCAGACCACCTGGAAGCCATCCTGCACGCCGCTCAGCGTGCCCCCACCGACGCCACCGCGCAACTGTATTCCCTCGTGCGCCTGACCCGCCCGGAGGTCCGCGAACAGATGGTCACCCTGACCACCAACGCGCACATTGCCACCGCCTCTGAAGCGTTCGTGGTCTGCGCCGATGTGCGGCGGGTGGTGCGGGTGCTGGAGGTGACCGGGCAGACGCCGGGGCACTGGCCTGCCATCGCCGTGCATTTTGGGATCGGGGACGCGGTGATGGCCGGAACCAACCTGCTGACCGCCGCCGAGATGCTGGGCTACCAGGGCTGCTGGATCGGCGGCGTGATGAACGGCCTGGACGGCATTATCGACCTGCTGGAGCTGCCGCCCGGCGTGCTGCCCTTCGCCGCGCTGACCATCGGCAGGTCCGCCGAGGACACGCCCCACCGTCCCCGCGTCCCGCGCCCGCTGGTGATCCACACCGACACCTACAACAACGGTACGGATGAGGAAATCCGCGACGCCGTGGACATCATGAATCCCATCGCGTCGCGGAAGGGTCAGCCCGGCGACTGGGCCAGACTCATGGGGGCCTACTTCGCCGTGGAGGGCGGGATGGAAGGCCGCGAACCCCGGCTGGTGGCGGCCCTCAAGCGCCAGGGCATGTGGTCCGGCGAGGGGTAAAGCGCTGGATTGGCCTTCCTTCGAGAGAGGCTGGGAGGGTGTTGCCTCTGAGAACGCCCCGCGCCAGCACGGTCTGAACGGAACTGCGCCCTGTCCTCTGTCTGAAGCGGAACGCCGCCTCGGGTCCAGCCCCAGACAGGGCAGAATGCGAGGCCCACACCCCTCCCGCCGCCCCATCCGGCCTATCATCGGCACAGATGTCTGATCCTGTTCGTTCCGCCAGCAAACCTCCTGTTCAGCCCACTGCCGATCCCGCCCCTCTGCCCGATCTGAATGAGGTCATTCGCGCCGGGGAGTGGCGACGGGCGCTGGCCGTCTCGCGCATCAAGCAGTCGGAGGCGGAGGTTCAGGAGGCGCTGGAGGCGGTCTTCCGCTTTCAGGAGACGGTGCGGGCGCGGCGCTATCCCTCGGCCCGGCGGGCGCTGGCCGATTACCGCGAGGCACTGGCCGGGAAAGCCGACGCCGCCGAGCTGAGCGTGCTGCGCCGCGCCGCCGATCCAGACGCGCTGGGTGCGGCGCTGGACGCCCTGAACGCCCATCTCAAGGAGCCGGACCCGGAGGTGCTGGCCGCCGGACTGGCCCCCGCGCTGGCCCAGCCGCTGACCCGCGCCGAGGCGCTGAACATTCAGGGCGTGCTGCTGGCGTTGCAGGAAGAGAGTGCTGGGGCCAGAACCCTGTTTGAGGAGGCGCTGGAGGCCGACGCCGGGCATTACCGCGCGCTGACCAACCTGGGCAATCTGGACATCGAAAGCGGTGACCACGCGGGGGCCGAGGTGAAATACCGTGAGGTGATCCGCCTGAACCCCGACTACGACGGCGGCTGGCACAACCTGGGTGTGGCCCTGCGCCGACAGGGCAAGATGGCCGAGGCGGTGCGCTCGATCCGGCGCGGCCAGCGGCTGGGCATGAAACGCTCCAAGGAGGACACCGACGCCGAGGTCAAGGCCCAGTTCGCGGGAAATCCGCTGTTCAAGGGCCTGCGCTGGGTGCTGATCGCGGTGGTGATCCTGGTGCTGTTCCTGGCCCTGCGCGGCGCGGTGACCTGACGCGGTAACAGGCTGTGGGGAGGAACTCCTCGCCGGGTCTTCTGCACCGCAAGGATGCGTCTGGAGTGTCTGGCCAGCGATTGCGCTATAAGCGGGCATGAGCGAATTCATCCTGAGTCCAGAGGGCGCGCGGCGGGTAGATGCCCGTCTGGAGCCTGCCGGACTGCTGGATCTGGCGATGGAGGAGGCCGGGCGAGCGGTGGCCGACGCCGTGCAAGCCTCCTTTCCAGAAGGTCCGGCGCTGCTCCTGGCCGGGGGCGGGGCTAATGGGGGAGACGCCCTGGTGGCCGCCCGTCACCTGCTGGCGTTGGGGCGCGCGGTGCATGTGCTGGCCCAGCCCAGCAAGCACCCCCTGACCCGTCTGAACCGCCGACGCCTGCGGGCCGTGGGCGGCGAGGTTCAGCCCCTGAATCTGTCCTCACTGCGCCGCGCCGCTGCCTCTGCCGGGATAGTGGTAGATGGCCTGCTGGGAACAGGATTCGTGCCGCCCCTGCGTCCGGCTCTGGCAGCGGTCATCGAGGTTCTGAATGCCGCCCATGACGCGGGCCTGCCAATACTGTCCATCGATATCCCCAGTGGCCTGGACGCCTCCTGTGCGGACGTGGCAGGCTTGAGTGTGCGCGCCGACATGACGGTGACGTTCATGGGATTCAAGACGGCATCGCTGTTTGGTGAGGCGGCCACGCGCTCAGGCAGGGTCACTCTGGCCCCGCTGCGGGTGCCGCCCGACTGGGTGCGTGGAGAAGCCCTCGGAATTCGTCCCGACGATCTGGAGGTGGCCGTGCTGCTGCCCGTGCGAACGGCGAGCGCACATAAGGGCACGGCGGGGCGGGTCTGGATCGTGGGCGGTCACCCCGGTACGGTGGGGGCGGCGGCGCTGGCCGGGCTGGGTGCGCTGCGGGCCGGGGCGGGGCTGGTCACGGTGCATTCGCTGGCCGACGTGCCGCTGGTCACGCCCGAATTGATGGTCCAGCGGCACACGAACTGGGACCACGCCCTACCCGAACTGCGCGCCTCTGGCCTGCCCGATGCTGTGGCGCTGGGCATGGGCCTGGGGCCGCAGGCCGTGGGGGTGGCCCGCGAGGTCCTGGCTTGGGGCATCCCCACCGTGCTGGATGCCGACGCCCTGCATCCCGAACTGGCCGGGCACGGCCACCCGCAGTGTCTGTGGACCCCGCACCCCGGCGAGGCGGCGCGGCTGCTGGGGATGGGGACTCCAGAGGTCACGCGCGATCCTCTGGCGGCGGCGCGGCGGTTGCAGGAGTTGCTGGGTGGCACGGTGGTCCTCAAGGGCGGTCCCAGCGTCGTCGCTTCAGCCGACACCCTGAGCGTGTCGCGTGGCGGGCATCCGGGCATGGCTTCTGGGGGGATGGGAGACACGCTGTCGGGCGTTCTGGCGGCGCTGCTGGGCCAGGGCCTGAGCGCCGCCGACGCCGGGGTGGCCGGAGTCCGGCTGCACGCCCGCGCGGGTGAACTGGCCGCCAGGGCGCACGGCTACGGTCTGATCGCCAGCGACGTGTCAGATGAGCTGGGGGCCGCGTGGCTGGACCTGAAACAGTCGTGGGGCCAGTTTGATACGGACTCCGATTAGAAGGTGTTGAAAACACCTGAAAATCCGAGCGGGACTCGCAGAGCTGCGCCGCAGAGGAGCAGCGTCCTCATGGGCGTCTGTTCGCGACGAGAGCGAGAGGGAGAAAAACGGGTTCCGGGCGTGGAGTGGAGGGATCGGCGCTGCTGCGATTCCTGCCGCGTTACAAACGGAATCCGTATGATAAAGCTGGCCTTGTCCTCCCAGGTGCGAGAGTCGTAAGACAGACAGTGCTAGCCTGTTCACATTGATGCAGGGACTTCTTGAGGACCTTCCACTGCTGGGCATTCTGGAACTGATCCACACCACGCGCCAAACTGGCGTGCTGGACGTTCAGGCCGAGGTGCCGTACACCGTGACCTTCGTTTCCGGCGAGATCATCTCGGGCGGCATCCTGGACTGGATGGGGCTGGATGCGCTGTACGCCAGCCCGCTGCTGCCCGAGAGCGGCACCTTCAACTTCACGCACCGTCCGGTGGCGGGGCAGCCGCTGGGACCCTACGGCCATCTGACCACCGACTGGGCGCGCGTCAGCGACGAGTGGGAAAAGGTCTGCGAGGTCATCGTCAGCCCCAGCCACTGCTTTCAGGGCGATCTGTTTCCCTTCGAGGGCCAGAACGGCAGTTCGGTGCGCGGCGCGGCCCGCGAGCTGGATATTCCGGTGTTCCAGGCGGCGCAGATGGCGGTGGGCGCGCTTAAACAGGGACGGCTGTGGCCGCTGGACCGTTACGAGTGGTATCGGCTGCGGCTCCAGCCTGCCGGGCCGCGCGCCAAAGTTCATCCGGTGGCCCGACATCTGGATGGCAAGCGCACGCTGGGCGAGGCCACCGGGGCGGGCCTGCCCCAGCATGACGTGCGCGATTATCTGCTGGGCGAGTTGCGGCTGGGCCTGCGGTTTCCCGGCAGCGGCTGGGTGCTGCGCGATCTGGTCTGGGAGCAGAAATATGGACATGTCCCGCTGCCCGGCGCAGGCCAGCGCCCATCGCCTTCTTGAGGGAAGGAAGGAGCCGGAAGCGCCGTTACTCTCGGTGAGGTCAGGCTCTTGCGTTCGGTCCCGCGCATACGGACTCCGACTGAATCGTTTGCAAAAACGATGAAATCCGAGCGGGACTCGCAGAGCTGCGCCAGCAGAGGAAGAGCGTCCTCCTGGGGAGGAGTAGCCCCATACGGGTGCTATCTCACGACGACAGTCTGTTCATGACGAGAGCGAGAAGGACGGGTTCCGGGCGTGGAGTGAACGAACCGGAGCTTTCCCGGTTTGTTGACGAAACAGACGGAATCCGTATCAGCTCAAGCTCAGGCCCCCGGCAGTCTCAGCAGGCCCTCCAGCGCGGCGTAGGCGTCCGGGCGAGCCAGGAAGACCAGTTCGTCGTCGGTGGTCAGGCGCATTTCCGGGTGGGGCAGCCGCACCGTGCCGTCGCGGACAAGGCCCACCACCTCTACCCCGGGCGGCAGGCTCAGCAGTTTCAGGCGTGCGCCGCGCCAGCCCGGCGGCACGCCCCGGCGGTACAGCTCGCGCTCGTTGGAGGGCAGAGAAGGCAGATCGGGCAGTGCCTCGGCAGATGGCGTGGGAAGCCCGTCATACGGAACAGCGGGCGCGTCCTGGGCCGCTTCTGCGGAAGGTTCCACGGCGCGGCGGGGGATAAACCGCACCGAGTCCGGCAACTGCGCCAGCCCACCGATCAATCCCGGCCCACCCTGATGCACGCCACTCTGGGCGCGTGCCCGGACCTGTCCCGGCACCAGACCGTCCGTGCCGCTCAGGACGTGCGCCAGTCCAGCCGCCAGCAGCGCGCTGGGCAGCAGGGCCTCGCCGCCCCAGGCCACCGCCAGCAGTGTGGCAGCCAGCGGCACGTTCAGGGTCACGGTCAGGTAGGCCACCAGCCCGATCAGGGTGGACAGCGCCGGGTCCACACCCAGCAGGCTGCCCAGCCCCGCGCCGATCAGCCCGCCCACCCCCACCGAGGGCAGCACGCCGCCGCCAAAAGCCAGTCGCGCGCCCAGCGCCAGCAGCAGCCAGCGCCACGCGCCCGCCACGCCGCCGTCTGCGCCCACGAAATCCGAGACGCCCAGTTGCACCCAGCCGCTGCCGTCGCCCAGCACGGCGGGGGTGCCGTAAAAGGCGATGGCGGCAGTCAGCAGCCCGAACAGCCCGCCCAGCAGCGGGCGCAGTTTGCCACTTGCCCAGCTTTCGGGAACGGCGCGCACGGCCAGTAGCGACAGCCATCCGGCCAGCGTCGCGGCCAGCGCCACTCCCAGCAACGCCGGAAGCTGGGCTGAGGAGGGGACGCCCAGCACCGGCACGCTCAGCAACGGCGTGAACCCGAAGGCCAGCCCGTACACCGCCGTTCCCGCCACGGCGGCCAGCACGCAGGGCATGACCACCTCGAACTCGAACTCGAAGCGGCGGTACAGCACTTCGGCAATCAATACGGCGGCGGCCAGTGGCGCATGCAGCACGGCCCCCAGCGCTGCCGCCGCTCCGGCCAGGGTCAGCGTGCGGGCCTCCACAGCGTCCAGCCGTGTAAATCTTCCCAGCAGCCGCGCGCCCAGTTGCCCAGTGATGGTAAAGGCCGAATCGCGGCCCACCAGCAGCCCTGTTCCGTAGGCCAGCACCGTGCCCAGCAGCGTGCGGAGTTGGATCAGGGGTGAGGGCCACTGCCCGCGCGCGTGGTAGCCACGCACCAGTTGGCCCAGCGCGTCCCCCGCTGCCGCAGGCACCAGCCACGCGTACAGCGCCCCCACCACTGGCAGTGCCAGCAGCCCCCACGGCAACGCGTCGCCAAAGGCCATCAGCAACCCGCCCTCGCCAGGAGTGCCGGGGGGCGCGTAGCCCGTCACCAGCGCTCCCAGCCGCAGGACCGCTTCCAGCAGCAGGCGCAGCAGAATGCTCAGGCCGCCCACCAGCGCCCCCACCAGCACACTGAGGACCACCACCCGTCCCGTTTCCAGACGGGTCAACACGGCGCGGGGCAGGGGGGAACGCATACGCGGCCCATGCTAGAGCAAAGTGATGGTGGGTGCTGCCTCCAGTCTTCACGGCGCACATCAGGGAAACCCTCTCATTTTAGGATCACCTAAAACTTCATGATTTCTCAGGCTTCCGGTGCCTGCGCGTAAGCTGGAGCCAAGTTTTTCCGATGGGAGTGTGCGCACCGTGCGTGACCTCCAGCTTCGGCTTGCAAGGAGCAACCCTGTTATGGCTTACCAAGTTCCCCCCCTGCCTTACGGCTACGACGCCCTGGCCCCCCACATCGATACCCGCACCATGGAAATCCACCACGACAAGCACCATCAGGCGTACGTGGACAACGCCAACAAGGCGCTGGAAGGCACCGAGTTCGCCGACATGCCCGTCGAGGAACTGATCACCAAACTGGACAGCGTGCCTGCCGACAAGAAGACGGCCCTGCGCAACAATGCGGGCGGCCACGCCAACCACAGCCTGTTCTGGACCGTGATGGGACCCCAGGGCAGCACGCAGCCGGACGGCGAACTGATGACCGCCATCAATGACGCCTTCGGCAGCTTCGAGGACTTCAAGAAGAAGTTCGAGGACGCCGCCAAGACCCGCTTCGGCAGCGGCTGGGCGTGGCTGGTCGTGCAGAACGGCAAACTGGCCGTGGTCAGCACCGCCAACCAGGACAACCCCCTGATGGGCGAGGCGATCTCCGGGACCAGCGGCACCCCGGTCCTAGGTGTGGACGTGTGGGAACACGCCTATTACCTCAACTACCAGAACAAGCGCCCCGATTACCTGGAAGCCTTCTGGAACGTCGTCAACTGGGATGAAGTCGCCAAGCGCTACGCCGCCGCGAAGTAAACCCGTTCACTGAAGATGCCCCCTGGCCGACTCTGGCTTGGGGGCATCTTCATGGCTGTACCAGTCACCACACCAGAAACACTCCCGCGACGCCCAGCCCCGACCATCACAGGGACACCGTATGCTCCCCACTCTGCTCCAGATCGCGGGCAGATTTGCCGTAGCTGCGGAAGCCGAACGCCAGCGCCAGCACCCCCAGTCCTACGGCCAGCACACGCAGCAGCCAGCGCGGTTCCAGATCGCCAAACAGCCGGATGGCGGCCAGCCCCACGCCGATACAGGACAGGGCGGTGCGCCCCCACGCGGCAAAAGTTCGCCCGGCAGCCAGCGCGGTGCGGCGCTCGGCCCAGTCGGTGCGGGCCTCGCTCAGGCTGCGGCCCTGGTTGGAGTCGTCTGCCATCTGGCCTGGAGCTTATTCGCCCGGCCCGCCTATCCTGAACCCATGCACGAATGGATGTTGGAGGCTCCAGAACATGATCTGCCAAGAAGCGATATGGCCGCGTTCGCGGCGGCGTGGGCTGCACGGCTCCCAGCAGGGAGGAATCAGCAGCTTTGAGCCGCGCACGCCCTCTGACCGCAGCCCGGACGACTTCAGCAAGCGCACAGGCGTGTATGCCGCCTCAGTTGGGCTGTGGGCCATGATGTACGCGCTGAAGGGCAGCCGGGTGCGGCGAATCCTGAATATGGCCCTGCAACTCGCAGACGGTCCGGGCTGGACCCCCATGCGCTACTTTCTATCGTTCGCATCAGATAGTCCCACGCCGGAGCATGGGCGCGATCTGCTGTCCCCCGGCTTCGTCTACGTGCTGCCCAGAGACGGCTTCGAGCAGATGCCCGCCTAGGACTGGCCCGGCGTGGGCAGGGTGCTGGAAGCCCACTGGGTCAATCCCAATGCCGTCCAGCCGCTGTGGAGCCTGCCTGTCACTCCCATAGATTTTCCCCTGCCGGTACGAACACACGACGCGGCGCAGGTGGACGCACAGGCTGACGCGGATACCTGGGGATTTCCGTGGTTGCCGGGCGGGCGCAACTGACCAAAAAAGCCCTCTCCGTGGGGGAGAGGGCTGGTAAAGAGTTCAGTCGATCAGTCGATGCTGGCCCGCCAGCGCCACTCGCTCGCGCGCTTCATGACGTGGGCGATGCCGCCCGTGATCGCCAGTTTCTGGTTCCACGGCAGTTTCATCCAGCCCACGGCCATCAGGCCGCCGAGGCTCACGAATTCGCCCAGAGTGGTGGGTTCGTAGGTCTCGATCTCCTCACCCTTCGCCAGACGCATCAGGTTCTTGCCCGTCAGGCGGCCCTGCTGCCCGGCGTGCTGGGCGGTGGTGGGCACGGGCTTGCCTTCCTGATTCAGCGCCAGCCCCATGTCACCGATGACAAACACGTCGGGGTAACCCCTGGCGCGCAGCTTGTCGTCCACGGCCACGCGTCCGCCGGGGCCTTTCTCCAGCTTCTCGCCTTTCAGGACGTCGCGGGCCTGGATGCCGCCGGTCCAGATGATCTTGCCCGCCGGGATGACCTTCTGCTCGCCGCTCTGCGTCTGCACAGTTACGCTGTCGGCGGTGGCCTGCATCAGGCGGTGGCCGGTCAGGATGTGAATGCCGTACTCCTCCAGCGTGCGCTGGGCCTTGCCGCGCAGGGCGTCGTCCAGCACGGGCAGGATCTTGGGTCCGGCTTCCACCAGATAGATGTTCATGGGGGGCAGGCCGCGCGCCTTGCTCAGCAGTTCGGCGCGCTGGGCCAGCTCGGTGACCAGTTCCACGCCGGTCAGGCCCGCGCCGCCCACCACGATGTCGCGCACACCCTTGAACTCACCGCTGAAAGCGCGGTTGACGAAATTGAAGATGTCATCGGCGTCGCTGAGCTGCTTGAGTTCGCTGGCGTTCTCGGCCAGACCGGGAATGCGGTAGAAGTTGGTCACGCTGCCCAGGCCCACCACCAGGGTGTCGTAGGTCAGCACGCGCCCGTCTTTCAGGGTCACCTCGCGCTCGTCGAGGTTGACGCCCTCCACGCTGGCCTGCTCCAGCTCCACGCCCGTGCCGCGCAGCAGCGGGGCCAGCGGCAGGGTCACGCGGGTGTTGTGTGCGGCGGCCTCGTGCAGGCGGGTTTCAAAGGTATGGAAAGCGTTCTGCTCGACCAGCAGGGCTTCCAGACCAGCGTAGGGCTTCATTTTGGTGGCGACGGCCAGACCTGCATAACCGGCACCGAGGATCAGGGTTTTCATCGACATGCTCCTGTGAACGAATTCACGAGTTGAAGTACTGGCCAGTAAACCAGCTTTGAACAATTGTACACCGTCTCTGAGACAGAGCTGTACCCGTGGCAACCGTTGTCTGATCATGTGGCGGGGACCGGAGTCTGTGCGCCCGTCCCTGCTCTGGCCCGCCCAGCAGGCAGGGCCGTACAGGTGGGCGCTGGAGTACAGCAGAGTGCGTGCGTTGTGTGCTTGAATATGAACGGTCAGACAATCCAGATGAGACGCCCCCGGCTGGCGTCCACCTCATTTTTACCCGGCATCTCCACTCACCTGAGCCAGCTTCGGCAGGAGGCACCCATGAACGTGACCGTCAACGTCAACGGCAAACCCTACACCCGTGATGTAGAGGCCAGAACCCTTCTCGTCCATTTTCTACGCGAGGACCTGCTGCTCACCGGCACGCATGTCGGCTGCGACACCAGCCAGTGCGGGGCCTGTACCGTGCATGTGAACGGCGAGGCCGTCAAGAGCTGCACCGTGCTGGCCGTCCAGGCCGATGGAATGGACGTCAAGACCATCGAGGGCATGGGCACGCCCGGCGATCTGCATCCCCTCCAGACTGGCTTCTGGGAAAAACACGGCCTGCAATGCGGCTACTGCACCCCCGGCATGATCATGGCGAGTGCGGAACTCCTGAAGCACAACGCCAACCCCAGCGAGGAAGAAATCCGCTACCACTTGGAAGGCAACTACTGCCGCTGTACCGGCTACCACAACATCGTCAAGGCCGTGCAGCACGCGGCGGAGATCATGGCCCAGGGCGGGCAGTCGGGACAGGCAGCGGACGACTAGAAGGTCTAAGGGTTCGAGAGTCAAAGGGGCTAAGGGCTGAAAGCTCAGAAATATCTATCCCTCGCTCTTTTCTTGGACCCTCAGACCCTTGACCCTTAGACGCCGAACACAGGGAGCGACCCCATGACCAGCAACGAATCAAAAACCGACAAGTATTTCGGACAGGCCCTCAAGCGCAAGGAAGACCCGCGTTTCATTACCGGCGCGGGCAATTACACCGATGACATCGTCATTCCGGGGATGCTGCACGCCGCGATGGTTCGCAGCCCGTACCCGCACGCCAAGATTAATGGCATCAACAAGGACAGCGTGCTGGGCATGCCCGGCGTGGAAGCCGTGCTGACTGGGCAGGACATCGTGGATGCGGGCATCGGCAGCATTCCGGTGGGCTGGCTGCTCCCGGAACTCAAGACGCCCGCGCACCCGGCGATTGCGCTGACGGAAGCCAACCATGTGGGCGATATCGTGGCCGTCGTGGTGGCTGAGACCCGTGCGCTGGCCGAGGACGCCGCCGCCATGCTGGAAGTGGATTACGAGCCGCTTCCTTCTGTGGCCTTCGCAGGCGCAGCCATTGCCGAGAGTGCGCCTGTCGTTCACGACGACGTGCCCGGCAACGTGGCCTTCAACTGGGAAATCGGGGACGCCACCGCCGTTCAGGAGCAGTTCAACGTCGCGCACAAGACGGTCAAGCTCAAGCTCAAGAACCAGCGGCTGATCCCCAACGCCATCGAGCCGCGTGCCTCGCTGGCTCAGTTCACCCCGGCCAGCGGCGAATATCTGCTGTACACCACCTCGCAGAACCCGCACATTCACCGCCTGATTCTGGCGGCCTTCGTCATGAACATCCCCGAACACAAGCTGCGCGTGATCAGCCCGGACGTGGGCGGGGGCTTCGGCAGCAAAATCTTCCAGTATCAGGAAGAGGTCATCATGCTGCTGGCCGCCCGCCTGATGGGCCGCCCGGTCAAGTGGACGGCGCGGCGTTCCGAGGCGTTCGTCAGCGACATGCAGGGCCGCGATCACGAAACCGAAACCGAGATGGCGGTGGACAAGGACGGCAAGATGCTGGCCTTCCGCGTAAACACGCTGGCGAACCTGGGCGCGTACCAGACGCTGTTCGCGCCCGCCGTGCCGACGTATCTCTATGGAACGCTTTGCAACGGCGTGTACAAGCTGCCCGCCGTCCACGTCAAGGTGCAGGGCGTGATGACCAACACCGTGCCGGTGGACGCCTACCGTGGTGCAGGGCGGCCCGAAGCCACCTACGCCATTGAGCGCACTGTGGACGCGATGGCCCACGCGCTGGGTGAAGACCCCGCCGAGTTCCGCCGCAAGAACTTCATCCAGCCCGAAGATTTCCCATACCAGACGCCTGTTGCCCTCGTCTACGACAGCGGAAACTACGAACCCGCGCTGGACATGGCCCTCAACATGATGAAGTACCCCGAATTGCGCGCCGAGCAGGAACGCATGAAGGGCAGCAATAAGATTCTGGGCGTCAGCGTGATCAGCTACGTGGAAGCCTGCGGCCTCGCGCCGTCCGCCCTGGTGGGCCAGTTGGGCGCGCAGGCCGGGCAGTGGGAAAGCAGTCTGGTGCGCGTGTACCCCACCGGCAAGGTGGAGCTGTTCACCGGCTCGCACAGCCACGGGCAGGGCCACGAAACCGCCTTCCCGCAGATTGCCGCCGACGAGCTTCAGATTCCGATTGAGGACATCGACCTCGTTCACGGTGACACGGGCCGGATGCCCTACGGCTGGGGCACCTACGGCAGCCGCTCGGCGGCGGTGGGCGGCAGCGCCCTCAAAGTCGCGCTCCAGAAGATCACCGCCAAGGCCAAGAAAATCGCCGCGCACCTGCTGGAAGCCTCCGAGGAAGATGTGGAACACGAGAACGGCGTCTTCCGCATCAAGGGTGCGCCAGACAAGTCCAAGACCTTCTTTGACGTGGCGCTGATGGCCCATCTGGCGCACAGCCTGCCCGAGGGCATGGAGCCGGGGCTGGAGGCCACCGCCTTCTACGATCCCAAGAACTTCGTGTATCCCTTCGGCACGCACATGGCCGTGGTGGAAATCGACACCGATACCGGCAAGGTGGACCTCCGCAATTACGGCTGTGTGGACGACTGCGGGCCTTTGATCAACCCCCTGATCGTGGAGGGGCAGGTTCACGGCGGCATCGCCCAGGGCGCGGGTCAGGCGCTGTGGGAAGAAGGCGCATACGACGAGGAAGGCAACCTGCTGGCCGCCTCCTACATGGAATACACCATGCCGCGCGCCGACGATCTGCCGATGTACCAGATTGACCACACCGTCACCCCCAGCCCCCACAACCCGCTGGGCGTCAAGGGCATCGGCGAGTCCGGCACGATTGCCAGCAGCTCCGCCGTCGCCAACGCCGTGCTGGATGCGCTGTGGCACGAGTGCGGCATCGAGCATCTGGATATGCCCTACACCGCCGAGAAGGTCTGGAAGGCCATCCGGGACTCGCGTGCAGGCATGGGGCAGGCAGCGGACGACTGATCGGTTGATGGTCAATGGCAGATGGTTGATGGAAAAAGACTGACCCTCTGCCGTTCTCCATCAACCATCTCCTTTCAACCATCAACTTGCCGGAGGCAAAAATGTATCCAGCCAATTTCGACTATCAAAAAGCCGCCAGCGTGGACGCCGCCCTCAAGGCAATGGCCGACAATCCCGAGTTGAAGATCATTGCTGGGGGGCATTCGCTCCTGCCCGCCATGAAACTCCGGCTGGCTCAGCCGCCTGCGCTGCTGGACATCTTCAATCTGGAAGAACTCAAAGGCATCAAGGAAGACGGCGATTTCTACGTGGTGGGTGCGATGACCACACACGCCGACGTAATGCGTAGCCACCTCCCCCTGTTTCCCGAAGTGGCGGGCTGGGTGGGCGATCCGATGGTGCGTAACCGGGGAACCATCGGCGGCTCTCTGGCGCATGCCGATCCCAGCGCGGATTATCCGGCGGCGGCTCTGGCGACGGGCGCGGAATTTGTCATCCGTGGTCTGGGCGGCGAGCGCACCGTGGGCGCGGACGAGATGTTCCTGGGCATGTTCGAGAGTGCGGTGGAGGCGGGCGAACTGCTCACTCACATCCGCATTCCCAAAGGGATTACCGCCAGCGTGTACGAGAAGTACCGTCACCCCGCCAGCCACTACGCCATCGTGGGCGTGGCGATGGCCCGGCATGCCGACGGCCAGATTCGCGCGGCCTACACGGGAGCGGCAGAGAAAGCGGCGCGTCTGCCCAAGCTCGAAGAACGCCTGAACGCCGGGCAGGACGCCGGGACCGGGCTGGTGGAGGGCGCGGACATGCTGGGTGACCGCTTTGCCAGCGCCGAGTTCCGCGCGCATCTGGTGGACGTGCTGTCGGACCGGGCCGCCAAACGCCTGGGCTGAGAGGCATTTTCTTTCCCAGAGAAACCACGTTCTGAGCAACACGGCAAACCTCATGGTCCCCTTTCTGCCGCGAAAGGGGACTTTTTTTGCCTGTTTTGCAGGGCAGCGCCCCGTCCTTTTGGCCCCCTCCCGCTATGTTGGGTCCACGGAGGTGGCCCATGCAATTACAGGTCAATGGAAAGACGCGGCAGGTCCAGCGCGAGGACGAGCTGCTGCTGTGGGTGCTGCGCGACGAACTGGGCCTGACTGGCACGCATTACGGCTGCGGCATCGGCATCTGCGGCAGTTGCACCGTGCTGGTGGACGGTCAGGTGACGCGCAGTTGCCTGACCCCTGTGGCGAGCGTGGCTGGAAAGGCCGTGACCACTCTGGAAGGACTGGCGAGGACCGGGCGGGACGGCGCGGTGACTCTGCACCCCGTTCAGCAGGCGTTCGTGGAAAATCCCCTCCAGTGCGGGTGGTGCCTGCCGGGGCATGTGATGTCGGCGGTGGCGCTGCTCAACGCCAACCCTGCTCCCACGCCCGAGCAGATCGATGACAGCGCAGGCATCAACCTGTGCCGCTGCGGGGGATACAACAACGTGCGGAAGGCCGTGGCAAGGGCGGCGGAATTGAAGCGGGGCGGGCTGTGAGTACCCTCAAGCCCAATAAAGTTCTCCGCAAAAAAGTCACGCGCCGCCGGGTGCTGATCGGGCTGGGCACCACGGCAGGTGTGCTGGTGGTGGGCGTGCCGCTGGCGCTCAACGCGGGCCGCCCGGCGCTGGTGGAGTATGTCGTGGAAAACGGCACCGGGCCGCAGGAAGCGCCATTCAACCCGGACCTGTGGTTCGAGGTCACGGCCAGCGGCATCACTTTCTACGCCCCGAAGATGGAGATGGGCCAGGGCATCCACACCGCGTTGGCGCAGATCGCCGCCGAGGAACTGGAGGTCAAGCCTGAGCAACTCACGGTGAAACAGGCCGATACGGCGCGCGGGTACGCGGGCGGCACCATGTTCACCTTCGGCTCCAACTCGGTCAATGCGCTGTACACGCCGCTGCGCGAGGCCGCCGCCACGTTGCGCGAGCTGCTGCGTGAGGAAGCAGCGCGGCAACTGGGTGTGCCAGCCAAAAACCTGACGGCGGCGGGTGGGCAGTTTTTCATCGCCGGGCGGCGTGACACCCTGAGCTACGGCAAAGTCGTGGAGGGCAAGCAGGGCGAGTGGACGCTGCCCGACAAGCCCGCCCGCCTCAAGGCCCGCAAGGATTTCAAGCGCATTGGCAGGGCCATGCCGCGTGTGGACTTCCGCGACAAGGTGATGGGCCTCAGCTCCTACGGTTACGACGCGCGGGTGGACGGCATGCTGTACGGCGCGGTGGCCCGCCCACCCCGCTACGGCGCGACGCTGGCGGCGGCCACTGCGGGAGGGGCGTCCGCTCAGCCCGGCGTGAGCAAGGTGGTCATCGACTTGAAGGCCAACTTCGCGGGCGTGGTGGCCGACAGCCGAACCCGCGCCCGCAATGCCGTGAAGAAACTCGATCTGCGCTGGGAGGGCGGCACCAACGTCAATCAGGCCGAGATCGACGCGCAGGTCAGGGCCGGGGCGGGCGTGGTGGTGCGCCGCCGGGGCAATGTCGGCGCGGCGCTGAAACAGGGAACGCGCATCGAGGCCGAGTACAGCACGCCGCTGGTCGCGCACGCGCATCTGGAACCGCTGGCGGCGCTGGCCCAGGTGGCACCGGGGAAAAACGGCAAAATTGAGGTCTGGACCGCCACCCAGTACCCGCAGAAAGTCATGGACGACATTCACGCCGCGCTGGGCAAGGACCGCGAGATTCTGCTCCACCCCACCCAACTGGGCGGTGGCTTCGGGCGCAAGGCCGGGCAGACCGCCGCCGTGGAGGCCACCCGGCTCTCGGCGGCGACGGGAAGGCCGGTGCATGTCGGCTGGACGCGCGAGGAGGATTTGCAGCAGGCGTTCTTTCGCCCGCCATCGCACCACATCCTGCGCGGCAGCGTCAGCAGCGAGGGGCGCATTCTGGGCGTCGAGCAGTTCACGGCCAGCGGCGACATCATCTGGCCTGCCAGCATGCCGGAATTCGTGAAAGACACCATCGGCTTCGATCCGGGTGGCGTGCTGGGCCTGTTCATGCCCTACGACATTCCGGCCTACCACGTCACCAACCGGCGCGAGGCCCTGCCCGTTCCCACCGGCTTCTGGCGCGGACTGGGCGTGTTTCCCAACACGTTTGCGGTAGAAAGTTTTGCCGACGAACTGGCGCACGCGGCGAAGATGGACCCGCTGGACTTTCGCCTGAACAATCTGCCGGATACCGAGGACGGCCAACGGCTGCGTGCCGTGCTGGAGCAGGCGGCAAAACGCGCAGGCTGGCGCACGCCTCCCCCCGCAGGCCGGGCGCGCGGCATTGCTTGCGGTCTGGACGTGAACACCGCCAGCGCTCAGGTGGCCGAGGTCTCAGTGGAGAACGGCCAGATTCGCGTTCACCGAATGAGCGTGGCTGTCGATCCAGGCATGGTCATCAACCCGCAGGGCGCGAAGATGCAGGCCGAGGGTTCGGTGGTCATGGGCCTCAGTTCCACCCTGCATGAAGTCTTGACCGTCAAGGACGGCATGATCGAGTCGGCCAACTTCGACACCTACCCGCTGCTGACCCTGCGTGAGACGCCACAGATCGACGTGGACCTGCTGGAAAGTGGCGACACGCCCTACGGCATGGGCGAGCCGATCATCGGCCCGGTGGGCGCAGCGGTGGCGAACGCGGTGTTTGCGCTGACTGGAAAGCGGTTACGCGATCTCCCCATGCGGCTTTGAATCTGGGCCAGCCCACTCTTCCAAGAGATAGTGCAGGCGGGTCTGGGCGTTCTCCTGGCTGCCGTACACGCTCCGGAGCAACTCGCCGCCAGGGGCGAAGGCCAACCAGTGCGGCGTGCCCTCGGTCTGCCACGCGCGGGCCAGATCGCCGGACGTGTCCAGAGCGACGGGAAACGGCAGTCTGGCGAAGTCGCGGGCAAACTTGATCAGCGTCGGTTTGACTTCTTCACGCGGGAGGGGGCGGTGGCCGTGGCTGGTGTGGAGGGCCAGCAGATTGACCCGCCCTCCGAACTCCGTGTGCAGTCTTTTCAGAAAGGGGATGCCGCGCGACACGCAGCCCGCGCATTCCAGATTGAAGGTCATCAGCAGGCCGGAGCGCGTCCAGTCGGCGGGCGGTGGCAGGGGTTCGCCATACACGAAATCAGTAGGGGCAGGCCAGTCCATGCAAAAGAGGCTAGCGTCCCCGCCGCCCGCTTTATCCTGTGGGCATGAAACGCGCCCTTCTGCTTGCCGTGGCTCTCGCCGCCTCCGTATTATCTGCCGCCGGGGCCACCACCGTCGCCGAGGTCAAGAAAAAGGGCGTGCTGGTGCTGGGCACCGATCCCACCTTCGCCCCGTTCGAGTTCAAGGACAAGACCGGGCAGATCACCGGCTTCGATGTCGATATCGCGCGGGCGGTGGCGAAGGACCTGGGCGTCAAGCTCCAGATTCAGGCGGCGGGCTTTGGGGCGCTGATGCCGCAGTCGGTCACGTCCGGGCGGGTGGACATGGCGATGAGCGCCATCACCATCACCGCCGAGCGGGCCAAGGTGGTGGCCTTCAGCAACCCGTATTACCGCAGCGCGCAGGTCTTTATCGTCAAGGGCGGCAACCCGCAGAAGTTCACCTGGCCCGCCGACGTCAAAGGTGCCGCCATCGGCGTGCAGGCCAACACCACCGGGCAGTACGTGGCCGACGACACGCTGAAGTCCAGGGGCGCGGCCCTCAAAGTCTACGATGACTTCGCGGCGGGGCTGGCCGATGTTCAGGCCGGGCGGATCGTGGCCCTAGTTGGAGACGCGCCCACCGTGACCGACCTGCAAAAGCGCCTGCCGGGGCAGTTTCAGCAGGCAGGCAAGGATCTGGCCGCCGAGGACTACGGCATGGTCTTTGCCAAAAACAGTGATCTGGCCGCCGCCGCCAACAAAACGCTGGCCCGCATGAAGGCCAGCGGCGAGTATCAGAAACTGCTCGACAAGTGGATCGTCCAGAAGTAGGGGTTTGCAGGCGTCCGGGGCAGGGGAGAGCGTCATTGAGTTTCTTCAGAAGCTCCTGACACCCTTCAATTGAAGCCTGTGCTGGGCAGCGGTATCGGGCCGTCTGGCTCTGACCTGAACGCGTCTATTGCTCAGCACAAAAAATCTGGAATCCATCTGAACGCAGACCGCGCGGAGATGGATTCCAGACCCTATGGCCGTTGATTTCTGGTTGAGAATCAGTTCAGGCGGACGCTATTGGTCAGGTTGCGGATCACGGCCTCGTTGCGGGAGTAGTCCTTGACGTTCCCGGCGATGGTGACCACCAGCATGCGGCCCCCAGCACTGGTGACCATCAGCTCCCGGCGCAGGTCGTCGGCCTGACTGGGCGTGGTGAACACGAACTGCGCCCACGGCGAGCCGCCCATCTGCACCAGATTGGCCTTGAGGGTTTTGACGTTGGGCACCTGCGCGCGGATCACGGCGGGGAACTGGGCCACCAGTTTTTCCACCTCGTTGGCCGCCAGTTTGCTGGTTCGCCACTCGAAGGCCACGCTGACCTTGCGGTCCTCGGTCATGAAAACGGCGTCCGGGCGACCCGCCGCCGAGGGGAAGGCCGCGCGAATTCCAGCCTGGTTCAGGGTCAGGAGTTTGGCGTTGGGTTCCACCGAGAGCGGCAAGCTGTCCAGCTTTACCGGCACAGCCTGGGACTGGCCTGGAAGTAACAGACCCACCAGCAGGGTCACGGTCAGAAGAGGACGGATCATTTCGCTGTCAACCCTAACCTCCCCGCCCCAGCAGCTTATGAGCCGGCTGTGAGGAACGTGCGGCGGCGCGTCGCCGGTCCATCATTTTCTGCGATCTGGTGGGCTATTTCGCACCTTCACGGGCGCACGCCTTGGCTGGTTGCCTGCAAGCCGATTTCCCTGCCGAAGCCTTCCGGCAGGAGAGGCGCGAACTCTATTTCGCTATCTGGTGCGTCTATCTGCGGCTGTCAGTGTCGGCTGCCGTCCGTCTCTGGGCAATGATGCTGGGCTGTCATGACCGCTCTGGATTCTCGCTGGGCGATTCGTTCGTTGGGGGCGCGGCGGCGGACAGCCAGCCGTCGTGGCGGGCCAGGATCAGGCTGAAGCCCGGCCCGCGCGTCACGGTCAGGTCTTGCAGGGTCAGTGCTGGATGCCCGGGCAGCAGGGCCGTCCACTGGCCCCGGAAATCGCGGCGCAGGGTCACGGCCCGCGCGCCGAAGTGCAGGATTAATGGGGGATCGTCGCGCAGTTCCACGCACAGGGCTGTGCCGTCTTCAGGCAGGTCCACCCGGCTATGACGCAGGGCGCTGGGTGGAGTTTCCAGGTGATGGGCGGCCACGGTCAATGCCGCTGCCAGATGCCCAGTCAGGGGGCCGCCCAGACCCAGGGGCCGCGCCGCGTCGTGGATGGCCTGCTGGATGCCCGGTGTGCTTCTGCGGGCCAGCAGGCCACACAGGATCTCGGCCCCCTTACGGGCGAAATTGTGCAGCGCGTCCGGGGCAGCCCCGGCGTATCTGTCCGCGCTGCTGGCCGACACCGAGTCTGTGTCGATGCGGCCCACGCGCAGCAGTTGGGCGGCGGCGCGGGTCAGGCGCAGCGCCGCGTAGTTGTCGGCTGGGTCCAGCAGCAGCGCGATCACGCGGCCCAGCGAGGTCAGCCGGGTCAGGTCTTCCTGCGGACCGCTCTGGGCGCGCAGCAGCAGGTACGCGCCGCTCACGAACGCCCGCAGCCGAATCTGCGGTAACTCCAGCGTCAGGCCCCGCTCGGCAGCCTCGGCCTGGGGCCGCAGCAGCGCGATCTGTTCCCCGGCCTGAAGCTGCCACTGCGCCCCCAGCGGCTGCCAGCGGAAGTCGGTGCCGCGCCAGTGCGTGGCCTGACCCCCTGGCAGGCAGATGACCAGTTCGCTGGCGGCGTCGTCCGGGGCGTCCAGGGCCGTGCCCGGCTGGGCGGCGTACAGCACGCTGTGCTGGGGAACGCCGCCCAGGGTGGCCTGCGGGCCACTGCTCAGCAGCGGCTCCAGGCTGTGCGCCAGCGCCCGCGCGGCCTCGCGGATGGCCGGACGTTCACGCGGGTCCCTGGGGGCCGGATGCAGGGTTCGCAGCGCCTGAATCAGCGTGTCCCTGGCCTGCGGGGCCAGCGGCTCACGCCCGGCGGCCTCTATCCTGGCCTGCAACACGTCGTCATCCGGGTGGCGCGGAAAGGGCACCTCGTGAACCTGCGAGAGGGCCAGCTCCAGCCGTCCGCGTCCGTCCGGTTGCACCAGCAGGGCGACGACGGCCTCGGTCAGCACCTGCAAGACCTGGGGATTGTCCAGATCGGTCAGCGGGTCGCGCACGGCGGGCACCGGGAAGGAGACCTGCCCGGACAGCCCTGCCTGTCCGGCCCGTTCAGCGTTTTCCAGCGCGGTGTACAGCACCCGCAGGGTCAGAAGACTGGGTTCACGTTGCCAGATGGGCAGGTAAGTCCGCAGGGTGGCGTGCGCCGCGTCGCCCCAGGCCAGCAGGTGCAGTTCCTGCCATGCCCGCGACTCGGCGGACTCGCCCCCCAGCGGAGCGTCCCACAGGGCGGGCGGCGGCGGCACGGGGGCAGGTGTGGGCTGCGGGGGGCGGGCCGATTTGCGGTGGGCCAGATACTCCCGGTCCGCTTCCAGCAGCCTTCGGTGCAGGGCCGCTTCCAGCGGAGCGCCCAGCAGTTCTTCCCGCAGGTCGGCCAGCGAGCGCCGCCCGCCGCGCGGGACCCTGCCCTGAAGGGTATCGGCCACCCGGTACTCGTACAGTTCCACCAGTTCGGCCCAGCGTTCCCCATCCGCCCCGGAAAGGGTCAGGGCCTCGCCGGGCTGCGGACTGCGCGTCATGGTCCGGCCCAGCGGTATCTGATTCTGGCTGTGGCCCCGGCGTAAATGGCATGTGCAACGGCTTCCCGCATCTTGCCCCCACTATGCACCGCAGGGTCATACAAAATACTGTCCGGGTTGTGGGTCAACCTCCGGCCCGGCCCTGTGGCTCAGGCAGGTCTGAAGGGTTTCTTGATTTGGGGCGGGAACACACCTTCTTCTCACGGTCCGGGGTGGCACGGTGGGGCATGGCTGACATCGACCTCTCCATCCCCAAAACCGTGCAGGCCAACGCCAAAAAGGCCCTGGAACTGCGCGACGAATACGGCTTCGGCGGCACCGAGGTCGGCGAACACATGGCCGATCAACTCGCGGGCGGCGGCCAACTGACCGAGGACGAGGTGCGCCACGTCGCAAAATATTTCCCGCGCCACGCCGGGGACAATCTGGATGAGACTGGCCAGGGCGACGAGAAGCCCTCGCACGGCTTTGTCGCGTGGATGCTGTGGGGCGGCGACGAGGGCCGCAAGTGGAGCGAGGGCGTGGTGAAAAAGCTGGACAGGCGCGACGAGAAGGAGAAGAAAGACTGAGCGGGGCGAAAAGGAAGCGGGGGCTGGAGCGAATTGAACGCTCCAGCCCCCGCTGTGGTTGGCGGTCAGTGCTTATCGGCCTCGTCGTCGAAATACTCGAAGCGGAAGTTGCCGATTTCCACGGTGTCGCCCTCGCGCGCCCCGGCCCGTCTCAGGGCGTTGTAAAGCCCCTGGCGTTTAAAGACCCCGCCCAGGTACTCGGCGGCGTCCTCCATATAGCGCGAGAAGCGCGAGATGCGTTCCTCAAAGCCGCCGCCCTGGATTTCCCAGACGCGCTCGTTCTCGCCCGTGGTGACAATGCCCACGCCTCTGGCGGGTGCGTCCTCACGGAAGGTCACCGTCAGTCCCTCCTCACGCACCTCGTCGGACTCGATTTCCAGGGCGTTCTGCTGCGCCCACAGTTCGCGGTCCGGCATCATCTGAAACAGCGTTTCGCGCAGCATGTCCAGCCCGTTGCCTTCCCTGGCACTGACGCGCAATACGGGCAAGCCGAACTCGGCCAGTTCGTCCTCCACCATCACGCCCAGATCCTCTTCTACCAGTTCCACCTTGTTCAGGGCGACCAGGGCGATGTTTTCCAGCAGGGTGGGGTCATAGGCGCGCAATTCGGCCTGCAAGGCGCGCAGTTCCTCCACGGGGTTGCGGGTCACGTCCAGCACGTACACCAGCACGCGGGTGCGGCTGATGTGGCGCAGGAATTCCAGTCCCAGCCCCTTGCCCAGAGAAGCCCCCTCGATGATGCCGGGAATGTCGGCCAGCGTGAAGCGTTCCTCGATCTGGGTGCCGTGTTCGTCCCGGCGGTCCACCACGCCCAGAATGGGCGAGAGGGTGGTAAACGGGTACTCGGCAATCGCTGGATTGGCCCGCGAGAGTGCGGCCAGCAGGCTGCTCTTGCCCGCGTTGGGATAGCCCACCAGCCCCACGTCAGCGATTAGGCGCAGTTCCAGGCGCACGCGGCGCTTTTGCCCCAGCGTTCCCAGCTCGGCAAACCGGGGGGCCTGCCGCGTGCTGCTGGCAAAGGTACTGTTGCCGCGCCCGCCGTACCCGCCGCGCGCCACCACTTTTTCCTGTCCCACGCGCACCAGATCGGCGATGACCTTGCCGCTGTCCTCATCGAAGGCGGTGGTGCCCACGGGCACGTCGATGTAGATGTCCTCGCCGTCGCTGCCCTGCCGCAACCGGCCCTCGCCATATGCGCCGTTGGAACCCTTGAACTTGCGGCGGCCCAGCAGCCGTTCCAGCGACTCTACGCCCTCGATGGCCCGCAGGATGATGCTGCCCCCGCGTCCGCCGTGGCCGCCGTCCGGCCCGCCCTTTTCCATGTATTTGGCCCGGTGAAAACTCATTGCACCGTCGCCACCATTGCCCGCATTGACCTCAATATTCAGTACATCCCGAAACGCCACAACCCAACTCCTTTGCACGGGTTCAAACTGGGTAAAAACCTGTCTGACCGCCTATCCGCAGCCCTCAGCGCCCTCATGCCCGCGTGTTCTGCGGGCGCGGCGCTGGGACCGCAACATCAGGCACAGCTTATCAGGCGGCAGGGAAATGGGGGAGAGGTTGCAGGACAATTGGGCGAGTGGGGTGAATGGGTGGCTGCCACGGCTTAACCCCTCTGCTCCGCAGCTTTGCAAGTCCGCCCCTCCGGGGCACCTCCCCTTAGAAGGGAGGCAAGGTGATTGCTGATCTGCACGGTCTTTTGCAGTTCTTGGCTCCCTTTGAGGGGAGCTGGCGGCAAAGCCGACTGGCTGGCACAGCTCCGCAGGAGAGGGGTTTTAGTGGCAGCTCCCCATTCACCTCAGCCACTCTTCACAGTCCCTTTCCCGCCCTATCCCCATCCTGCCCTGACCTGCTAGAATATCCCGTTTCAGAGCGGAGAGGCTGGCATCTCTTACGCATCCGACAGAATCATCAGCGGCGCAATTTGACGTGCTGGCCGCGTTTTCCAATAAAGAAGGGAGCGACCTACCTTGCAAAATAATCTAGTGGTGCGCGGCGCGAAGGAACACAACCTCAAAGACATCACCGTGGAGTTGCCGCGCGATCAATTCATCGTGATTACGGGCGTGTCGGGCAGTGGCAAAAGCACGCTGGCCTTCGACACCATCTACGCCGAGGGCCAGCGCCGCTACGTGGAAAGCCTGTCGGCCTACGCGCGGCAGTTCCTGGGCCTGATGGAAAAGCCGGACGTGGAGAGCATCACGGGTCTGTCGCCCGCCATCTCCATCGATCAGCGCACCACCAGCCATAACCCGCGCAGCACCGTGGGCACCGTGACCGAGATTCACGATTACCTGCGCCTGCTGTACGCCCGCGTCGGCACGCCGTACTGCCCGATCTGCGGACGCAAGATTGAGAAACAGAGTCCCAGCGAGATCACAGACCGTCTGATCACTGAGTTTCCAGAAAAGCGCGCTATTCTGCTGGCCCCCGTGGTGCGTGGCCGCAAGGGCGAGTACCGCAAACTGTTCGGCGACCTGCGCCGCGAGGGCTACGCGCGGGTGCGGGTGGACGGCACGCTGTACGAGCTGGACGAGGCCGAGAAACTGAAGCTGGAAAAGTTCGAGAAGCATGACGTGGATGTGGTGATTGACCGCGTGACCCTGCGCGAGACGGACCGCAGCCGGATTGCCGAGAGTGTGGAACTCGGACTCCGGCGCGGCGAGAGTTTGCTCCGCGTTCTCATGCCGGACGCGGGCGAGGACGGCGGCGCGCACGAGGAGCTGTACTCCGAGAAGTTCGCCTGCCCCGAACACGGCAGCGTGCTTGAGGAACTGGAGCCGCGTTCCTTCTCCTTCAACTCGCCTTACGGCGCGTGCGGCGATTGCGCGGGCCTGGGCACCAAGAACGAGTTCTCCCCGGATCTGGTGATCGACGACAAGCTCAGCGTGGCGGAAGGCGCGATTCTGCCCTGGAGCAAGAAGGGCACGGGCGGCGGCGTGTATTACTGGGACAAGTTGCAGGCGCTGGCCGAGCATCTGGACTTCAGTCTCAAGACGCCGTGGCGCGAACTGCCCGCTACGGCTCAAAATGCCATTCTGCATGGCCCTGGCCAGCCGTTCGAGGTGGTCTATAAGCGCGGCGGCAAGGAAACCATGCGCTTCATGACCGAGTTCGAGGGCGTGATCACCAATCTGGAGCGCCGTTACTCCGACACCGAATCGGACTTCATGCGCGAGAAGCTCGAAGAACTGATGGAACTCAGCCCCTGCCCCACCTGCGGCGGCACCCGCTACAAGCCCGAGATTCTGGCCGTGCGCGTGGGTGGCCTGAACATCGCGCAGGTGGGCGGCATGAGCGTGCTGGAGGCGGACGCCTATTTCGGGAAGTTGCAGGACGGCGCTCTGGACCACGACGCCATCGCCCCTTACCTGAAGGGCCATCTGGGCGGCACGGCCCGCGCCCATGCGCCTCGCCATTACGAGTACGTGCAGAACGCCTTCGGCGCGGCGGTTTCCGTCCCGGTCCTCAAGGCCATTCGCACCCGCCTCAAATTCATGGTGGACGTGGGGCTGGACTACCTGTCGCTGGACCGCACCGCCAACACCCTGTCCGGCGGCGAGGCGCAGCGCATCCGCCTTGCCACCCAGGTCGGCTCTGGCCTGACCGGCGTGCTGTACGTGCTGGACGAACCCAGCATCGGGTTGCACCCCAAGGACAACGGGCGGCTGATCGGCACGCTCAAGAACCTGCGCGATCTGGGCAATACGCTGCTGGTGGTGGAACACGACGAGGACACCATGCTGGAGGCCGATTACCTGGTGGACATGGGGCCGGGGGCAGGCGTCCACGGCGGCGAGGTGGTGGCCGTCGGCACGCCGCAGGAGGTCAAGGCCAATCCCAACAGCCTGACTGGCAAGTACCTGCGCGGTGAGCTGAAGATTGAGGTGCCAGAGAAGCGGCGGCGCGGCAACGGCAAGAAGCTGAACATCTACGGAGCGCGTGAACACAACCTGCTGAACGTGGACGCCGAGATTCCGCTGGGGATCATGACCGTCGTGACCGGGCCGTCGGGCAGTGGCAAAAGCACCCTGATCCACGACATCCTGCACGCCACGCTGGCCCGTGAACTGAACGGCGCGAAGACCACGCCCGGCAAATATGACCGCATCGAGGGCATGGACCATCTGGACAAGGTCATCGAGATCGATCAGTCCCCGATTGGCCGCACGCCGCGCAGCAACCCGGCCACCTACACCGGGGTCTTCACCGAGATCCGTGACCTGTTTACTCGCACCAACGAGGCGCGGCGGCGCGGGTATCTGGCCGGGCGCTTTTCCTTTAACGTCAAGGGCGGGCGCTGCGAGCACTGCAAGGGCGACGGCGTCATGAAGATCGAGATGAACTTCCTCCCCGACATCTACGTGCCCTGCGAGGTCTGCAAGGGGGCGCGGTATAACCGCGAGACGCTGGAGGTCAAGTACAACCACAAGACCATCAGCGACATTCTGGACATGACCGTGGAGGACGCGCACGGTTTCTTTGAGGCGATTCCCAACATCGAGCGCAAGATGCAGCTTCTGCTGGACGTGGGCCTGGGCTACATGCGGATCGGGCAGCCCAGCACCACGCTGTCGGGCGGCGAGGCGCAGCGTATCAAGCTGGCCTCCGAGCTGAGCAAGCGGGCCACCGGCAAGACCATCTACATCCTGGACGAACCCACCACCGGGCTGCACTTCGAGGACGTCCGCAAGCTGATGGAAGTGCTGGATCGGCTGGTGGAGGGCGGCAACACCCTCGTCATCATCGAACACAATCTGGACGTGATGAAGCGTGCCGATCACATCATCGATCTGGGGCCGGAAGGCGGCGTGCGCGGTGGCACGATTGTCGCCACCGGAACGCCGGAGGAACTGGCCGCCCATCCCACCAGCTATACCGGGGAATACCTCAGCCGGGTGCCGGGGATCGTGGCGGCGAAGCCGAAGAAAGAGGAGCGTGAACTGGTCCTCGCGGCCCCCGCGCGCAAGCCGCGTGCTAAGCCCCGTGATAAGAAGGGGGCAGCATGACCAAACCGCCCGCGCCCGAGCAGTCTGATCCGCACCCTGAAGCTGTCCAGCCGAAGGGGGGGCAGGCGGCGTCTGAAGTCACCTCCTCGGCGGCGGCAGACGTGGACCGGACGGTGGTGGCGCGGCCCTCTGGCGACGCTGCGGTCAACCTGACGAAGTCCCCGGATGGGGAAGAGCTGGGCCGTCCGTCGCCCGCCCGCGCCGCGCCGCCGCTGACCCCGCTGCCCAGCCGGGCCGAGCAGGAGCGCCCGCACCGCGCCCGCTTTCTGACCCTGCTGCGCCTGCTGGGCGGCTGGGCAGTGCTGGGTGTGCTGGCCTATTTCATGTGGACCCCGGGCGAGTGGCAGAACAGCCTGCTGCTGTGGGTGGCCCTGGTGATCCTGGCCGACGAGTTCGGCGGGGGGTTCGGTTATCTGGGGCTGTTGCTGGGCGGCCTGGGCTATTTCAGCCCCTCGCTGCCTCCGGCGCAGTGGCTGATCATCCTGCCGCTGGTGGGCGGCGCGCTGATGGCGCTGCTGCTGGTCAAGCATTCGGGCGGCGTGCTGGTGCTGCCCTTCGCCGGGCTGATCTTTGCCGGTACGCTGCTGGCGGTGGCGCGTTTTGGCTCCAAATTCGATCCCACCCTGAAACTGCCCTCCAACGACACGTTCCTGCGCTCGGCCCTGATCGCCATGCTGGCGGGACTGGCCTTCAGTCTGGTGCGGCAACTGATCGGGCTGTGGCTGCGGCGGCGCGAGCGGCAAAATGGGCGCGTGGGTGTGGCCGCCTGATCGTCTGCCCGCCGTTAAGGACATGCGCCCGGATACGCCTCACCTCCGGGCGCTAAACTTTGGGCCATATGACCAGACTTCAGGGAAACAACCCCAACCGAATCATCCTGGTGGTCGGCACACTGATCGCCGTGGTGCTGATTGCCCTCGCCCTTTTCGCCGTGCGCGACAAACCGGCTGCTGGCGCGGGCAAGGGCCTCAGCGCCAACTTCAAGCTGGACGGCGTGCCGTTCATTGGGAAGGCGGATGCGCCCGTCAATATCGTCACCATCGAGGACTTCAAGTGCCCGGTGTGCAAGCAGTTCACCGAGAGCATCGAGCCAGAGTTGAAGACCAAGTACGTCGATACCGGCAAGGCCAAAATCTACACCCTGATCTGGCCCTTCCTGGCCCAGAATGCCCGGCTGCCCACCGACGACAGCAAGCTGGCCGGGCAGGCCGCCCTGTGCGTCTTCGACGACGGTGGCAACGACGCTTTCGAGTCGTTCAAGAACATCCTCTTCCGCGCGCAGGGCGACGAGACCACCGTCTGGGCCACCAAGACCCGCCTGAAGGATCTGGCGGGCAGTGTCGAGGGCATCGACCAGACCAAGTTCGCCACTTGCCTGGACACCGATGCCACCGCCGCCCGTGTGGACGCCATGGAAAAGCAGGCGGAGGACGCAGGCGTGAACTCCACGCCCACCATTTTCGTGAACGGCAAGCAGGTGCTGGCGGCCAGTGGACAGGGCAGCTACTCGCCCGACGACATCGGCAAGGCCGTTGATGCCGCGCAGCAGTAAACCCGCATGATGACCCGCGATAACCGTCTGTATCTGGCGTGGCTGGTGGCGCTGGCCGCCACGCTGGGCAGCCTGTACTTCAGCGAGGTCCAGGGCTTTCGCCCCTGCGTGCTGTGCTGGTATCAGCGCATCGCCATGTACCCGCTGGCGGTCATTCTGGGCGTCGCGGCGCTGGGCGCTGACCTGAAGATCCGGCGCTATGTGCTGCCGCTGGCGGCGGTGGGCTGGGCGGTGGCCCTGATCCAGAACCTGGAAGACTGGAACGTTATTGCCACCCTCAAGGCGTGCAGCGCTCTGGTGGACCCCACCGTGGTGCCCTGCAACACCCCCTGGCCGATCTGGGGCGCGGGCGCACTGTCGGCCCTGAATCCGGTCCTGACCATTCCTGTGTTGAGCATGATCGCCTTCACCCTGATCATCGCGCTGCTGAGCTGGCGCAGAAGCTGAACTTTAAATCTGTCATCCCCCGAGCCACTGGAAGCGTCTTTTCCAGTGGCTCTTTTCAGAGGCCATCCATGAACACCTTCACCGTCCAGCCCGCCACTGCCGAAACCCTGCCCGATCTCGTCGCCCTGATCGTGGACCGGGAGGACGCCGCCGGACGCCTGACCTTCCTGCGCGAACGCCTTGCTGGGGGACAGCTCAAGCTGGAGAACACGCTGATCTTGCGCTCGGATAAGGGTGTGGAGGGGCACGCGCTGATCAATACCGTGCCTCAGATTCCAGTCTTTCCAAACCTCCGGGCCGATGTGCCGGAAGAGGCGGTCATCGCACTGGCCCAGGCGATCCTGGCGCAAGCTGGACCCGAACAGCGGCTCCTGCTCGACGATAATCTCGCCCCGCTCCAGGCTGCGCCGTTCGAGGCTGCCGGGTGGGTGCTGGACAGTCGGCACGTCATATACGAAACGGACTTGCGCGCCCGAACTTACCCGCTGGACCCGCAGGCGCAGACCGTTGACGCGGATCAACCCGAGATCCGCGAACTGTTGAAACAACTGGGTCAGCCAGACCTCGAAGTCTCGGACGGCTGGACGCTGATTGCCCTGCCCGGCGCAGATGGATTGACCGCCGCCCTGGGCGCAGTCGGCCCCGGCGGACGCCCGGACACCGCCAGCATCAACCTGATCGGCGTGCTGCCGCCATCTCGTGGTCAGGGCCTGGGCACGCGCCTGCACGCGCATCTGCTGGCGCTGGCGGCGCGGCAATTCGCCACCCATGCTGGCGGCACGGAGGCGGAGAATGCGGCCATGCGGCGTGTGTTCGACAAGCACGGCTCACGGCTGGCGGCGACGCAGATGTATTTCGTGCAGGGGAATCAGGGCTGAACTTCTGAGCGCAAAAAAGCCCTCTCCACGGGAAGAGGGCCAGACAGGGGCGCTTCAGCTCAGCCGCGCACCACCTCTAGAATCTTGTCGCCGTACTTCTTCATGCGCTCCGGTCCCATGCCCTTGACGGCTTTCAGGTCGGCGTCGGTGTAGGGCACACGGCGGGCGATCTCGGCCAGGGTGGCGTTGCTGGCGATGATGAAGCGGCTGATTTCCTGCCGTTTGGCCTCGGCGTTGCGCCATTCGCGCAGGCGGGCGTACACGGCGGCCTGCTCGTCGCTGAGGTTGGCGGCGGGGTCTTCCTTGGCGGCGGGCAGATCGGGGGGCAGGATGACCGGGGTGGAATCGGGCATGTCCTGCGGTTCCTGCCGGGGCTGGCGCTGCCGCCCATTGCTGCGCCGCATGGACTGTTCCTGCGGAGCCGGGGACTCGGGCGCGGCGGTGTTCTGCGAGGCACTTTCCGCCGCGTCGTGGTCTTCTGGCGCGGGCGTGCGCTCGGGCTGGTGGCGCACGTCCGGCACCCCGGCGTCCAGCGGCGTGTAATCCGGGCCAGAGCTGACCGGCGTGGGCAGGCGCACGGGCGCACGCTCTGAAGCGCTGTAGACGATTTCCGGCTCCCAGCTTTCCTCGATCTGTGCGGGGGTGGACTGTGGAGCAGAAGGAGGAGCGGTGGGCGCGTCGAAGGTAAAGCGTTCGGGGGCGCTGGACTGTGAAGGGTTTTGCTGAGTCTGATTGGACTGGAACTGGCTGGACTGGTTCTGACCAGATTCGGCCTGATTGGGCGTGCTGGGCCGGTCTCCCCGCTCCGGGCGGTCTCCCTGGCCGCTGTCGCTGCGGCTGTCCTCGTTGCGTCCCTCCTGGCGGGGTTTGAAGTCGCGCCGTCCATCCCGCTCCCGGCGGCTGTCCCGGCGGCCTTCATTGCGGCCCTGGCGTGAATCACCGTCATCGCGCGGCTGCTCCTGCCGTGGCGTGGGCTGGGGGGCCTGCACTTCCTCGCGCCCCTCCTGTTCCGCCGCGCCGTAGAGCAATGCCAGCGCCAATTCCACGTCCTCCAGGCCAGGAGTCAGGATGACCCCGGCGGGGACGCTGCGGGCGGCGGCCTGCACCCCGCCTGGGGGCTGGGCAGTGTCGGGGGCGGCGTCGGGGGCCAGCAGCAGGGCGGTGGGGCCAGCGCCCTGGGCCGCGCCTCCCAGGCGGTCTGCCAGCGTGGACACGGTGCGGGCGGCGCGGGCCAGCCGCAGGGGCAGGGTGGCCACGTCGCGCAGGGCCAGCGCCACGCTCAGCTCGCTGGGGGGATCGGTGACAGGGTCCGGGGCCGCATCTGCGCCGAACAGGACGGCCAGCGATACGTCGCCGTGCCCGGTCAGGGTGGCCCCGTCGCGGTACACGATCAACTCTGCGCCCAGGCCCAGCCAGCCGCCGCCGGGGGCCAGCGTGGCGTCGGCGATCACCGGCACGCCAGCGCGGCGGGCGCGTTCGATGTCCCCGGCCTCCGGTTCCAGCAGCCACACGCCTTTCGCGCCGCGCCAGTCGCCGTCCAGCGGTGCGGCGGCCAGTCCGGCCACGGCCAGGAAGTCACGGTTCAGCCGCAGCCGCGAATCCACGCGCAGGGTTCCCTGGCCCAATATGGCGGCCAATTGCTTGGCCAGCGCCGCCTCGCCGGGCAGCAGCAGGCCCCACTCCGCGCCCTCCAGCGCTGCCAGGGCGGAGGAAAGGCGGGCGTGCGGATCGCCGCGTTCGGCGTGCAGGCGAACCAGCCGGGCATCGGGGCGGATCGAAGGTGGTGAGGAGGTCATGCGCCCTATTGTGCCGCACGCGTGGCCTGGGGGCGGCATGTCCGCAGGGATGGTCGGGATCTGGCGGGAACGGTGAACCCCGCCCCACCTCTCGCCCAGCGCCGATTCCTGCAACGCCGCCTGCCCGCTCCCAGCCTTACAAACGCCGCTTACAAACGCTGTGGCCCACACGCGCCATGCTGTACGCATACGGAGGTCACCACATGGCGCGCATCACGCGGTACAGCAAGTTTGAGGGCGAACTGGATCAACTCGATTCCAGCGAGCTGATGCAGATGATCCAGGAAGCTTTGCTGGGACAGGGCATGAACGATCCCTACGACCCCGATCCCAACGCGCGTCCCAGCATGGATGATCTGTTCGACGCCATCCTGGAAGCCCTGGCCGAGCGCAACATGATTCCCGAAGAGCAGCTCATGGAAGCCATGCAGTCGGCAGACATCCACGACACGGCGCTGGGCCAGCAGATCAAGAACCTGATGGACAAGCTCCAGCAGGACGGCTTTATCCGCAAGGAATTTGAGGATCAGGACGGTCAGGGCGGCGCGGGACAGGGCGGCGAGGCCACCTTCCAACTGACCGACAAGAGCATCGATTTCCTGGGCTACAAGTCCCTGCGCGATCTGATGGGCGGCCTGGGCCGCAGCAGCGCGGGCGCGCACGACACCCGCGAGTACGCCAGCGGCGTGGAGATGTCCGGCGAACTCAAGAACTACGAGTTTGGCGACACCCTGAACCTGGATACCACCGCCACCCTGGGCAACGTGCTGAGCAAGGGCATGGAGAACATGGAGGAATCCGATCTGGTCATCCGTCAGGCCGAGTACAACTCCTCGGCGGCCACGGTGGTGCTGCTGGACTGCTCGCACTCCATGATCCTGTACGGCGAGGACCGCTTTACCCCCGCCAAGCAGGTGGCGCTGGCCCTGGCCCACCTGATCCGCACGCAGTACCCCAGCGACACCGTGAAATTCGTGCTGTTCCACGACAGTGCCGAGGAAGTGCCCGTAAGCAAGCTGGCGCAGGCGCAGATCGGGCCATACCACACCAACACGGCAGGCGGGCTGCGGCTGGCCCAGCAACTGCTCAAGCGTGAGAACAAGGACATGAAGCAGATCGTGATGATCACCGACGGCAAGCCCAGCGCCCTGACGCTGCCGGATGGACGGATTTATAAGAACGCTTATGGCCTCGATCCCTACGTGCTGGGTGCAACCCTGCGGGAAGTCGCCAACTGCCGCCGCTCCGGTATTCAGGTCAACACCTTCATGCTGGCCCGCGATCCTGAACTGGTGGGCTTCGTGAAACGCGTTTCCGAGATGACGCGCGGCAAGGCGTACTTCACCACGCCTCAGAACATCGGCCAGTACGTGTTGATGGACTTCGTGACCAACAAGACCAAACTGGTGAACTAAAGTCTGGAAGGAGAAGGGCGGCGGCGAGGGCCTACCGCCTTTTTTGCGGTTCGGTCACAGAGCGACAGCAGGGACGGGAATCTCATCCCGGACAGCCTTCAGAGAAAGTGTTTGGTGCGGGGGAAGCCGCGCATGCTCTGTCTGGTCAGTCAAGACTTCTGAGGCTGTGGCTCAGTAAACCGTATTGCGCCGCCACTCGGCCAGACGGATGTCGTTGCGGCCCTGCTGCTTGGCGCTGTACATCGCCTCATCGGCACGGGCCACCACGTCGTCGGACGACTCTCCTGCTGCGGCGCTGGCCACCCCGAATGAGGCCGTGACGCCCACCACCTCGCCGTGGCGTTGCTGCCGTAATTCGTTGCGCAGGTTGTTCAGCAGCTTTCTGACCTGGGTGTCGCCCAGTGCGGGCAGGATCAGCAGGAATTCCTCGCCGCCCCAGCGGGCCACCATGCCGCCCTGCGGCAACAGGTCCTGGGACAGTTGCGCCACCGCCCGCAGTACCCGGTCGCCCGTGGCGTGGCCGTGCCTGTCGTTGATCTGTTTGAAATGGTCCAGGTCAAAAAGCACCACCGTATAAGTGGCTCTTTTCCCTGCCAATTCCCGCAGGCGTTCCTCGGCGGCGCGGCGGTTGGCGACGCCGGTCAGCACATCGATCAGGGCCGCAGAGCGCGAGGCCAGAAGCTGCGCCCGCTGCACCCCAAAGGTGGCCTGGATCAGGATCAGTACGCTGCTGCTCAGCAAAAACTGCGCCGTGGCACTGAGCAGATTGAGCTGCATGTTGGCTGGAACCGTCAGGATCAGGTTGCCACCGCAGATGACTGTGGAGATGCCCAGGATCAGCAGGGCGCGGCTGACGGCGCGGCGCGGCGGGTAGATGTAAAAGATGGACGTATAGAGGACGGCAAACCAGTAGGTGTTCTCTGAGAGTCGTCTGACCCCTGCGGGCAATGGATCAAACTGATGGCTCAGGGCCAGCAGCAGATACAGGCTGGCCCCCAAGAAGGCCACCGAGGTGGCGGTCTCGAAGCGGATGACGCCCCTGGCGAGCAGCAGTTGGACCCCCAGCATCGTGACCGACAGTAGGGGCAGTGCCCACACATCCAGCGTGTCGAAAGCCGGTGCCTGGGACCACAGCGCCGCCAGACTGGCACACACCTCGATGATCACCACCAGCAGAAACATCCGCCGCTGCCCGGTTGGCCACGCAGGCGGTGATGAAGCGGCTGATGGGCGGCGGGGAGGAACGGACAATGAGACTCCACAGAAAGAGGCCAGTCGATGAGAGCGGATGCGTTCGCGTGCAAACTGACCAGATCAGCCCTGATCAGAATCGTGAAATCGCAGGCAGGGCTACAGAGGGAGAATGCTGGATTCAGCATACACAGATGGTCGCGTGACCATTTAACTGTTTCGTTCATCCAGCTTCTAGTGGCGGTTCATGCTGCCGCCGCCCCTTCTTTCCCAGGGACCCACGGACCGGCAGGGGCTGTTTCGCGTCAGGTTCTGTCGTCGGTCTGCTTCAGTCGCGCTGATGCGGGTCTACCCTTCGGCTCTGGGGAAGGCTACAAGCGTCTGAATGAGGATATGAACATGGGCTAGAAAAGCGGGGACGAGGAATCCTGAATTGCAGCCCAAGGTTCCTCGTCTCTGTGTTTCCGTCCGAAATGACAGTCTTATGTAGTTGGTGTCAGATTACTCTGGTCTGCATGCTGACGCCGCGCCAATAAGGTTAGGTCTGACGCTACGAGCTGTGCAGCACGTTCATGATGTCGCCGTCCTTCATCACGTATTCCTTGCCCTCGGTGCGGACCCAGCCCTTGCCCTTGGCCCCCACCCAGCCCCCGGCTTCCACCATCTTGTCCCACTCGATGACCTCGGCGCGGATGAAGCCCCGCTCCAGATCGCTGTGGATTTCTCCGGCAGCCTCCGGGGCCTTCTCGCCGTCGCGGATGGTCCAGGCGCGCACTTCCTTCTCGCCGCTGGTGATGAAGGTGATCAGGCCCAGCGTTTCGTAGCCCACCTGCACCAGTTGGTCCAGGCCGCTCTCGGTGACGCCCAGATCGGTCAGGAATTCGCGGGCCTCGTCCTCGGGCATCTCGGCCAGTTCGCCCTCGATCTGCGCGCTGATCTTGACCACGCTTGCGCCCTCGGCGGCGGCGTACTCGCGCACCTGACGCACAAAGTCGTTGTCGGCGGTCAGATCGTCCTCGCCCACGTTCGCCACGTAGATCACGGGCTTGATAGTGATCAGACCGAATTCTTTGGGAATGGGCGCTTCGTAGCTGCCCGCGCGGGCGGGTTTGCCCTCGCCCAGCACCGCCAGAATGGCTTCGGCCAGCTCGGCGTGTTCCCTCGCTTCCTTGTCGCCGCCCTTGCCCTTTTTCTGGAGGTTGCCCAGGCGTTTTTCCAGCCCTGACAGGTCCGCCAGAATCAGTTCGGTGTTGATGGTCTCGATGTCGTCCAGCGGGTCCACGGTGCCCGCCACATGCACCACGTTGTCATCGGCGAAGCAGCGCACCACATGGGCAATCGCGTCGGCTTCGCGGATGTTGGCCAGAAACTGGTTGCCCAGGCCCTCGCCCGTGCTGGCCCCCTTGACCAGCCCCGCGATATCCACGAATTCCACGAAGGTGGGAATGATCGGCGGCACGCGGTCTCCCTTGGTAAAGACCCGGCTCAGGGCACTCAGGCGCTCGTCCGGCACCATGACGCGGCCCACGTTCGGCTCGATGGTGGCAAAGGGGTAATTGGCCGCCAGCGCCCCGGCGCGCGTGATGGCGTTGAACAGCGTGCTTTTTCCGACATTCGGTAATCCGACAATTCCAATCGCTAATCCCATACGTTCTCTCCTCCGCCTGCGCCAGCCTGACCCGGACTGGGGCGGCGGCGCGGCAACCCTGACAGTGTACGTGATGGCGCGGTCTGGCGCAGGTTGACCAGAAGTCCTGTCAGGTCAGGCGAAGCTGGGGGCCGCCCGCCAGCGTCCAGCAGACCTTCCTGCTTATGGAATCTGCTCCAGGAAGGTGGACAGCGCAGGCCCGTGGCATGGCAGCCCAGGCTTCAACTTCTGCGGATTCTGGCCTGTTCCCTGCAATGACCGGAGATGCGCCGATTCAGGGCAGCGTCGTGGCTGTCGTGGACGTTGCTGGAACGCCCACCACGATGTTCGCGTCCCGCAGTTTCTTCTGCCACAGGGTCAGTTCCTGGCGCTCGACTTCCTGGCTGATCGGTACGGGCCAGTCCTGGTTGTCCTTGCAGATGTTTCCGCTGGCTGCCAGGCAACTGGGTGCCCACAGGTTGTTGTAGTACACCTGGCCCCTGGAATCGAAACGGGTCCAGCCGATCAGGTTGTTCTGCACCGAGTTGTTGAAAAAGGTCGCGGAGCCTTGCGCGCCCCTGGCCTGGCTGTTCCAGACGTAGATTCCGACGTTGGCGTGGGGATTGATCTCGCCGCTGGGCAGGCGGCCACTGGAGATGATCCGGTTGCCGTAGACCCGCTGGTTGTGCCCGCCCGCCACGGCGATTCCCTGATTGGAGGTGCGCAGGATCTGGTTGTTGTACACATCGACATAGCCGCCGACCACGTTCATATCGGTCTGAAGCCCGTCACCCAGCATGATGCCCCCGCCCGAATACTCGCGGTCGTTCAGCGGGCGGACGGCGTAGGCCCCGTCGATGTAGTTGTCGTGAATCTGGACCGGGCTGGCCGCTGTTCCCCCGGATTCGTACATGCTGATGTTTTCCTCGACGGCGCTGTGGCCCGGCGCGTTGACGATCTCGTTCCACGCGATCTCGATGCCGGGCACCCGGTTGACCGCGTTCAGTTGGATGGCCTGAACGTAATAGCGCTTTCCGGTCAGTTTGCCCATCTGCGTGACAAACCGTCCATCGACATTGCTGACCCGGTTGCGAAGAAACTTGAGGGTCTGCCCGGCAGTGGAATCGCCCACGAACAGGTTGACGTACATGCCCGACGTTCCCCGCAGCGTGTTGTTCTCCACCACCAGATTGACCGCCCTGTAGACCGACAGGAAGCGCCCCGGAAACGCGCCATTGGTCAGGGGATTGAGGCCGTAGCCGGTGGTGTTGCGCAGGGTCAGGTTGGCTTCCTCGCCCCGGATCAGATCGCCCCGTCCCCGCACGACAGAGTTCTCGATGATCACGGGTTCGCGGGTGCGGACCATCACCGCCGGAACCGCCGGGTCGAAACTCTGCCAGTTGCCCTGGTAGGTGCCGCCCCGCGTAATGACCAGCGGGCCGGAATAGGCTGGCCCCACCGATGGATCGTTGTCGGGAACGATGGTGCGCGGGTCGGTCATCTGCGTCGGTACGCAGGCCGTCAGCGCCAGCGTGAGCGCGCCCAGCAGGAAACCGGCGCGGAGCAGGGTTCGCCCGGTGGCCCTGGTGGGGGCGTGCGCGGCCCTGCCGTCCTCTGTTACAGATCTTTCCTCGCGGTCATTGATGGCTTTCACTTGTGCGCCAGTGTAGGGCCTGGAGCTGACGGATGTCTGCGTGCGCGCCAGCAGCGGTGCAGACCGGGGCCTGGACCCTGACAGTCAGTCCCGTTCTCCGCCGTTACGGCGTCCGCAGCCAGGGCCAGCGCCGCACGTAATCGGCGATCTTGGCGGCGCACAGGCCAGGGGTGTGGTTGAGGGGATTGGGGCGCAGAATCCCGGCGGCCATGTCCTCCAGGCCGTAAGGGGCATACACCTCGCCGCGCGCACTGACGCCCACGCAGGTGCATTCCACCAGAAACTGATCGATGCCCTCGCGGACGCTGCCCAGGGCCGGGCGGTCCTGCCCGAATTTTTGGTTAAACCACAGGTGGACGCGCGCCTGATTGCGGACCTCGATGGGGGCGTCCAGATCGGCGAACAGTTCCCCGGCCCGGCGGATCACGGCGTCCTCGGCGGCGTAGCTGGGGTCGTCGTCCCAGTAGAAGAGGTCGTAATCCCTGATCTGGGCGGCTGGCGGTTGCCCGCTCTGCACGTTCCAGACGGTGCCGAACAGTGCCCCGGCCACCAGATGGGCCTGCTCCACGCCCAGTTCGGGCAGACGCTCCAGGAGGGCCGCGTTGACCGGATTCAGGCGCACCAGCCGTAGGAATTCGGCGTCGTTCATGCCCGCCCGTTCACTTTGCCTGGGCAGCCTGCACCACTGCCGGAAAATGCTCGGTGCAGGCCCAGTCACGCTGCCAGCCCGGCCAGGTGTGACCCAGGCGCAGCGGCGGCAGCAGATGAGGGGGCACCTCCAGCCCGCGCGCCCCGGCGACGGCCCCCACCACGCAGGCCACCGTGTCGCTGTCGTCTCCCAGCAGCACGGCGGGTTCCACGCAGGCGTGCCACGTCCCGGCCCCCGCATGTTTCACGGCGGCTTCCAGCGTATCCAGCACGAAACCGCTCTGGGAGGTCAGTTTTCCGCCCAGGCCGGAGCGCACGCGGGCGCGGACCTCGGCGCGGGCCTGCCGCTCGCGGTCCCGGAAGGCCGTGTGGGCATCGCGGGTATCGATCCCGAAAAGGCCAGCGTCCAGCAGGGCGGCGCGGGCATCGAAATCGTCGGTGAGTTGTAGCGCGGCAGCGGCGGCTCCGGCGTAGGGCTGCCCCCCGGCCAGCGCCTCCAGAAAGGCCGTCAGAAACACCGAGGCATAGACGCAGCGGGGATCGGCGTGGGTCAGGGCGGTCACGGCAGCCGACGCGTGGGCCAACTCAGCGCCCCGGTATCCGGCGATCCACACGGCGGCGATTCGCATCAGGCCGCCGTTTCCGGCGCTCTGGAAGCCGCTGCCCTGCCACGCGCGCACACCTCCGTCCATTGCATTGAAACGCAGGGCCGCGCCGGTCAGGCCGCCCACGTCCGGTGGCCCCGCCGCCAGCCACTCGCGCAGGGCGGCCAGCACGCCTTCCAGACCAGTTTTGCGGGCGTAACCCAGTAGCGTCGCCACCACCATCTGGGTATCGTCGGTGGCCTCGCCGGGCGCGAAGCCGAACACGCTGCCCGGCTGATAGTCCGTGAATATTGGCCCGTAGCGGGACGCGATGGCCTGGGGCGTCTTGAACTCGGTGGCGGCCCCCAGCGCGTCTGCCGCCGCCAGCGAAAAGAGCGTCCCGGTCACATCGGTCATGGGGCATTCTGGCATGGCCGCCCAGACCAGCGGTTCTCCGGCACCCCGCCCAGTGGGGGGGGGCAAGAACAGCACATCATTCAATTCAAAATCGCATTACACTGTCTTTACTTTATGGTGCGCGGTGACCTTGCAGTTTTCCCCTTCCTTTCCGTCATGCAGATGCTTCTGACCAGTGGCCGCGACGGGCTGCTGAGTGTGGACCATGTGCGCGGGGGCCAACTGTGGCTGGAGCGCGGCGAGATCGTCCACGCCCGCTGCGGCCAGTTGAGCGGCGATCCGGCCCTGCAACTGCTGGCCAGCCTGAGCAGCGGCTCGTTCATCTTCGAGCCGGGTGTCAGCGCCCCAGAACGCAGCCTGCACCTGCACCGCGATTCGGCGCTGCGCCGTCTGTTCGAGGAAACCGACGCCTGGGAGCCGCTGCTGCGGACCTTCCCCGACTGGCAGCGCCGCCTGCGTTTTACCCCCCGCTGGTCCGAGGCCCAGCCCGTCACGCAGCCGCAGTTCCGCGCCCTGAAACTGGTCTCGCAGGAACTCGATATCCGCAGCATTCTGGAACGTAGCGGCGAGTCGCCCCGCACCGTTCTGGAAACCCTGCGCCCCTTCGTAATGGCCGGGCTGATCGAGGAATTCTAGTCGCCTGATCTGGAAGTGTCCTTGCAGGTAAACGGGAATAGTCGGGCGTTCTATTTGCTGTCTCGCGGTCTGATCCTCTCTAATCGTCCCGGCACCAGTCGGCGCAACATGCTCACCAGTTCCGGGTCCATGAAGTCGTAGTCGTCGGGAATGCCCAGCGTGAGGATGCGGTCATCCGGCAGCGCGCCCCTGAAACGCTGGCGCAACACGTCCCGGTGCCGCTTTTCCATGCACACGGCCACATCGGCCCATTCCAGCAGGTCTCCACTGACGGGCGTTTCGGCGTCGTGGTGGGTTCCCGCCGGGGCCACCTCCCAGTCGGCTGAGTCGCGGAAGATCGCCTCTGCTGTGGGACTCCGCAACTTGTTCTGGGCGCAGATGAACACCACGCGCAGGGGCCGGGTCAGGGCAGCACCCTCGCGTAATGCTCCACTATCGGGAACGGATCGTAGAAGTGGTGCAGCAATGAGCGCCACTCCTGGTATTCGGCGCTGCCGCGAAAACCTTCGGTGTGGTCCTCCAGCGTGTCCCACCACACCAGCAGGGCGTATTTGTGGTCATCCTCCAGGCAGTGTTGCAACTCGTGGCGCACATAGCCTTTCATGCTGGCAATAATCCGCTGCGCCCCGGCAAAGGCAGTTTCAAACTCGGCGGTCTGGCCGGGGCGAATGTGGAGGACGGCGATTTCCTGAATCATGCGCCTAACTCTAGCTTCACGCAGACCACCTGCCCAGTCCAGATACGGACCACTGATGCCAGATACGCGCTGCCCAGGCCGATGCCCTTACCGAGTTTCAGCACTTGCCCGCCCGGTTTGCTGGTGGTCATGGTGCCCAGCGAGTGCGCCGTGAGCAACTCGCAACTGGCGTTCAATTCGAGTTCTGCGGCGCGGGCGTGGAAAGCGTTGGTTGAGACGGGAGATGGGTGTGGGATCATGATGTCTCCAGAGATTTTGTCGCTGCCAAGCGGTTTGAGTTCACTGCTTCATGCCGCTCTGCGCTGCTGAATGCTGGCAGCCACAGCTCCAAACACAAGGGCCATGACCAGCAATACGGGGATTCTGAGCAGCAGGGCAGACGTCAGATTTCCGGTGATGAATTCGCCCCGCAGACCGTCGCCGCTAAGCGCGAAGGAGGAAAAGGGCAATCCCAGGCCCGCTGCGCACCGCAGCATTCGTGCGGTAAAGGACAGGTGCGGCTTGGCGCTGAGAATCAGAAGCATCCCGGCCAGACAGGACAGACCGTACAACAGCGCCGCCCCCCAGTACCAGCCGGGTATCGCTGCCCACACCCAGCCCGCTTGCCACAGGCCAATAATCATGAACGTGGCAGGCAGGAAGACGAAGAAAGCGAGGAAAAGGGCCAGTAGACGTTTCACCCGCAGACTTTAAAAGGTCAGGCCAGATCAGAGGGTGACCCTCCTCCGATTCTGGCCCTGCCTTTTTCGGCTACTGCGTGATCAGATGCGCCCCGGCGCAAATTCTCCCTGCCGCCGCTCGGCCCCCATGCCAGCCACGATCATGTTCTGAATGCGAATCCAGGCGCGGGCGCTGGCCTCTACCACATCCGTCGCCACGCCCAGACCGTGCAGTAGCGTTTCGCCGTGGCGGGCGCTGACGCTGACCTCGCCCAGCGCGTCGCCGCCCTGCGTGACGGCCTGAATGCGGTAGCTCTCCAGCGTGGGCGACAGGCCCGTGATCTTGTTGATGGCCCCGAACGCGGCCTCCACCGGGCCGTCGCCGTGCGCCGTGGCGTCAATCGGACCGTCAGGCGTTTGCAGGCGCACGAAGGCCACTGGGGTCATGTTCATGCCGGACGTGATCTGGAAGCCTTCCAGCGAAAAGGTCTGTGGCACGTCACTGCGGGAATCCACCAAAGCGCGCAGATCGTCGCTGAAGATCTGGCCCTTGCGGTCTGCCAGGTCCTTGAAGCGCCCGAACAGGTGCTGCACTTTGTCGTCGGGCATGTCGGCATAGCCCAGATCGGTCAGCGCCTTGCGGAAGGCGGCGCGGCCCGAGTGCTTGCCCATCACCAGCACGGCGGCTTCGCGGCCCACCAGCTCGGCGTTCATGATCTCGTAGGTCTCGCGCGCCTTGATCACGCCGTCCTGATGAATACCGGACTCGTGTGCGAAGGCGTTGTCGCCCACGATGGCCTTGTTGGGCTGCACGGGCATCCCGCTCAGGCGGCTGATCATGCGGCTGGAGCGGTACAGCTCGCGGGTCTGGATACCCGTGGTGTAGCCGTAGTGATCGGCGCGGGTGTGAAAGGCCATCACGATCTCTTCCAGGCTGGCGTTCCCGGCGCGTTCACCGATGCCGTTGATGGTGCATTCAATCTGGCGTGCGCCGCCCTCTGCCGCCGCGATGGAGTTGGCCACCGCCATACCCAGATCGTCGTGACAGTGGCTGCTCAGGATGACGTGGGCGGGCAATTCAGCCTTCAGGAACGCGAACAGCTTTCGCATTTCGTCGGGCGTGGTGTAGCCCACGGTGTCGGGCACGTTGATGGTTGTTGCGCCCGCCTCCACCGTCGCCTTGAAAATCCGGCTCAGGAAGTCCCAGTCGCTGCGGGTGGCGTCCTCGGCGCTGAATTCCACGTCGTCCACGAAGGAACGGGCCAGCGTCACGGCCTGCACGGCGCGTTCCACCACGGCGTCGGGTTCCAGATTCAGTTTCTTGGCCATGTGAATCGGGCTGGTGGCGATAAAGGTGTGGATGCGGGGCTTCCCGGCAGCTTCCACCGCTCTGGCCGCCGCTTCAATGTCGGCTTTCCCGGCCCGTGCCAGTCCGGTGATGATCGGCCCACGCACCTCGCGCGCAATGCGGGACACGCCTTCCAGATCGCCGGGGCTGGCGATGGGAAAGCCCGCCTCAATCACGTCCACGCCCAGCCGCGCCAACTGGTGCGCGATTTCCAGCTTCTGGGAGTGGTTCAGCGCCACGCCGGGGGATTGCTCGCCGTCACGCAGGGTGGTGTCGAAGATGATGATGCGGTCTGTGCTTTGCGGCTGGCTCTTCTGCGGCTGGGTCATGTGGACTCCTATTTTTTAGACTTGAGGTAAGAGGCGGCATAAAAAATCCCCCGAAGGGGACTCCTCCGGGGGATTGGGCGGGCCATACTTGCCTGGCCGTTCACTCCACCGGAGGACGGATAAGAAGGAGGCCAGAGCGGATCATGCGGGCAACTGTAACGGATGGAAGGGTCTGGAGGCAAGGGGGTATCTAGACGCGCGGCTTAAGCGAAGTCTGATTCAGGGGGCGAATGTGCGGTGGGTTGGAAGGCGAACCCCTCAGTCTGCTTCGCAGCCAGCTCCCCTCAAGGGGAGCCAAAAGTGGCTGTACATCGTGCCATACGCCATCCACTTGCCTCCCCTTGAGGGAAGGTGCCCCGAAGGGCCGGACTCGCAGAGCTGCGAAGCAGAAGGGTTAAACCGTGGAAACCACCCCAAGACCATTTCCTAACCCACCAATCCATCCCGTCCCTCACACCACCCCTTGCTCCAGCATCGCCTGGGCCACCTTCACAAATCCGGCCACGTTCGCGCCCTGAAGGTAACTCAGGGTGCCGTCGGGCCGCCGTCCGTGGATCAGGGCCGCCCGGTGAATGCCGCGCATGATCTCGTGCAGGCGGGCGTCCACCTCGTCGCGGGTCCAGTTCAGGCGTTGGGCGTTCTGGCTCATCTCCAGGCCGCTGGTGGCCACGCCGCCTGCGTTGCTGGCCTTGCCGGGCGCGTACAGCACGCTGGCCTCCTCAAAGCGTTTGGCCGCCTCGAAGGTGCAGGGCATGTTGGCCCCCTCGGCCACGGCCAGCGCGCCGTTTTTAATCAACGTGGCGGCGTCCTCCTCGTCCAGCTCGTTCTGGGTGGCGCAGGGCAGGGCCACGTCCACCGCCACGCCCCAGGGCCGCGCGCCCGCGTGGTACTGCGCGCCCACCAGACGGGCGTATTCCTCCACCCGGCCCTGTCGTTCGTTGCGGAGTTCCATCAGGGTGGCCAGTTTGTCGGGCGTGAAACCGTCCTCGTCCACGGCGGTGCCGCCTGAATCCGAAACCGTGACCACCTTCGCGCCCAGTTGCATGGCTTTCTCGATGGCGTACTGCGCGACGTTGCCGGAACCGGACACCGAAACGCGCAGGCCGTCCAGCGCGCGGCCCTCGTGTTCCAGCATCTCCTGCACGAAGTAGACCGTGCCGTAGCCGGTGGCCTCCGGGCGAATCAGCGAGCCGCCGTAGGTCAGGCCCTTGCCCGTGAACACCGGATCGGCGCGGTTGGTCAGCTTTTTCATCATGCCCGACAGGTAGCCGATCTCGCGCCCGCCCACGCCGATGTCCCCGGCGGGCACGTCGGTATCCGCGCCGATATGCCGGAACAGTTCGGTCATGAACGCCTGACAGAACCGCATCACCTCCAGATCGCTCTTGCCCTTGGGATCGAAGTCGCTGCCGCCCTTGCCGCCGCCCATCGGCAGGGTGGTCAGGGCATTCTTGAAGGTCTGCTCGAAGGCCAGGAATTTCAGGATCGAGAGGTTGACGCTGGGATGAAAGCGCAGCCCGCCCTTGTACGGCCCGATTGCGCTGCTGTGCTGGATGCGGTAGCCCCGGTTGACCTGCACCTCGCCGCTGTCGTCGATCCAGCACACCCGGAAGATGATGACGCGCTCGGGTTCTACCAGCCGCTTGAGCAGGCTTTGCCGTGCGTACTGCGGATGCTCCTGCAAGAACGGCCACAGGCTTTCCATGACCTCCTCGACGGCCTGCAAAAACTCCGGCTGATTGCGGTTCATGTGCGTGACGCTGTTCAGAAAGTCCTGCACGCTGCCCAGGCTGTCGCTGCTCACGGCGCGGCCCAAGCGACAGCTCCCGGTATCGGGCCACACAGAAGGGCGACAGGGCGGCGCAATTTAGGGCCGCGCAATTTATGAAGGAGTCTAAGCATCATGTCCCACTATGGCAAAGGGCCGACTCGCACGCGAAAATCCGCCCAGACAGCTCTGGAGATTTGTCTAACCCGAGTGCTGGCAGTACAACACCGAATCTGCGCTCAGCCGCCCACCGACACCACGTTGCAGGTGCAGCGGGCCATGCTGGTCAGCCGCCCGCGCTCATCCCTGATTTCCACCGTCCAGACCATCACGCTGCGGCCCCGGTAGGCCAGCGTCGCCTCTCCGGTCACCATCCCGCCCGAGACGCCCCGAACGTGCGTGCCACTGAGATCGACGCCCACCGCCACCTGTTTGCGGGGGTCCAGATTGATCCAGGAACCCACGCTTGCCAGTTCCTCGGCCAGCGCCAGATTCGCGCCGCCGTGTAGGCGTCCGGCGGGCTGAAGGTTGCCCTCCACCGGCATCTGGGCACGCAGACGCTCACGGGTCACGCTCAGAAAGCGGATGCCGAGGCGTGCGCCCAGGGTGCCGCTCAGGCCGTCGCCCTGCGGCCCATTGATGCGGGCGGCCACTTCCTCGGGCGTCAGGCGGGCGAAGTCCTCGGGGGCGGGGAAATTGAGATCGGGATGCAGGGTCATACCGCGAGGATAGGGCGCTGGAGCGGCCTCAGCCTTGAGGGTGATTCAGGGTCTTGCCCACGCCCAGGCCGTGTCGGTAGACCAGTTCGCCGCCCAGGAAACCGCCCGCCAGGGCCAGCCCCAGCGCCGTGCCCGACAGTAATTTCCCCAGCCCGCGCTTCTGCTTGCGCCTTGCCACGATGGAGCCGATGTTCAGAAAGAAAGCCGTTTCGTTGAGCAGACCGTGAATCAGGCCGGTGCGCCGGGCCTCGCCGCGTGCGCCCGCCCAGTCGGTCCAGCCGGTGGCGATGGTGGCGACTGCGCCCACCGTGCCCAACGTCAGGGCCAGATCGGCGGCCCGTTCGGTCTCCTCCGACTTCTGGCCGGGGAAGAAGTCCAGCATTCCAGCGATCATCCACCCGCCCAGCGGCAGGTGCACCAGAATCGGATGAATCGGGTGGCCCAGTGGAACGCCGTGCAAAACGTCGGTCACGCCGTCTGGCAGCAAGCCTTCCGCACCGCGCAGAGCCAGTTGCAGTTTCTCGGCCAGTTCCTCGAGGGCGTCGTGGTTGACCACCGCGTCCTCAACCAGATAGCTGGGCTTGTCCTGATCGGTTTGCCAGGGAAGAAGACTCATGCCCAGAGCATAGGCTGGTCATCCCGTTTCGACGTGCTGCCCATGCTCAAGATCGGTTCATCAATCTGGAATCAGGTCTGCCGGATCGGGGGTCAGGCAGGCTTCAAAGGCCGCCGCGTACTCCTCCCGGTCCAGCCCGCGTCCGATGAAGACCAGTTCGCTGCCGCCCTTGTTGTCGTCCCAGGCGTCGGCGGTGAACAGATCGCGCACCGCCTGAAACAGGATGCGCTGCGGGTAGCCGTGCAAGTCCAGCCAGCCCTTGACCCGCAGAACCTCGGCGGGCCGCGCCAGGATGTAGCTGGTCATGAAACGCTGCCACTCGTAGGGGTCGAGCGGACGTTCTGCGCGCAGGGTAAAGGTCTTCAAATCCGGCGTGTGTGCGTGTGCCTCGGTTTCCTGGCCGTCCAGCACGCGTGGATCGAAGTCGTCGCGGGCCAGCAGGGCGTCGGCATCGATCTGGCCGCGCTCCACGCCAACTAAGCGGGCCAGCGGATTGACACCCTTCAACGTGGCCTCGGCCCGTGCCAGCGCCTCCGGGTCCGCCAGATCGGTCTTGTTCAGCACCACCACGTTGGCGTAGGCCAGTTGCCGCGCGGCCTCCGGGTGTTCGCGCAGGGTTTGCAGGACGTGGCGGGCGTCCACCACCGCCACCAGCGTCGTGACCCGGAAGGCGGCGCGCACCCCGCGTTCCAGCAAAGTTGCCAGCACGGGCGTCGGGTCGGCCACGCCGGAGAGTTCCACGATCACGGCGTCAGGTTTCTGTTCGCGCATGGAGATGGTCACCAGCGCCCGCAGCAGGTCATCGCGCCCGGTGCAGCACAGGCAGCCCGCCGTCAGCTCAGTCACGTCGTCCTGAAGGCGCTCGATCAGGCTGCCGTCTACCCCGGCCTGCCCGAATTCATTGACGATCACGCCCAAGCGGTGCGGCAGGCTGCGGATCAGGTGGTTGACCAGTGTGGTTTTGCCCGCGCCCAGAAAGCCGCCGATGACGATGATGGGAATGCGGGAATCGGGGGTGGGGGAGTTCATGGGGGCAGGATAGCGGCCTGACCCCTTTTTGCGGGCTGGGCGGCCACAAGTTAAGCCGCCCGATATGCCACGTTTTGTGTGGTCTGCTCAATAGACCTCTTGCGAAAGTCGTGCGCTAGGGTGGGGGATGGTCGGCACGCTGAAATATCATCAAGCCCTGAAGCTGAATCGCACGAGTTTTCGTCGTCTCACTGGTGTGTCCCCCGAAACTTTTTCAGAGATGGAGGCCGTGTTGCAGGGACGCCATGCCAACAAAGTCAAATCTGGACGACCACCTGCACTCCCTCTGGGAGCGCAACTCCTGATGACGCTGGAGTTCTGGCGCGAGTACCGTACGTTGTTCCACATCGGCCAGGACTGGGGTGTCCATGAGGCCACGGTTCAGCGAACCGTGGTGCGCGCCCACGATGCTCTGATCCAGAGTGAAAAATTCTCGCTCCCTGGCAAGAAAGCGTTGATCGACCACGG